>JBBSBM010000019.1:0-91653 GCA_038251275.1 Aggregatilineales bacterium
ACCAAATCTACCAAGTCGGCTTTTTCTAGCCCTTGTAGTTGTTCTTTGCTTAACGGCTTCTCTGTGGGTTTCATCCTTATGACTCTAGCTCGTTTTTATCTTTTTTGGTACTTTTTCCCCACCTGAGTAGTTACTAAATTTTTACGAATGCAAAGTTGTCATCAGTCTTCGTGATTGATTTGTTGGCTATTCATACAAGTGTAAAGCGTTCATACCTGCTGTCAGGAAACGCATTCAACATTCGTAGCGGCTTAAAAAGGTAAAGATAATTTCATCCAGTAAATTGTCAGAATGTTTCAAGCTTGCACCATCGGTGAATAAAGCCCCCCATGTCAGGCAGCCTTCCACCATCCCGTAAAAAATTCGAGCAGTCAAATCTGGAGACTGAAAGCAAAGTTTTTGATCTTCCTTGGCGGAGTTCAGCCACGTAATGAAGGCTTTGTGCGGCTCAAAATGACTTCGTGTCTCCGCTCCGAAATTAACATCCATAAGAAAAACAGAGGTAAATAGTTTTGATAAACCTCGACGTACAGGATCGTTAATCAAATACAGTTCTGCCTCAGCAAATTTCCGCAGTTGTTCATTTAAAGACAGTTCTTTCGAATACTCGATGGGTTTAATGTCGTCGCGTTCCCGCAGGAAGTCTTCGACGATTGCCTGAAACAGGCTCTCTTTACTTTGAAAGTGGTTGTAAACCGTGCGTTTGGATACGTCCGCAACCTCAGCGATTTTGTCCATGCTCGAAGCCTCAAAGCCCTTTTCAGTGAAAACTTGGATAGCTCCTTCGAGGATAATTTTCCGTTTCTCGCTGGTATCTCTCTTTTTTCTGCTTTTTTGAGTCTCTGACATAAATCACTCCTGATAAATAAATTACACTAATCAGTGCAAATTACAGTTGACAGAAATTAAATTACACCGTATAGTGTAATTAAAAGCGTTAAATACGCAAATTTTGTTTGTGGAGATAAATGATGAAAAACTTACATAATCGATTCACAGTCGCCCTGGGTATAGCGCTGCTTTTGCAGGCCATAACCTCTTTGGTCAGTGGAGGCATCTTATTCGCACCGTTGGTCGATAAAACGGATATCGCAGCCACGATGACCAACATCGCCCAAAATCAGTTTAAAGCAGATCTTTCCATATTTTTAGACATTGTTACAGCGCTGGGCATCGTTTGGCTGGCAGTACTGCTATTTAGCTTACTGCGAAAAGTCAATCAGATTGGGGTGACAACCGCCCTAGCATTATACATTTTGGAAGCCTCTATACTGGTGATGAGCAAGTTTGCCGGATATGCGCTGATTCAGGTCAGCAGCATGTACTCAATAAGTGGCGATAAAGCCCTTCAAGTGACCGGTCAGTTGCTGCTTCAAGCAAAAGATTTTTCATACAACATGCATATGGTGCCCTGTGGAATAGGTGCGATTCTTTTCTACTATTTGTTGTTCAAAAGTAAAACGCTCCCGTCATGGATTCCAATTTGGGGCTTAGTGACAATCATACCAGTACTTTTTGGCACCGTTCTAAGGACATATGGCGTTGATGTACCGATTGCCATCATGTTCCCATATATACCATTTGAATTTTTTGCGGGCGCGTATATTTTGATACGCGGCTTATCAGACAAAGCGCTTTCCGAGCAGTACGCCATCCCCACAAATTACGCGCTAGGAAGATCCTAGCAGTTATCGTCAATCCACCACCAACATTCACGAATAGTCAGCTTTATGACCTCTCGGAAGATGTTGGTGGTAAGACCTGAGCTTTGCGTATCAGTCTAGGCTTTTCCCCAATAACTTATCTCGCTTATCCCAAGTTTTATCACAACTCTTAAAAGCGAATTCATGTTCTTCATGCTTTATTTCGCAAGTTGTTTGCGATAAACAGGCGAATCATCACAATATCCCAACCGAACAAACCTAAAGATAACCCTTATTTATCCAATGAGAACATTCGTGCATACACCCCCTGTTCATAACCTGTCTAAAACATTACCCAAATTGTCCATAACCTGTTGAAAAGCCGAAGCAGCCTGTTCAAAACATTTCCCAAGTATCGCAAGTTGCAAAATGATATATCGCAGAAGTTTTGAACAGTTTGAACAGCCTGTCTAAATTGTTCAAAACTATTGCGAGTTATCAACAGGGGGTGTTAATAACTTTAAACCCACATAATCCCCATTTAACAATTGGTTGGGGATAAGTTTGTGTTATAGCGTGTTGATTCGACGGAGTCTTGTGATATATAACCCAGATGCCTAATTTGGGTTATAAGTTTTGAACAGTTTCGACAGCTCTACTAAGACTACTATCTTTAATTAAACAAATAAGAGAAAGAGATTCTTCTAAGAGAAGAGACAAGCGGTCTTTCGTGCCGATAACCCAAACTGATGCTACACTGTTGAAAGGCTTACTCACAGGACAATGATATGACGCAATCCGACGCGGCGAATCGCACCTTATATCTTGAGCGTAAAGTCAATATATTGAATCGGCTTGCCGATGTCAGTATTTTGCTGAACGCAACTTATGAACTTGATCCGCTGCTCACCTATTTGATGGATGCAGCCGCAGCCATTACCGATTGTGAGGCCGCATCAGTATTGCTCTGGGATGAACAGCAGCATAACCTGCGCTTTGCCGCCACCACCACCCAGCAAACCGGATTGGAACTCATCGGGAAGTCCGTTCCGCTGCAAGGGAGTTTAGCCGGAACTTGCCTGATCGAAGGGCGGGTTATTCAAGTTGATGATACCCAGCACGATCCGCGTCATTACACCAAATTGGATGAAGAGAAGCAGTTTGAAACACGATCCATATTAATCGCACCGATGCGCCAAGAAGATAAGATCATCGGCGTGTTGGAAGTCGTCAATAAGCGCCAACTCCCGTGGACGGAAGATGATCACGATCACTTGATGGTATTGGTATCCCAAGCGGCTGTGGCAATTGACCGGGTGCAAATGGTTACGGCGCTGCAAAAAGCCCATCAAGAACTCAGTGAACTTGATAAGCTCAAAAGTGATTTTATCGCCATCGCTTCACATGAGCTGCGAACACCATTAGCCGTCATTTTGGGATACGCCAGCTTTCTTAAAGAAGAGGCACAGGGCAAACTCAGTCAACATGCCGATAAGGTCATCGAAAGTGGTTTACAACTGCGGCATATCATCGAAGACCTGATGAACTTGCGTTATCTGCAACAGAATGCCTCCGAATTGCACCTACAATCCACTTTACTGTCATCAGTCGTAGGTGATGCCGCACAGGACGTGCAAAACTTATTGGAAGCCAATGGGCATAAGCTCACTGTAAGTGTTCCCACAGGGCTGGTGGTGAATGTGGATGGCATCCTGACAACTATGGGCTTGACCAATATCCTCAACAATGCCATACGCTTTACCCCACCCGGCGGACATATCAGCGTGGTTGCCGAAATGCATGATAATCGCGAAGTGTGGGTCAAGATCAGCGACGACGGTATGGGGATTGAAGCAGCCCAACTGGAGCGCATCTTCGAAAAGTTCTACCAAATAGAAGACCATATGACGCGTAAGCACGGCGGTTTAGGCGTGGGCTTGAGCATCACCAAGGCGCTGGTAGAGGCCGAAGGCGGGCGCATCTGGGCCAGCAGTGACGGCCTCGGCAACGGCACAACCATTACGGTGGTTCTGCCGCTGGCGCTGTAAACACCATACTTTCGCTCTTATAGATAATATTTAAAAAACTTTGCACACGACAATTTGACTTTTCATATCTCGTTGCCCCTGTGTTATGAGATAGTGTCCATCGGGCGATAAGCTGACATTGCCAGAGATGAAAATATCTTTGGGTAATGGGGTTCCCAGCCTATCAAAAGTACCGATCTCATATAGACCTATTTCGTTTGGTTGTGCCAACACTTCTTGTTCTCCGGTTACAATGTCGTATCGAATGATCCCTTGTTTGGCGACGATACCGATAAACTCACTGGGACTCGTCCAGACGACTCGTGTTTCGCCGTATATGTAGAATCCTAATCCATTAACTTTTTGCTGGTCAAAATCAATAAGCCGCGTTTCATACTTTGCATATTCTGGTGTTACTAGTAAGTAGCGCCCGTCAGGACTAATTCCATGCAGAAAGTAATTTTTGCTGATTGGTATGATATCCGATAGGAGCTTTATTTCATCAAGTCGTTGAACGGTTATTTTGCCGTTTACGAGCGTAATAAGCTGCATAGGAGAAAGATAATCCGCTTGGCCATTTGTAGCCGACAAGATAAATTTCTGTTGGTTGGCACTCCAAAATACTTCAGGATATCCAATTCCGACTCCCAAAGGCACTTCTATCTTGGATCGAGTATCTACCAGCCACGTATCGAACGTATTCTCATCTTGTCGAGAATAAATGATGAGATCTTGGTTCGGGGAAATATTGACAAATTCGTACAACCCTTCTGGCCCAGCCAGTAAATTTTTTAGTTGTACTCCCGCTAGCTTGTCTCCCGCGATTTTTAATTGAGCGAATGGATTGTAATTGAGTTTTTCCAGTACTTCGGTGGTTGGATGATATTGATACCAAGCTGTTTTTTTGAGGTTAAGCGCGCTGTTGCCATTTCCACCATTCCAAGCTTGGAACTCTATAGTGTCATTATCCAGCCAGCGCGACCGCCAATATAGGCCACCATACTCGGTATTCAGTGTTTGACAGCGGGAACTGGGATCGGGTTGTGCCTGAACACTGTTAATTTCCAATAAGCCAATCAATAGAAAAAGAAACCCGTAGCGCACATGTCTAAGCATCATTTACCCCTTTGCGTTATTGAGAGCCTAGCGCGTTGGAACGATGCGCGTCAATCAGCGTGGGGATGGCGTAGTGCAGTCGGTGATTATGGACGCATATAGTCTTGTTTAAGTTTAAACCTACAAACCATCACTAACTTATTTCCAATGATTTCCTAACCACTTTAATAATCTCCCTCCCTCAAATAGTTAGTAGGGAACCTCGCAAAGAGTTACAAAATGTTCTTCCTAATAGTAACCCATTGCCTTCCACACGCTGCTAAACTGTTCTTATCGTGGTGTCATTCCATCTCGGAGTTATTGTGTTAAATCTATTTTCTGGGTCTTTGTGGTGAAAAATGCATTTGCAGTGCTGCATGTTCGGCAGCTTGCTCCCTCACAGCCGCTGCAACGACACCCCAATATGCACGCGGTGGCATTACGGGAGCCAACCGCTGCACTCAGCGGCATCAGTCGAACTTCCCGCCGTGCAACTGTGTCAATTCAGCGGATTGCACCGAGCCAGCCGCCTGCTAATTCAGCGGAAAATCGGCATAAATTGCAGTTTACGCCAATTCAGCGGATGGCTCCCTAAGGTCTGCCGGTGTTGTTATTGCTGCATACGCATTAAGGGGACAATATTGCTTCAGGGGTTTGCATATTTTTCTCAGCCTCTAACGCCAGAAGTCGCTCGATTTTTTCAACGGTTCCTGAGCCAACACGCGGCGTATGAGTCAGCAGTCGCAAATCACCGGAATCGATGGTTTGGAGCCACAGAATATCAAACTCTAGTGTTCCGACAATCGGATTATGGATTGTTTTTCTGCCTTCCGACAGGTTGTGGACATCATGCTGCGCCCACAATTCACAAAATTCTGGACTGATCTCGCTTAACTCCGCGATCTGCTTTGCCCACCACGGATCATTGATGAACCGACCATAACCCGCGCGAAACTGCGCCACATACACCCGCGCTATTTCTTTCCATCCCTCGTTGACAAGCCGCGCCGCTGGGTTGGTAAAGATGCGCCACATCAGATTACGCTCGCGCTCATTGCCTGTCGTAACGTCGACAGCAAAAACCGCCCAGTAAGCCGCATTCCACGCAAGGACATTAGTACGCGCATCAACCACACATGCTGGAGATGTCCCAAGGCTGTCCAGAAATGCTTGTACAGTGCGGCTGACGGTGGGTGGCGTGTACATCTCTACCGGAGGCCGCTGTCTCAGGACGAGCAGAAATAAATGTTCGCGCTCGTTAGCATCCAACTGCAATACTCTTGCGAGACTTTCTAACACTTGCATCGAAACGTTAATATCCCGTCCCTGCTCGAGCCATGTATACCATTCAGGGCTGACTCCGGCCAGCATCGCCACTTCTTCTCGCCGTAAGCCCGGTGTGCGTCTGCGTGTCCCTCTGGGTAATCCCACCTGTTCCGGCGATATACGCGCCCGACGGTTCCGCAAAAAGTCGGCTAATTCCTGATGTCGATCTAACTCCAATTGATTCATTGCCACGCGATATGCTCCGCTCAATGATCTGACCGTAAACAGGGACTGTTAGTTCTAGGATAAACGCTTATCTCGTTAAAACATATCTCTCATTATACAACTGTGATGGATGAGGTGAGTGGCTACACAATCGAAACCCCACCTCTAAATTGAATGGAGGAATTGCCCATGAAAGTTTTCGTCACTGGCGCCAGTGGCTTCGTCAGTTCCGCTGTCGTCACTGAATTGCTTGCTTCTGGACATCAAGTCGTCGGCCTAGCGCGTTCGGACGCATCTGCTGCGGCTATTGCATCCATCGGCGCGGAGGTACTGCGTGGTTCACTTGATGATCTTGACTGCTTGCTCGAAGGTGCAGCCCCCGCAGAGGGTGTGATTCATTGCGCCTTTGTTCACGATTTTTCAAATTATGCCGTGTCCGCCGCCGCAGATCGACTTGCCATCGAGACATTGGGTGCAACGCTGGTTGGGTCTAATCGTCCGCTGATCGTGACCTCTGTAACCGGAACGCACGGTCTATCACCCGGTCACATGCTGACGGAAGATGAAGCGGGAAACCCACCGGAGGCTGCCGCAGCACGTGTCTCGGAACAAACGGCGTTGTCGCTTGTCTCACAGGGTGTCCGTGCGTCAGTTGTGCGGTTGCCAGTCGTTCATGGCGAGGGCGACCATGGTTTTGTCCCCGGCCTCATCAACATCGCTCGTGCCAAAGATGTGTCGGCCTATCCCGGCGATGGATCGAATCGCTGGGCGGCTGTTCACCGTCTCGATGCTGCCCTTTTGTACCATTTGGCACTGGAAAGTGCGCCAGCCGGTTCCCGACTACATGCCGTAGGCGACCAAGGTGTGTTGACGCGCGACATTGCCGAAGTCATTGGCCGTCATCTCAGTCTACCTATCGTATCAATACCGGTCGAGCAAGCAGGCAAGCACTTTGGCTATCTCGCAGCCTTCTTCTCGATGGACATGCAGGCATCGAGCGAACTGACTCAACAGCGCTTGGAGTGGCATCCCACGCAATGCGGTCTTATCGCAGACCTCGAACAAGGTCACTACTTCCATAATTAACCGAAATCACCTAAGTCTAATGGAGAAATTGAACATGAAAGTTTTTGTCACTGGTGCAAGTGGATTTGTCGGTTCTGCTGTCGTCCCTGAGCTGCTGGCTGCCGGACACCAAGTCGTTGGCCTAGCACGTTCGGATGCATCAGCTGCGGCAATTGCTGCCATCGGCGCGGAGGTACTGCGTGGTTCACTTGATGATCTTGACTGCCTGCGTGAAGGTGCGGAAGAAGCAGAGGGCGTAATCCACTGCGCCTTTATTCACGATTTTTCGAATTTTGCCGCATCCGCTGAAGCTGATCGGCTAGCGATTGAGACAATTGGCGCGGTGCTTGCTGGTTCTGATCGCCCGTTTATTGTGACCGCAGGAACAGGGGGTCTGGCACCCGGTCGCCTTCTGACCGAAGAGGACGGAATTAATCCCCTCGCACCTTCTACGGGCCGCATCTCGGAATCGCTGGGTCTGTCACTCGCTTCAAATGGTATCCGTGTCTCGATTATGCGACTTCCACCCTCGGTTCATGGTGAGGGCGATCACGGTTTTGTCCCCGGCCTCATCAGCATTGCCCGTTCAAAGGGTGTGTCGGCTTACCCCGGCGAGGGATTGAACCGCTGGGCTGCTGGTCACCGTCTTGACGCTGCCCGTTTGTACCGCTTGGCGTTGGAAAACGCGCCGGCAGGCAAACGACTGCATGCTGTGGGTGACGAAGGGGTGACGTCGCGTGAGATGGCCGAGGTGATTGGTCGCCATCTCAATCTGCCCATCGTCTCGGTACCTGTCGAGAAAGCCGTTGAACACTTTGGCTTCCTCGGAGCCTTCTTCTCACTGGACATTCCGGCATCCAGCGCACTAACCCAGCAGCATTTTAACTGGTATCCTACGCAGCCCGGACTGATCGCTGATCTCGAAGAAGGTCACTACTTCAACCACTAACTGTGATGTCTACAAAATAAAATGTATCTAACGAAAAGCCGCTGGAAACTTCCAGCGGCTTTTAAATTGAGGCCGCTTTAAGAGATGATTATACAGACTTATATAGTGTCCATTGCATAAAAAATCTCACTTTTGTAACATCTTGAGGCTGGCACCGTTATTATTATCATAGTGTTCAAGTCACACAAACTGCTTTAGCAAACGGGAGAACGCATAATCTTGAAACGTATATTTTCAATCCATGGTCTCATTGGTTTAGCCTTAATATTGGCGCTTATGGGGGGGATTGTGCCTCTGTTAGCACAAGACAACGGTTCGTCGCCAATCTCAGTTACCGGAGCAGTTGAGGCTGTTAATGGCACATCAATTGTTGTCAGTGGTGTAACAGTTGACCTGAGTACTGCTAATGTCAATATTCCCAATCTCCAAGTTGGGGTTGTCGTTCAAATATCAGGCACATTTACCAATGGGGTTATCATTGCGACGACTATCATAATGATTAACCCGACACCGATGACTGCGACCCCCTTTCCCACATCTGAAAGTACGCCAATCGTTACCCCTTCACTGACGCCCACACCCGCCGCCGATGACACTACTATTATCGTGATCGAAGGTCCGATCATCACCATTAATGTTAATGTCATTACCATTTACAACATTAACGTGTCGGTTGCCACTGATAATCCCATTTTGAAAGTGATCAAAATCGGAGATCTGGTTCGCGTCGAAGGCAAGCGGAATCGGGCAGGAGGCATCGCTGCCACAGTCGTCACACTCACCACCGCAAGTATTAGTCTAAATGGTCAAGTGACCGCAATTAATGGCAATGTCGTAGTCGTGAACGGTACCAGCGTACAATTTGATCCGGATGATTCCGTTCTCACCCTCATCAAGGTTGGAGATGTATTAAATGTGGATGGCAACTATCAAGGAAATGGTACGACGTTGATTTTCATTGTTATCAACATCACCATCGTTAATAACAATATCACCGTTAACCCCAGTCTTCCAGCCAACTGTAAAATTAGCAAGAACGGTCACATCAAATGCTCGAAAAAGAAGCATTAACCAGCATCGAGTGAATGAGTTCTGTGGTGTCCAGACTGTTATGGTCTGGACACATCTATCCTTTTGCTACCCTTCCGCTCACAAATGGCATTCAAGTTTAAAAAAGTGGGCTTAGGATAAATAAATGAACCTCGAATACGCGATTAAACCCCGCACAATTGCTCTTATACTAGGCATTCTTGCGCTGTTCTTGGCTCTGCAAAGTATTTTCGGCGAATACATCAACACCAATATTCTTCATGGTCAGTACAATAGCTTGCCATCACTCATATTAGATGAATTTAGCGTGAATGCTGAACAAACCATACCAACATGGTATCAAGTTATTTTGCTGCTCGGTGCGTCTGTTTTACTGGCAGCCGTGGCAGGGGCTAAACACGCTCGTAAAGACCCTTATCGGCGTTACTGGGTTGCTCTGGCCTTGATTTTTCTGTATCTATCGATGGATGAAAGTGCTGCCATCCACGAACTTTTTTCCGAACCGTTGCATGCTGCGTTTCACACCAGCGGCATTTTGGCTTTTGGATGGCAAATTGCCGCCGCCCCTCTGTTACTAATCTTTGGACTGTTCTTTTTGCGTTTCCTTTTCCACTTACCATCGCGTACACGCAATCTATTTATTGTTGCAGGGGCACTATATATAGGTGGGGCGTTTGTGACCGATGCCCTCAGCGCCAATCTATTACCGCCCAACGGCGAACTGACTTTGCGTTATTTAGTCGTTGGAACGCTCGAAGAGGCGCTTGAAATGGCAGGGCAGGTAACCTTTATTTATGCGCTGCTGTCCTACATAGCGGAAATGGGGTATGGATTTACTTTTCGTTCTCAATATGTCATACCACAACAGACATCACCGGAAGCAACGCGTGTTCCCGAATCACTTCAACAATCTGCTGATATAACAGCTAATCCATCCAAGAAAAAACCACAATTAGTATCGCTTTTTCGCTGGATGATACTGGGTTCGGTTCTTATCATCGGCGTAAATGTGGCCTTGGTTTATTGGGCTGTTACCCAACAGGCGGTTGCAATCCCAACGGTCACTAATCCTGTTCCCGTTTATGAGGCGATTATTGAAGGGTTTCCACAAAATGAGATGACCGTAACCCGCGTGCTGGGGCTGTTCGACTCTGATAATCCGGCAATGAACAAGTTTGTAACATCCCTTGTATCCCTCTATCATGATGTCATTGTCGTTACGGTTCCTTCCGCTCAATCAAGTATTGTTATCGCCGGTGACAAATTGCCATTCGATCGTCAAGCCTTATCGGATTTTCTGCTCGGAAGAGGCGAGATTGAATTCAATATCTTTGATACACTCGCGATAAAGCGATTAATTGACAGATAACGGTCGAATTTAGAATATGGGCACTGTTGTACAGCTTCACATTGTCAAAGCGGTAGAATCGATTTATTCGTATTGTTACAAAATGTTTTTCCAAATGTTAACCTATCGCGCTTCACGTCCTGCTAAACTGAACTTACCGCGTATTATTTGGGCACTCAGCTTGATATTCATAGATCATCTATTTATGCAGTCAACAATCATTCGGCATTCATGCGCCCCATATCCGCTTCAACGTGTACACCATTAATGATGATGAGAACGCCGATGTCGAAATGTTTGTCATTATCCGCGCTGTGCCACTCATCCATAGCCGCCGCCAATGCCTGATAGTTTTGTCCCATCGATTCGACATCTCCAAATGGCACTCTCGGCCCTGACGTATAAGGTGGAGAGGATTGTTCTTCGATGACCGAACCGAAGGTGAAGTTGACAACCGTAATGGTGATCACAGCGGCCTTCCCGTAGCTGAACCCTCCGTTGTGCAGCACACGTATACTCAAATCCCAGAGGTTTATCAGCATGGTTGCAATGTCAGGATGTGCCCCTGCAACCACACGAGCACCTTCCCTGCGGCTGAGCATAGCCTTGCGCAGTTCATGCGCCAGCATATCGAGCCACACTGCCCAATCACGTTGATCGTCTGCAAAATCAAACGCGCTGAAATGAGCCTCCAATATCGCATTCGCCATCTCGTCCAGTAGTTCTTCTTTGCTCGGGATGTGGTAATAAATGGAGGCGGCTTTCACTTCGAGTTCCGTTGCTAGCCGTCGCAACGTAACCCCTTCTAAACCGTCACGATCAAGGATATCTAGCGCGGTCTGAACAATTTGACTCTTTTGCATAGCCATAAGAATTCTGTTTGAAACCTCTTGACAATAAAACAAACTCGACCTATTCTAACAGTGTTAGTCTAACACTGTTAGAATAGGTAAGGTGAGGCACATGATAATACCAATCATACAAATCGAACATCTCGTAAAGCAATATCACAAAGCGCAGGAACCTTCTGTCAATGACATCAGTTTTAGTGTAGAGCAGGGAGAGTTTTTCGCTTTCCTCGGCCCCAATGGTGCGGGCAAGACCACAACCATCTCTATTTTGACGACCACACTCGCCAAGACCAGCGGTCACGTAACGATTGCCGGTTATGACTTGGATCGCCACATGCAAAACATCCGCGAGAAAATCGGAGTCATCTTCCAAAAACCAAGCCTTGATTTGGGTTTGACGGCTGAAGAAAACATCCGTCTGCACGTCTGTATTCAAGGCTTGTACGCTTATAAACCTTTTTATCGGTTGATGCCAGTCGCTTACCGCCAACGCATTGAGGAACTCGCAAGTGTCGTTGGGCTGGAAAGTAACCTCTTCAAACCGATGAAAACCTTTTCTGGTGGCATGCAGCGCAAGTTGGAAATCATCCGCAGTTTGATGCACCAACCCGCCATCCTTTTCTTGGATGAGCCAACAACAGGGCTGGATGCGGTCAGTCGCAATAACTTGTGGCAGTACATACAAGAGATGCGCCGTACAACCGCCACCACGATTTTCCTGACCACACACTACATCGAAGAAGCCGAAAATGCCGATCATGTTTGTATTGTCAATCACGGGAAAATCGCATTACACGCAACGCCAAACCAAATGAAACAGAGTTTACTCGACCATTATATGCTGGTCGATGCTCCAAACCACGAGCAGTTGCAGACGGAACTCAGTGAACGGGGCATTCCCTTCAACATCAACGGCAAGGGCTTCAAAATCCCATATCAAGATGCCACACCGCAAGCCTTGATCTCTCGCTTGAAAACGCCGTTATGCCTCTTGAAAGTTCACGAACCTAGTCTCGAAGAAGCCTATGTCAATTTGATCGGAGTAGCATCATGAATAAATATGCCCGCGACCTTAACGCGATTGTCGCTATCGCCGCCCGCGAGGTAATGAACTTCACCCGAACGCCGGCCAAGATTGTATTTGTCTTCATCTTTCCCGTGATTTTCTTGGGCGTTCTGGGTGGTAACTTGGAACAAAACTTGGGTGGAAGTGTAGGCTTCAACTTCATGTATTTTATGTTCTTCGGGATTGTCGTTAGCACACTTTACCAGACAAGTTTTATGAGTGTCACCACGCTCATCGAAGATCGGGACAAGGACTTTACTTAGGAAATTTTTGTCGCCCCAATTTCGCGTTATGCCGTGATCCTCGGCAAAATCTTGGGTGGAACCATCACCAGCTTTTTATCGCTCGTTGGCTTGGTTACGATTGCACTGCTCATGCAAATCCCACTGAGTTGGGCGGATATAGGCCATGTCGTACTCATGTGGCCCATCATCTGCGTTGCAGCCGGAACATTGGGTGTCTTGTTTATCAGTATTGTCAACGATGCCTCAACCGCAGATTCGGGCAGCTTTTTGATGATCATCCCGCAGATGTTTCTGGCTGGCATCATGACTCCCTTGACGAATTCCAGCGGTCTTCTCGGAGCGCTGGCGCATCTGATGCCCATGACTTATCTAGCAGATTTAGCGCGGAATCTCGTTTATGCAGGTCGCCCTGAATTCAGTCAAATCGTGCTTTACAGTCCGGTCTTTGATCTTGCTGTAAGTGTCCTCCTGTCGTTGATCTTCATTGTGATCGGAACATTCTTGTTCACGCGCAGTTCGCAAGTGCGTTAAAGCCAGTGAGTTCGGGGCAATCCTCGAAAAACGCTTGGCTGCCGGGTATCTTCAACATTATGGACAACAATATGCTTGATATGGATGTGCCGGATCACACACGACTGCGCGGGCTTGTCCACAAGGTTTTTACACCAAGTCGTGTGGAACAAATGCGGACACGCGTTCAGGGGTTGGCTGATGAACTACTGGTTACGGCTGCCAAGAACCGTCAATTTGACCTGATTGTGGATTATGCTCTGCCGATCCCCATCACGGTGATTAGCGAAATTTTGGGCGTGCCTGTACAGGATCGCGCCAAGTTTCATGGTTGGACGAAGAACTTAACCTCGGTCTCACAACCCATTCAAGTGTTGTGGAAAGTTCCGGCTTTTATCGGGCTGATAACCTATATTCGCAAGCTGTGTAAGATGCGGCGGCTTGATCCGCAGGATGACCTCATCAGTGCGATGGCACAATCCAATGAAAATGGAGAAATGATGACAGATGACGAACTGCAAGGGATGGTTGTTCTTCTCCTCATTGCAGGTCACGAAACAAGTGTGAATCTCATCGGCAGTGGCACACTGGCTCTCCTCCAATATCTGGATCAGTTTGATCTGCTGCGCCAGAATCCCACACTGATTAAAACCGCTACCGAGGAACTTTTGCGTTATTACTCGCCTATTGAAACTGCTACCAACCGTTATGCACGCGAGGATGTCACTATTGAAGGTGTTACTATCCCCAGAGGCGAACAGGTCATGGCAGTGATTGCCTCAGCCAACCGCGACGAATCGCAGTTTGATAATCCTGATACACTCGATTTGATGCGGGAGAACAATAAACATCTGGCATTTGGATTGGGGATTCATTACTGTGTGGGGGCGCCGTTGGCTCGTCTTGAAGGGCATATTGCGCTAAACACTCTGCTGGCTCATATGCCAAATCTCCGTTTAGCGGTGCCTACTGAATCTCTGCGTTGGCGCTCTGGCACAACCTTTCGAGGTTTAGAGTCCCTGCCGGTGACATTTTAAGCCTCATGTATGTCCATACTTTTGAAAGACACTGCTAGGCATACGTACATCGTTGGTCGTATGCCTATGTTTCTCAGAATCCGGCAACTGACCTATAGTGTGGCAAACGTACCATGTCGGAACTTAGTTTGCTGGACTACCACATGAATTACGGATAATGAGGCGCGGGACAATCAGTTTGTGCTGCGAGGGTGTTTTGTCTTTATTTAAGCTAGTTTCCAACATGGTCAGCAACGCCTGCGAGATTTCGGGTATGGCCTGCTGAAGTGTAGTGAGGCTAGGGCGGATGTATTGTGCCAGCGGAGCATCATCAAACCCCACCACCGACAAATCACGTCCGATTGCCATTCCGTGCGATTCGGCTTCAATCATCACACCGCTGGCAACCAAATCCGTCACACAGACAACTGCTGTGGGGCGTTCTTGAACCGGAAGCTGCATCCAACAGTTAAAGGCGCGGCGGCCTGCTTCTTCGCTATGCTCCCCACGCTGAATATAAACAGGCGGGAAGCTCAATCCTGCCGCCCGCATGGCATTCATATAACCCTCTGCCCGCGCGTTTCCGGAAATCGAATCTTCAGGCCAAGCGGCCATCGCAATCCGCCGATGTCCCAAATCCAATAAATAGTTGACTGCCTGTTCAATGCCTTGCTGACCATCCGTATCAATCCACGAGAAATCCCAATCAGGATTAGATCGCCCGAAGCTGATAAACGGGAATCCCACATCTAATAAATAGGAAATACGCTTATCGTCGATTGTGGTATCAGAAAGGACAAAAGCATCTACGCGGCCTGATCGGATCATTTCCTCATAGACAGGCAGCGGCCCTTTGGTCGTGTGGGTGAAGGTCAGTAAGTGATAACCTGCCGCCTCAGCCGATTGCGCCAAATAATACGTAAAGCTGTCCAGCACCGAGTTCATCCCCGTCGATGGGGCGACATGCCATGCGTAGCCTATAAGATGCGATTGGCTCACTTTGAGGTTGCGTGCAGCCGTATTCGGTGCATAACCGACTTTTTTTACAGCCGCGAGTACAAGATCACGGGTGGCAGGACTAATGAGATAGGCTTTTTTCTGATTGAGAACATAGGAGACCGTTGCCGTAGAAACGCCTGCTTCCCGGGCGACATCTTTGATGGTTGGCATAAGTGATTTGTATAACTACTGACTACTTAATTTTGTGTTGCGAGTAATATTAAGTATAACGGGTAACAGGTTCGTCGCAAAGCTGTTCTTGTATTGTCGCTGGCGCAAATAGTGTAGTTGGAAGAGCATGATGGCATTATCCCCTGACGAAATCGCCCACATTACCACTTACTTGGATGCGACTACGCCGCTCCCAGAAAAAACCGATCTCATTTTTACCTTTGGCTCACGTCAAGTGACAGCAGCACATCTTGCTGCTCAACTCTATCATGACGGACGCGCGCCCTTCATCGTCATAACCGGTGGTGAAAATCGTTACACAGGCCATAACGAAGCGGATTTATTCTACCGTGTCTTAACAGATGCGGGTGTGCCATCCGAACAGATCATCATCGAAAACCGATCCACCAACACCCTTGAAAATGTCACCTTTGCCTTACCCCTTATCAAGCAAAAACTGCCTCTTGAGTCGATTCAATCGGTCATTGCTGTGTGCAAATGGATGCACTCTCGCCGCGCCTTGATGACACTCAAACAGCATTTACTGCGTGGCATTCGTTATTATGCTCACACTTATGAACCTGCTAACATCACCCGCGAAAACTGGCACGAAAATCCCAGAACTTCTAGCGCTAACGTTCTTAAAAATTGGGAGAACATTCCCAAGTATCTGGAATGGCAACACATTCAGGAAATCACTCGCGATGGGGATTGCTATATTTAATAGTTGAGCGAATTTATTTCGTATCTAGGTAAAAAACTGTACATTTAATAAAAATAGAATGAATGCAATTGCACATAAACGTCGAAATTTGTTGAGAATTCACAAATGATTAGCACATGTGGCTAAAAAGCTGGTACACTATTGGTGCTTTCAAGCCCATACGAGCCGCTTGCTAATATGTTTTACTATTAAAAAGCATTCGAGTTCGCCAAGTGCGATCAGCATAATTCAGGTGCTATTATGTCCGTAGACCCTGCAAGACTGTCACACAGACACCGCAGATTGCTACATCCGGTTTCATCATCGATCTACCAACCTCCTGCTGTCTTGCCCATATGGGATACGTTGTCCGTTTCGGTTGCCGCATCCTTCCTAATTGATTTCTGATTGAGTTCCATAGAACTGATCTGGCTGTGATCCGATTTTAAGAAAATCGGGGCTGGTCGCATCAGTTGTTTTTTGCGTTCATAAATGGTTGCAAAGGTTAATAAATGTCCGACTTTATGTTTAAACAATTGATTAATGGTGAATGGGTTGATGCTTCTAACGGTGGCACATGGCCTCTGCTGAATCCCGCCACTGAACAAGTTTTATTAGATATTCCGTTTGGTAATGCTTCGGATGCTCAAGCAGCGATTGATGCAGCGTCGGCAGCTTTCCCTTCATGGTCACATAAGACTCCATACCAACGTGCCGAAGTGCTGATGAAAGCGGCTGATTGGTTATTGGTGCATGTCGAAGAGATGGCGGTCATTACCACCGAAGAAAGTGGCAAACCGATTGGTGAGTCGCTGGCTGAATGGGGCAGTGCCGCCAACTACATCATCTGGAACGCTGAAGAATCCAAACGGGCTTACGGACGTACTATTCCGGCGCGTGTTGCCACTCGCCGTATTATGGTTGTGCAGCAGCCACTTGGCGTAGTTGGTACGATTACGGCGTGGAACTTCCCTGTTTATAACGTGGTACGGTGTTGGGCGGCGGCGCTGGCAGCGGGATGTACAGTCGTTGGTCGTCCATCGGAATACACACCCCGTTCCGCCATGATGATGGCTCAAGCCTTCCACGAGTCAGGCGCACCTGCCGGAGTGATCAACTGCATAAATGGTGATCCGGCAGAGATGGCACAGGTCATGTTGAAGGATGCTCGTTTGCGAAAGATCAGCTTCACCGGCAGCACACGCGTCGGCAAGCTGTTAATGGATGGCGCATCGCAGACCGTCACCAAATTGGCACTGGAACTGGGTGGTAACGCTCCTTGCATCATCTTCCCCGACGTTAATGTAGAAGAAATCGCCAAACAATCGGTTGCGTGGAAGTATCGCAATGCCGGACAGGTATGTGTTGCGCCTCAGCGCTTCTATGTGCATAGCAAAATCGCGGATGAATTCACCGACCGCGTGGCTAAATCCTCCCGTAATTTACGAGTCGGCAACGGCCTCATCAAGAGTACTGAAACTGGCCCACTGATTAACGCTGTTCAGCGCGACCGTGTAGAAGCGATGGTCACGGAAGCGGTTGCTGCTGGAGCCACAACGCTCAGCGGGGGTTCACGCCCGTGTGATATGGCCGCTGGTTATTTCTACAGCCCAACGGTCGTGACGGGCTTGAAAGACAGTATGCGCCTGTACACCGAGGAAATATTCGGGCCGGTGATGCCGATTATCACTTTCGACGATACCGACCAAGTGTTAGCACTGGCAAATGCCACGCAATATGGGTTGGCGGCGTTCGTCCAAACCAACGACTTAAATACATCCGTCCGCATGTATGAGGGACTCGAATTCGGCATGGTATGCGTCAATGACTGGTTGCCTGCCACGCCTGAAGCCCCGTTCGGCGGCATTAAACAAAGTGGACTCGGTCGCGAAAGCGGCCTTGAAGGTCTGGAAGAGTATATGGAAAGCAAAACCGTATTTATAGGAGGAGTAGCATGAGCGCCAAACATGTTCCCAGAACCATGGTCGTGCCGACGACTGCCAAGTTTGCACGACCGCTTGCCCAGATGCAAAGTGTCATTTTCCCCACGCTCACCCACGATGAACTCTTGCGCGAGGAGCACTATCTGCATCACATCGAATTATTCCCACAGGGGCAGTTTACGGCATTAGTCCATCACGGCGATCAGTGGATCGTTGCTGGATCAACAGTGACCTTTCGCGCCAAGTGGAAGTTCTTCGAGACCCCCCACACTTTTCAAGAAGCAGTATCTGATGGCTGGATGGATAACCATGACCCTGAAGGTGAATGGCTTTACGGTGGCGACTTGAGCATTCATCCTGATTATCGCGGTTTACGTTTAGCAAGCCAATTGTATGACGCCCGCCGCTCTGTTGTGCGTCGATTGAATCTCAAGGGTGAAGTGGCTGGTGGCATGCTCCCCGGTTATCATCGCTTCCGTGACCAAATGAGCATCGAAGCCTATGTCGATAAGGTGGTTCACGGTGAACTAACCGATCCCACACTTACCCCCCAGTTACGAAATGGTTTCAAGGTCAAAGCCGTACTTTATGATCACATCACTGACCCACGCTCTGATAATTGTGCGGCGCTTATCGTCCGCCCGAATCCGGGTCAAGAACCATATCGTATTCGTGCTTACGCCTAACTCATTCGAGGATCGAGGTAAACAAATCAATCCGTAATGGATAAATTTGAAACGTCTAATTAGGGGCGACATCCGTAAATCGGGGGTCGCCCCTTCTGATTCTAAGCGATATGCATCATCGGATGTAACGCCGCAGTCCTGCCGCTTCAATAGCAGCACCCACCTTTTGCCATCCGGGCTCTACTTTTCCGACCAGCGCCACATACGCTTTCCATGCTGTTTGGGCTTTGTCATATTGGCGTGTAGCTAAATACAATAGCGCTCGATCAGCAAACGATTGTGCATATTGGGGATCGGCTTTCACTGCTGCCGTATAGTCGGCGGCAGCTTTCCAGAATAACCGTTTGGCGTAATAAGCCCGCCCACGTCCATCCAGTGCATAAGCATTTTGAGGATCGAGTTCAATCGCCTTATTAAAGTCTTTCAACGCCTTGTCGTATTGTTTGAGGTCGTTATAGAGCCATCCGCGCGTTGAGTAAGCAGCTACCAGATGCGAATCAAGCAGCAGTGCCTTATTGAGGTCAGTTAAGGCTTTATCGTACTCGTGAAGGTTATAAAATACCCAACCACGGTTACCATAAGCCCACGCATATTTGGGATTCAATGTGATCGCTTGCGTGAAATCTGCTATAGCTTTGTTATATTGCTTCAATACGGTATAGGTATAACCACGCCACGCAAAAGCATCAATATCCTGAGGGTTCAGTTTGATCGCTTTGGCATAGTCCACGATCGCTTTATCATACTCTTGTGTGAGGTAATAGGTGTTGCCCCGATTGGTATAACCCGTGGACAACTCAGGGGCGAGTTTTATGGCCTGTGTATAATCCGCGATCGCTTTATCGTATTGTTTGAGGCTGGTATAGGTGTAAACATATCCTCGACCCAAAAGTGCATAGACATTTTTATTATCAAGTGCAATGGCTTTGTCAAAATCTTTCAGGGCTTTATCGTATTGTTTCAGACCATAGTATGCGCTTCCTCTACCACTATAAGCATCCGAGGAGCGCGGAGCGAGTTTAATCGCGCGGGTAAAATCAGATTCTGCTTTGTCGTATGCCCCTTGCGTGTTATAGGCCAACCCGCGATTAGTGTATGTATTGGCATCGCTAGGGTTGAGTTCTAGCGCCTTGTTATAGTCACTCAGCGCGAGATTATATTTCCCGAGGTGATAGTAAGCTAAGCCACGATTAGCATAAGCCCACCCATAATTGGGATCAATCGAAATAGTGGTGTTGTAATCAAGAAGCGCCTTATCGTATTCTTGCAGATTGATGTAAACCAATCCACGATTACCGTAGGCCTCTGCATAATTGGGATCTAAATCCAGCGCTTTATTGAAGTCGAACAGCGCTTTTTCATTCTCATTCAGATAGACGTAGGTGAGGCCGCGGCTGTTGTAGTTCCATGCGTTGTAAGGGTCAAGGATGACGGCTTTATTATAGTCAAACAACGCTTTGTTATATTCTTGTTGCACATAATACGCTAAACCCCGATTGCCATAAGCATACGAATTGTTCGGGGCAATGTCGATCACTTTATCAAAGTCGGCAATTGCATCATCGTATTGCTTCAGATCATAGTAAGCCACGCCGCGACTAAAATAGGCATCCGAATAGTCCGGGTTGATCTCAATGGCTGCCGTGAAATCATCAATGGCGCTGTCATATTCTTTTAGCTGATAATAGGCTTTGCCCCGATTGTAAAATATCTGCGGATCGTAGGAAGCCAAATCAATCGCTTTGCTGTAATCATCAATCGCCTCTTCATAGCGCCTCAGCGCGACATAAGCTCCGGCACGATCAACATACGCCTCGTAATAATCCGGCGACTGTTCAATCAGGGTCGTTAAATCGGCAATCGCATTTGGATAATCTTGCAAGTCATCCAAATAAATGTGAGCACGGGTGTACAGTACATAGATATTGTCCGGACTAAGTTCAATCACCTTGGTGTAATCGGCAATTGCGTTTTCATAGTCTTCTAATTCATAGGTGTAGAGCGATGCGCGACTGGTATAGGCATCAACATAAGTCGGATTAATCGCGATGGCTTTGGTGTAATCAGCAAGCGCCTTGTCATAGTCTTCCCCGGAGTAGCTGTAAACGTCGCCCCGTTCCTTATAAGCGGTTGCGTTTTTTGGGTTTAGCGCAATCGCTTTATCGTAATCTGCCAGTGCTTTATCCGAATCTTCGAGATAGTAATAATAATTGCGGGCACGATAAAGGTAGGTTTGGTCATTATCCGGCTGAAGTTGGATAGCCTTACTATAATCATCAATGGCTTTCTCGTATTCATCCATCCGCTGATAAATCATTGCTCTGATTAGATATGACTGAACATATTCCGGATAAGCCTTAATGAGCTTGCTTGTGGTTGCGAGCGCAGTATCGGTATCGCCATTATTCAGGCTGAGGTTAGCATTCACCAGTTGTTCGCTGACATTCTGGTTAGCCTGTGCCTCTGCCACCTGTGAAGCCGCTGCTGTTAAGGTAGCAGGAACAGGGACGAGTGTCATGTTCGAGATCGCCATCTGTGTTTGCGCGATTTGTGATTGCTGTTGTGCAGCGCCTTGCGCTTGAGTCGCATCAGCCGCCTGAGCCACAGCCGTATTTTGGACGTTGAGCGCCATACCTTGGGCGACCGTCGCAGTTGCGGCCTGATATTGCGCTTGCCCCTGCATGACCGTTGCCGTTGCTGCCGCGTTGAGTGCTTTGCCTTGCTCTAAAGTTGCGGTTGACGCTTTATCCTCAGCTTGTCCCTGCGCCAGCGTCGCAGTTATGGCTGCATTCAGCGCTTTACCTTGTTCGAAGGTTGCCGTCGCCGCTTTATCTTCTGCCTGTCCTTGTGCGAGTGTTGCACTGGCTGCCGCTTGTTGGGCTTCACCTTGGGCCACCGTCGCGCTAGCCGCTGCCTGTTGTGCCGAACTGGCCTGTGCGATTGCTGTTGCTTGTGCGTAAAGCGCTTCACCCTGAGCCAGCGTCGCTGTTAACACTGATTGTTGGGCTTGGATGCCCATCACCGAAGTGCCTGCCGCAATGATAATCGCACCCACTGCGATGACACCGAAGGCCATTGCCCACCGTTGGGAACGCTGGAGTTGTGCTGTGAGACGGGCTTGGTCTAGAGACATCTGAGTCTGCCTTTTATCGCCATTCATATAAATCTCATTCTAGCCTATTAATGAGATCTGTATCCTTCAGAATTAATTTCAGGATTACATTCAGCCGTTTGGCGTTAGAAATTTCGAACAAAATAGCACTGCCTCATTCGAAGGTCAGAGCTATCTAGCTATCTAAAAATGACTTCAGCAGTCCGTGTCGATTATGGCTTTCTATAGGAGTTAATCACAACCCAAAGAAGCCATTCCAAGTAAATTTGTGGGAAGTTTTTTGTTATATCGAAATTCAAGAGGGAAAAGGGAGGAACAGAATCCCTCCCTTAAGCGTGGTAATTATGCACTAAACTCAATCGTTGCCATTGAATGTGCAGGAAGTTCGATGCGCCATTGGTTGCTGCCATCCGCCGTGACCGATAAGTCAGCCAATTTAATTTGGTCAGGCTTTTCGATGCTGTTTTGGGCACGTGGACTGTCGCCAGCAAGAATGCGTGCCTTCACAACCTTATTCACACCGGATGTCACCAACTTCACCGACGCGGCTTGGTCGAAGTGACGGTTAATCAGTGTGACGGCTGTTCCGCGTTCGCTGCTCGAAGCAGTAGCGGTGACAGCACTCGATGAGACATTAAATTGACCGTTGGGGATCGACGTTCCTTGTGTGGTTTCGACCGTCAAAGCCGTCGCACCAATATGCGGTGTGTGCATTTGCAGTACGTAGTAGGTCGGGGTCAACCACATCGCCGCGCCTTCGGTCATGACAGGTGCATGCAGCACATTCACGATCTGCGCCAAGTTTGCAAGCGACAACACGTTACATTGACGGTGGAATACTTCAAGCGCAATCCCTGTAGCCAGCGCATCACGCATGGTGTTGGCTTGTTCATAGGAA
The DNA here is from genome assembly GCA_038251275.1 of Aggregatilineales bacterium. Lineage (GTDB taxonomy): Bacteria > Chloroflexota > Anaerolineae > Aggregatilineales > Phototrophicaceae > CFX2. Next base: position 22,869 of record JBBSBM010000019.1, read on the forward strand.
AGCGGCTCACGTACCAATTCATGAGTTGGCCCCCACTGACGGGCTTCAGGATGCCACACGCCCCACTCGTCTAGCGCGATACCCATTGGTTTTATATTTGGGGGTGTATATGCACGGATGAAATTAGCAGTGGTTTCAATGAAATTTTCGGTATCTTGGGCTTCAGCCAACAAATTGTAGTATTGGTCTTCGGTAAAATCGGTTTCCGCCGCGCCGTTAATCCAATAACGATGAATCGAGTAATGATCCATAAGATTATAATGGTTGCGGTTGGTGCGGATGACCTCTTCGTTCCACGCGTCATTGTGACCGCAGATGACCAGTTCAGCTTTGGGATCAACATGACGCAGCATGGTCGCGTAACGGCGATATTCTTGGGCATAACTCGCAGCATCATAACTGCCACCGCAGCCCCAATTTTCATTACCAACGCCCCACAACTTCACACCGAACGGATCACGCGAACCGTTGGCGGCACGTTCCCGCGACAATGTGGTATCAATCGTGGTGTTGCAATACTCAACCCAATCGCACATTTCTTGCACCGAACCGCTGCCCATGTTTCCGGCGAAATACGGTTCAGCACCAATCAAACGGCACAGCGCCATAAACTCGTGTGTGCCGATGCCGTTGTCATCTTCCACTTGCAAGCCGCAGGACATACCCAATCGCTGTGGACGGCTTTCCGGTGCGCCAATGCCATCTCGCCAATGATAATGGTCAGCATAACAGCCCCCCGGCCAACGCAGCATCGGCACTGGCATGGCCTTCAACGCGTTGATGACATCAGTGCGGAAGCCGCCGATATTTGGGGTGTCTTTGTTATTCAGTCCAACCCACAGACCGTCATAACAACAGCGTTCCAAATGCTCGGCAAAGTGACCATATAAGCGCGGGGAAATCGTACCGATGGGTGAATCGGTACGGAGGGTAAGCGTGGTGTCAATCGTCATGTGTCATACCTCCAACATATAATTTCTGCATGTTAGAAGTATTAACCCAGACTTGCCAAAAAAGCTACTTGACTCGAGTGCTGCGCGGTTCGACTATTCCTGCTTCGCTACTATCTTGTGTTCCACCGCTAAGGCAACGGCTTGGGTCCGGCTGGTCGTCCCCATTTTGGAGAAAATATTGCTGAGATGATTTTTGACCGTCGAGTTGCTAATCATCAAACGTTCGGCAATTTCGCGGTTATTAAGACCCTCAACCAACCATGCCAGCACTTCACGCTCACGTTCGCTGAGATCATGACCGATTTCTGGCGGGCGACGTGTAGCGCTGATGAGTGCTTGTGTGGCTTCAGGAGCCAATGTGGACTTGCCTTGATGCGCTTTGCGGACAGCCTGTGCCAATTCGTCTACCGAAACATTCTTCATCAAATAGCTAATCGCACCTGCTTTGAGGGCGTTTTGGATGGTTGAATCGTCACTAAAACTGGTTAGCGCGATTACCTGTGTATCCGGGCACGTGTCATGGATGACTTGTGTGGCCTCTACGCCACCCATCCCCGGCATACTCATGTCCATCAGCACAATGTCCGGTTTATAACGCTGCGCCAGCATAATACCCGCCTGACCATCCCCCGCATCCCCCACCACCTCAAAATCGTCAAAATTTTCAAGCAAAACGATGAGACCTTTGCGAACCATGTGATGATCATCCACCACCAATACACGAATTTTATCTGTTGCTGCCATTATTCTTTTACCTTTAAACTATCTTCTGACCATACTGCCTGAACACGCGTACCTTCACCGATTACGCTTTCGACGTGTAACGTTGCATTAATAGACTCTGCTCTTTCGCGCATGATGTTCATGCCGAGGCTCGAGGGTTTTTTAGTTGTTGAGTCGAAGCCTTTACCATTATCCGTAATCGTCAAAATCAGTTGCTTCTCAGTCCACTCTAAACGGATAATAACGCTACTGGCTTGGGCATGTTTGACAATGTTATTGAGCGCCTCTTGTACCGTTCGGTACAGTGCAACCTGTACATCCGGTATGAGCGTGGGAATTTCATCAAGTACTGTACTAATTTCAATAGCCGTGCGACTTTGAAATGTGGTAGCTAGTTGTTGAATTAAAGAAGGCAGCCCGACCTGTGTCAGCGAAGCCGGACGCAGTTCTAACAACAGCAGTCGCATTTCTGAAAGCGCACTGGTGGTTAGTTGTTGGAGTTGTTCCATTAAAGCATGCGCTTTATTCGGGTTGGTTTCCCACTGCCGCAGCGCTGACTCCGACATGACAGTACTCGTAAAAAGCGTTTGGCTGACCGAGTCGTGCAGTTCTCGTGCTAATCGTTGACGTTCTTCTGCCGCAGCCAATTTTTCCGCTTTTTCGCGTTCGCTGGCTTCAATCAATACACGCTGGCTGATGTCGGTATAATGCTCGATACGTCCACCAGCATAGATACCAGCACGTATGGGTTGGCTCCAATGTTCCAACCATCGCTCTTGACGATCACCTTCCGGTGTAACCTTACACACTAAGCGTCTATCAAAAGCATTATCACGGTAGGCGGATAATAAGCTTTCGGCATAAGCATCCATATCTTCGAAAATGCATTTTAACTGATCTTCAATCAAAATACGTTTGTCATGCCCTAATAATTCCTCACGTAGAATCCCAAAATAAACTTCAATCGCTACATTCACCCAAACAATTTTGAAGTCGCGATCCAAAATGAGGACACCCACCGTCGTCGTGTCAAACACATCATTAATCAGTGAACGGTATTCTTCTTGACTCTGGCGCAATTGGGTTTCGATGCGATGGCGTTCAATAGCATAACGGATGGTGCGTGACAATAATTTCGGGTGCGAGTCGTTCTTAAGTAGATAATCCTGAGCGCCCATTTGTACGGCTTGGATACCTAATGTTTGGTCATCAAAGCCCGTCAAAACAACGATGGGAATATCCTGCACGATACTGCGAACCTTTTGTAGCGTATCCAGACCAAAGCTGTCGGGCAGCGAAAGATCAAGCAGCACCACACCAAAAGTCTTTTCAACTAAAGCGTCGAGACCGTTTTGTAAGTTGTTTACGAGGGTGACCACGTAAGCGGGTTCGGTCGCATCGCGTAGTTGTTCCCGAATCAAACGTGCATCACCCGGATTATCTTCTATAAGAAGGACGGAAATTGGATTATCGCTCACGGGCTATCCTCAAATCGGTGGCAACCTGACAATACTGAACCAGAAATGTTCAATACTCTTGACCACATTGATAAATTGAGTGAAATCTACTGGCTTGCTGATATAGCAATTGGCATGCAGGTTATAGGTGATGAAAATATCGGTCTCGTTGGACGATGTAGTCAACACCACCACCGGGATACGCTTCAAATTTTCATCATTCTTAATTTCCTGCAACACCTGTCGCCCGTCCATACGCGGTAGATTCAAATCCAGAAGGATTAAATCAGGACGAGGTGCATTGGTATACTGTTCTTGCCGTCGCAAGAAAGCCATCGCTTCAACACCATCAGGGACAACATTAAGATTGTTGTACAGCTTGCTGTCCTTCAGTGCTTCTTGCGTCAGTCGTACATCGCCCGGACTATCTTCGACTAACAAGATTTCTACGGCTTCTACATTCACAACTATTTTCTCCAATTAGTGGAAGGTATCGTAAACCAAAAGGTGGTTCCAGCGCCCGGTGTGGACTCTGCCCAGATACGCCCACCATGATGTTCCACTACTTTCTTACAAATCGCAAGTCCTATGCCTGTTCCGGGATAACGCTCCTTGGTATGTAGACGTTGAAAAATGATAAAGATGCGGTCTACATACTGGGGTTCGATCCCGATCCCATTATCACGGATAGAAAACTGCCAGGTGTTATCGCGTTGTTCCGCGCTAATTCTTATTTTAGGGGCATTTTCACCATGGAACTTGATCGAATTGCTGATTAAGTTCTGGAAAAGTTGGACAAATTGTGCTTCATTTCCCACAAGGCTCGGCAGTGCCTCATAGGTGACCTCGGCGGCCGTTTCCTTAATTTGCACTTGTAGATTGGTAATGGCTTGTTCAAGTGCTTTGCCACTCTCAAACTGAGCAAAATTTTGTTCACCCGTCTTAACACGCGAATAAGCCAGCAAGTCGTTAATCAGCGCCTTCATACGCGTCGCGCCATCAACCGCGTAGGCAATAAACTCACTTGCATCTTGATCAAGCTGGTTTTTATAGCGCCGTTCTAGCAGTTGTAGATAACTGGTAATCATGCGCAGCGGTTCTTGCAGGTCGTGTGATGCCACATAAGCAAATTGTTCAAGCTGTTCGTTTGAACGTCGTAGGTCAAGTGCGGATTGTTTCAGAGCATCCTCATCAGCCTTGCGTTGACTAATGTCCATCATCAAGCCGCATGTTCCGATTGTTTTTCCGGTCTCATCTGTCAAGATAGTGTAATGCGCCTCGATGGGCACAACCCGCATATCTTTCGCAATCAGGCGGAATTGAATGGCTGCCGATAAATTACCCTGTTCATAAATAGCGCGGGCTTCTCTTTGGCTGCTTTCAAGATCTTCAGGATAAGTAATCGTCTGTCCGAAATTCGGTATTGTAAGCCAATCTTCGCGCGGGTAGCCCAACATTTTTTCGGCATAGCTGTTAACGAATTCCATTCGCTGCATGTCACTATCGGGAACAAGGACTGATTCCCACACAATTCCCGGTACATTCGCGAGAATGTTTTCTAAACGCTTTTGTTGTGCCGCCAGTAAAAATGTCAGTTGGTTACGTTCTTGTTCGGCCTTCTGCCGTTCACTAATATCACGGAACACGATGACCGCGCCCACGATCGAGCCGTACTGATCTTTAATGGGTGCGGCGTTGTAACCAATTGGCACAGACCGGCCCTCTTTACCAGTCAGAACGCCGGGGATAGAGGCATCAATCGACTTAGAATTACTCAGCACCTTGCGAACCGGATTCGTAACCAATTCGCCCTCATACTCACTCGTCATATTGACGACCGACTCAAAGGGTTTCCCCATTGTCTGCTCTTGACTCCATCCAATGAGCTTTTCCGCCATCGGATTCATGAGTTCAATGTGGCCTTCTGTGTCTGTGGTGACCACACCATTGTTAATGCTCGCCAGCATGGTTTGCAACCGTTCGTGTGCATTCCGTAGTTGGACTTCGGCCTCTTTGTCTTCGGTGATATCCTTAAGAATATTGATCGACATTTGGATTTGTCCGCGTTGGTCAAATACCGGCGATGCCTTAAAATTCATCCACCGATTAATGCCCTCATTCACGAGATGCCAGCGAAAGTCCAGTTCACTGCCCGTACCTTCTTTAAAGACCCGCCGTATAGGATGCTTTTCAAAATCGAGTGGTTTTCCATTCTCATCAAACAATTCATAATGCGACCGTGTTTTGGCTATAGGAGCAGCAACCATCTCCGCGGCAGAAGCATAACCTGCTAAATGTGCTGCTGCCTCGTTAGCAAATAACACATTACCATTTTTATCCTGTGCTGTGACTCCGTCATTAATCCCTTTTAGGACAATACGGAGTTGATCGCGTGATTCGCGTAATTGGCGTTCAGTGCGAATCCGGCTTTCTTCGATAACACTGATAATAACAACAATCAATGCAAATAAACTGATAACGGGTATATCAGAACCCTCTATCGAGAAAGCAAACACGGGTCCCAGAAAAAAGTAATCCAACACGATGACAGAAATTAATCCGCATAGAAGACTTGGTTTGAACCCCCCGTACCATCCACTAAACAACACCGCAATGATAAAGAACAGCAGTGTCATTCTGACCAAAAAAGGTGCAAATAATAGCGTAGCAAACAACGCCAATAGCGCTGCCATTATGGCAACCGCGTAAGGGGCTAATTGCTTCGTGTCGGGTTCTAACAAACGGATCATATTGTGCTCGTCTTTACATGATTGAGCGCCATGAATAGCGCAGCAATAACAGTCGAGTCTTTTATTTTACCCATATCAATCAACCAGCCAACCTCCGTCTGTTGAATGGGCGTCATTGTAATAGACGTTTTTTCATCGCCGTTGAGCTTATTAGCGGTCAACGCTTGCGCTAAGTAGACCCAATAGCGCCATTGGGCATATTTTACCAAAGGGTGAAGAATACCGATGAGTTCTAACTTTCCCACTTTATAACCGATTTCTTCTTGGAGTTCACGGTTAGCTGCCAACTTCGGCGTTTCATCCTCATTAATGCCACCCGTCGGCAGATTGAGCATCGTATCACCATAAGCAATGGATTGTTCTTCAATCAATACGATTTCGTTTTCCGCGTTCAATGGAATCATCAGCACGGCATCCTGCATGTGAATGAAGGCTTCATCATCCCTATTCGCGCACAAATCCATCCATCTATGGTGATACAACACTTTGCTCACAGGTTTCGCTCTACCTCTTGATGTAAATCTTGACTTCGCTCTCAGCCAATGTGTCCTTGAGCACACCATTCAAAATCATGTTGTCGTAGTCATAGTTCATTTCGTGCCACAATCCATCTTCTAGTCCCGCGTTGCTAATCTCAAATTCACCAGCATAAACGGGACGAAGATTCGCCACCACCACCACCACATCGCCTGCGTTATTCCATCGTTTGAAGCCGATGACACCACGTCCCTGCAGATCCAAAATCGGTTCATAATTATCGCTGTAGAGTGCCGGGTTTTCCTTACGCAGCTTGATCAGATGAGCGTAATGTTGGAACAGACCTTTATTACGTTCATTCTCCAGCAATCCCCACTGCAAGGGTTGGGGATCTAAGGTTTTAGGAGTCGGTTGACCGAATTCCTCGCCCATCCACAACATGGGAATACCCGGAGCCGTCAACAGCAGCGACGCACCCAACTTTGCCCGCCTGAAAGCCGCATCATCAAACGTATTTGCCATCGCACCCAGCAAATACATGGTTCGCTCTTCGTCGTGGTTATTGATGTATTGGATGGTGTTGTAATCAGAAGCAAAACCGTCTTTTTTGCTATCCAATATCCGCAGCACTTCACTGGTGTTAAACGGTTGACGACCATCTTTGTCTACACCAATGGTTGTTGCGGACAATTGACGGAAGAAATTATCATGCCATGCGGCATCAACTGGCCCATCGGCATCAGCAATCGAAGCATCCTGCGGCACATGTTCGGCAATCGTATAAAACGGCTTGAAATTGGCGCGACTGTGGGCTTCATTGTTGAACCATTCCAACAAGTCATAATACTTAATGGCGCGGGTGCAGTCGAAACGAATGCCATCAATATGGAACTTCTCGACCCACAAACGCAAGGCGTTGATCACGTATTCGCGGGCAGGCCAAATATCAATATTCTCGTCGTGATGTTCGTAATTGAACTTTGGCCCGAAGTTCAGCGAGGCTTCGTCGGGGTTGTTTTCATAGAACCAATAGTTGTAGTCAATTCGTGTCAGAGGCGCTTCGGATTGCATATGGTTGTAGACCGCATCATGGATCACACGGATACCGCGTGCGTGACATTCATCCACCAATTGGCATAATTCTTCGGGTGTGCCATAACTGTTTTCGACAGCGTAGATGCTGTGCAGCGCATATCCCCAACTGTGTTCACCGGGAAATTCATTGACTGGCATGAGTTCAATGGCGTTGATCCCCAGTTGTGACAGGTGATCAAGCTTTTCAATCACATCCGTAAACTTACCCGGTTCTTTCTGGTCATCACCCTTGCCACCCCGGAAATCACCGACGTGCATTTCATAAATAATCAGTTGGTCATTCGTGGGCAGCGGCACATCATCATGTTTCCACTCATAAGTGACGATAACCGGTTTTCCATCCTTAATTTTAATGATGGAGTTTTCATGGCTGTCCAATGTGTAACGCATGGCCTTCGGATCAGCAACGGTCACTTTCTGATCCAGAATAAATGGACTCTTTGAAATCACTTCAAATTTGTACTGATATTCACCGTCTTTGAGTGGTACTTCGACACGCCATGTCCCTTTTTCATCCTTTTGCATGGGGATTGGCTTCCATTCATCCCAGCTTCCAATCAGATTAACCGATTCGTTATAAGGTGCGAATAACTCGAATGTCGTACCGTTTGCACTCACGGGTTTGCGCTTGGCCATGTCTGCTCTCATCCTTAATAGGGTAGTTGTCGTTACCGTTATTTTACGACTTAAAATTACCGCTCGAAAAAATTTAATATGATATTAAAATTCCACTTTAGCCCGACAATTTCACTTCGGCGCCAACCAATAGAATCACTCGCTATCTACATACTGTTCTTTAAAGTCACAAAAACAGCATGGTCTCATGCTGTTTAATTCAGGTGTCAATGTATCGAAACTGATTTCATTAATCCTCTTATGGCAGCAAAATTCCGGATGCTGTTGAAGGTGGATTCTTCGGTGATAATGGCTTCACAGGTGTCGGCTCAACAGGTGCAGATTCTGGTGCGGGTGTAGGAACAGGTGCTGCTGCCACAGGCACAGCGTTGTTCAACAGAATGAGGCCATCTTCCATGGTCGTGTATGGGCTAACTGTAACCTTACGCGGCACGATAATAATCTCACGCAGCAGCACTGCAATCATCCCCATTATAGGTGTCGCGATGATCGCCCCAACCACACCACCTAAAGTGAAACCCATCAATACAGCTACGATAGTCAGCAATGGATCTAAACCGACGCTGCGTGACATAGCGCGTGGTGTCAGATAATGTGTTTCAAGCTGTTGAACAATCACAAATGTTCCCAGAACAGCTAATCCTTGAACGGGCGTACCGGTCAACAGAGCCAACAGTGTTGCAAAACCGCCGCCCACAAAACCACCGACAATCGGCAGCATCGTGCCAATCCCAACGATGAAACCCAGCGTCGCAGCATTGGGGATACGCAGAATGAACAAAATGATAAAATTCGCGAACCCAATGACCAGCGCAACAAGTACGATGCCCCGTATATAGCTGCCCATCATATTTTCAATTTCGTAGATGACGGATTCAACTTTCTCACGGACGCGCATCGTAAACAGTTGAACAATGAATTCAACCGCCCGCTGATGCGAAGTCAGCCAGTAAACACCCATCACAAAAACAAGAATCGCTTCGCCCAACGTTGAACTAGCATCACCCACCAGAGAAGGCAGAGCAGGTCGTATGGCATCGACAGCATTAGAAACACCGGTACGAACAGTCGCTGGATCAGGCAATGGAATATCACTGCCCGTAATGTTATGAACGGTGTTGCTAACCCAATACTCAATCGAAATGATTCGATTTGCCAATCGGTCTTCGCTCGTCAAATTAGTCGTCAGGCTCGTCACAATGGGCGGAATGACCAGTGCCACCAATGCAATGATACCGATTAGAAGCCCGATATATACAACGAGGATGGCTAATCCTTCTGAGAATCGCCAGCGCATGAGCCGTAAAACCATCGGGCGTACCGCCGAAGCGATGATAATAGCGATCAGAACCACTATCAGAATATGAAGGCTCATCGCCACGACATAAGCACTAAGCAGAGTCAGTAGCACAATGACTGTGCCTTTAAAAATATCTTTGCCGGACATGCTACCTCGTTTTTTTATTTTTAAGGATCTAATATAGGGTAGTCGAGGTTGAATATATTTCCATGAGTAGAAGAGCGTATGTTGAATAGGCCACTCGGCCTATATTGATGCGTATTACAATTTACTTGATTTTATGAAATCAGCCTTGTTTGCAAATGATATATACAACGTCGAGGGGACAAAATCCCACACTCGAACCCATCACTTAGCCTATGTAAAAATAGATCATACAGGGGGTTGGATCGATCGGGCTTTCGCTTAAAGTGATGGTTGTCGGGGCGCATTAACAAATGGTCGGTGAACAACTTCGGCATCCACGTTATTCACTGGCACGAGAGAGGCAACACTCGGTTTATGGTTATGTGCGCCCCACTTGTTTGTTAGACAAAAAAGCAGAATGGAGAAACAACATGACAGCAGGTGCATGGGATAAAGTAGCAGGTAAATGGAAGCAACTTTCAGGCGATGTTCGTTCCAAGTGGGGCGACCTCACCGATGATGATTTGCTGCAAATCAATGGCGAACGCGAGAAGTTGGCCGGCAAAATTCAGGAGCGCTACGGCGTTGCCAAAGATGAAGCTAATCGTCAAATTGATGATTGGTCACGCAAGCTGAAGTTCTAATCCACTTTAGCCACTAATATGCGCTGAAACAAAAGGCGGTTGTCAAATATGATAGCCGCCTTTTGCTTACTATAAAATTTTTATGATACGCCCATCGATAAATGATGAGAAGGGAATTCGCTTTAGATGGTTATATGACCACTCTGCCATCGAGTGTAGCCAAGTTACCTACCTGTATTTGCCTCTTCGTACTACTTTTAAATCCACTGCGTACCTCATACCATTTGCCTTATAAACCCTTATCCTAAAAGTAAGGGGTCGGATAACATCACAAAATGGAGTTCTTTATGGACACAGAATCAAACACATCCCCCTCAATCAACGAGATCGACAAATCGCTCGTTCCGTTACTCAATGGATTAATTCTTCTGTGTCATGATGCACATGACGGTTACATGCAGGCCGCAGATTACATCACATCATCTGCATATAAGACCCTGTTTGCCGAATATGCACTTCAGCGTAGCCGCTTTGCTGCCCAACTCGCCAACTTGATCCTTGATCATGGTGGTGATCCTGATGATGACGGTCATGCTATGTCCATGTTTTCACGGGGGTGGACAAACATTAAGCCCGTCTTGATGGGCGGTGATTATGGGGCAATATTCACTGAATGTGAACGTAGCGAAGATAGTGGTAAAAATGCTTATGAGCGTGTGTTAGAAAAAAAATATCCAAAGATGTGTACACAGTGGTCAATCACCAATATAAGCAAATTGTCGAAGCCCATGATCGCATTCGCAATCTGCGCGAAGCCTACTATTCGCAACACAAAAACTAGGTCAGTACAGGAAGTTTTGATTACTTCCTTCTTAAACTCAAAAATCAATCCGCTATCTAAGGAGAAATGTTATGAATGACCGTATCTATTACAGCCGTGAAGCCGAACAGGCCGCCGCTCAACAACGTACCGTGCTTGCCCTGATTGTCATGCTGTTGGGACTTGGCTTAGGAGCAGTCGTCGCACTACTTTTCGCCCCTCGTAAAGGCGATGATGTACGCAAAGATATTGCCAACCAAGCCGAGTCGCTGTACGACAACGGACGCGAGACCACCGGTAAAGCCCTGAAGGAATTGCAGAAGGACTTCGATAAGTTACGTGGTGATGTAGAGGATAAGCTAAAAAATGTCTCCCGCTAAACGTACTTCCGACGGCAATAATCTCCTGATCTCGTTGGCTTCAACCATGATCGTGGGTTATCTTTCAACGCGCTTTAAGTTGTTCCGTACCTTATGGCGCTTCCTGCCACTGCTGGTTGTGGTGACAGCGTGGTTTTTCAACCGTCAAGCCGAAGATGCTGCAACCATCTCCGAAGATGTAGCTGAACCGGAAACCGAAAAAGCCAGCGCTTAATCATTTTTAGAACTACACAAAAAGCCTCTCACCGCGAGAGGCTTTTTTGATTCTCACTGTCGTTACAATAACAATTCCTTTAACAAGATTTAACTTGCTTTCCAAGATAAGTCATTTATACTTCAAATTAAATTGCATCAAATGAAATTGAAGGATTGTATCGATGGTTGATAACACGCTCGGAAAGAAAAGAGTCTTGTTCCTCTGCACCGGTAATTCAGCCCGCTCACAAATAGCTGAAGCGTTGCTTCGTCACCATGCTGGTGAATCATATGAGGTCTTTAGTGCTGGCCTTGATGCGAAAGGAATAAACCCTTACGCCATTCGCGCAATGGATGAAATTGGCGTGGATATACGTGCTCAACGCTCAAAAAACATCAGTGAATATATGGGGCGCATGTTTTTCCATTACGTGATAACCGTATGTGGAAATGCAGATAAATCCTGCCCGCAAGCCCTGTGGGCCAAAGGCGGTCAAAAACTGCACTGGCCTTTTGAAGACCCTGCCGCAGCAACAGGCACAGATGAAGAAATAATGGCAACCTTCCGCGAAATTCGTAATCAAATCGATTCGCGTATAAAAGCATGGCTCCAAGAATTAGCAACCGAGGCCGTTACCAGTTAAATGACAACAGCTACCGCTCCTCTAAATTTTATCAAGCTCTTAGCGCATGATGTACGCTGGGGGCTGTTGAAAGCCCTCACCGTGAGTGATCTTCGTGTTCAAGAGTTAAGTTCTTTGGTCAATGAACCGATGAACTTAGTCTCCTATCACCTCAAAAAAATGCGGCAGGATGACTTGGTCACAACACGCCGTTCTGAAGCGGATGGACGCGATCTCTACTATAGTCTGGATGTTGGCAAACTGCGTATGCTGTATCAGCAGGCAGGCCATGCCCTTCATCCTGTGATGAGTACAATCCTCCCGTTTGAACCTGCCGTCACCGTGGCTCATCCGTTACGGATACTCTTTGTTTGCACCCATAATGCTGCACGCTCACAAATGGCTGAAGCACTGCTCCGTAATAATGGCTCGGAAAATATTGCGGTTTTTAGTGCTGGTAATGCACCTACGGAAATCCACCCTGACACAGTATCAACCATGCAAGCATTAGGCATTCCGCTAACCGGACAATACGCCAAATCGCTTGAGCAGTTTAATGGGCAATCTTTCGATTACGTCATAACGGTTTGTGACCGGGCACGCGAAACCTGTCCGACCTTTCCCGGTGGCCAACAACTTCATTGGGGATTTGCTGATCCGCTCAACATTCAAAATGAGACAGAACGTCGCACCGCCTTTGAACAGATTGCGGCTCAACTAGCTTCCCGGATTGAGTACTTCCTAACGGAACAGCAGGCGTAAGATGCTCCCAACAACAAAAATGCTGCTGCGCCAAGCTGGTGTGGAATGTATTGGCACGTATGCGCTGGTGACCGCAGGCTGCGGAGCCATTATGGTTAATGCCCAAGCAGGTGAATTAGGCCATGTCGGTGTAGCCCTGACTTTCGGGCTGATTGTTTTGGTCATGATTGCGGCTGTCGGACATATTTCAGGCGCACACTTCAATCCAGCCGTAACCATTGCCTTTGCCATGACCCGCCACTTTCCTTGGCGCAAAGTATTGATATATGTTGCGGCTCAAATCATGGGTGCAGTTTTAGGCGCATTAACCCTAAGACTTCTGATAGGTGACATCGCCGGATTGGGCGCAACGCTGCCATCTGGCTCAATTGGGCAGTCCTTTGGCATCGAAATCCTACTCTCAGCCGTTTTGATGTTTGTCATCATTTCGGTTGCGACGGATACAAAAGCACAAGGCGCACCCGCCGCCCTTGCCATTGGATTCACGGTCGCTCTGGATGCCTTATGGGGTGGGCCAATTAGCGGCGCTTCCATGAATCCAGCACGTTCATTTGCACCCGCGTTCGTATCCGGTATGTGGACAAATCAATGGATATATTGGCTTGCACCCATCATTGGAACCATCATAGGGGCGATACTGTATCAACTTTTGCGCGAACCGACTTGACATTACGATCATCCATGCTCGGCATCCCTCCCGATGTACATCTTCTATAGACTATAAGCTATCGACTTGCATTGTCTTGTAACTTGTTACTACAAAAGTTTATTTTCGGTTAACCCGACAAATCCTTTTTCAACCATCCACCAACCTTAACCACCAACGCTCTCCCTCACTTCGGTTAGCGCCAATACCCCGAAAAAGCTACCAAATGTTCTTCCAAAAGGTAACCTATCGCTCGTCACCTGTTGTATGATTTTCATAGGGATGATGAGTGCCTCATGCGTTTTAAACAGGCATATCACCACGCATCTTAACATCTGACCAACCGCCGCCATCGCCGCCGCACTTCACTCGGAACTCGTGACTTCTTGATTGGCATTTGCCGCTTTTGCTGTTTTCGCCACATATTTCGCTTAATGGAGTGCGCTTCAGCGCCCTTTCTTCACTCAGGCGGAGGCTTGAGCCTCCGACAACGACGACATTTCCGCCATATTTCGACCTTGTGGCGCTTCCGCCACCGCCGCCATAAACTAAAAAGGAGCGCTCACGCACCCCTTCCTGTTTTCCAATCTGTATTCGACTGTAAACTGACGACTACTTCTCGTACTGTACCTTACCATCCACATCCCACGTATCCACAATTGCGAAAATCGTGGCATCGGCGGGTCGTCCCTCGGTGGCTGGAGTCTGCCGTGCGCTGCTGCCCGTCACGTACAGTACCACTTCGCCTTCACCCGCGCCCACCGCGTCGAAGGCCACCACGTAAGTACCCTTCGCCCCTCCTGCCAAATCCAACGGTTGCAGGATGAGCATTTTTAGCCCTTCGGTTTTCGCGCTCTTCGCGCTGGCAACCACTGTACCAATCACCTTTGCCAGCATCATAATAATTACGCTCCTCAAAACATCGGGCATTATCCCTTCCCTCGTTTACGGGTTGTCGAAGGACTGAGCCTGCGAAGGTATCCGACGTGGGTTAGGGTGGAGTTTCTTAATAACAGTCAAAACTATTTTCAGCCAAAAGCCAATCACTTACCCTGCGTTTTTCATGCCTGCTTTGCCTTCATCAGTGCGTCCTAATGGCAAAATCGAATCCACATTGACGTGCGGACGTGGAATGACATGTACCGCCACAATCTCGCCGACCTTTTCACCGCTGCGGACACCCGCCTCGACTGCTGCCTTCACTGCTGCCACATCACCGCGAACAACTGCGGTCACGAAGCCGCCGCCGGTTTTCTCGTAACCCACCAACTCAACCCGCGCTGCCTTCACCATCGCATCTGCCGCTTCTACCAGCGCTGCGAACGACTTGGTTTCGATCATTCCCAATGCTTCTGCCATTTTTTAGCTCCTTAAATAAGTCTTCAAAACACCCCTTTATGATTTAAAGCCCTCCCCTGTTGCTATGGGGGAGGGTTGGGAGGGGGTCGAAATCAAAAAACTTAGTACTCAGCATTATTTCCGATTTACTTCCATCCATTCTACCGCAAAGTCGATTAAAGGGCGCTGTTTCATAAAACGAACCGTCGCCTGCCCGACTCGTCCCTGTACGATGCCCGCATGTGTCTCGTAGGCATCGCCTATCATTGAGAAATCACTGTCGTCGAGATCGAGCATATCAAACTTCACCCACTCGCGCACACCATTCACCAGCACTGCCGAGCCTTCCACAACAGTATGCTTGCTCGGCCAATTTGCCCGATGCTCCGCCATATGCAACGAACTGTCATTTCCGTGACCAACACCCAACAGCATGATGTAACCATCGAGTTCATATAATCGAGCGAGGGGTGAAGTCAACCCAAAGTCATCCAACAGTTCATGTTCACTCGTCAAATACTGGGCGTGAACGCCTCTTGCACAGAACGAACCCACCGGATGATTACTCCGAACCGCTCCCGGCCAAGTGCGAAACAAATCCGCGATAACCCCCATTCGACGCGGCGGTGATGTCATAGGATCAAACGCGGGCATATTCGCTTGGATAATCGGTATCCATTCCGCTGGGCGACGGTTCTGCTGCCAATTGGCGGGGTTTGTATTCTGGAGGGTAAAGCTCGGCATCATCAAGGTGCCGCTTTCGCCCAACACGTTAATCAGCGCTTGAACCACCGTCTGCGCGCCGCCCACCACCCAACCCAGCTTACTCAAGCTGCTGTGAACCAGTACCGTCTGTCCTGCCTGCAATCCACATTGGCGAAACTGCTCGACAAGGCTATCAAGTGTCAAAGGTAAATAGGCAGAAGAAATCGTGTCCGCTTCCGGCATAATTGCCCCTCAAAACTCAAATTGATTTCCGGTTCGCTTCCATCCATTCTACCGCAAAGTCAATCAACGGACGCTGCCGGATCAAGCGAACCACCGCCTCGCCTACTTGACCTCGTTTGAGTCCAGCACGTGCCTCATAAGCATTTCCCACCGTATTGAAGTCGTCCGTATCCAGCGCCAGCATTTTGAAAGATACCCACTCCCGCACCCCACGCACCATCATCGCGGTCGCCTCTTGAATGAAGAGTTTGCCTGACCAGTTGGCGCGGTTCTCGGCTAGATGTAAGGAGGTGTTATTCCCGTGGTCGACGCCTAACAGCAATATGTAGCCATCGAGTTCGTATAACTTACCGAGCGGTGAATTATCCCCAAACATATCAAGCAGTTGATGGTTGCGTGTTAAGGTCGTTGCGTTTGGTCCGTGTGCTGCGAATGACCCGATTGGGTGATCGCTCCGCACCGTTTCCGGCCAAGTTCGGAACAATTCCGGTATCACACCCATACTGCGTGTTGGGGTTATCGCCGGATCAAAGGCGGGTGTATTGGCCCTGATGATCGGAACCCACGACTCAGGCACAGGTGGATTGCTCCAATTGGCGGGGTCGGTATTTTGTGTGGTATGCGTGGGCATCATCAATGTGCCATCTTCCCCCAATACCCGCAGCAGGGCTTGAATGACCGCTTGTGCGCCACCCGCTACCCATCCCAGCTTGCTCATACTGCTGTGAACCAGTACCGTTTGTCCGGCTTGCAGCCCGCACCCGCTCAACTGTTCCGTCAGACGATCAACTGTGAGGGGTAATTTGGCATTAGAAATAGTTGCAGCTTCCAGCATTTTTTGAATCTCTATAGTCACTAATGAAATTCAATAATCTACCCTATCTCGGGCTAGCAGCAAAGAAATCGATCTCTCTCGTCTATCTTAATTTCTCCGGGGTTCAAGCTTGTATTGGCTTAACCGTTCAATTTGTCCTGTAATTTCAAAACGTTTACGTTATTTGATTTTTCCTGATGTATACTAAGCCATGTTCGCAAGTCATTGCAGGAGGTTTGCCATGTCCGGCGAAATTGTATTATTGGTGTTTCCGTCACGCACTGTGATGACCAAAGCGCTTGATCGGATGGCTACGCTGGATTACATCGACATCCGGCGCGGAGCAATTGTCGCCAAAGCCCAAAGTGGCGAAACCATTCTTCTAGATGACGATGTATCACCTGACCAAGGTGGTATTGCCGGTGGCACATTAGGTGCAGCGATGGGTGCGCTCGGTGTCGCCCAACTTGGCGCATTAGCGTTACCCGGTGTTGGCCCGATTATCGCCCTCGGAACGGCTGCGCTCGTTGGCGCATTCGTTGGTCGTGTCACCGGACGTTTTGCCGCCAACCGTGTTGATTTTGGCTTTCGTATCGAGCAAATTGAGCACTTACTGGCAAAACTGCAAGCCGACCATCCAGCGCTCGTTCTCGACATGAAAAATGCTGACCAAATCTTGGAACAATTAAAAGACGATTTGCGTCCTTATAAATTTGAGGTCATCAAAGCACCTCAACCCGCCATCGCTGGCTAAAATCAACCCCTAAAACGATACTGAACTTATCGAAATACAGCATCAAGTAGCATTGCTATCCCTAATCACCTCTTCATGAATTCCCACCAAATCGGTTAGTATATAACCCTGTTTCTCAGATTCAAATACGTTTGAGGGTGCTTTACATTGCAAATCCATAAACGCATCCAGCCATTTGGCCTAGGATTGCTGTTGATAGTGCTGATTGCGGCTGCATTACGCCTACTCAGCTTCCAATTTAGTCTCCCTTATGTCGATCATCCTGATGAACCCGCGTATTTCGTCGGTGGTCAAGAATGGCGCGGAGTCATCCAATCAAGTGGTTATTATGCTGGTATTCCTCCGGCTTATGTGGTGCTCCAAACCCTCGCACAACCAATCCTCGAATCCTTCGGTCAGAAAGGATTAGCTGCCACTACCCAATTTTTACGCGGTGTGGCTGTCCTCATTAACCTCGCGACCTTAATCCTCATCGCTATTACAGCCCGCGCTTCCGCAGGTGATTTAGCTGGCTTGATCGCTGCCGCAGCATGGGGCATCGCGCCTTTGGTGCTGGAAAATGGTGTTTACGCGCTGCCTGATCCGTTTATTTATTTTTTTACCGCGTTGGCCTTCTGGTTAGCCGTCGATGCTTTTCTCACCCCCAAGCATCATCGCCGCGCGATATGGAGTGTGGTTGCAGGTTTAGGCGCTGTGCTGATGAAATACCCGGCCTTGCCCGCGCTGATCCCCGGCGTACTGGTCGGCCTTTATTTTGCCGTTCGACCACCGAAGCGCTGGCGCATCCTATCCCTGCAAATTCTCTTGATTGGATTAACAGGTTTTTGGCTAGTTTTTATTTATGGGGTGGATTTCAACAACCTCCAGCGTGAAGGCGCGATTGTCCAAAATCAGGGATTAAGCAATCTATTTGATATCAGCCGCCTCATCAACAATCTAATTCAGACCGTTGCCCCGCTTGGCTTGGCTGTCTGTTTAATCGGTCTGCTGCTTGGAATAGCTGCTTATTTTTATGCCAAGCAACATGGGCTACCAACCGTTGCTTTGGCTGTCGTCGGTCTAGGTTTAGCCGTCATCATTGCTTTCCCGTGGTTGGATAGTACTTATAGTCTGGTGAATTCCACCACTGTTCGATATGTTTTACCTGCCACAGCTGTTGTTTGTGTCCTATTGGGTCTAGCCATCTGGCAAATTGTCCAAGTTTTGCAGTCCTTCCAATCGCGTTTACCATTCCTGCACTACAGTCCTATTCTAGCATTTGTGTTATTGTGTATTGTGGTTTGGCTTCCCCAGTTCAATGAAGATTGGGCGTTGGTACAACTTCGACGACTACCCGATACCCGCGTGCAATTGCGTCAGTGGTTTGATGCCAACCTCGACCCCGGTACGGTGATTGTAAATGAAAGCAACCACAAGACTTTTAACCCCATCTGGGGCGGTATTCCACATCGGCATTGGGTCGATTGGTGGGTCAGCGACAACATTGTGGAGCATCCTTTAGCCGAATGGCGCGATACTCGCAAAATGACTTATGCCGCACTGCCTTACGGCGAACTCCAATCCATGGAACAAACACCTGATGGACAGGCTTATTTAAAGCAAATGCTTCGTTTGAAAGACTTCTTTGGCACATCAGTGAATGGCCCACAAATGGCCTTCTATAGATTGTGGCGAATGCAGCATGAAACCGATGTGCAATTCGGTGATGCCATTCACTTAATCGGTTATGACCAAAGCGCCAAAACGGTTAAGGCGGGTGAAAGTCTAACCTTCCATTTTTATTGGAAAGCCAACCAAACACCCACTGATAATTACTCGCTGTTTATCCATCTGACACCGGAGTCAGAGTATAAGGTTTTGGCACAGGCCGATGGCGCACCGGCTGTACCCGAACGCCCAACCCTCAGTTGGAACGATGCAACCGAAACGTTGATTAGCCCGCCACTTACGCTTACCGTGCCTGTTGATTCCCCCGCAGGGAACTATCAAATTCACATCGGCTTATATAATTATGTGAACGGTCAGCGGCTGCCAGTACAGGATGATACTGCCTACACACTGACGGTACTCACTGTTTCACAATAGCCGAAAAGGGATACAATCAAAGGCATATCAGCTGAATAGGGAGTCATGATGTCAGACGAACAAGCCATCCGCCGCACTGTAGCCGCTGCGCTGCGTCGCCAGCTTGGGCAGGGCAGTTCGCGCACCCTTATTGATGAAACAGTCGTCAACGCGATTGCCGAAGGTGGCACGTTGGAAATCCCTCCCGACGCGATCGTGACCCCCTTAGCCCAGAGCACAGCCTTAACCCGCCATATCAAGCTCGTCACGGCTACAGATGCTTATACCCATATGGAAGGTGATACCGTAGCCATTGGCGCGGATCACGGTGGCTTTCCGATGAAGGAAATGCTAAAGGGCGAACTTCAATCCAAATACACGGTTATCGACTGCGGCACTAATAACACCGACAGCGTCGATTATCCCGATTTTGCGTTGGCTGTGGCCGAGCAGGTTGCTAACGGACGAGCTTGGCGCGGCATTATGATTGATGGCGCGGGTATCGGTTCGTGTATGGTCGCAAACAAAGTGCCGGGGGTACGGGCTGCCCTCTGCTATGATTATGCTTCAGCCGTCAACAGCCGCGAACATAACGATGCTAATGTGCTGACGCTCGGTGCGGGATTGATCGGTAACGCACTCGCCAAACAAATCGCAGAAACATGGCTCAAGACACCTTTCGGTGGGGGTCGTCACGGCAAACGTGTTGACAAAATTATCGCCGTTGAACAGAAATATAATAAGTGAAAAATACGGACTGTTTTTTAACGAAGTAGGAATATTAAATTTGACATTCAAATTGTAGGGATGAGGCGTGACTCATCCGAGTTTCTACGATTAACGTAAAATCGGTCTGACTAAAGGTTAAGTATGAAACGAGTATCGAACGCAGAATTTGAGCAAATGGTCAATGAAATTACACAACAGGTGGTAGCCAAGTTGAGTACTGAGGGTGTTACCACTCATTCACCACTTCCTGCTCCGGTTGTCCACGCGGTAGATGGCTGCGATTGCAAAGATGGGCGCTGTGTCCGTGAATGCGCCGACCGTGTGAAGCAGGTCGTCAATATCGGTGCGGGACGTATCAGTTCCAGTTTAGGCTACATCCCGCGTGATTTAGGTATCGCCCGTTTTATTGACCACACACTCCTCAAACCGGATGCCAGCGCTGCCGAAATCGCCCAATTGTGCCGCGAAGCCCGCGAGTATCACTTCGCGTCGGTCTGCGTCAACAGCACCAATGTGCCGCTCTGCGCTGATCTGCTCAAAGGCAGCGATGTCGCAGTGTGTACCGTTGTCGGTTTCCCATTGGGGGCATCACCTGCCGAAGTCAAAGCCTATGAAGCGCAGTTGGCTATCCAAAACGGCGCGACCGAAATTGATATGGTCATGAACATCGGTGTACTCAAAAGCCGTGACGTTAAAGCGCTGTATAACGACATTGCGACCGTCGTCAAAAACTGCCACGCACATAATGTCATCTGCAAAGTGATCCTCGAAACCAGCAAACTCACTGACGAAGAAAAAGTGATCGCCTGCCAAGTCTGTAAAGTTGCTGGCGCGGATTTCGTCAAGACCAGTACAGGCTTCGGTGGGGGTGGCGCGACAGCGGCTGATGTGGCACTGATGCGTAAAGTCGTCGGACCGGATATTGGTGTAAAGGCTTCCGGTGGAGTACGCAACCTCGCTGATGCCCAAGCGATGGTCAGTGCTGGAGCAACTCGCATTGGAGCCAGTGCGGGTGTTGCCATTGTCAAAGCCGAACGTGGTGAAGCTGTTGGGGCATCTGGTAAGGGATATTAGTAATTAAGGAGCATCTTCGTGAGAATGTTTAAAGAAGTTGAACTGATGCTTGCCAACATGACTCGCGCCGAAAAGGCCGAATTGTTGCAGTGGGTAGCTCGTGATTTGGGTGATGCTTTTCCGGGCATTGAGAGTGACCCACTCGTAAGCGGTGGTGAAGCTTGCATTGTACGAACCCGTATTCCGGTATGGCTCTTGGTTCAGGCACGTCGTTTAGGAACAAACGAAGCTGATTTGTTACGAAGCTATCCGACATTGCGGGCAGAAGATTTAGCTAATGCATGGGCATATTATCGTTCCCATCGCCAAGAAATTGAGCAGCAGATTGCGGACAATGAGGCCGCATAAAAAATGGCTCAATTTTATGCTGATGAAAATTTCCCTCAGCCAGTCGTTGAAGAACTCAGGGAATTAGGTCATGATGTTTTAACGACCTCAGAAAGTGGCAAAGCGGAACAGAAAATTCCTGATGAAGCCGTATTATCGTTTGCAACCGAGAGCAATAGGGTTTTATTGACACTCAATCGCAAACACTTTATCCGACTTCATAAAGAACGACCTAATCACGCTGGCATCGTAGTCTGTACATTTGACCCAGATTTTGTTGGTCAAGCTCATCGGATTCATTTAGCGACGATTGAACAATCAGATTTTGCAGGAGCGCTTGTACGAGTCAATCGACCACTCCAATAATCAAAATGATCACCGTTCCTCAATCACTGATTCAGTCGTAGGTTTTCGCCGTGACAAGCCGAGCTTTTGCAGCGCCATTGAACTATAAGACTGCCCATCCTCGCTCACCAACGGAAAGGTTTGATGGGGCATCGGCAGCTTCACTGTGAAAACTGTTTGCACATTAGGCGTACTCTTGACCTCAATTGTCCCGCCATGTGCCTCAACAATCCACTTGGCAATCGAAAGCCCCAGACCCGCACCGCCACCATTATCATGGATACGTGCCCTTGATGTATCCGCCTGATAGAAGCGGTCAAAGACATGCGCCAAGTCTTCAGCTTCGATACCAACACCGGTATCGGTCACTTGCAAAATCGCATCATTCCCCGCGTGACGCAGCGCTAGACCAATCTGTCCACCATCTGGCGTAAACTTCATCGCGTTACTGACAAGATTGAGCAGAAGTTGCTTCAACCGATCAGCATTGCCGTTCAAGCGCACCGGTTCGATCTGATGAATGCGAACCAGCAAATTGCGGTCTTTTGCCAGAATACGCGCTTCTTTGAAAACATCCCCTACTACAGTATCGAGATCAATCTCGCTCATTTCGATGGTCAAATTGCCGTAATCCGCCCGTGCCAGCAGCAGCAAATCATCGACCATGCGAGACATACGAGCAGTCTCGCTTTGCATGGCTTCCAACGACACATCATCCATGCCGTAGCGCTTGACGAGATCAAGATTGCCGCGAATGGCGGTTAGCGGTGTCCGTAATTCATGGGAAACATCCGCGACCAAACGACGTTGTGCAGTAAACAGATGCTCTAGGCGATCCATCATGCGGTTAAAGACCACAGTGAGTCGTCCTAACTCATCCATCGGTCCGTCCCAGTTCAGACGGGTTTCCAAATCTTTGGCGGTCGCAATATTGTCCGCGGCTTCCGTCAGCGCTTCAATTGGCTTTAGCGTTTGGTCGGAAAGCCAATAGCCCAAGCCCAATGATGCCAGTACCGCTAAAATGCCTCCACCGAGCATAAACAGGGATAAGCGATCGGTCGCTTGGTTCACCGTCTCCAGTGAGTCAGCCACTTGGATCATGCCGAAACTTGAATCCTGCCCCGATATTCGCAGTGGAACCGTCAGCACTCGCACTTCTGCATTACTGATTTTGACTGTAGAAAATTGGGAAGTTGTTCCGTTCAATGCGCGGTCATCAAGCGGTTGAGCAAAATCACGCAAGTTATCTGATTTCGCTCTTAATTCATTTCCCGTTGAACCATCCGATTTCGGAGCCCATACCTGAACAAGAATGTTCGAGGCGCGGAAAATATCGAGCTGCGGCAGCACCATCACAATACGGGCGGGCGAACCGAACTCACGAACCGAGTATGAAGCACTATTGTTGATGACTTGATCCGCAGTTTCGTGCAGCGTTGCATCAACCGTTTCAATCCATGTCGCCCGAATGACCGAGAATACGCCCAGCCCAAATAGGATAATGACGATTCCCAACAACCCGGCATATAACAGGATCAACTTCTTACGGATGGTCATGCTATTTACAACTTACTACTTCAATCCAAATTCGGTTGCTAACGAGTTCAATGTGGCATTGATACGTTAGCAACCGAATTGGTTTTGTGGACTTGTTTCTTATTCTTCCTCACGCAGCACGTAGCCAACGCCACGTACCGTATGAATAACACGCGGTGAACTTTCGGTTTCGGTCTTCTGCCGCAGATAACGCACATAGACCTCGATGATGTTGCTTTCACCACCAAAATCGTAACCCCACACGCGGTCGAAAATCACATCGCGTGTCAATACCTGTCGCGGATTACGCATGAACAATTCCAGCAGTTCATACTCTTTCGCTGTCAAATCAATCGGACGCTCACCGCGATAAGCACGGTGGGTTCCGGTATCCAAGGTCAGATCGGCGAAACGTAGAATTTCAGGACGTGAAGCGGGTACAGAACGGCGGAATAATGCCCGCACCCGTGCCATCAATTCATCCACCGAAAACGGTTTAACTAGATAATCGTCTGCGCCTGCATCCAAGCCAGCTACGCGATCTTTGATGTCATCCTTAGCCGTTAGCATCAAAATCGGCACATCGCTGGCCGCGCGTAATCGCTTACAAACTTCTAATCCATCCAACCCCGGCAGCATCCAATCCAGCACCACCAAATCGGGTGGATTATCACGGGCAATCGTTAATCCGGTGTGTCCGTCACGCGCTACACTAACGCGGTAACCTTCATAGATCAAACCACGCTCAATAAACTGGGCAATTCGTGCCTCATCTTCGATCACCAATACACGTTCGGATGGCATTACGCCACCTCCTTCAAGGCGTGTCGTTCGCCTACCGTCTAATAGGCATACCTCACCGACACTATATGTAAATCAACATTATGACATGTATGATACACGGCCTTGTTAAGAGAAGGATTAGTGTACCCATGAGAACCCACTTATTTGGGGGGGCGCAGCCAGCACAACTTGCTTTCCGGTCTGCATATCGCGGATAGTTAATGCACCACCCTCATGTGTTAGACCCGCCACATACCGTCCATCAGGTGAAAGCAGCGGCGTCACCATAAACCCACCGTTACCGACAGCACTGATGGCTCCGGTGGTCGTCAACATATCTGCCACGTTAAGCGCACGCGGCCCGATCAGGGAACTACCTAATATCAACCGTGCTCGCGAGGCGATAATATCTTGCATATTCACGATCCGTGCAGGCTGTGGAATAGCCGCGATTTTAGAGGCTTCCGCCGGACGTGCCGGATCAATCCGGTAAATAATTTGTTCGCTGGTATTCGCGCCGTAGCCCAAACCGCTGTTGTAAGCCAACACTAACCCGCTTTGTAACCAGATGGCTTTGCTAGCAACACCGATTTCTTGTGCTTCCAATGTATTCAAGTCAATCAACATCAGCGCTTCGGGGTAATTGGCAGCCGAACGCGTCACTAAGAGACCGTTAATATTAGGGGCGAAAACAGGTTGGCTAAAAGACGATGTTGGTGGATTATTCGGTGCGCCATGTGGCAGAATCACTTTGGCATCACCACCATTACTTGAAACTAGCCAGATGCCACCCTGCACACCCTCACTATTCGGCAGCACATAAGCAATCTGCTTTCCATTAGGGTTAAAAGTCAGGTCGCTAGCGAATGACGCTTTATCGGCCAATTGCTTGGCATCACTCGCGACTGCAAATCCCTGCGACCACAGCTTACCATCGCTGATAAACGCCACATCGCGTCCACCCGGTGAGACGACATAAGCAGTTATGTCGCTGCTGGCTTGTGTTACCTGCACGGGCGGACTGCTATCACTCGGCAACCGCCACACCTGTTGGACGTTGTTGCCATCAGCCGCTAGAAATGCTCCAGCAAACGTCAGTGCTAACCCATTCACACTTTCCTGCGGGACTGGCCCCCAACTATAAGCCACCACATCTGCGAACGGCAGCGGAAATCCTTCACCACTACTAGGGAGGATCAACGCCAGCACGCCACCCCGTAAAGCTAAGATCAATTTTCCGGTAGGAGCCCAACGCAAGCCGTTCAATTCCATAACTGTTGCCGTCAAGGCGCTGCTGCGTGGCGTGTTAGGTGCGAGACTAATCAATCGCCCACTGCCTTCGGGTACATCCTTATCGGTTTTCTGCACCCCGAACAATACGACTGTGCCATCGGTTTGGGTGGTGGGCAAGCTGTAGTGCCACGAGTCATCAAGCAAAATAGTCTGTGCGTTACCCGCTGCCAGATTCATGCGGATTAACCCACCATCGGCAGGAGCAAAGACAAGCTCATTGGCATTAACCCAAGAAAGGCCAATAGATGAGGGAATGGCACTCGTCAAAATCAGCGCGTTATTCTCACGCCGATAAATCCACCAGATGTTACCTTCGGCCTCAGCAGCGAGATAAGCGCCATTAGGCGACCACTGCAAATTGACGAACAAACCTTCGCGCAGATCCGCAAACAAAGGCGCATTGGGCGTATTGGTATAAACCCGCGCACCATAAGCCGTGGTATAAACAATCATGTCTCCGGTAGGCGACCAAGACAATGTATCACCATGCCCACGTGAGGGTGGCAAATCGGCTGTACCTTCTTCGATAGTAGCAGCTTCTTGGCTGTAGATATTGAGGATAGATAAGCCTTTTTCGGTGCGGTAGGCCAACCAATTCCCATCGGGCGCGATACCAAAATCGACCACAATGGCATCCGCAGGCGAAACCGTCGAAACACCTTCCGTGCCGAGGCCAATGCGTTGCACCTGCCCGTTATTCGTCAATAAATAAAGCGGCGTGGGCAAGTCCATTCCGTCTTGGGCTTGCGTTAACCCGACCATCGACAACATCAGCATAACCAGCGCGAAAAAAAGTGTTCGACGCATATTCGTTTCCTTATCCCGTTATGAAATCATGGTAGGGTTATTGATCCCCAAAACAAGTTTTCAGCGGAGTGTACCGAATAAAAGCAAAATAAAACTATATCAAGGGCGCAAAGTACTATTACGGCTTACTTCTCCGTTCATTTTAGCGCATTTTAAGGATCTCTTTTTGAGGGATAAAAGCCTACTCAGGCGCTTGTATGTTGTTGATGTTGACAGTAGACTAGATTATATGAGCTATACAAACACACCCACCCACTCCCAAATTGATATCCGGCTGACTTTTATTGTCAGTTTGATTTCGCTCGTTATCCTTGCTGGCTGCACCTTTGGATTTGATTCCGGTACACAACCCATCGACACGGGTAACGGTGGCTCGACAGGCGGTAGTGTTGACCAAGGTGGGGATACGGCACAGGTCACACGCATTATTGATGGTGACACGATTGATGTGAAGCTGGCCAATGGCACAACCGAGCGTGTGCGCTACATCGGCATGAACACCCCCGAAAGTGATCAAGTTTGCTACAGCGAAGCTACTCAGGCCAACAACATCTTTGTGAAGGGCAAATCGGTGAGGATGGTCAAAGATGTCAGTGACCGTGACGTTTATGGACGACTGCTACGTTATATCTATGTAGGTGATTTGTTCGTCAACCGCGCCTTGGTTGAACAGGGGTATGCCGAAGCGGTGCTATATGAACCTGATCATGCCCACTACAATGAATTTGTCGACTTAGAAAAACAGGCCACCGCAGCCAAACGCGGTTGCCATCCCAGTGGGATTTTCAATGATGGCACTTACACTCGCTAGAGACTGAAATCTTGTTTAGTATGTTTTTTTAGCACACTTAAGCTCATACTGCGTCAATTTTCAGGGGTTTCCAAAGCAAGCTTGTACCCACAACCAGCAGGGCAAGCAGACAGGCTATAGTTAGGAAAAGTGGGAAGTAAGAATGACTAAAATGAGATGCCATCAGTAGGCTAATCACAAAAGGAATGATGCCAACAACGCCTGTGATGACGCTCAACAGTGGCACGCGCCGCAATTCATGAGTATAGGATAGCGATAAAATGACAACTGAACCGATTGGAATGAATCCCCAACTCGCGATAAAAATAAGCGGTAGCAGACCCACGGCTAAGTATTGAGTTATGTTCGATACCAACTCAACCACAATCGAAGCCCCGCTCAATGGTCCGACTGTAGACGGTATCCACGGCAAGAAGAACGAAATCAGTAAGCCAATCACAATGATGCGAACCAAACTAAACAAGTTGAATGGACATAGAAATTGATTGACCATGCGGAATACACTGTCTTATTTCAAGCGCAACCAAATTGATTTGGTTGCGTCAGTTGTGGTTCAGGTTGCGATGTTGAAGGTGCTAAATTTTTTTCGGCAACGTCAGCGAATAACTCTAAGCCGCGCGCAGCCGTAAACATCACGAATATCCCGACAAACAGATTGAAAATGGCGCTTCCAGTTGTCAAAAATCCGGGTTTATTCTGAATCGCCTCTCCATTAATCATAACCCCGGTGTCGGACAAACTAGCGCACACCGCTAAACTGCCCAACAGGATATTAATGATTACAATCAGCTTGATAATCGTTACTGCCCTGCGAATATATTTGACGTTTTTCGCCCAATCAGTACGGATGAATGGGTTCATATTCCTTACACCTCAACTCCATCAATGTTGACATGGTAGGGGCGCAAGGCTTTGCGCCTGTATGGTTTCCTCCCTCGTTTACCGGGGAGGGTTAAGGCGGGGGTTTTTTTCTCTCCCAATGACTTTAGAAATTAAGCTCATCCAGATTAATCGGCTCGAGAAGCGCAGTGCCGGTACGGCGTTTGTGCTTGAGAACGCGGTACATCACTGTGAAATCAGTGTGGCCTTTGGTCTTGCGTGGTTCAAGCGCTTCACATTCGTATAAGTCTTTGACGAGATCATAAGTGGCCTGACTAATCAGCACTTCGCCCCGTTCAGCATTCTCTTGCAGCAGCTTGGCAAGATCAGGCGCATCGCCCAACGCGCCGTATTCTTTACGCTCTGCGCCACCGATGTTGCCTAACACCGCCATACCGCTGTGAACACCGATACCATAAAACAGGCGTTGTTCTTCCGGCAGAACTTCATGCAGCGCCAATAGGTCATACTTCATGCTCATGGCAGCGCGTACTGCCCGCAGCGCATGATCTTCCTGAGGATTAAATGGAGTGTTGAACAAACCTGTCACCGCATCGCCCATATACTTGTCGACTACGCCTTCATAGAGGTTGATGGCATCACTGGCCAATGTAATGTAAGCATTGATGATCTCCATCAAACGCTCAGGATCGAGTTGTTCACTAAAAGTAGTGAAGCCGCGCACATCCGAGTGCAGCATACTGATTTCGCGCTCTTGCCCACCCACATCTAGGTTGGCTGCGTCTTGAATGTTTTCCAGCTTGAGCTTCATATAATTGCTGACGATACCCAACTGTTCCTGACGGCGGCGCGTTTCGGTCAGGTCATCCAGCACAATGGCGACACCTTGGCTCACGCCCTCGCTATCCCGCAAAGGACTCATCGTGATGTTCCAATAAAGCTTACTGCCATCGAGTACCGGCTCGACCACCATGCGTTCAGGCGTGCCTTGCTCACGTACCCGCACCAGACCATCATAAAAATCATCACCCACGCCTAGCATATTATCTGCAAGGTGATAACCAATGAGAAAATCGCGACTGCGCCCGATGACCGCTTCGGCTGCCGGGTTACAGTCTGTGACAATATCCTCACGGTTAATGGTAATCACACCGCTGACAATCGACGAAAAGATGCTGGTCAACAAATCCCGTGACTCGGTCATCTCGGCGACTTGGGCTTGCAGCGCTTCGTACAGACGGGCATTCTCAATAGCAACGGCAGCTTGGCTGGCAAAGGCTTTGATCAAGTTGAGGTCACTGGCTTTGAAGAGGCCGTCAACGATGCGGTTATCGCAGTAAACCACGCCGATAACCGTGTCGTGTACCTTCAACGGCACCGCCAGAATGCTGCGGAGTTGAAAACCAATGACACTTTGATGCCCTTGAAAACGGTTATCTTTACTGGCATTTTCGGTGATGACCCCTTCACCTGTCACTAGCACTTCGTTGATGATCGAACTGCTGACGACCAGATCACCTTGTTCCAGTTGTTCACGGTCGATGCCGCGCCGCACCGGATATTCCATCGCGCCGCTCTGGTTGTTAATGAGGGCGATATAACCACGTTCGGCGCCTGTAATGCGGACGACCGTATCCATCACCTCGTTCAGAACTTGGCCTGTATCAAGTGACGAATTCACAATCGAGGCGGTCGTCACCAATTCGCGTAACTGTTTGAGTTCAGTCAGCACGTTGGTGATGTTCATGTTGAGCTTGTCCACGCCCGTTTTAAGCTGCTTAAGCGTGTCCATCGAATTGGGAGGTAAGCTCATACCCCGCTGGCGAAGGATGTCGCGTTGGTTACGCAGCATTTCCAACGTGTCGTTGACCTGTTTAGCAAGATTGCGAATTTGCTCTTGGGTCGTGGTACGGTTCGCCTGAAATCGGGCGGTTTCTTCACTTTGGAACTGGCTCATTTCGAAAGCACCTCGTAAACGGTCGTGAATTGTTGCCGACCTTTAGCCTTGATTGGCTCCTGACTACCAAATACAACATGATCAGGGTAGCTTCCCAACGCACGTTGAATATATTCGCAACAGGCTTCGCTCACTAAGATTTGCCCCGGTTTGGCATTTTCGAGCAGACGATGCGAGAGGTTAATAGTATCCCCAAGGGCGGTGAAGTCACGGCGGCTGATACTGCCCACATTGCCAGTCGTCGCGACCCCACTATGGATGCCAATGCGGAAGTAATGTGGATTGGGATTAATGCCCTGCCACTCGTAGAGGCTGATGAAGGCTTCGCGCATCAATAATGCAGCTTCTAACGCCTGATTAGCATGATCTTCCATCGGGTTAAACTGGGTGTTATAAAGCGCCATGATTTCGGTGCCCATATACTTGTCAATAACACCGTTGCTGTTGTGGATGCAAGCTGTCGCCACGTCATGATATTCATTCAGCAGAGCCATCACTTCGCGTGGACGTAAATCCGGTGGGAAGGTCGCCAGCGGGCGCACTTCCACATACATACACGTCATCTCACGCCGTTCACCGCCGAGTGCCAATCCAGATAGGATTTCAATATTATCCACCATCGCAGGTGGCAAGTAACGACGAATAATGCTCAACTGAGTCTCGCGTTCGCGTTGTTGAGTCACATCATCTAAGACGACTGCTACACCTTGTGTTTGTCCATCAGCATCCTTTAAGGGGCTGAGTTTCAGAGTAATAATTTTAGATCCGCTAGGCGTTTCCATCGTGGCTTCAAAGGATTGTCGATCATCATGTTCATAAACATGACTGAGGTGGTTGCTTGTAACCAGTGGCAGTATATCCGTCAGTGAGCGACCAATGGCTGTGTCGCGCTGGCAGCCAAGAATATTGGCGGCAGCACTGTTGATAGTGCGTATAGCATTAACTGAGTCGGTGGTAATAACACCGCTTTCAATCGAGCCAAACACATTTTCGCGCACTTCGTTGAGTTCGGTAATATTGCTGAGGTTGTCTTGTCCCTGCATGAACAAACGCGCATTCTCGACCGCAACCGCCATCTGGTTGGCAAACCCGACCAGAATAGCCAGAACGCGGCGGTCAAAAATACCGGCTAATAGACGGTTATCGACATAGACCGCACCGACAACATGATTGGCCTTATCTTTAAGCGGCACACACAGTACCGAACGCAGCGCAATTTGAGCCACCGTCCCACGATCTGCAAAGCGCGGGTCTTTGTAGGCATTATCCGCCAGCAACGGCTCACCAGTTGAAATCACTTCATTCAGGATAGTCTTGCTGCCTTGAAATGTCGCGTTGACTCCACTATCTAAATCGCGGGCAATACGCAGATTTTGCTCCCCGGTTTGTGGGTCAATCAACACGATATAGCCGCGTTCTGCTCCGGTTAAACGGATGACTTCTTCGATGGCGCGGGCGAAAACCGTATCCAAATCTCGCGAGGAATTGATGAGCGCCGAGGTTGCAGCCAGCGTCCGCAGTTGCAGCAGTTCGGTACTTTCTCCACCAATATTTTTTTGCAGACTTCCCAGATCACTATCCATTGTGTCCAGATTATTTAATGCGCCGGGAGGCAGCGACATGCCGCGCATCTGCAGCAGTTCACCCTGATTTTTGAGGGCGGTCTTAACTTCGCCTACCATTGAACGCAGGCGTTGGATGTCATCAAGAGGTAAGTCGGGTAAAGCAGAGGGTTCGGGCATGGCGCAAACGACTCCGGTGTACATAAATTTAAATGTAAATTATACACCGCTTCGCTGAGGCTGCATTCATCAACTGCCAATGTCTAGGATTATCGACAAAACACAACCTTAGAAGGCATTTTTTTAGACAATTAATGTATGAAAAATTGCATTCCAGCTTACAACCGACTTGAAAATTAAATCAGAATATCGGATCTGATATATCGCATTCCTATGTTCATCAGGCGCGTTTTCGCAGGGATGATATAATCAACTTTGATTTTTTATTACCGGGTATCTGATATAGGGGCGGAACATGTTCCTTAGGCATCAAGATAAGGGACAATGAATTAAGGAGACAAGGTATTCTTACTTTGAAGCATCACCCACAAAGGAGAATATCTTGATGCCTAAGGGATGTCATCCACCTGATGCTGTGCAGTGGTCTTCCGGTAGATCATATGCGGGATGCAAGTGAATTCAAACAGGCACTGTTGGGACAGCATCTCATCAAAACGGATTCTACCGAAGTCATCGCCAATGTGACCGAAGTGATTGTTATACCACAGCCCTATGGTTCGGCGTATGCCATGATGTTGACCGAAACAGGGGAGATCAATGTCTATCACACCTATATGCGAACCGGTGTGGTGGATGTGGGTACTTACACGGTGGATATCATCCTCGATGACGATGGGGATTTTCTCGATTCGGAAATTGGCAGTGTCGAGAGCGGGGTTTATACCGCACAGGAGCGTATTGCCGCCATGTTGGAACGGGATTACCGCGAAAAGATGCCGCACAAGATTGTCGACCAAGTACTCCGGACGGGAATATTTACAGCCAGTGGCAAGCCAGTGGATTACAGCCATGAAGTCGAAGAAGCGCTTGCTCCCCTCCGCAGCGCGACCTTGAATTTGCTCTCGGAGAAGTGGCAGCGCGGAACAACCGTCGATGTGATTTACCTATCGGGTGGTGGCGCGGAGCTGGTGTATGAGCAGGTGGCGGAAGCCTACCCGCAAACGAAACTGGTGCCAAACGCACAGATGGCGAATGCCAGAGGTTATCTGCATTATGCCCATTTCAGTGCACGGAAATGATGGATTCGGTGTTGAGCCAGGTCTTACAGCGGTTCACTTGAGAGAGGCACTCTCTTTTTCTAATGCGAGAACGCCATAATCGGTGTCACAGCTGAACCAGCGTAACTGTCACAGAAACGGATTTTCCCAACAAAACACAAAATTACAGGGGGTATCTACAGCATGCAGCTACAAATCGACTGTGTACCTGTGACACCTGTGACGGTGTTTCAAAATTGTCCCGATTACTCCCCATCAAAAGAGGCCAATGCGTACCGCATTTTGCATCTTCGTCATATGTTCGAGCGATAGTGTTCAAAGCGATGGCGATTTCCGCTGCTCTAATGATGGAGTGTTCGTCATCTCCAAGTATAAAACTTGTTCCAAGATTTTATTCGCTTCTATATGTTGCACCTAACCGACAGGCTAGGCAGGACAGCACATCTTTAAACAGATTTACGATGACTTGATCCCTAGTGTCAACCCTTTGCTGCGATATTACTGAAATGCGGTTTTGGACGGACATTAGTGTCGAAACGTCCATACTCGCGACAACGCATAAAGATCCCCACGTGTGCTTTTAGCAGATCATGCTTTCTGCCGATTTTGAAAACACATATCTGTCCAAAGTGATGTGCCAGTTCGCAAAATGGAGGTGAGACACCTGAGGTATAGATAATACTTTACGACATCTATAAAAGTGATAAACGTCATAGAAGTAATGAATTATTCTGCCGTAATATTAGAAATAGACACTATGTATCGGTAAAATTCATGAATGAAAAAATGGATCAAGATCATGATGAGGATGAGCGATTCATTCTTTCTCCTGACCAGTCGTTTAATCTCCTCGAAAGTATTAGTGAAGCATTCTATGGTCTCGATTCGGACTGGCGCTTTATCTATGTCAACCACAAAGCTGAACAACTTTGGGGCAGAAAACGCGAAGAACTCATCGGAAAACAAATCTGGACAGAATTTCCTCAGAGTGTGAATACCCAAGCGTATCAAGAAATGCACAGGGCATTAGCAGAGCAGCAAACCGTCCGGTTTGAAAGCTTTTCTTCGTTTCTGAATGCCTGGGTTGAGATCGAAGTTTATCCAACCCGAACAGGTTTATCGATCTACTTCCATGATATTACTCAGCGAAAAAATGCTGAAGCAGCTTTAGAAAAGAGTCAGAAGCAGCTTCAGCTAATTACGGATTCGTTGCCGCTATTAATCAGCTATGTGGATAGCGACATGCGTTATCAGTTTGTCAATAATGGTTACGAGAAGATGTTCGGGTTAGAACATGCTCAAATCATTGGTAGGCATATTTCAGAAATTGTTGGACAAACTGCATTTGAGGCTGTGAGACCGGAAATCGAAGCCACCCTCAGCGGTGAAACGGTCCGCTATGAGCGTCCAATATCCTACAGTACCGGGACACGATTCACACGAACACAATTGCTTCCGCACCGGCTCGACAATGGAGCGGTCGTTGGTTTCATTTCTATGGTGGATGACATCACTGACCGAAAGCAAGCAGAAGAGGGGCTGGAATATCTGGCAGCAATTGTCACATCCTCCAATGATGCGATTGTCAGTGAAACATTGGATGGAATCATCACGAGTTGGAATCAGGGTGCAGAGAAAATATTTGGCTATGAGTCGCATGAGGTCATTCAGAAACCAGTTAACATTCTTATTCCACCTGAAAAATTAGGCGAAGAAGCAGTGCTCCTTGGGAAGATGGCAGCAGGTGAAACTGTACGGAATTATGACACAATCCGTGTGAAAAAAGATAGCAGTCAGATATTTGTTTCGGTTTCCTTATCGCCGCTCAAAGATGGGCAGGGCAAGATTGTCGGTGCTTCAAAAATTGCTCAGGATGTGACGGAGCGGAAACGGGCAGAAGGCGCGCTGCGCCGTTATGGTGAACGCATGGCGGCTATTAACCATCTGGACCACATCATTTCTTCAAACCTCGATATTACCCAAGTTTACGACAGCTTTGTGAAAGAATTACAAGCGCTGATGCCACTTGACCGGACAGCTATCGTTCGACTCAACGAAAACGGAGACCAATGGCAGGTCGCTCGGCAGTGGACGCAGCATATACCAGCCTTCTTGCCCGGTGATTGGCGGCTGGTGCAAGGATCAGTGATTGAATGGCTGGTGACAAACCGTATCCCGTTCTCAGAGCCTGAGGTTGGTGAGCATGGTAATTGGCCAGAAACAGCGATTCTTCAACGCGAAGGTATACGGTCGCGTCTGCTGTTACCACTCATCATTGAGGGAAGGGTTGTAGCAGTGCTCACCGTTGCCAGTCGGAAGCCGTCTGCCTTTTCCGAAGATGATCAATCGCTTCTGATGACCTTTGCCGACCAACTCACTATTGCGCTGCAGAATTCCGATTTATATGAGCAGATAAAGCGTCACGCTGCCGAATTGGAGCAGCGCGTTACCGAACGTACCGCACAGCTTGAAGCCTCTAACAAAGAACTGGAAGCGTTCAGCTACTCGGTTTCGCACGATTTAAGAAGCCCACTGCGTGCTATTGATGGCTTCTCGCGCATCCTAGTCCGTGATTATGCAGGGCAACTGCCGGTTGCAGCCGAGCGGTACTTAAGATTGATTCGGGATAATACCCGGCAAATGGGCACATTGATCGATGACCTGTTGACGTTTTCTCGCTTAAACCGCCAGCCCCTAAACAAGCAGCAGATAGGACTTTCCCTATTGGTACGGCAAGTATATGGGGAACTGACCAGTGAGGAGCATACTCGGCAGGTCGAATTGGTGATCGCTGACCTGCCAGACTGCCAAGCTGACCCCACACTTTTCAAGCAAGTCATCGTAAATTTGATGTCTAACGCTCTCAAGTTCACTTCGCAGCGTAATGTGGCTCGTATTGAGGTGAATTACCAACAGGTGGATGGGGAAGGGGTGTACAGTGTAAGAGACAATGGTGCTGGTTTTGACATGGCCTATGCGGATAAGCTATTCGGTGTGTTCCAGCGACTGCATCGCACCGACGAGTTTCCGGGAACGGGCGTCGGGTTGGCAATCGTAAACCGTATCATTCATCGTCACGGCGGACGAATATGGGCTGAGGCGGCGGTTGATCAAGGTGCGACGTTCTATTTTACGGTAGAAGGGGAACAATCACATGATTGAAAATGGAGTTGAGATATTGCTGGTTGAAGACAACCCTAATGACATCGAACTGGCATTGGATGCCTTACGTGTAGAAAAGCTTGCCAATCATATTCAGGTGGTACGAGATGGTGCTGAGGCGCTTGACTTTCTTTTCCATACCGGAAGCTATGCAAATCGTCATTATGGCAATCCCAAATTGATATTGCTCGACTTGAAATTGCCTAAAGTCAATGGTCTGGAAGTTTTAAAACGCATTCGATCT
The DNA here is from genome assembly GCA_038251275.1 of Aggregatilineales bacterium. GTDB lineage: Bacteria > Chloroflexota > Anaerolineae > Aggregatilineales > Phototrophicaceae > CFX2. The sequence goes on from JBBSBM010000019.1 coordinate 59,022, forward strand.
GATCCCAATACAAAAGCTATACCTGTAGTCATGCTCACCTCTTCGCACGAGGAACGCGATCTCGTAGAGAGCTATAACCTGGGTGTCAATAGTTACATCGTTAAACCGGTGGATTTTGAACAGTTCACTGATGCCGTGCGGCAGATAGGCTTTTATTGGCTCCTCTTGAACCAGTTACCTAAAATGTAGAAGTCTATTTGTGGTGTCATTATGCCCGGATTATTGCCCCTCAAAGTTCTTATTCTAGAAGACCAACCCAGTGATGCTGAACTTATGGTGGATGAACTGCGCCAGTCCGGGTTTGCACCTGAATGGGTACGCGTAGAGACGAAGGCTGAGTATCTTGCTCACCTCAACCCCTCTCTTGATGTTATTCTGGCGGATCACACGCTGCCCCAATTTAACGGACTAACGGCACTTATATTGTTGCAGGAACGCAGGTTGGATATTCCATTCATCATCGTATCTGGCAGCATTACTGAAGAGCTGGCAGTCTCCATTATGAAGCAGGGTGCTGCCGATTACCTGCTCAAAGATCGCATGACCCGTCTCGGACAGTCCGTTATCAAAGTGATTGCGGATAAGAAACTCCGTGATCAGCAGCACAGGGCTGAGGCGATGCTGCGAGAAAGCGAAGCGCGCTATCGCACGTTAGTCGAACAAGCCTCAGACGGAATCTTCATCGCTAATTCTGAAGGACACTACATCGATGTAAACGCAGCTGGATGCCAAATGTTAGGATATTCACGCGCTGAAATTCTGGGAATGACCATGCGAGACTTAACGAGAGTCTCATCCGATCAACCACTGCGGTTTGAAGAGCTTCGGCAAGGTAAATCGCTCATTAGTAACCGCGAGATGATTCATAGAGATGGCACATTGGTGCCCGTCGAAATCAGCGCAAAACAACTTTCTGACGGTAGCTTTCAGGGTATTGTCCGAGATATCACAGAGCGTAAACGGGTAGAAAATGAGCTTCGGAAGCTGTACACAGCTGTTGAGCAAAGTGGCAGCTCAATCATCATCACTGATTTGCATGGAAGCATCGAGTATGTGAACCCTAGATTTACGGCGGTCACCGGTTACGATGCCGACGAAGTAATCGGAAAGAATCCCCGCATTCTGAAATCTGGCGAAACCTCCCCGGAAGTCTATAAGCAGTTATGGGAAACGATTAAGGCTGGCGGTGTGTGGCACGGCGAGTTCCATAACCGGAACAAGAATGGTGAGCTGTTCTGGGAGTTGGCATCAATCTCGTCCATCAGCGATTCAGAAGGGAATGTCGTCAATTTCCTTGCGGTGAAAGAAGATATTTCGGAGTATAAGCAGGCAGTTGAGCAACTGGCTGTCTCTGAAAATCGTTACCGGCGGCTGTTCGAATCATCCAAGGATGGCATCCTCATTATCGATGCCATTACAGGACAAGCGGTTGATGTTAATCCCTACCTATGTGAACTGCTGAATTATTCAGCAGAGGAGTTCCTAGGAAAGGAATTGTGGGAGCTTGGACTATTTAACGATGTCATCGCCTCTCAATTAGCATTTCGCGAATTACAAGACAAAGGTTACGTCCGCTTTGAGAATTTACCATTGGAAACCCGTGATGGACGCCATATCGCAGTGGAATTTATTAGTAATGTATATTTGGTAAACGATGAAAAGGTTATCCAATGTAACATACGCGATATCAGCCAGCGTAAGCAAGCGGAGGAGTTACTTGCTCAAGAACGCAACCTGATGCGGACGCTGATCGATAACCTGCCTGACCGTATTTATGCGAAGGATCTCAATGGCCGATTTACGCTCAAGAACCAAGCGGATATGCGTCAATTGGGTGCCGCTTCGACTGATGAAATGATCGGCAGGACAGACTTTGACTATTATCCTGTAGACATAGCCAAGCAGTACACAAAAGACGATCAGGCGGTTATGAGTTCCGGTCAAGCGCTGCTCAACCGGGAAGAACCAGTCATGGATGCGAATGGAACCGGGGGTTGGATACTGACTTCGAAAGTTCCCCTGCGGGATGTTCACGGAAAGGTAGTCGGGCTGGTCGGGATAGGACGGGACATTACTGAACGAAAGCGAGCCGAAGAAAAACTCCGCAGGATGAACCGTACATTAGCTATGCTCAGTGATGTCAATCAGACGATTGTTCGCACTCATATTACGTCAAAGTTGTTCGAAGATGTTTGTGGGATTGCTATTAAACAAGGTGGCTTTCGCATGGCGTGGGTGGGGTCGCTTGATACTGAGACCGGGCATGTGATTCCAGTTGCTCATGCGGGTGTTACCGAAAACTATCTTGAAAAACTTGGTATTGTCTTGAGCGATGAGCAACGCGGAAACGGACCGGCTGGAACCGCCTTGAACACCGGGAACCATGTCATCGCAAACGATATTGAGCATGATCTTCGTATGATACCTTGGTGCGAGGATGCATTGAAATTGGGCTACCGCGCCACGGCAGTCTTTCCGCTCAAAGTGGCAAATGAAGTGCGTGGAATTTTTACACTTTATGCAGGCACGACCGAGTTTTTTGACGATGAAGAACTCAAACTCCTCGACGAAATGGCAGCAGATATTTCCTTCGCAATGGAGTTCGCTGAACACGAAGTACAGCGCCTGCAGGCCGAGACAGCGCTCCAACAGCACGTAAAGGCTGTTGAAGAAATGCGTCTGTTCCTCCAAACTACTCTAGATGCTTTTCCTACGAATACAGTTGTTCTTAATCCTGATGGAACCATCATTAATGTAAATACGTCTTGGATACGTTTTGCTGATGAGAATGGCGCGCCGTCTGAAATGCACTACCTTGGGGCAAATTATCTGACTGTCTGTGACACATCTGTTGGACTATGGTCAGAAGAAGCTGCACCGGCTGCCGCTGGGATAAGGGCAGTGATCGCCGGATCGCGAGATGAGTTCTACTTGGAGTATCCTTGCAATAGTGCTTCTGAAAATCGCTGGTTTATCATAGGAGTAACCCCCTTCCCTGGGACAAGCCCGCGGCATGTCGTGATTACGCATATCAATATTTCGGAACGTAAACAAGCCGAAGATATGATGAAAAACTCGCATGAAATACTAGAGAAGCGGGTTATTGAGCGTACAGCTGAACTGCAAACAGCAAAAGAACGTGTTGAGACAATATTGAATAGTAGTACAGATGCTATTCTGCTCTTGCACGATGACTTCACCATCCAACAGACCAACGGCGCATTTAATGCTATGTTTAGTTGTCAGCAGGATGATTATTTCGGCAAACCACTCGACATGCTATTACCCGCTAACACGGGTAATCCCATAACCCATATCCTTCAAGCCACTGCTGAGCACTTACAGGTGAGTGAAGATGTCGAGGCCCAACGCAAGGACGGTACGGTTTTTACGGCAGAGCTCAATATCGGAATTGTAAATAATGACAGTTTCGTGTGTACCTTCCATGATGTCAGCGTGCGCAAAGAGGTCGAACACTCGCTTAAGATGGCCGTCCAGAAAGAAAAAGAACTAAACGAACTCAAAACCCGTTTTGTTTCGATGGCTTCCCATGAATTTCGCACACCTCTGGCAAGCATTCTGGCCGCAACCGAGACCTTAACTGCTTACAGGCATAGACTGACAGACGACGAGATTGGGCGAAAGTTAAGCAATATTTTTGAACAAGTCGCATTTCTGAAGGCTATCATGGACGATGTATTGCAGCTTGCGCGACTACAGGCACGACGACTCGAATATAACCCCTCAGTTCTCGATCTCGATGTAATATGGCGGGAAATGCTGGATGAATTTCAGAATCGTCCAGACATTACTCATCATTTTCTTTACACTTGTGAGAGCATTCTGCCAGCAGTACAGATCGACAAAAAGCTGATGCGGCAAATCATTAGCAACCTCCTGTCAAACGCCATGAAATACTCGCCACCTGAGCAGGTCATTACCATTAAACTGATACATGCCGATGGCGGAGTTGCCTTCAGTGTGAAGGATAGCGGGATTGGAATACCGTCAGATGACTTACCGCATTTGTTTGAACCCTTCCATCGAGCAAGCAATGTGGGAACAATACATGGCACAGGCTTGGGGCTGGTCATAACGAAGGAAGCGGTTGACCTACATGGTGGCACAATCACGGTTGAGAGCCAGATAGATAAAGGCTCGACATTTACCGTCCTTATCCCGATTTTGGATCAAGAAGGATGAGCGTATGACGAAAATTCTACTGATTGAGGATGAAGATATGCTGCGTGGTGATATAGCTGGATGGTTGACTTTTGAAGGCTATGAAGTTCTTACTGCGGCAGATGGTGTTGAAGGTGCAAATGCTGCCATTCTCGATACACCGGATTTGATTATTTGCGACATCATGATGCCGAGGTTGGATGGTTACGGTGTGATGCTGCATGTACGTGCCAATTCCCTAACCCACTTGACACCTTTCATCTTCACAACCGCTAAGGTTGACCACGACGACATTCGCCGTGGGATGAGTTTAGGAGCCGATGATTACATCACCAAGCCTTTCAGCCGTCTCGAATTGCTACAGGCTGTCCAAGTTCAACTTGAAAAACGAGATGCCCAAAAGCGTGAGCAGGATCTCGAAGTAGAATCGTGGCGACTGGTGTTGGAACAGGAACATGAGCAGCGCGTTCTCAAGGCAAAGATGGTTGCTATGTTTTCTCATGACTTTCGTAATCCTCTAGCAACGATCATGTCATCTATCAGTCTAGTACGTGATTACGCTGACCGCATGGATGAACAGCGCCGCGTGGCACATTTGAATCGGGCTGAAGCATCGGTACGTCAGCTTATACAAATGCTCGATGACATGCTTTTCCTCGCTCAGGCAGATAGTGACAATTTAAATCTCAAGCCAGAATCTCTGTATGTTGGACAATTTATTGAGCAACTTGTAGAAGAGTTTAAAACTGTGTATGGTGAAACCCATAAACTGTTTTTTGAAAGTCATTTTACTGATACTTTTATGATAGACCCTCGTCTCTTGCGTCAAATCGCTACTAATCTCATTTCGAACGCCATCAAATATTCACCGCCGGGCAGCAAGGTGCATGTCGCACTGGAGAATGATATCGAACATTTCAGCCTAACCGTTAAAGATCAGGGAATTGGGATTCCCCAATCGGATCAATCACGCCTCTTTAGTGCTTTTCAGCGCGGTTCGAATGTTAAGGAGAAATCAGGTACAGGGCTTGGACTGGCAATTGTCCAACAGGCAGTTGACATGCTCGGAGGTTCGGTTCACCTCGAAAGTCAAGTCGGGGTAGGAACGATGATTACTGTTCATATCCCAATCCGATTACAAGGAAATGAAGTGGACAAAATGATAGCGGTCGATTAAGAATTTAGATTAGCTACAAGGTGAAGTCGATTATGGTACATGATGACACATACACTCTTCTGTCTGCACAACTCGGCAGAAGCAGCAGATATTGTGCTGCTGGTCGATGCCGTAACTAAGGTTGCCGATGCCGTTGAAACAGGACAGCGTATGCTGCGAATTGCCAAACAAAGTATTTACATTGGGTTAGGGTTGAGTTTAGCCTTTATGGTGATCGCCAGCTTTGGCTTACTCTCACCTGCGATTGGCGCACTGTGTCAAGAAGAGACCGATGTGATCGTCATCTTGAACGCGCTTAGGGTACGTTAAATCCTTTTGAATAGGACTGAATGCGGACAACATATCTGAATGCAAATGGTTGCGATTTCTGCGCTCCCCATTTTGTAAAGGATATCCGCCCTTTCAAAGTGAGGTTCGGCGGTATGATATCGCAATCCTTGCCACAAAAACGACTGAGATGATGGCTATGGCAACAACCAGAACGTTTCCTATTTGATCTGTCCCATCTCACTTGGGACTACACACCTAGATTTACAGCTTCAAAGCGAAATGGCTGTTGGTATTCTCACATTTCCTGTATCTGTTTATTTGTCTACATTTCCTATGCTTGAATAAGCTACAGAGCACTGATGTACACTGCTTACAAAGGCGTAAGCTTAATGTTATAGGTGTGCCACGTAATTTTAAAAGCGGACTTTTTGATTCGCCAAGTAATTGAATCATTTTTAGGAGTCCTAAATGTTTGATAGAGTGCTTATCCCTTTAGATGGGTCTCCACTTGCTGAATGTGTGTTGCCGCATGCCATAGCATTTACCAAGGCGCTTAATGCCCAAATCACACTGGTGCATGTCTTAGAACAACCTTCGTCTTCCCATGGGTTCCCCAAAGCTGATCCGCTGGAGTGGTTTCTCAAGAAAACAGAAGCTAATCTATATCTAGATACCTTGAAAGTCCGTTTGGAAGAGAATGGGGTATTTGTCCAAACACTTCTTCTTGAAGGTCGGGCAAGTGAGCAAATCATAGAACTCGTGAACACCAGCAAGGTGGATTTGCTTATCTTGAGTGGTTGCGGTGATACAGAGGCTACAAGTCGGTCTCTGAGCAGCACAGTTATGATGATTCTTCAAGGCGTTCGCACTTCGATTCTTCTAGTTCGCGCCAATCAACCCGTCCCAACCCAAGTCCCGGATATTAGTTATCAACGACTACTCGTTCCCCTAGACGGATCACAGCGGGCAGGGGCTGTCTTGACACTCGTGGCGGCACTCGCGCAGATACATGATACAGATATTCACCTCGTTCATATTGTCAGCAAGCCAGAAATGGCGCGTCATATGCCCCCGAGTCAAGAAGATATAGAACTCACCAATCGATTCATTGAGCGCAATCAAGAAGAGGGCAGTAAATATCTGGAAGAAGTTCATGCTCACTTGCCTGCTAAGACGCAAACCCATTTGCTGGTGAGCGATAATGTTGCTGCAACTCTCCAGACTCTAAGTGAACAGGAACGAACCGACCTGCTAATATTGAGCGCACACGGATACTCAGGTGAAGCACGATGGCCCTACGGAAGCATAACAAATCGCTTCATCACAAATGGCACAACATCGCTTCTGATTGTGCAGGATTTGCCACAGCACTTTCCTGAACCTATACCAAAAAACGTCGAAACAAGACAGTCTGAGCGTTAATTGACATCAAATAGCACGATCCCGCCGGAAAATTCGCTGGTAGGTCTGGCGACGCGTCTCTCTTGCGAGTACGAGATTGCAGAACCGAAGCTGAGCAAGCTTTTACTGGTGGATTTGCTTGACCCACACGAAAAGAACCTCACTGCTGCCTATCAGAAATTCAGTCAGTCATCTCAAGAAGACACGCCCACGTCTTATGCTGCTGAGTGGCTGCTCGATAACTTTTTTTTGGTGCAGCAAACAATCCGCCAAGTCCGAGAAGACATGCCAAACGGATACTATCAACAACTGCCCAAGTTGAAGAACACTGTTTGGGTTTATTATCCGCGAGTCTTTGCACTCGCTCAAGAAGCGATTGCCTACAGTCAAGAGCGCCTTGATATTGACCTGTTGAGTCATTTTCTGCAAGCGTTTCAAACACGAACTCCACTGACAATGGGTGAGATTTGGGCATTTCCAACTATGCTTCGACTGGGCATTCTGAGCAGTTTGGCGAAGATCTTTGCTGAAGTTATCGATGTCGATATACATCCAACTCCTCCCCTAATTGATAACACGCTTGTGCAATCATCCATTGTAACCTTGCGTATGCTGGCGATTCAGGATTGGAAGATTTTCTTTGAGAGTGTGAGTCTCGTTGAACAGATTTTGCGGAGAGATCCTGCCGATGTTTATACCACCATGGATTTTGACACCCGTGACAGCTATCGCAAGGTCATTGAGCAAATCGCCCGTGTCAGCAAACATGTTGAAGAAGATGTTGCTAACCGCGTTGTGACCCTCAGTCATGAAGCAAATCCCTATTCACGACAGGCTCACGTCGGCTATTATCTGATTGGTGATGGCCGTAGCCAACTAGAAGAGGGGTTTAATTATCGCCCCTCATGGTCGCTGGCTCTGCGTCGCTGGCTGTTGGCTCATCCAACACCCGCCTATCTGGTCGGCATTGGCCTTATGACATGCTTGCTTCTGTTTGTGTTCATCAATTATGCAGCCTCTGTCGGTGGAAGCTTTCTGCAGATTTTGAGCGTCGGGGTACTCACACTCTTACCCATCACAGCGATTGTGACAGGGTTTGTCAACTGGATCGTAACCCACACTCTTGCTCCCCGCCTCCTGCCGCGCTTGGACTTCCAAGAAGGTATTCCCCCTGAATACATGACGATGGTGGTCATCCCAACCTTGCTCATACGCGATGGGGATATTGATGCATTGCTTGAACAACTGGAACAGCATTTTTTGCGGAATGAGGATCCGGCCATCTTTTTTGCGCTCCTGACAGATTATGCCGATGCCCCGTATCAGCATATGTTAGAAGACGCACATTTGCTCGAGTGTGCGCAGACTGGAATTGCGGCGCTCAATGCCAAATATGAACAGGAACCAGCCCTCTTTTATCTGTTTCACCGCAATCGACAATGGAATGCTGCCGAGGGCAGTTGGATTGGATGGGAACGCAAGCGCGGCAAACTCATGGAATTCAACCATTTGCTGCGGGGCGATAAGCACACGTCCTACATCGCGTCAACGAGTGACCTGAGTATCTTATCTCACATCAAATATGTTATTACGCTGGATACGGATACTATTTTGCCACAAGGTGGCGCTCAGCGACTGGTCGCGACGCTTGCTCATCCTCTCAATCGCGCCGAATACGACCCCATCTCAGGAAAAGTAGTCGCAGGCTACTCAATTCTTCAACCGCGTGTCGAGATAAAACCTGTGAGTGTCAATCAATCGCACTTTACGCAGATTTTCGCGGGTGACGCCGGCCTTGATTTGTACACACACGCTGCGTCGGATGTATATCAAGATTTGTTTGGCGTTGGCAGTTATATTGGCAAAGGGATTTATGATGTAGATATTCTTGAACTCTGCCTTGCCAATCGAATACCTGAAAACGCTCTCTTAAGTCACGATCTTTTTGAAGGCATTCACGCGCGGGTCGCGCTCGTCACCGATATTGTTCTTCTCGAAGAGTTTCCTGCGAGCTATTTAGCCCATACTCATCGTCTGCATCGCTGGATTCGAGGGGATTGGCAGCTTTTGCCTTGGCTCCTGCCGCATATCCCAACTGGTCAAGCAGGCAAAACTATTCCGAACACTTTCTCGACAGTTGATCGCTGGAAGATTCTCGATAATTTACGCCGCAGTCTAGTCGCGCCCGCATTACTGACACTTTTAGTCGTCGCATGGTTGGGATTCATCGGGTCACCTCTGTTTTGGACGTTGATGATCGTGTCAGCGCTGGCGTTCCCACTGGTGCTCTCGCTTTTTAGTGGGTTGTATTATCGGCCTAAGACAGAAACAGTGAAGGATGTCCTGCAATCACGCCGTGTGGACGTGATCCGATGGTTATTGTCACTGGTTTTTCTCCTTTATGAAACTCTGTTGAACCTAAATGCGATTAGCATCACACTCGTACGACTGTTCATTACGCGCAAACAGATGCTCCAATGGACGACAGCAGCGCAAACAGCGCACTTCTTTGGCGTTAGCCATGGCGTATCTGCTGTATGGCGTGAAATGCTTTCAATCCCTGTACTGGTAGGATTGTCCGCTTTGATCCTGCTTGTCGCCAACCCAACAGTGCTTCCTATTGCCCTTCCGCTTTTAATTCTGTGGTTGATCTCGCCTCAAGTTGCTTATTGGATCAGTCTGCCCATTACACGTTCAGAATCTCTGTTGTCTGCGGATCAAGAAAAAGCGCTGTATCATCTGGCTCGCCAGACTTGGCTCTTTTTTGAGCAGGTTGTTGGGCCAGAAGATCATTGGCTGCCGCCAGATCATTTTCAAGAGAGCCCACATCTCATTGCCCATCGTACCTCACCGACCAACATTGGCCTGCTGCTCACGTCGACGTTGGCTGCTTATGATTTGGGCTACATTGGTCAGCTGGATTTAAGCACACGCCTGCAAGCCACCCTTGAGAGCATCGACAAACTCGAACATTATCGAGGTCACCTTCTGAATTGGTACGATACTTTGACGCTGGCATCGCTTTCACCTCGCTATGTGTCGACTGTCGATAGCGGCAACCTAGCCGGATGTCTGGTTGTGATTAAGCAAGCATGTCTAGATTTGCCCGATGCGCTGGCGATTCGTCCACAGCGCTGGCAGGGCTTATTGGATACATTGGGTCTCCTTGAGGAAAATTTCGAAGGGCTTTATCAACAGCGGCCCGATGTCCAGATTGAACATCTGCGAACATACGTTGTATCTTTGCGTCAGACCATTCAGATCATTCTTGAAACACCGGATCAATGGGCGGCACTCATTTCATGGTTGAATGAGGAAGCTTGGGCGACACTGTCGAGTCTCATTATCGCAGTACTAGAGTTAGATTTGTCATCCCTGAATCCTGAGATGCTCAGTGGTTTGCGGATCACTTCAGATCGGTTTCATCATCACTTGATGACGATCCAGCGTGACGTTGATTTGCTGTTGCCATGGTTAGCCTTGCTCAATCAACCATCGGCTCTTTTTGCTAGGACGGATCTTGACCCGACTCTGACAGCGGCGTGGCGGAATTTACTGGTCACTATCCCCGCTTCACCTCGTTTATGCGATATTTTAGCGATTTGCGATGCAATCCAACCGCGTTTGCGTGATCTCGAGACACATTTGGTAGGGACAGGGTCTCTCAGTCAGATTCGGGAGGCACAAGCATGGTGCAGTCATTTGGCAGAGAAGCTCAATACGACCCGCATTCAAGTTCAGTTTCTTCTGGATGGTTATCAGAGTTTGGCGGCTCAATCTGAAGCCCATTTTCAGGCAATGGACTTTAGTTTTCTCTTCAACAGCCAACGCAAAGTGTTTCATATTGGTTACAACCTGACAAGTGATCGACTCGACGATAATTTTTACGATTTGCTCGCTTCGGAATCGCGCCTTGCTAGTTTGCTGGCGATTGCGAAGCGGGAGGTCACGCCGAGTCATTGGCTGCATTTAGGGCGACCAATCACCCAGATCAACGGTACACATGTCCTCCTCTCGTGGAGTGGGACGATGTTCGAGTATCTTATGCCGACATTGTTCATGAAAAGCTATGAGCAGACCTTTTTGACCCAGAGCTGTCAGGCCGCTGTGGATTATCAGATTGCGTATGGACACGAGAATAAAGTTCCATGGGGGATCTCAGAGTCCTCATACTATGCCTTTGACAGCAGTATGACGTATCAGTACCACGCCTTTGGTGTCCCAAAGTTAGGTCTTAAGCGCGGCCTGATGGATGATCTGGTCATTGCCCCTTATGCCTCGCTGCTGGCACTGTCCATTCGTCCACAGGCTGTGCGGCAGAATATGGATCGTCTCGATGATATCCAGATGCGCGGACTCTACGGGTTTTACGAATCAGTGGATTACACGCCATCCCGTTTACCATTGCGTCAGAACCGGGCGATTGTCCGAACCTATATGGCGCATCATCAGGGTATGGTTCTGAGTTCACTGACCAATTATCTGTCTAACAATACGATGATCCAGCGTTTTCACGCCGATCCACGTGTGAAGAGCTTTGCCCTGCTGCTTCAGGAAAAAATTCCGACGCAAGCGCCTATCGAATATCCTCACCCGGATGATGCTACCCTGCGTACTATCGCTCAAGCCCAGGTCACGATTGCCCCGTGGCGAGTCCCAAATGAGACAACTGTTCCGCAGGTTCATGTTCTCTCCAATGGTCGCTACAGCACCGTGATCACTAATGCGGGCAGCGGTTACAGCCAGTGGCAGGGAGTGGGTCTGACTCGTTGGGAAGCTGACACAACGCTTGATGCTTCGGGAAATTGGATTTATGTTCGAGATCAGGACAGCGGGGCTATCTGGTCAGTTGGACACCAGCCAACGGGTGCGGCCCCCGAACACCAGCAGGTGTCATTCTATTCCCATCAAGCCGATTTCCAGCGCCGCGATAATGATGTGACGCTGAATATGCAGATAACAGTTGCGCCAGATGATGATGTCGAAATTCGACGCATCACTCTAATTAATCACAGTAGTGAGCCTCGGCGCTTACGGTTAATCAGCTATGCAGAAGTTCTGCTGGCTCCGCAAGGCGAGCGACATCCTGCCTTTAGCAAGCTATTCATCGAAAGTGAATACTTAGCTGGAAACAACATGCTACTGTTCCATCGTCGGCCACGCTCTCCTGATGAAAAGTCTGTTTATCTGGGGCATTTTCTGATTACTGAGCAGGGAACACTGACGACGGGTACTTATGAAAGTGATCGAATGCAATTTGTGGGGCGAGGTCGAACAACCCGTAATCCGGCCGCTTTGGATGGTCAAGAACTGTCTAAAACGGTTGGGATTACACTAGATCCTATCATGGCATTGGGTCAGGATATTGAACTCAAACCCTATGGCCGCATACAGATGTCATATCTTACTCTGGTCACGGCATCCCGCCAAGAAGCCATTATTCTAGCAAATCGCTATCGAGGCTGGTCTATGCTCGATCAAGCCTTCGAGACGGCTCGCCAACAGAATGAAATTGCCCTGCGTCAACTTGAATTGGGCACGCCTGAACTGTCGTTGATGCAGCGCATTCTCTCGCTCCTGCTCTATCCACAGATAGGTTTGCGGGCTGCACCTGACGTGCTAAACGCAAACACAAAAGGCCAATCCACCTTATGGGCCTATGCGATTTCGGGTGATGTTCCCATTCTTCTCCTATGCATCCGGGATTTAGCTGAATTGCCAATCGTGGTTGAACTCCTTCATGCCCACACCTACTGGTACAGTCAGCAGGTCATGGTTGATTTGGTGATTCTTAATTTACGAGATAGTAGTTATTCGCAAGATTTGCAGACACAGCTTCAGCGCTTAATAGTCCGCTCAAACAGCAGTCAATTGCTGAATCAGCGCGGCGGTGTCTTTGTCATCAATGCCGATCAAATGGGTCAGGAAGCTAATTCTCTTTTGCAAACAGCCGCGCGTGTCATTCTAGATGGCGCTAAGGGTTCAATTGCTGCACAACTTCCTCCTCTCTCAACTGAACGTATGTCTTTGCCTCTTTTCATACCACCTCTCTCCAAGCTCGAAACATTGGAAGCAACCGTACCTGTGAGTCGACCGACTGATTTACTTTTTGATAACGGTTATGGTGGTTTTAGTGCCGATGGTCAAGAATATGTCATCTACCTTACTGCTGGACAATCAACGCCTGCCCCATGGGTGAACGTAATTGCCAATGAGCGTTTTGGTTTTCTCGTCTCGGAATCAGGGGCGAGCTATACATGGTCGGAAAACAGCAGCGAAAATCGATTGACACCTTGGCACAATGATCCAGTGACCGATACCCCCGGGGAAGCACTCTATTTGCGCGATGAAGAAACCGCACGGGTCTGGTCACCAACACCCTTACCAAGCCGTGATGCGGAACCTTATCTCATACGACATGGTGCCGGATATTCTCTTTTTGAACATAACAGTCAGGGACTTAAGCAAACAACACTGTTTTTTGCCGCATCTGACGCGCCTATAAAGATCATCAAGTTACGCTTGGAAAATACTTGGAACCGCCCCCGCCGTGTGACAGTCACATACTATGCTGAATGGGTGCTGGGGGTCAATCGGAGCGCATCACAGCCTTATATCCTCTCCGAATATGATCACAACAGCGGGGCATTGCTCGTACACAATGACTATAATACGGAGTTTAGCGGACGTGTCGCATTCCTCGCAGGCAATAAGGCTCCACATGGTCTCACGGCTGATCGCACTGAATTCTTAGGACGTATGGGAGATGTGAGTTTCCCTGCCGCACTGGGTCGTATTGGCTTGGCGAGCACTGTAGAGCCGGGTCTTGATCCGTGTGCAGCGATTCAGCTTCATGTTGATTTGCCAATCGGCGGAAATGAAGAGGTCTTTTTCTTACTGGGAGAGGGTGCAAATCGTGAACAGGCCTTACATCTCATTCAGACCTATCAAGATGCAGCACACGTCGAAGTGATGCGGCAGGCCGTCAATACTTTCTGGGATGAAACGCTTGGGGCAGTGAGCGTCCAGACGCCTGATCCCGCCATGAATATGCTGTTGAATCGCTGGATGCTTTATCAGGCGCTGGCGTGTCGCATCTGGGGGCGTACTGGATTTTATCAGTCGAGTGGTGCATTTGGCTTCCGGGATCAACTCCAAGATGTGATGGCTCTGCTTCTAGCAAAACCAAGTCTCGCACGCAATCATATTCTTGAGGCGGCGCGTCATCAATTCGAGGAAGGCGATGTCCTGCATTGGTGGCATCCTCCATCCGGGCGTGGGGTAAGAACACGCTTCTCCGATGATCTGCTCTGGTTGCCGTTTGTTGTCGCTTATTACATCCAGACAACGGAGGATACAACGATTCTGGAAGAACAGATTCCGTTTTTAACAGGCGCGCTGCTGAAGCCTGAGGAAGAGGAGCGGTATGGCCAATATGACACCTCGAGCGAGATCGTCTCCCTATATGAACATTGTCTCCGCGCGATCAAACATGGCTCGACAAGGGGCGCTCATGGTCTGCCGTTGATGGGAACAGGCGACTGGAACGATGGCATGAATCGGGTTGGGATGCATGGACGCGGCGAAAGTGTGTGGGTGGGCTGGTTTTTGTACAGTGTCTTTACGAAATTCGCGCCTCTCTGCGAACAGCACGGCGATTCCAGCCAAGCAAACAGTTATCGTCAGCAGGCAGATCTACTCAAAACGGCATTGGAAACATCAACATGGGATGGGGCGTGGTATCGGCGCGCCTTTTATGACAATGGAAAGCCTTTAGGCTCAGCAAAAGACATCGAGTGCCAGATTGACGCAATTGCCCAGTCGTGGGCTGTGCTCTCCGAGGCGGGTGATCCCACACATGTTGACCAAGCCATGTCTGCCGTTGCTGAACGTCTGGTTCAGTTTGAGGATCAACTCTTACTCTTGTTTACGCCACCCTTTGATAAAACCCCCAATGATCCGGGGTATATTAAGGGCTATCCACCGGGTATTCGTGAAAACGGTGGGCAGTACACTCATGCTGCCATTTGGACTGTATGGGCTTTTGCCCAGCTTGGACAGGGAAATAGGGCGGGAGAACTATTCAAATTTCTGAACCCCATCTCCCACAGTGATACCTCCGAAGATGCACTGAAGTATCGCGTCGAGCCCTATGTAATCGCTGCAGATATCTATAGTGTTGCACCATACAAGGGACGCGGGGGATGGACATGGTACACTGGTTCAGCTAGTTGGATGTATCGTCTAGGGATTGAGGCGATTTTGGGCTTACAGCGAAAAGGACAATGCCTTTTTATCAATCCGTGTATCCCTGACAATTGGGCAGCCTATGACATGAAGTATCGAGACGGAGAAACGCTCTACAACATTCACGTCCATAATCCACAGGGGGTGAATCGTGGCGTGTCTCAGATCACCTTGGACGGCTGTGTCGTTGAAGGTCATTATATTGTTCTGGTTAAAAACAGTGGGAAGCATGAGGTTCATGTTCAGCTTGGCAGCACGTAGACGGATCAAAAATTTCAAGCATCGCACAGGATCATCAGGTGATAGGGAATGGTCGAACGCGTCACATCAAAATTTCGCTCAATGTTGGACTTACCACGATTAGATGAAGACACAAAATGTCAGAGGGGTGCAAGCTGCTCAAAATCACAAGGGCTGACATAGCCCAGAGCAGAATGCCGCCGCTGACGATTGTACCAAACCTCAATGTACTCAAAGCGGATTTCCCCCTAGTTGACAGTCGGTAATGTACTCGCTCTGCTGCATCATGTCACATCGAACCAAACAACCAAGAGGTTAAGCAATTTCCATTTGACTGCCAATTGAATATCATCACCAAGCGCTGAGCACCAAAGCTACGTCGCTTGTTTCGAGCATGACCTCCTTCGCTAGTTTTCCAAAGAACACGATTAAAAACCTGCCTATCACAAATCGAACTGTTTTCTCCTCGCACAACCGTCGGCGCGGCGATTCTACAGCACAGGCATCCTCCCTATCATACACCGGCAGGCGAATACGCTAGCCCCATCCCTTCGAGACGGGACTAGCGAACTAGCTTCCTAAAAAGCCACCCAAAATACGCAGGTGGCTTTTTTGTTTGACAGGTTCCCTCCTCGTGCTGTCGCGGCATGTCCGAGCCGGTTGTGGCTCGATGTGCTGGCGTTTCCAGCGGCTGAGGAGGTTTTTTCATGTTCGACAATGATGTTCGTTCCAAGATTCGCAGTCAGATTGAGCCATTTCCGCGGGTTGCAACCTATCCAACTTCATGGGCTGGCGCATTGACGTTCCAGCAGCTTTACGACGATCTGGCACATTACGTCACCAATGTCATGAAAGGCAAGGGCATCCATCGCACCAACTACCTGACAGACTGCATCCAGCATGGGTTCATGGCTCTCTGGCTTGAACTCGTTGAAAACAACAACTTTCTCAACGACAAAACCCGCCAGCAGGCGGTGTTTTTTATTATGGCGCGGTGTAAGATTTCAACTCTGCGCTACTACGACGATAAATTCGACAGCCTTGAGGAGTTGATGAGCTATGATTGGCGCAATACTTGGGATGAACACACCATCACCTGCCGCTACCTGAATCACTTCTCACCGGATCGTCGTTTCATTCTCCATTACAAAGGTGTGAAGAAGTATCCCTACCGCATCAAGTGGCACGAAACCGAAGAATATAAGGGGGAACAGCAGGCTCTTAATTTGGCGACGAATTCTACCTCTCCTCAGTCATATCGGCAGGTCTGCCAAAGACTTTCTCGTAAAACGCACCCAGTACTTTGGGTTGGGCGCTCCCGATCATGATTGAGTTGAAACTCAGGGTAGATGTCGTGTCTTGATTTGTCATGATATTTTTCCTTTGCCCAATTAATTTTAGCAAGCAACTTTCTCAAACCGTTTGATTATATCACGCATTAGACTTTTTGTTCTGTTTTTAATATCTATCTCATAGATCATTTGTATCATCAAACAATGTCAGGTATAGTTCACTGACGAACATAAATTCTGAAACAAGGAGGTTTATTATGGCCGGCGATACCGCATTGATGGTGATTGATATGCAGCAAGGCTTATTTGATGAGGGTGCATTTGAACCGGAACGTTTGGTGAAGCAGGTCAAGACCTTGATTGACCATGCACACAGTAGCAACGTTCCTGTTATTTACGTTCAGCACAACGAAGACCCCAAATATGGTGGCTCACTCGTTCCCGGTAAACCCGAACACGCGATTCATCCAGCTATCGCGCCGCAGCCCGGAGAAACCATTATCCAAAAGTTTAACCCCTCTGCCTTCCAAGATACGAATTTGCAGCAGGTCTTGACCGAAAAAGGAATCAAAAATCTGGTTCTCAGTGGCATGCAAACCGAAATGTGTGTGGATTCAACCACTCGGGATGCTTATGGACGCGGCTACAATGTCACCATCGCCGGCGATGCCCATTCGACGATGGACAACGGCGTACTAACGGCTGATCAGATTATCAATCATACCAACGCCACCCTGCGTATGTTCGCCAAAATCAAACCCACAGACGAAATCACATTTGAGTAAATAAAAAAGGGCTTGCCACTGGCAAGCCCCCTACGAATTCCCTTATTTTCTTTGTGTCTTCGTGGTGAAATCCGTTTTACGCCTTGAGCTTTTCCATGTAGTACTTGCGGAACTTGGCAACCTTAGGGGCGACCACGAACTGGCAGTACGGTTGGCTCTCGTTATTGGCGAAGTATTCCTGATGATAGTCTTCCGCAATATAGAACTTCTCGGCAGGCGTGACCTCGGTCACAATCGGGCTGTTCCAGCGATGCTCAGCATTCAAAGCCGCGATAGCCTTGTCAGCGATTTCCTTTTGTTCCGGCGTGTGAGTGTAAATCGCTGAGCGATACTGCGTGCCGACATCATTGCCCTGACGATTCAATGTCGTCGGGTCATGAATGACGAAGAACACATCCAGCAAGTCTTGGAAGCTGACCTGCGTGGGATCATAGGTAATCTGTATGACTTCGGCATGACCGGTTGTGCCGGTGCATACCGCGCGATAGCTGGGGTTCTCGACCTTGCCGCCCATATAACCGGACTCGACCGAGACCACGCCGCGCAGTTGATCATAAACCGCTTCTAAGCACCAGAAGCAGCCGCCCGCTAAAGTGGCGACTTCAGTTTGTGAACTCATCATCATTGACCTTTCATTAAATCATCAACATATGCAGTATAGACGGGTAATCTTATGAAAGCATTACAGGACAGGGGAGAATATCTTAGAATTGCAATAGAATAGAGCGACCTATCCTTCAACATGAAACGGATATTCTTCCCGTCAGCATCCGATTAAAATGGGGTGTGCATCCCGCGCTAATCTAAGGACACATTCATGCCGAGTTTCTCACTCTCTACACCGCCAGATTTTCACTTTTGGCCGTCCGTTGTCAGTCATGGATGGTGTGATTTGCCGCCGTTTAGCTGTGACGAAGACACACGCACGCTCCAACGCATTCATCAACTCAGCGATGGCGCGGTTGTCCGTTTAACCATACCTGCTGCCGAAGCCCAAGCGGGTTCAATTACCGTACATGTCGAAGGCATCGACTCGCTGACCGCTGTGCAAATTGCGGAAATGCGTCGTGGTTTAGGGCGCAGCCTCGAAATCGACCGCGACCTCACCGGTTTTTATGAGCTTGTGGCTCAGCATTCGCGTTATGCGTGGATTGAACAACTTGGTGCAGGACGGTTGTTATCCGCGCCAACAGTTTGGGAAGACCTTTGCAAAACCTTGTTCACAACCAACACCACATGGCGCATGACCATCCAGATGACCGAACGTGTAGTGACATTGGGAGATGCTTACGTGGAAGGAGGTCATGCCTTCCCAAATCCACAGCGGCTTGCGGCAATCTCGGTTGAGGATTTAAACGCCCATGTTCGCGCCGGTTATCGTGGTGATTATCTACACTTACTCGCCACCCGCATCGCCAATGGTGAATTGGAAGTCGAGTCATGGCGTGATGCTGATTTGCCATCCGATGAAGTTTACAAGTGCATCAAATCGCTCAAAGGATTTGGTGATTACGCGGCGGGAAATATGCTGCGGCTGTTGGGACATTTTGATCGCTTGGCGACCGATAGCGTTTGCCGAACGGTTTACAAGGACAGCATCAATAACGGCATCGCAGCTAAAGACGACAAGGAAATCGCGGCTTATTATCAACCCTTTGGTCAGTGGCGCGGCCTCGTGCAGTGGATGGATGTCATGGAGGATTATTTCAAAGGCGACAAATTTAGAGTGAATTGAGACTATAATAAGTTACAAATTCTTCCAACGTGCCACCTGAACAATGTTCTATTTTATTTGACGCGTTGTTTTGTGGTAGCACCACACTAAACGGTGGACATCACATTTGCGCTAAAAGGGTGTGTTTAATGACCCTGAAACTTGTATTGGCTCCCTCCATCGCTTGCGGGGGAGGGTTGGGGTGGGGGTAAAATTCACCGTCCACCACTTAGTGCAGTCCTACCTGTTTTGTAGGGGAGGAATTTATTCCTCCCGCGCCAATCAACACTAAACTTAGTAGGGACACGGCACGACGTGTCCGTTGAACTATTTAATCAACGTTACCAATTCCCAAAGTTCATCACTTCCTTACCAAATCTCCACAACTTCTGAACAACCATCCATTAAAGTAGCGGCAATGTGAAATCAGCATTGATCAGTTAGCCTTTATCTCGGAAGGAAATAAGAATGAAAACCCATGAAACAGAATTGCACGACGACGACAAACCGATTGGTCGTATCCTCTCGCGGCGAGAGGTCTTAACTTTACTCGGTGGCGCGGGCGCAGCTTTCTTCGTCGGCACCGGCTTTAAGAACATGCGCATCGGGCAGGCAACCAGCACCGCAACGCCGGTTGGAACGGCATTGCCAAGCTGCG
Organism: Aggregatilineales bacterium; assembly: GCA_038251275.1. Lineage (GTDB taxonomy): Bacteria > Chloroflexota > Anaerolineae > Aggregatilineales > Phototrophicaceae > CFX2. The sequence continues at coordinate 78,988 of JBBSBM010000019.1, forward strand.
TGGTCAAACCGGCTAAGACCGAAGGCCCGTACTTCGTCGATGAGATGCTCAACCGTTCCGATATTCGCATCGAGCCATCTGACGGCAGCATCGTCGAAGGTGTACCGCTGCAACTAACTTTCCAACTGACGCAGGTGAATGGTGATGTTTGTGAAGCGTTGGCAGGCGCACAGGTCGATGTTTGGCACTGCGACGCTTTGGGTAATTATTCAGATGTGAACGCGCAAGGTGTGGATAACACGGGTAAGAAATTCCTGCGTGGTTATCAGATAACCGATAATCTAGGAACGGCCGCTTTCACCACCATTTATCCCGGTTGGTATCGCGGACGCACCGTACATATCCACTTCAAAATTCGCACTGATCCGGCATCCGACTCCGGTTATGAATTTACCTCACAGTTGTTCTTCGATGAGGCCATGACCGATAAGATTTATGCTCAAAAGCCATATTCGACCCACACTGGACGCGACATGATGAACACCGATGATGGCATCTTTGCCGATGATGGCGAAACTTTGACATTGGCTTTGACCGAGAACGATGACAAAACCCTTGGCGGCTACAAGGCGACCTTCTACATCGCGCTTGATCTTTCAACCACGCCGGTTGAAACCGGCAGCAATGGTGGCCCTGCTGGTGGCGGCCCCGGCGGTAATCGTCCCAACGGTGCGCCTCCGGGTGGCACACGTCCAAACGGAACGCCTCCCGCAACCCCCAACGCATAACATCATTTCAACAGTAGGGACACGCTGCGTATTGAGCGTCATAGGGTTGTATTAACAAAACGGCATAAGCATTGATCAATTTCAAAAGTCTGATCTTTGCCTTTTGAGACGTGTCCCGGCGGGTCAGAGTGGGCTTTAGCCTACTTCCCGCCGGAAAATGGAGCCGGACGGCTTTAGCCTCTGGCGGAGCAACCACCGATTCATTTTGATCGAACGTGCTGTCGTATCGCTTAATCTAACCCTATGTCGCATGACATACGCCGTGTCCACTATTATTTTTCAGGTTTATTTTCGGTTAACCCGACAAATTATTTTCCAACCATCCACCAACCCGCTTAACACGCCCACTCCCTCAAAACCGTTAGCACTAGCATCCTGAAAAAGCTGCCAAATGTTCTTCCAAATGGTAACCCGTTCCATCGCAAAACCGAATACACTATCTATGGGGCTGTAGGGGCGCAAGGCTTTGCGCCCACTTCGCTTTCACGCACATTAACATCCTTGTCGCCAATATTCTTGGAGTCGCCTTTAGGCGGCTTTATTCATTTTGCCGGAGGGTTTATCCTCCGGCAATTCCGGCACAAAACCACCTTTTGCCATTGCCGCCTCTGCTGCCGCTTGTTCTGCTTATTTGTTTATCCGTAGTGCGCTTCAGCGCCCTTATTTTACTCAGGCAGAGGCTTGAGCCTCTGACGACTGCGAGTACATAGCCTCCCGTGGGAGGATATTTGGGACACAAAATGCACTTCTGAAACTGAAGAAACTGAAGAAACTGAAGAATTTTACGAAATTTCGGCGCTTCGTTCCCTCAAATCCGCGCCCTAAGCCGATTTCGCAGTTGCAGTTTTTGCAGTTTCCGAATCAAAACGCGGTACTAAGGTTCACTGAATTACAAGTTCGGAATCTGTTTCGCCAATCCGTCCATAATCAGTCGCAACACTTCAGTCGCCATCTGTTCGGCGGCAAGCGGCTTTGCTTCCAGACTCCATTGCAGCGCCGCCCCATAAATCGTCCAACTGATGATCTGGGCTAAGGTTTCCAAAGGCAACCCTGTTTCAGTCTGAGGTTGAGCTTTCAACCACGCCAATAACAGCAAAGCCATTTCATCTTGGATGGTTTTGTCCATGACCGGGCCAATATCACGCGAACGGTGATGGCGCTTGTAAATGCTCTTGAAATATTCCAAAACTGTTTGGATGAGGAGATGTAGCGTTTGACGAGTCCATTCTGCGGCGGTCGGTAAATTGCTAAGATTGCGTTGAAATTCCTCGCGGATAATCACTTCAATCAGCGCGTATTTATCGGCATAATGAGCGTAAAACGTCCCGCGACTGACGTTCGCCCGATCCACAATATCTTGGACGTTGGCTTTGGTGAGTCCCTTCTCACGCACCACTTCAAGAAACGCTTGGCGTAACATCTGGCGGGTGCGTTCGGATCGTCGATCTTTATTTTGAGAGGGTGTTGCCATTGCGGTTCCTATACACTTTCGCGTTTTTGTTCCCTAATATACAAAACCGCTTGATTGCTCATTGAGTGTGATCGTTCATCTGCCCTATATTCTAGGCAATGAAACCCGTATTCAAAAGTGTTGGAGCAAAACACCATGACCGTTGATCCCATGATTGCCGAACGACCCTCGCCACCAAGATTTGTAGCGACAGTGATTAACCCGCTCATCGCCGCGCTGCTGCGTTCACCGCTTCACAGTGTTCTCAGCGCTAGTTCGATTGTGTTATCTTTCAAAGGGCGCAAAAGTGGAAAAGTCTATACACTTCCGGTGGGTTATTATGACCTTCAAGGTGACAGTTTAGTAGTAATCCCGCTGCATCGTTGGTGGAAGAATTTACAGGGTAATGTTCCGGTGACGGTTTGGCTCAAAGGACGCAAATATAGCGGCGTGGCGAATGCATCTCAGGGTGACGAGGCAACCATTAGCGCATTGCAGGGAATTATTGCTAACTCGGCTAATCTGATCAGGGTGTATCAGATTCCAAAAGACTCTGGAGGTCAGCCGGACGCGAACAGCATCCGCCATGTTGCCCAATCGCTGGCGCTGGTGCGAATCCGGCTGACACGCGCTTAAGGATTAGGCTTTATCGTAGGCTTGGCGTAACCATGTGTACAAGTCAGCATCAATCTCTTCGGGATCATCAATTTTTACACGGTGGGTGACCATTTTGCTCCATGCCCCCGCGTTTTCGAACCGTCCCTTAGCCTTCGTACCGGGCAGTTTGATGCCAATATCGAGCCGTTTAGGGGATACCTGCACAATGGCAAATTTCTGATCTTTACGCAGCAGGCTGAGGAAGGTTTTTGTGGGCTCAACAACCACATCATCCCCAAATTCTTTCACTTGCGCGATGAGATCATCATAAGGAGCGCGCCAAACCGATTTGATACTCGTGAAATGTTTGGCAATGCCTTGATCGTCAGTTTCTTTGGGATCATCGGCATGAAGAATGACGTTAGCTACAGCTTTTGCATGAGCATGCACCAGCTCAAATTCGTCTTCGAGCCACATGATAATCTCACGTTGCTTGGTGAGACCTTTTTCTTCTGCTAGAAGTTTGAAATCGTCGGCTGTGTTACCTGTTTTTGTTTTGACAATCTCTAAATATGTTTCCATTTTTCTCCTTAAATTTTGGAAAAGAAATACCTTTTCCTATAGAGACAGTATACCATTCTTCAGCGCGGCGAAGAATTCGCGAAACATGGGCTCGAAATTGTAACCAATTTGAAGGTTCGGGAGGTCTTCCAAACCAAAATATCCAAGCCTTTGTCCCTCATTCAACTTGATTTCAGAGACAGGTAGATCAATCCGCCCAACGTAAATCGCGTTCGCGACAAGGAATTGATGACCATGAATTTCGATAACGCTCTCATCAACGCGCCATAATTTGACCGGCAATTCGAGTTCGATTTCTTCAAGTAGTTCACGGCGGATGGCTTCATCGAAGGTTTCACCATCTTCTACTCCACCGCCGAGGGTTGTCCAACAGTTGGGGTATAGCAGATCAGGGCGATCATCACGCAGTTGCAGCAAGATTTTACCCTCAGTATTGACTGGAATAGCGCTCGCACCTTGTCTACGCACGAAAGTGTTCATAGGGTTTCATCCTCTCACTGGATAAACGTTCCCAATGTACAACAAAAAAGGAATGCACGAGGCATTCCTTTGTGAGTTCGGTGGGGAAGCGAGGGTTAAGCGACGACCAGTAAGTCCATCTCGGCCAATGGCAAGTTGAAGGTGCTGGCAATAGCTTCAGCGATATAGGTTTCATTAGAAGCAAGCGTAGTCAAGCGGCTTTTGCTGACCATGATCGAGATCAAAATCTCCCTTGAGCCAATTGATGATGTCCCCGTGTTTCGTCAGCCCTTTTTGCGAAGCCAGAATTCTAAGGTCATCAGGTGTTTTGCCTCTCGTAAGAATGAGCCGGCGAAGGGTCAAAAATCACTCATGCTTCGTTAAGTCATTTTTGTTGACACGTCAAGTAATAATCCGTTAGAATGAGGGTATGGAAACAAACATATTGACGGAACAACAATTCAAGGCGTGGCAAGCGCTTCACAGCATCCGTATGCAACTGCTGCCGCACCTGACGCAACGCTTGGCTACCCACTCTGAACTGACCGAAGCCGAGTTTGTAGTGCTGGTTTCACTCTACGAGTCTGGCACTCCTGCTGTGCGTGCCAAAGATATGTGCCGTACCCTTACATGGGAAATTAGCCGCCTTTCGCACCAGATCACCCGTATGGAAGCAAGCGGTCTAGTGAACAAAGTAGACAGTCCGGATGATGCACGCGGGTTTCAGGTCAGCCTAACTGATAGCGGTAAACAGGCTATCGAACGTGCCTTGCCTTTGCAGCATCTGGAAATTAAGCACTGCTTTGGCGATGTCCTTACCTCTCAACAACTCGATAGTCTCACCGAGATTGCCGAGGCCATCCGCAAGCACCTTGAGGATGAGCACACGCGTTAACACTGACCAATCAGGCTTTGGCTTAGCGCAGCATATCAATCGTTTTCTCAGCATTCATCAACCAAAGCCCTCTTTATGGGTTGGTTACTTAGGAGCATAACATGACGGATTTGAAGCAGTTTAAGGATCAACAATTTTTGAGTCTGGAGACATTTCGCAAGAATGGCGAAGGCGTGGCAACCCCTATTTGGTTTGCTGAAGAAGCTGGTGCGTTCTATATGTGGACTGACGGGGAATCGGGCAAGATCAAACGTATCCGCAACAACCCCAAGGTTAGCGTCGCCCCATGTAAGCGTTTTGGAGACGTCACTGGTGAATGGGTTACGGGCTATGCTTCGGTGGATGAGTCAGCCATTGCCGTGAAACACGTTCAAAGCCTGCTGCGTAAAAAAATAGGTTTTGGCTATGCAATGTTCCAATTTATCGACGGTATTCGGGATCGGAGCAAGGGTTCAAAGCGTGTTTGTCTCAAGGTCGCATTCGACCAGAAGGGTTAACTTATAACATGTCCTCTATCTGTGGACAGGTTTTATAACCGAATCATTTGATGAAGCGAGTTTGAAGCAGTCGCAGCGTTCCCCAAGAACAGCCATAAAACAAAAAAGGAGCGCACAGGCACTCCTTTGGATATGTGTCAGATGGGTGTCATCTTAACGGGGAAGGAGAAAAGCCATATTCGTGTTTGGCTTTTCTCCCAACTTTCGAGACTGTATGTTAAGCGACGACCAGTGAGTTCATCTCGGACAAGGGCAAGTTGAAGGTCTTGGCGACGGCGGGATGCGTCACACTGCCCTTATAAACATTCAAGCCTTTTGCCAAACCAGCATCCTTATTCAGGGCTTCATGCACACCCATGTCAGCAATTTTCAAGATGTAGCGGAGGGTCGCGTTGGCGAGGCCAAAGCTGGAAGTACGCGGCACCGCTCCCGGCATATTGGCGACACCGTAATGCAGCACACCATCGACAAAGTAAATCGGGTCACTGTGAGTAGTAGCATGGGTGGTTTCGACGCAGCCACCTTGATCAACCGCTACATCCACAATCACGCTGCCTTTGTACATGGTCGGCAGCATATCACGGGTGACGAGTTGGGGTGCGCGTGCGCCGGTCACCAAAACCGCGCCGATGACGGCATCAGCAGTGGTCACAGCCTCGGCAATATTGGTTTCGTTGGAAGCGAGAGTCGTTAAGCGGCCTTTGCTGCCCATGACTTCATCCAGATAACGCAGGCGATCCATGTTGACATCCAGCAAAGTGACACGAGCGCCCATACCCAGCGCGATCATGGCGGAGTGTGTACCAACCGTTCCAGCGCCCAAAATGACGACATGTGCAGGAGCCACACCGGGAATGCCACTCATCAGGATACCGCGTCCGCCCTGCGGTTTTTCAAGATATTGGGCGGCGATCTGGGTTGCCATACGTCCGGCAACTTCGCTCATTGGCTGGAGTAAGGGGAGCTGTCCCTTAGCATCCTCAACGGTTTCGTAGGCGATACCGGTTACGCCACTGTTGAGCAATGCATGTGTTTGCTGCTCGTCGGCTGCCAGATGCAAATAGGTGAACAGCACCAGATCATCCCGTAAGAAACCATATTCCTGAGGCTGCGGCTCTTTAACCTTCAGCACCATCTGCACATCGCCCCACGCTTCCGCCGCGCTTTGGACGATGCTTGCACCCGCCTTGATATATTCTTCGTCGGTAAAGGCGCTGCCTGCTCCGGCTGCACTTTGAACTAAGACACGGTGACCGTGCCGCACGAGTTCGCGGACACCGTTGGGGGGAAGTGCGACACGATATTCATTGTCTTTGATTTCTTTTGGGATGCCGATGATCATGGATTTTTTCCTGAAGGATACTTATCGAGTGGTTCAATCATTGTACAATATGTTTTAAAATTGTCCATTAAGTTGGTCACTCTGTATGAAAACTGATTTTTATTTAACCGACTTGCCTTTACAGAACAGATGTGCTTAAATCAATGTAACTCAGCTTTAGGAGAAACCAATGGATCAGAACACCCGCACGCAGATTGATAACATTCGCTCGACCGATAAAGACTTACAGAACGCAGCCTATTCTGCCGTTATTGAGGCCACCGATAAGCCTGTTGATTGGGCGTATGACGTGTGGGATGACATGGTTACTGGGCTGAAAGATAAAGATAATCATGTGCGGGCGATTGCCGCGCAAGTGTTATCGAACCTCGCTAAAAGTGATCCTGACAAGCGCATCATCCGCGACTTTGACAAGTTGATCGCAGTCACCAAAGATGAGCGCTTCGTCACAGCACGACATTGTATGCAATCGCTGTGGAAAATCGGCATTGTGGGCAAGTCGCAGCAGCAAACATTAGTCGCTGGCCTCGAACAGCGGTTTAAAGAATGCGCATCAGAAAAGAACTGCACCCTTATCCGTTCCGACATTCTCCAAAGCATGCGAAATGTCTACGATGTGGTCAAAGACGACAGTATCAAAACCAAAGCACTGGCATTAATCGAAACCGAAGATGAACTCAAGTATAAGAAAAAGTATATGACGTTGTGGAAGAAGGTCTAATTCAACAGGAGGCTAACCTGCTTCATTTATAGAGATTTCAATCAAAGGAGAAAACTTTAATGGGAAAAGTTACGGGCGGGATGACCATGTCGTTGGATGGTTTTGTGAATGACCGGAACGGCAGCGTAGCGGCGTTGTATCCTGACCTTGGTGAATTAGCAAACGCCGAAGCGCTTATGGAGGCGATAAAAGCCACCGGTGCGGTTGTCATGGGCAGACATTCCTATGATATGGCAAATGGCGATTTCACGGGTTACGAATATCAAGTGACGCTGTTTGTGGTCACGCATGATGTTCCGGCTACAGTCGCCAAAGGTGAAAATGGAAAGCTGAAGTTCGTCTTTGTGACCGACGGTTTTGAAAGTGCCATCAAGCAAGCCAAAGCCGCCGCTGGTGACAAAGAGGTCACCATCGTGGGCGGCGCAAGTGCTGTGCAACATTGCTTAAAAGATGGATTGATTGACGAACTGCAAATTGGTGTGATGCCTGTTTTGTTGGGCGAGGGTTTGCACTTGTTCGACAATCTAGCGGATGCCAATATCAAATTGGAAAAGGTCAAGTTGATCGAATCGCCAGCAGGTCGCACTGATATTTATTTCCGCGTGGTGAAATAACCCATATCCTTGTTCGAATGTAGGGAGAAGGTGCGCCTTTTCCTAATGTTCGAAAAATACACCTCTTCTCCGCCCTCAATTTCAATTTATACTCCTTCCTATCGAAATTTATCGACCATTCATTTAATAACCAATTAGTTATATAACTTGACAGTTATGTAAAAAGAGTGTATATTTGTTCTATGACAACAACATTTGAAGCGCTGGCTGACCCAACGCGCAGACGTATTCTCGATTTACTCCGCGAACGCCCCCGACTCGTCGGCGAGTTGGTTGAGTCGCTGGGTAAAAGCCAACCCCTGATGTCCAAGCATCTCAAGGTGCTGCGAGACGCAGGGTTAGTGACTGTGCGGCAGGATGCGCAACGTCACTGGTATGAAATCCGACCTGAACCACTGGCGGAACTGGATGCGTGGCTGAGTGATTACCGCCATCTGTGGCTGGCACGCTTTGACCGTTTGGATGACTACCTGAGTACGCTGCAACAGGATGAAGCCAAAGACGATAGTGAGTCAAACACTCAAGGAGAGTAATGATGGGAAAAGTAACCTTCAACATGACCATGTCACTGGATGGGTTTGTGGCTGGCGAAAACGACGGGCCGAATAATCCTTTAGGTGATGGCGGTGATCCTCTCTTTAATTGGTATAACAGTGGCGACACCGAATACAAAATGCCGGGTGGCGACTGGAAATTTAAGGTTTCGGCAGCCAGCGCCGCGCAGCTCGAACGCAGTATCAAATCAGCGGGTGTGTTGATCACCGGACGCAAAACCTTTGACATCGCTGGCGCATGGGGTGGGCAGCATCCGGTAGATTTGCCTGTTGTGGTTCTTACCCACCGCATTCCACAGGAGTGGGTTACCCGAGAAGGCTCTCCCTTCACCTTCGTCACCGATGGCATCGAAAGTGCCGTCCGCCAAGCCAAGGCCATCGCAGGCGATAAAAATGTAGATGTGGGCACAGCAAGCACCTTGCAACAATGCCTCAAATCCGGACTGCTGGATGAAATCCACATCGATATTGTGCCGGTGGTGATGGGAAAGGGTGTGCGACTGTTCGAAAATTTTGGTGACACACCGCCTCAATTGGAACAAATCGAAGTGGTTGAAGGACAAGGTGTGACTCATTTGAAGTATCGCGTGGTGAAGTAAACACCCGTTATTTGAACCCCTACCCAAACCCTCCCCCGTAAACTAGCGAGGGAATCAACGAAGACGTTTTAACTGAATGTAGGTTGTTAGACACAAGGAGAGATGACCATGACGAAATCAGAAGTGATTGCTAAACCGGATTCGCACGAAATGAGTATGACACGGATTTTTAACGCGCCTCGCGATCTGGTCTTTAAAGTGATGACCGACCCCAAACAAATCCCGAATTGGTGGGGACCGCGCCAATACACGACTATCGTTGACAAAATGGAGGTCAAAGCGGGCGGACTCTGGCGCTATGTCCAGCGTGGTAAGGATGGTAACGAGTTCGCTTTTCATGGGGTGTATCACTCGATCACCGCGCCGGAAAGCGTTGTCGATACCTTCGAGTTCGAAGGCATGCCGGGGCATGTGCTGATGGAAACCATGACCTTAGAAGCCTTGCCCGATGGTAAAACCAAGCTGATTGTGTCGTCGGTTTTCCAGACGGTGGAAGATCGCGACGGGATGATCAGTTCGGGTATGCAAGAAGGATCGGATGAATCCTATGACCGTCTTGATGAAATTCTGGCGGCGTTGTAACCCATGAAACCGCTGCCAGCTATCGAACTCAAGCCCTATTCAGAAAATGATCTGCCATTCCTCAGGCGCAATAATGCACCGGAGATGACCGCGTTTTTAGGTGGGTCAGAAAGTGAAGAAAAACTCTTGGAGCGCCACCAAAAGTATGTCAACCTGAAAGTGGGCGAAGCGTATATGTTCGTCGTTTGGTTGGATGGGAACGCGGTTGGTTCGGTGGGCTATTGGGAGACAAAGTGGAACGATATGACGGTTTGGGAGGCAGGCTGGGGTGTTCTGCCAGAGTATCAAGGACGAGGCATTGCTTTAGCCGCGACTCTGGCGGTGGTGGAAAAGGCACGTATCGAGGGGAAGCATCGTTTCATGCACGCCTATCCAAAAGTTATCAACACGGCATCTAATAACCTGTGCCGCAACGCTGGCTTCGAGTTGATGGGTGAATGTGACTTCGAGTATCCCAAAGGAGTGCCGATACGCTGCAATGATTGGCGTATTGACTTGCTGGGCGATGACAAGACCAACGTTTAAAGAAATGTGGCAGGATCTATGGCCCTTCCACATCAACCAAATTGCACGATTAGTTGAAGGAGAAAACGTGATGACAGACAACAGTACGCCGCATCCTTATCTCGGACTCAAGAGCTTAGAGAAACTGGTTGGCACATGGAATGTCGCAGGGCCGGACATCAAAGGGCAGGTCAAGTTTGAGTGGATGGAAGGTGGATTTTTCCTGATCCAGCACGTGGATTTTGTACACAGTGGGCGACCGATCAAGGGGATAGAAATCATCGGCTACGAACTGCCTTTCGGCGCAGAAAAGCCCAGTGACGACATCAAGTCCCATTGGTTCGGCAACAGGCCGGATACGCTGGACTATACCTACGAAGTGGACGATGAAACATTGACCATATGGGGTGGCGAAAAGGGATCACCGGCTTACTACAAAGGCACATGGAGTGACGACGGCAATATCAATTCCGGCGCGTGGACGTACCCCGGTGGCGGTGGATACGAATCAACTCTGACGCGCATTAAGAATTAATCATATAACAAGGAGAACCAATCAATATGCAAACCACAACCTCAAAAGACGGCACAACCATTGCTTATGATCAAGCGGGAAAAGGGCCAGCACTGATCCTCGTCGGCGGGACATTTGAACAGCGGGCGATGGAATCCGAAACCTCAAAACTAGGGGTATTTCCCTTGCTGGCGGAGCATTTCACGGTCTATCACTATGACCGGCGCGGACGTGGCGACAGCACTGATACACTGCCTTTTGCTGTGGCGCGGGAGATTGAGGACATTGAAGCGCTGATTGATCATGCAGGTGGCTCAGCATTCTTGTCAGGTATTTCATCCGGTGCGGGACTGGCTTTCGAGGCAGCACTCGCACTCGGCAGCAAAGTGAAAAAACTAGCGATGTACGAACCGCCCTATAACGATGATGAAACTGCCAAACAAGCGTGGGTGAAATTACGACACGAGCTCAAACAACCATTGGCTGAAGGCCGAAATGATGATGCGGTCGGATTATTTATGATGCTGATGGGGATGCCAGCCGAACATCTTGAAGGCATGAAGCAGATTCCAATCTGGCCGATGTTCGAAGCCATTGCCCCGACACTTGCTTATGATGCTGCCGCGCTGGGTGAAGATGCCGCCGTACCTACTGACAAAGCCGCCCGACTCAATGTGCCAACATTGGTTATGGATGGTGGAGCAAGTGAATTTCCGTTCATGCACCCAACGGCAGTTGCGCTGGCGAAAGCCATCCCAAACGCTCAGCATAAAACGCTTGAAGGTCAGACACATGAAGTCGAACCAGAAGCTCTTGCTCCAGCCTTGATTGCGTTCTTTGCGAGCTAGCACTCAGCCAAAAAATATCCAACCACAACAGTTTAATCGGTCACGAATGTAGGGGAAAAGCAGCCCTATCCGGCTACGGCTTTGTCTTTTCCCTACTCAATTGAACGATTAGCGATATAGATAAAGGACAACCGAGATGAAAACTGTAACCTCGAAGGATGGGACGCGCATTGCCTACGACCAATATGGCGAGGGAGAACCGCTGATTCTGGTCACTGGCGCGTTGGGTGTTCGCACACAATCACCGGAAGGCCAACTCGCAGGCATTTTGGATAAGGATTTCGCTGTGATTGATTATGATCGGCGTGGACGTGGTGATAGCACCGACACCCAACCGTATGCAGTCGAGCGCGAGATTGAAGACATTGATGCGCTGATCAATGGGGTTGGTGGAACAGCCTATTTATATGGCATGTCGTCGGGCGCAATCCTCGCTTTAGAAGCCGCCGCTAAACTGGCGAACAAGGTCAAAAAACTGGCGATGTACGAACCACCCTTCATCATTGATGACAGCCGTCCGCCACTGCCAACGGATTATGTTCAGCAGTTGAACAAGGCAACAGCAGAAGGTCGGCGCAGTGATGCCGTTGAAATCTTCATGACCAAAGCCATGCTGATTCCGGCTGAGTTTGTCCAGATGATGAAAAACGCGCCGATGGCTGAAACTTTCAGTGAAGGGGTGAAACCGCCGGAGTGGTCAGATATGGAGAAGGTCGCGCACACATTGGCCTATGACGGCACGATTGTGCAAGATTATCTGGCAGGTAAACCGCTGCCAAAAGGACAGTGGAGCGCCTACAAAGCCCTCGGCCTCGTGATCGTCGGCGAGAACAGCGAACCCTTTTTCCATGACGCAGCCAAGTCATTGGTGGATGATATGCCCAACGTCAAAGTTCGTGTCTTGGAAGGCCAAGATCATGCGGTATCACCTGCCGCGCTTGCACCTGTGTTGGCTGAGTTTTTCGCTCGTTGAATTATCTGTGATGGTTATCGGGTGGTCGTAATGTGACTGCCCAATAACCTTAATTCTTGGTAGTCGCTGGTAGCACCACACTAAGTGGTGGACGCTTTTTGAGGGAGAAATCTGGCGTATAAAATGGTAAAAATGAACATGTTTACCAAATTACTGAACGCGTTCATCAAATTCTTGAACATGTTCACCGATCATAATGGTTCAGGA
>JBBSBM010000020.1:0-88795 GCA_038251275.1 Aggregatilineales bacterium
AAATTGCCAGTGCTCGCCGTGTTAAGACCGCATAATCAATAGATAACATAGGAGACAAGCATCACGAATTTTTCATTTGATGCATTCTATAACGCCTAGAACAGACAGATAATTGTAGCAAGCTGAGCAATCTCAAGAAATGAACTTGATCCTTGCCTTTAATTCCGAAGTTACTCCAAACTATCCAACTTGTCACCGTATTCTGCAACGTTCGCTTTTGTCATATTCCATGCAGTCCCAACACTAATATTTAAATGTCTTGCAATAGCTGGAAAGCTCCACCCTCTTAAACGCAGTTCAATGACTTGTGCTTGAAGTTCTACTTTTGCAGGATCGATAGGATGAAGTCGAGCGACATATTTTGCTCTGTCAAAAGCAAATTCAACTCTGAAATATCTAGGATACGTGCGGCGACCCGTTCGCAACAATTATATTGTACTGTATTTGAAAATACATCAAATTTATTTTTTATTCATTTAAAGCGTTATTGTCAATCCGCATCCCCTCTTAAGTCTGACATCTAATTAGCCCATATGTTTTGAAGACGTACACTTCCCTGTTCTAAAACATACAAAACGTGCGAAATCCCCAAGACTCCCCGTAAAGCTACGATACCTATGTCCCGCCTATTAGCAGCGAATACTGCATCTGTCCACAAAATATAAAGCACTGGTCAACCGCAACGGATCTGTGGCGAATTTTTAGGCCGGGCTGGTTTCCGCACCGATTTACTTGCGCCCTACCCTAATGGCAAGAAAGTCACTAGCAACAGATGCATCAGTAAGGTTTCTCTTGTTCTATCTGCTTTTGTGTTTCACAAATTTTGATCATAAACTCAAATATTCAGGCAAAGTAACCATTTGACTAATCCTCCCAAGTATGAAAACCGTTACGACTTTGACAGCATGTGACAAATATGTTTTAGGCTGGCTATAATATAATCTCATCTCATTGTATTAAACATTTTGTCGGAGCATAAAATGACGTCTGGACCCAGCGGTTCAAAAGAAAATACTTGGATAGCTTTGGCAATAGCTGTTGTTGCGGCGTTGGGTGTTCCTACTAGCTTCGTGTTTTTCTATTCAATTACTCAGCAAAACATATGGATATCAATTAGTCTCGTAATCTTGGCCTACTTAATCACTATACTTATTGGACTATTTACAGGAGTTATAAAAGCAGTTTCAGATGTCCTAGTAAAAGGAGCTTCCGAGACATTAGTGAAGCTCTTGGGAAAACGCCAGAAAAAGGAAGAAGAACATCAGCGCCAAGAAACTCGGGACAAATATCGTCAACCTTACCTCCAGTATTTGGTTTACAACTATAGGACACTAGACGTAAAAGGTTTAAGTACCCAAGGCACTTTCGCTCTTGAGCTGGAACGTGTATTTGTTGATCTAAGTATTGCTGAATCGAGCATTACCAACAGAAAAAGTAATAACGACAACCCTGTCCCATTCGAATTACGCCAAGGTGGGCATGGCATTTGGGCGTACCTCAATAGTTCTACTGTTGGCAACATGGTCATTATTGGCGCTCCCGGCAGTGGAAAGACCACGTTATTAAAGTATATTGCTCTCGCCCTTACAAACTTAAAAAGTAAACCAGACTTGCATATTCCCGATAAATTGCCCATTCTTTTATTTCTTCGTGACCACGCAAAAACAATTCTTGATGATCCAACGATAAGTTTACCAAATATTGTGCGTAAGAGTTTAGATTTATTAGAAGAAAAAGCTAAAGCGCCCGAGGGATGGTTTGAGGAACACTTGGGGCGCGGTGATTTCTTGGTTATGTTAGACGGATTGGATGAGGTTGCAGACTCTGAAGCGAGATTAATGGTAATTGAATGGGTCGAAAAACAAATGGCATTATACGGTGAAAATAGATTTATTCTCACTTCACGCCCTCATGGATATAGAAGCAATCCAATCAATGGTGTAACTTTATTGGAAGTACGACAATTTAACCGAAACCAAATCGCCTCATTTGTTTACAATTGGTATCTAGCTACAGAAATAATGCGACATCAAAAAATCGATCCCGGCGTTAAAATGGCTGCCAGGAGGGGATCAGTAGATCTCATGAGACGAATAGATGCAGCGCCTGATATAGCAGAGCTAGCCGTAAATCCTTTACTACTCACTATGATCGCAAACGTTCATCAATTTCGAAGTTCATTACCAGGCCGTCGGGTTGAACTTTACTCTGAAATGTGTGACGTATTTTTAGGGAAAAGTGAACAAGCTCGTGGGCTAATAGTAGATTTAACACCGGCTCAAAAACAAGATATTCTCCGTCCTCTCGCGTTTGCCATGATGGCATATAAAACTCGCGAACTCCCCTTACATAAAATGATTAAAATTATTGAGTACCCTTTAAGGCTTGTGGCCCCTAATATGAAAGGTGAAGATTTTATTGAAAGTATTCAAAATCGGAGCGGTATATTGATAGAACGTGAAAACGGAATTTATAGTTTTTCACATAAAACTTTTCAAGAGTACCTTACTGCCGTTTATATGGAAAAAGAAAGATCGGCAAATGAATTAACGAAAGTCGTCGTGGATGATTGGTGGCATGAGACAATCCGCCTTTTTTGTGCACGTAACGATGCAACCGCAATTATTCAAGCCTGCTTAGAACAAGACCCAGTACCAATTTCAACACTCGTATTAGCGATAGAATGCTCCGAGGAGGCATTGAGGGTGCAACCTAAGATAAGACACCATCTGGAGCAAATTATCAACCAGGATGTTGAATCAGATGATTTGCAGCGAAGACATGTAGCTGCTGAGGCCATATTGACTCGTCGTTTGAAAGGATTTACTCGCTTAGACGATGATATTTACAGAGATGTATCACCGATAACAAACGCTGAATTCCAGCTTTTCGTTGACGGTAATGCCCAATATACACCGTATCATTGGCTTGGTCGTCATTTCCGATCAGGATCAGGCAAAATGGCTGTAGGCGGAGTCACTGAAGATGCTGCTGTAGAATTTTGTCGTTGGTTAACTAAGCAGCAAACAAATCAACAATTTCAGTATCGGTTGCCAATGGCAGGTGAAATACAACAGGCGGGTATTTATTGGATTAAGGATAAAAATGGACATATAAATCTTTCAGAGAGTAAAACTCTTGAAATGCGCTTTAAGGATTGGCTAATAAATCGCGACGGAATGCCGATGATGCCTTCACTAAATACTAGTGTGCAGATTCCTGCGACTTTGCGTGTTAATCCCGTTTTATATGTATTAGTATACGAGTTGGCTCGTGCTTTATTTCCCATCATTGCTGTAGATATTCGACTCGCACGAGTAATAGGCAAAATTTTCAATTTGGATTTAGATAACCCACGCGATTTGGATTTTGCGCACAGTGGAAAACTACCAAGGATTATAGTCAAAGAACTCAGTTTTGATGCAATTGATCCCCTTGAATTCTGCAGTGCAGTTGCTGGCGGACGTTTCTTTGTTAAACATGGTACAGATTCGAACAGAACACAACGAATTTATGCGGCGCTTGATAACTTAGCAAGAGAACCAAACTTGCAGAGTTTAGCTAATCTCAAAAAACAGGTTGAAATAGATTCTTTAAGCGCAGTTGAAAGGAAATTAATCAATATAATCGAACTGATTGTGTGTTTGGATGAACATCGAAATGGAAATTTTGATGCGCTACCGATGTTGCGAGGCGATGAGACTACGCGCCGAAGATTTAGAAAGGACTTTCTTACTTGGGATAATCAATTCGGCGTCGTTTTTGCGCCACTGCAACATGGGGATATAAACACGTATCTTGAGGTTTACGCAATTTTAGCTCTACATGAAAAACTATGTTCAGGCGAATTGCAAGCGAACGAAATATTATGGATTATTAGAGATAAAGCGCCTAAATCTATGGCAAAGCAACGAAAAACACTCACAAAAAAATATTAAGCGCTAAATTACGAATTGGATAGTGTCTGATGAAATGGTTGCAGTTAGTCCTGAGGTATTAATGTCTCAGAGGAGAGGGCTTGGATAAATATGGTCATAGACCGATTCTCTATTTGCCATAATAGCTGAAACAACTATGGAAGCTGTGATACGGACGAGCAATATCGCACAGATCACTATTCAATAGAGGACATGAAAAAATAGTTGCTATTTCAGTCATTGATTACAGTTTCGGAAAAACTGAAAGCGAGACATTTAAATGTCTAATATACCTTATGGTTAAATGCGTGATTCCGCTTCTCAGTTTATTTTTTCGACATGTTCCATGCATTACCAACACTGATATCCAAATGAGTTGCGATTTTAGGAAAACTCCATCCTTTTGAGCGTAAGTCAATTACCTTCGTCTTAAGCTCTAGTTTTGCTGGGCTAATTGACCGAAGTTGAACTATATACTTTGCTCGATTAAAAGCAAATTCAAGTTTGAAATATCTAGGATACGTGCGGCTACCCGTTCGCAACAATTATATTGTACTGTATTTGAAAATACATTTACCATTTATGGTTCCTTTGTAGCTCAAGGCTAACACATCATTTATCCTAAAAATATGAGGATAACGCGAATTTTACGGTGGCGTAGGCGAAGCGATAAGCAACCGTAGAAGTAGATATTGCCAATAAGCGATAATCTCTTAACAACGAATTTTAGGGATTTTCACATTGTATGCGCAAATTTACTTTTAAGAGCAGTATTTCTTTTCACCGTCAGCTGAGCAGCAGCATATTTAGAAAATATCTCTTTACATCCCTGCTCTTACTGATGAGCGGCCTCGGCCTAAGATTCGCACTGGCTGTTTATGAAGAAGTGCCACCACTGCCCTACCCAACCCAATGGCCGACCAAAGTCAAACCACTGACGATGGAAACCGTGCCCCAACTCACGCCCACCAATCTGTTGAGCGGTGGTGTGACATCCGATGTGGTCTGGTACGGCGGAGATAACAACCGATTAGCCATTACCACTACCAATGGGGTCTGGTTTTATGATTTGCGCACCTCATCCCATCCACGCCTCGTGGTTCGTAATTTTTTCTCACAGCAGTCTTGGAGCGCTGATCTAGGACACCTGTCGTTTTCGCCGGATGGCAAATGGTTCACCGCTGCCATTGGCTACGACAAGCGCTTGGGCGATCATCTCGCCGCACACCTGATCATCTGGGACAGCGAAACTGGTAAAAATTATCCACTGCAACCCTATGACCCGATTGCATCGGGTTCGGGCTTTGTCCGCATCTGTCAATACGAACCGTGTCCTTTACGCTATGTGGGCTGGCTGCCTGATAACACCCTCATTAAGGTCATGAATAATGCCGTGACGGTCTGGCGGCATCTTCCGGCGGATGAGAGCGAGGTCTTTGCTTATCCCTCCACCAACCGCACCGGTTACGGCATCGAACGCATGGCTCTTAGTTCTGACTCGCACAGGGTAGCGCTCATATTGAGAGCGAATATCAGTGATCAGGCCATTATTCATGTATGGAATATCAGCACGGGCGAAAGCACCACCCTCTATGCCGATGACTATTTGCCGCTGGACCGCCTTGAATTCACTAATCTGGCCTTCACTGCCGATGGCTCACGCTTACAAGCGACGCTGCGCTCCGGTGAAGTCTGGCAGTGGGATGCGCACACCTTAGAACGTCAAGCCGATATTCCGGCGCACAAGCCGACATGTTTATCAGACGCCGAAACCAAAACGCTGGCAGAAAAGACACAGATTATTGGCTCACGGCTGATTTGTATGATCGGGCCCGGGATTCCTGAAGAAATGCTGCGCATCCTCGATCTGACCAGCGGGAAACTGCTCTCCGAAACCGACCTCGACTCGTCCAATACGATCATCGGAACCAGCCCGACAAAATTGGCGATGGCTTATCCTAGCGCGGTGATGGGTGGTCGCAAGCCGTACCAGAAACCTTTCACAATTCCAATTTGGGATCTGGCCACCGGCCAGAAAATCAGCACCATCCGCACCCCAAACTGGCCTTTACGCGCCGTTTTCAGTCCGGACGAGAGCGAGGTTGCCATCACCGGTGTAGAAGGTGGCACCAGTATATGGAATGTTGCGCATCCCGATACGGCACTGCCGCTGCTGGATACCCTGCACGGCGGAATTTACGGCATGGCCTTCAGCGCGGACGAGCGCCGTCTGATGGTCTTATCTGAACAGGAGTTAGCTGCCTATTCGCCGCAGGACAGCACTTCTCATATCGTGTTGAGCGATCCCGCAAATAAGTACCGCGCGTTGGCCTCCGATAACCGCAGTCGGTTAGCAATTGGGGACGAAGACGGCAGCATTCAACTGATCGATTGGACAACCGAAAAAGTCACATCCGTACTGCTCAATAACGATGCAGTACTGGCGATGGCGTTTACACCCAATGGAAAAGTGCTGGCTGTGTTCGGTCGCGAAAGCCTACACTTCTGGGATGTGGCACAGGGCATACTCATCAACCGCCTACCTTATCGTACATATGATGATTTACGCGTGCCGAATGCCGCTACCTTTACGCCGGACGGACGCTGGCTGGTTTATCGGGGCGACGTGTGGCAAATCGAACAATCCGGCCGACTGGTAGCGCAGTCCAATCTGGAAAGCATCTCTCCAGCGTATCCAGTTTTTAGTAGCAAAAATTTTGACTACCAACTGCGCTCGTATGATTTCAATCGCGGCTTTTATGTGGCAGGCGCTTTAGGCAGCGGCTCTTCGCCTACACGCGTATTCCGCATTAGTGATCAACAGCTCTTATGGACCGATCTGGACGCCAGCGTCGATCCATCATGGTGGCATGTATCCGCCATCAGCGAGCATTGGATTGCAACGGGCAGCGCAACGGGATCGATTGAGATTTATGCCGTCAAACAGGATCAATAATATGCGTACATTTCTTTTATCACTGGTAATGTTTCTTCTGCTGGCGCTGATTTTACCGATCAGCGCCCAAGAACCCACTCATGCGTCTGTACCGATTACGACCAAAACCGTTAGCGATATGGCACGGTTGGCTGAACTGCGTCTGCCACCGCCCCAAAACAATTATTTGAAGCCCTTTTTTTGGCAGATTGCTTTCAGCCCCGATGGTAAGCAGCTTGCAGCATCCACCAGCGAGGGCATCATTATCGCCTATGATCCGTATTCAACGACGATCTTGTGGCAGACACAACCCAAACAGCGCACGTACCCCGGCTCTATTCTCACCTATGACCTGAGGGGGGAATATTTACTGGTAGCGGGTGACTATTCATTCGCCGTTTTGAAAGCGGCCACAGGCGAATTCGTCAGCAGCAATAAGCTGGATTTTAAAAGTGATCCGGGGGATTATCAAAGTCCGAGACTCGGCGGTTTCAGCCCGGATTCTAAACATGTATTACTCATGACCGGAAGCGAAAATTTTTATCGCGTATTTGATGTGTCGAGCGGACGCGAAATCGACCGCATCGACGCACAGGTCGCTTGTGACTCTCATGTCTTTTTAGCTAGTAATACACAGGTGCTATGCGCTTTTGCACGCTATTCCTCTCTGCGTTCGACTGTTGACTTAAGCCCCATCCGTGAACTGACGGATACCCTGCCACCAATAGACTATATTTCAACCAGCGGTGACGGATCGCTGCTGCTGGCCGCCGGACGGACGCAGGAGTCCAAATGGCTTGACTACAACTTCACCCTGCACGATTCAAAGACCTTTGCCGAACTCAAACGCATCCCGCGCGTGGCGTACAGCGATGATTGGCCGACCATGATCCCCACTAATGACGGATCGCTGCTGGTAGGGATCGTCAATGGGCGTGTTAAAGTGCTGGATACGCAAACAGGTGATTACGTGGTGTCGTTTCCCTTCCCTGACCGGCTGGACAGCATTGACCGGTCGTTTGCCTTCACCTCGAATGAAGATCGTTTTGCCCGTATTCTGACCGACACGTATGGAGTTATTGAACGATATGGCACATATGGAGTCATTGAACTATATGGCGTTGCCGACTGCTGGGCGACCATCGACCATGAAGTGAACCGCCGTATAAAACCCACCGCTGACAGCGCACTTGCTGGTACATTTATACCGACCGATCGGGTGGCGATTATTAACAGCCAGACGGTTGAGGGCGACCTGTGGCGGCAGCTCGAAGATCAGACATGGGTACGATCAGATGTAGTCGATGTCCATGGAAGCAAATGCAGCTGAGTCCTCGATGTGTTGGAAAGATACACAGTTTTCTCTTGTGTCTCGAAAATATCAAAAAATAGGTCTTATAAAAGCGCTCTGAAGCGAGTGTGCATTTGAAAATAAAACCAAGTTCTACCCGGCAACATTTACAATAATCTGTGTTATGTAGAAATAGCGTCATTAGCTTTTGCACTTGGACATATTCCACGCCGTTCCAACACTAATATTGAGGTGTCTTGCAATAGCTGGAAAGCTCCACCCTTTTGAGTGAAGTTCAATAACTTGTACTTGAAGTTGAGCTCGTGCGGGATCAGCCTGACGAAGTTGGACTTGATACTTCGCCCTGTGGAAAGTAAAGACAAGTTTGAAATATCTAGGATACGTGCGGTTACCCGTTCGCAACAATTATATTGTACTGTATTTGAAAATACAGCAAATATACATTATCCCCAGAAGTCTCAGGTCGATCCAATAATTTCAAAGCCTTTACAGTCGAAATAAAACAAAGGCATTGAAACCATGTAGCGATTCATCTTCACTGTATGTTTTGGGTAATTTTAGAAGAATCCCCTGCCCTACGAAGAACATGCAACAGATAGTGCGTGACATCAATAGGCATTATAGGCAGGGATATTCACCAATTTCGCTTAACAGCTGACGGTTCTCGAGGCGACCTTCATCATTCATTTGCAAAACCCGTACCGTTGTACGGCCTTGTGCAGTTAGATCTTGAATACCCATATCGACTTGAATGGCAAAGTGTTCCTCCCAGCGTTGTTCGCGGGTGGTATACAATCGGGTCAATTCCCCAGTTTGGGGGTCAAAGCCGACAAGATCATGTCCTTTATGCGCATTACATTTGTAACAGGCCAAACAAAGGTTATCACTATCATCTGAGCCGCCATGTTTCACAGGATTGATATGATCGACATGAAAAGGAACGGTGCCAGCAGCGGCGGGTAAACGACAGTACTCACAACTATTCCCAGCACGATTCCGGACAAGCTGCCGCACTGCTTTCGCTAGTGTCATGCTGAGATGTTCCTAAGCTTGAGCTTCATCTTGACTTTAAGGAGCGACATCATTTCATCAACACGGACAAAATCGAACATCTCATCACGTTCTTCAGGCGTTAGTTGATCTTCTCCATTATGTTCCAAGAGTTCATGCGCCCGTGCTTGCAGATCTTCCGACAGTTGATAGGCAATAATTTCCTGCGGTGTGGGATTTTTCGCCAGAAAATCAGTGATTTCACTAAAAACTGAACGTACTGGCATGTTTAACATGGTCATACTCCATTATTGATTTAGTCCTGTTCTATCATTTTTCGAGGTTGGGGATATCGTAATCCATTCTAGCAATTAAGACACATAATGCTCTAATTGAAAGAACTCAACATGGCTTTATAGCATCGTCTAGAATTGCGTACCAACCATTAATATTTACGATTGGTCAGATTCCAAACAGTGCCCACACTTATATCTAAGTGTCGTGCTATTGCTGGATAGCTCCATCCGTTTGAACGCAGTTCAATGACTTGTTCTTGAAGATATAACATTGTGGAATCGATAAGACGAGGTTGAGCTTTGTATTTTGCTCTATTGAAGGCAAATTTCACGCTGAAATATCTAGGATACGTGTGGCAACCCATTCGAACAATTACATTTTACTATATTTGAAAGTATTTATATTAAATTTCTTGCGATTCTAAAATTTCAATTTGTCCACTATGTTTTGAACTTGAATAGCGATAGCTTAGTTCGAACACATCCCATGTACTGGCTACTGAAAACTGATAACAAATACCTCGGCATAATTCCAGCTTCAACTGCCATTTCTGGGCAATTACCGATACTTGATATGTAACATCAAAGTATATAAAGTAATTTCAATCAATTGCTTATTATATCAATGCACATAGTTTAAAACAATTTATGCAAAGGGGTTTAGCCTATGACAGTCCTAAATAATTATTAGAACTAAATATTTAACATTCTACATCTAGTATATTTTCTGGACATTTAGCATTGTACCATTCAATTGTTCGACGAGCGCCAACACGAAATTCGGTTGGTAAAAAGTCTAGGTCCCGTCTTGCCTTTTCATTGGACACACGCCAATCGCCATAAACATAGGAGTGCAAATTTATAGGCCAAAAAGGCTCACGCCCTGTGATATGTGATATATATTCAAGAAAATATGAAAAACTCAAACCTAACCAACCTGGAACAGGAGGTCGAGGCCAATGTAAATTAGCTTCCTCACAAACAATGTCAAATACTTCTTTGTGAGAAATCCAACTACCACAAACGTTGTAAATTTCGCCTATATGGCCCTTTATTAGGGCGAGTGAAATTCCTTGTACAACGTCCGCTATATAAGCGGGGAAAATAATGTGTCGCCCCATATCTATCTGCATAATAATACCTCGCATGGGATCTTGGAAAAACAAACGGTTAAACCCATATGTGCCTAATGGTCCATAAAATGCGCCGGGTCGTAAAATTATTACAGAGAGATTTTTCTCTCTATACGCATTTAGAACTAATTGTTCTGCTTGGAATTTGCTGCGCTGATAGGCATCGACTGGCTGTGGCCGAAATGTTTCATTAATAATTTGATACGGATCTGGCTTACCAACTACTGCAATACTGGAAATATGAATGAATCTTTCTACATCAGCATGAATTGCAGCATCCACGATGTTTCTTGTGCCCTTCTCATTTATCTCCCTAAATAGATCTTCATCCCCCCAGAATCTAAACTTCCCCCCTGCGTGAATCACAAATTTACAACCTTGGACAGCGCTCATCAAAAGATTGCGATCGTTCAAATCGCCTTCGATCACTTCAACACCTTTGTAACGAGCTAACCAAAGATGATTCAGAGGTGTGCGCGTCAAAACTCGAATCTCATATTGTTGACGACATAACTCTGCAATTAAATGTCGTCCCAAAAATCCAGTGCCTCCAGTTAAAAAAATCATCTCAGATCACCTATAAAAATGTCAGTCAAAGTAAAATTCGCTGAAAATAATTATTAGATTTTAGAGTTCTTTTCTATCTCAACAATCAGTCTATTCATGTCGGTCACAAAATCCAACCCTTGGCGAATTCTTACAGCATTTTTGAAGGCGAGAGGAACTAATTCAACCGGCAACTGGTCCGGTAAAGGCATTGATACAGAGTCTAATAGTACTGGAATAATTAGTTTATTTTGCCTCAGAGCTTCCGCAACTTCGAAACGTACATAGTCGCCCTGATCAGATAAACGTGGTTTGCCATTATCGTCAGAAACACTAGTCCACTGAGAGCCAATTACCACCAGCACAGCATTAGATTGGTCAATAGCCTCACGTATTGACTGGCGAAAATCTACTCCGCCTCCAATCGAGTCTAAATCACGAAAAACGCGTTTGGCGCTAAAATTTTTAAGCAATTTATCGTAAATACGATCTGTAAACAAACTACTATCTTGCCGACGATATGACAAAAACAAACGGATTGAATTACTTAATACCATTGGGTGAATCTTACCAACAATCTCACCGTAAACATCATCCTGTTTATCAATAATGTCGGAAACGATATCAGAATAATCGGCGAGTATAATTTTAACCTTACTAGGAGATAAGGATTCACCGCTCAGAATAATACACATCTCACTTTCATGAATTTGGCGCAACGATTTAAGTACTTGTAATCCACCTAACATTCCAGATGCAGCAACATTCCCGTCATCTTTCAGATTCATATCTGTCACTATTAGATCAAAGCGAGTATTTTCTGGTCGACTGCTACGAAAGATAAGTTTTTGTGCTTCACGAGCATTATCTACTTTAGTGACGAGATAGCCTAAATCTTCCTCAAAAATACTAGCAAGAGTGGCAGAAAACTCCAGATTATCTTCCACTATAAGAACTCGATGTTGCATTAGTTTATGTGCCTTCTAACATTATCTTTGGACTACCACAATGTGTTGCTAGATTTATCCTCATCCTCTAGATTCATTAGTTGGTCTAGAGCAAAAATACCTTGTGTGCTGTTCTTTAGAACAAAGCGCAGCGATAATAAGTTTTTAGGCTTGTCGCCAAATGAAGAATCGAGGCTCGAACTTATATTATCAAACCAAATATGCAGATGCTTATTGACAGCCTCTAAATCAGCTACGTTCCGAGCTATTGTAATGAACTTACCTTCGCCAAGATAACCTAGTTGTGGTATATCATTTTTGATTGCAACATTTACTTCCTTTTGAAGCTCAATAGCAACAATCTTAATGACTTCCATTCTTTGAAATGAACCATAAGTATCCTCAAAAGCTGCAAGCCCATCTAATAAAATAATACCAAAAGCCCAAGGAACATCAGACTTAAGCAACTTGCTTGCATACTCAATAACTAGATGTGCATTAAGAAGTCCACTAATTTCATCAACACTCAAAGCGTCAAGCGCACGAAGAAAATCTTCAAAACGTCTTTTAAAATTAGCCTTTGTATTTTTTGTCATTAGTTCAATTACTTCTAGACCATGCTCGGCTTTAGTACGTGCAGCCAGCATATTTTTGGTTTTCCTTAATCTTCCAGCTTCAGCGTAAATAAGTGTAGCCCTCAACGAGTCGCTAATTTCATTCAGATTATCACCTTTGACAATGGCATCGATAGCACCATAACGGGTGATAGAGTTTTTGGCTACATCTAATTCATCTGCGCGACCACTTACCACCAAACAAGCTGCTTCAGGATGATGCTCAATAACTTCTGCTAGTAATTTCATTCCCTGCTTTTCTTGATCATTTTTTTGTGCACCAATAAGTTCCATATCCATGGTAACCATATCTAAACTAGGAATTACATCTATTATATTCTTTGCTCGGCTTGCATCGCATGCCGATATAATCGTTGCTTCGATAAATTGTGCAGCTAGGCTATATTTTTCGTCAATATAAGTATCTTGCTCATTCTGAAACTTTTTATCGCCATCAACAAACACTGTACGAGGAATTCCATCGTTAGCATCAGCAAGATTTCTTAAGAGAATGTCGATAATTATGGCACTCCACTTTGGATCATCTTCGACCACCAAAATACGGATGGTTTGTTTATCCATTGCATGTATCCTTTTCTAGTCCGGAGTTCCAAATTGATTATGCTGCAGGGTTAGTGGCAATAGTATTATGGCGGTAGTACCTGGATTTTGGTCTTTCATATCTGAGTTATTATTGATTTCATCTTGTGTTCGTGTCTCATAGTGAATGCTCCCACCATACCACTGCACAGTAAGATATGCACCCCAAATACCATAGCCCATTCCACCGCTCTTAGTTGAATTCGCTTTGAGTTCGAATAAATTTTCTCGATTTTCAAGTGGAATGCCAGGTCCAGTGTCAGAGATTTTGACCTTAACTACAGGTTGGTTAGTATCCTCTACGACTGAATGCGAGGCCTCAACGGTTAGTGTACCCTTGTCACCCATAGCTTCACAAGCATTTTTCATAATAACGCGAAAAATCTCACCTAATTCCACGGTGGCTAGCACAATCAAGTCGTCACCATTTATTTTCATTACCGTCTTAATACCAACAACTTGATATCCAAACTGACCAGATTTTAGGGAGTTCATTGCCTCTTTTAAAACATCGGCAATATTGATAGGCTGTTCATCACCGCCTTTCACACGCTCATTGAGTTCCTTAATAAGCGCCAACGAGCTTATCACCTGATCTTTGACATCATTAAGTCGGACAAGCTGTTTTTCTGTAAGATTAGTTTCTGATTTCTGTAATTCACGTTCTAATGTAAGACGAGCATTACCCAACATATTATTGATTCTATGTGCAGCATTGCCAAAATTAGATGCCATTAGCCCCATACGTCTTGACTCACGATAGAGATACTCAGTTTTGCGATACTGATTGGCATTATCAATAGCAATACTTGCAGCTAAAACAAAAGTTTTCAACTCAGCGATCTCATTTTCTGTAATTTCTGCACCACTACCAGCATACATATTTCCACGTAATTGCCCTTCGCGGTTGCGTAATGGTACTGTTACAAGTTCTTTGAAACCGAATTGATTTTGAAACTGATTGGAAAGAACATCAGGTAATATCGGTGAAAACAATTCACTAAGTTTTTTAGTACTCGCATGAGGTAAGTCATTTAGTACAGCCCGTACAGCCAGATTATTTTTAGCTGTTGATTCATCGATATACAAATACTGGCCGCTCAAACTCAAACCAGTCATCCTTTCGCCCCATGTAAGTAGCCCCTGCAAACCTGGAGTAAATTGATAAGAAACAACTCGCAATGTTGGTTTATTATTTTTTTGTTCTACAATAGCCACCATACATGCGCGAAATCCCATAATATCGACGACCGATTTAGCTATATCATCCAATAACCTCTGAGTATCCAATGTTACTGTCAAAAGCTGTGTGATTGTTGTTTTCAGAATTGCTTCTCGGCCGGTGGTTCGTAGATTGCTACGATAGAGATATGCGTTGTCCAACGCAGTCGATGCCATAGTAGTAAAAGCTTTAAGTTGGCGAATCATTGATGCAGGTATTTCGGTACTTGTATGCCCCGCATACAAATTTCCAATTAGCTGTCCATCGTTATTGCGAAATGGTACTGTTACAAACGATTTAAGACCAGCAGTTTTTTGGATCAAAGAACATATATTTTCATCTAAAACTGGTGCGAATAAGTCATATAATTTATAGACAACAACATGACTTTCATTATGTGATATAGCACGCACAGCCTGATTGATATGTTCGTTCTTTTCATTAATTGCAATGGAATTCCCGATAAGCTTTTGTCCAGTTAGATTTTCTCCCCATAGAAGAAGTGTTTGATCTCCACCTGGAATTAATTTAAGATCAGTAGCAAATCCACGTACAGCTAAAACGGACACTAGATTACCACTAGAATCTGATTGCTCTTCCACGATTGCAATCATTGCCGCACGGAAGCCTAATCCGTTCACAATTGCATCAACCACAGCTTGTAGCATTCGTTCAGTATGTCGATCTACGTCTACATGAATAACACTGTCAGTGTTATTTTTCGATCCGCGTCTAAGCACGTTTTTTATTTGTTTAAACATTTTACAAATACCATAATTACCTAGTGCAATGAATTGTAATCTATCTTATGTTAACTTGCTATTTCAAGCTGTATTAAGGTCTCTTGCTACAGCGTATTAATAAATTCCCTTTACCGCTCGTCCTATGGATATAAATATATTTTATAAAATATGAGATCTGACAGCTGTATCATCCAAAGTTCATAGGAGAGCAAAATCAACATTACTAACCTAGTCAATTTGCCAAAAGCTCCTACATAAGAAGTATTATTAACAAAAGTCCAGTCAAGCTATTCATGTACGAACAAAACAACCCCTACATTCGATGCCCTACGTGCCCAATGTAAGAAATTGTGACAATTGCACAGTGTTATGACGCATACAATGTCCCTGTCTTTGGGAGTGTAACATGTGGCGAAGCAACACCTGAGAGTAATTTTGATTCATTATTAAGTTTCAGCGAAGATGCCAGCCACTATGAAATATCAGCCTTATGGCAGGATTTGCATGAGTTATTGCAACATAACGTGGATTTGATCACTGACTATCCAAATCCGCGCAGAGAACATTTTTTGTAGCAGGTATTGAAAGAGACCATAACTTTGTGAACCCAATCGGAAATTATCTTAACGACCTATTGGCTGAGATAGGCTTACTAGAATCTTTCACTGCGATGGACGACGAGTCATTTTACAAATGATGAGCGCACTCAATATGCAGTTATGATGACTTACGCACCCATTTGCGAAATTGCAAAACGCCTCCCCGATTCACTGCTGGGAACACATTCTGAGGTCGAATGGCGCGATCTAAAAGGTTTTCGAGATGTACTTGCTTATCGCTACGATGAAATCAGCCCAAAGCGTGTCTAGCAAGCAACCCTGAATTACCAATACTTCTCGCAGCCATAGAGCCTTGATCGTTGATTTCCCTTCTTGGAATGATATCCAATGTGGGTATAAATCATATCAGGTGATACATCGGAACTTTAACCGAGTAAGAAGGAAAGTAATCTCACTGAGTTTCGATCTTATCAGAAACAAGGATAATAGTCTGCTGTTCCCATATTTTGTGTAGAAGCAATAGTCGACAAATATAATCATTGTTCGTCTTCTGTTTGATTTTGCCAATACAGTCTTTAGTTTTTATTCTTGACCATATTCCAAGCAGTTCCAACACTGATTTTTAAATGCCTTGCGATAGCTGGAAAACTCCACCCTTTTAAACGCAGTTCAATAACTTTCGCTTTTAGTTCCAGTTTTTCGGGGTTAACTGCGCGAGGTCGAGACTGATAAGCGGCTCTCTTAAAGGCAAATTCAATCTTGAAATATCTAGGATACGTGCGGCGACCCGTTCGAACAATTATATTGTACTGTATTTGAAATAGAAGAAATTTCCATTGTTAATTTCCCTGCAACTCTAAAATCTCTCCTAGTTGACATCCTCTGTTTGTCCATTATGTCTAAACCGTATAACTTTTTCTTTAACTAAACTGGGCCAAGCTCAAATTCACGTTTCGATTTTGGTGCAGAAGGCTTTATCGCCAAAATTGGCTATAATTATTTCCCAGTAAGTATTCGATATAGTACCATCTTTCATAATACCCGTCAGGAGGTGTCGTCAATGCCCACGAATCACCTACCTATACCCGCCACCCCTTTTGTCGGTCGTGTGGAGGAATTATCGAACATTGCTGCTTTAATGGCCGATCCCAATTGTCGTTTACTGACATTAGTGGGGTCAGGTGGCATCGGCAAGACGCGCATTGCCCTCCAAGCTGCCGCCGAGCAAATTCCGCTTTTTGCTCAAGGTGTCTATTTCGTATCGTTAAACCCCGTCCATTCAACCGACTTAATTGCTGCAGCTATTGCCAATGCGCTCCAAATCTCCTTGTACGGTTCAGAAGACCCGAGCATACAGATTATCACCTATCTACGCGAGAAACACATGCTGCTGGTTATGGATAATTTTGAGCATTTACTGGAGGGTACAGGACTACTGACCGACATTCTACAAGTCGCTATCGGCATGAAATTCCTAGCGACCTCGCGCGAACGACTGAGTGTGCGGGAAGAATGGGTACTGGAATTGGAAGGCTTGTCGTTTCCGGATGTTCAGACGACTGATCCGCTGGCGGGTTACAGCGCGGTGCAATTGTTTGTCCAGCGGGCGCGACAGGTTAAGTCCAATTTTTCTCTGAGTGAGAATGCTGAGGCAGTCAAGACAATTTGCCAGTGCGTCGAGGGGATGCCGCTCGGTCTGGAACTGGCGGCGACCTGGCTGCGGGCAATGACCTGCCAGCAGATTGCTTCGCATGTGAAGAATAGTCTAGATTTCCTGACCACGCCACTCCGGAATGTTCCCGAACGACACCGCAGCTTACGTGCTGTCTTCGATCAGTCGTGGAATTTGCTTTCATCAGTTGAGAAAGATGTGCTGATGCGTTTATCCGTCTTTCGAGGTGGCTTTGATCTGGAAGCTGCTGAACAGGTCGCAGGCACTTCGCTCTCCCTTCTAGCGGTATTAACCGACAAGTCACTTATTCGGTTGAATATCTCTGGACGCTATGACCTGCACGAACTTTTGCGCCAGTATGCATCTGATAAATTGGTGGAGGCGGGTGAAACAGATAGCACGGCTCGCCGCCATCTGGACTATTTCATGAACTTAGCCGATCAGGCGGAGAGCCACTTATTTGGCCACGAACAGATCGTTTGGTTCGACCGACTAGAAGTTGAATTGGATAATTTGCGCACAGCACTCACGTGGTCGACGAAATCTGAGGCTGGCTTACATCTTGCAGCCGCATTGGGATGGCTTTTTAGCGAACGATCATATTGGAGCGAGGGACTTTCTTGGTTAGAGCAATCACTCGCGACAAATCCGAAGGCACCAGCCTCGCTGCGCGCCAAGGCCTTACATCGTGCCGGAGCACTCGCTAGTTTTCTTCACGATAAAGAGCGCCTACAAACCTATTGTGAACAGGCGATTGCCATCGCTCGAACTGAAAACGATTATTGGAACATTGCGTGGTCACTGGCGCACTTGGGTTTATTCGGATTATTCGACGGCGATGATTTAAATCGTTCCGCCACCCAATTGGAAGAAAGTGTTGCGTTGTTCCGACAAATTAAAGATCCCATGGGGCTAGCCCATTCACTCCTGCGCTTGTCGAAGACTGCCATTAGCCAAGGTAATATTCCCTATGCATACATCTTAGTTGATGAAGCGAAGGATTTGGCAGATGAAGCTCAAGATATCATTATGGGAGGTTGGACAAACGAGACACAGGGACATCTAGCCAAGAAGCATAGTCATGATCTCAAACACGCTCGAACCTCTTTCGAGCGCTGCCTTTTTTACTTTCGCCAAGCACGCATTCCAGATGCAGAGAAGGTTGCACTGATTGCATTGGCAGGTGTCGAGACGGAAATAGGGAATTTGGAGCAAGCCGAAAAGCTCTATAAAGAGGCACTGATTTTACACAGACAATCTCTAAACTTTCCGTGCTTGACTGAAATTTTGGTTGGGCTGGCTAGTATAGCTGTAGCACGCAAACAGTTCGAGCGTGCATCTCACTTATTAGGAGCATCTAGTGTCAGTTGGCTGGTTCAAAGTGAGGCGGTCGATCCTGATTTCATTCCTTATGAAATGGACATAGAACCTGTGCGTAACCAGTTGGGAGAGGCCGCTTTTACTGAAGCGTGGGAGGCAGGTGCAGCCATGACGACAGCGCAGGCTATCGCCTATGCCTTTGACGAGAAAACCTTACCTACCGAACAAGAAGCCGATGGCCTAGAAACATCGCTCTCGCAGCAGCTAGCCAACCAGCCCGTGATTGATTCCCTTACCGAACGCGAAATGGGAGTGCTGGCGCTTATCGCGACAGGTCTCACCAACCAGCAAATTGCCGACCACTTCGTCATTTCGGCTGGTACGGCCAAATGGTATGTCAGTCAAATTTTCAGCAAGCTGGATGTCAACAACCGCATTCAGGCAGTTGCCCACGCCCGCAAACTCCATTTGATCCCCTGATTTCTGCAAAACCTATACTTTATCCCTATATTTCGGCAGGTGTGTCGCCCTATCACAAGCGCATACAGTCGATTTATGTACTGCTGGAAACGGTGTGTGCGGTTATCGACAGCATATTAGGGGAGTAAAAATGTTTTACAGAATTCGTTCCAATCATCTTATTCACCGCAGCATAATGTACTTGGTCCTCGTCGGCGTTCTTGGTTTTGGGATACTTGCCCCCATCGCAGCCCGTCAATCAACGGATGTGGCAAAAGTTGAACCTGAAGCGGGCACATGGAAAACTTGGGTATTGGAGTCGGCTAGACAGTTCGACATCGCTGCACCGCCGGATGCAGCAGCCACCACCAAAGAAATCATCCAACTGATGGACATGGCAGCCAAGCGTGACGACGCTGCCCTCCAACAAATCGCCTACTGGAACAGCGGGCCTGCGGCTTATCGCTGGAATCAGATTGCCATCAATGCCATGCTCAAGCGCGGTTTGCCCGCTAACACAGCTTTTCGGCATCTAGCCCTGCTTCATGTCGCTATCTACGATGCGACAGTTGCCGCTTGGGACAGCAAATATACCTTTAATCGTCCGCGTCCCAGTGAACTTGAAGCCGGACTCACGACGGTCATACCGAATCCGTCTAGCCCGGCATATCCATCTGAATATGCAGTGACCGCCGGAGCAGCCTCGGCTGTGCTGGCTTGGCTTTTCCCCGATGCCGCTCAGTCGTTCAAAGATCAGGCACAAGCCGCCGTTAACTCACGTCTGATGGCGGGAGTCGAATATCCCAGTGATGTCGAAGCCGGATTGAAACTAGGCGAACAGGTTGCTCAACTGGTCATCGAGCATGGAAAAGCGGATGGCTCGGATGCCAAATGGGCAGGCAGCATACCGACTGAAGCGGGTCATTGGACAGGCGAGAATCCAGCCTTTGCAACACAAGGATCGTGGAAGACATGGGTGCTGACCTCCGGCGACCAGTTCCGTCCAGCGGCACCTCCGGCTTATGACTCAGCGCAGATGGCAACTGACATGGCAGAAGTAAAGAGCTTTGAGCGTACACCAACCAGTAATGCCCTCGCCATGTTCTGGGAATTCGGCGCGGGTGGTCGGCGCATCTACTGGTTCTGGAATAATGAGGCTAATCGCGCAATTCTGGAATCTGGATGGAATGACAACGCTCCGCTGGCAGCACGTGCCTATGTATTAACAAACATTGCCGCCGATGATGCTGCTATCGCCTGCTTTGATGCCAAATACACCTATTGGGCAATGCGCCCCTTCCAAGTTGACCCCGAATTCAAATCCTTATTTACCACGCCTAACCATCCAAGTTATCCGTCGGCACACTCGTGCATTTCGACTGCGACGGCGACTGTATTGGCTGGCCTGTTCCCATCCAATGCCACGGATGTGATGGCGCTGGCACAAGAAGCAGGCGAAGCCCGCATCTGGGGCGGCATTCATTTCCGCACGGATGTCGTGGTGGGTACGACCTTGGGCGAGAACGTGGGCAATGCTGTGCTGACATATGCCAAAGCTGATGGCTCGGAGTAGTACTAGGTTCTTTAAATAGAGTTCACAGACGTATGGCATTTGATACGAGGTGGTTTGAGGCATTTCCGAATGACCACCTCGATAGGTAATTCTCGGTTTGTTTTGAAAAGGAATGATATTTTGAAACGCTATTTTGGATTATTGATCCCGGTTATTCTGTTTATGTCATTGTTCTCAGTGATACCTCAAATGGTCGCGCAAGACCTCACCGCTACTCCTTGGCCCACTAATGGCTGGCAGACCTCAACTCCGGAAGAACAGGGGGTCGATTCCGAAGCGTTGACGACGCTGCTGGAATCCAATACGGATGCCCACACTATCTTGGCAATCCGTCATGGCAATGTCATAGTGGACGCGTCCCCCTATCCCTTCACCAGCAGCCAACCCCATGCTCTTTTTGGGGTGACACAGAGTTTTGTCTCGACCCTCATCGGTATTGCAATCGATAAGGGGTATATCAAGAGTGTCAACCAGTCCATTTGGGATTTCTTTCCAAAAGAGAAGACTGCCAATATGGACACCCGCAAAGAAGCCATAACTATCGAAGATTTATTGACGCAGCGATCCGGTTTGGCGGTTGATGACGATCTCAATATCTATAAAATCACGGACAAAGCGGTGAGCCAAGTACAATATATACTTGATAAACCGATGCAAAGTGAGCCGGGTATAGCTTTCGGGTATTTTGATGCAAATGCCCACCTAGCCTCAGCCATCGTCCAGATTGCGACCCAAATGAGTTCACTGGCTTTTGCCGAGCAGTTCTTGTTCGCGCCGCTGGGTATTACCGATGCCACTTGGATCGCTGACCCGCAAGGGGTGAATCAAGGCGGCAGCCACCTCTTTATGAGTCCGGCGAGTATGGCTAAACTCGGCTACTTGTATCTGCATAATGGAGAATGGGATGGACAGCAAGTCGTATCATCCGACTGGGTCAGCCACGCGACCAGTAATATGCAACCTGGTATTCTGGTTTGGGATGGTTATGGCGATTTCTGGTACAGCGGTTTGATCTGGAGGACTCAGCATCGGGGTTATGCTGCATTGGGTTATTACATGGGGCAAACTATATGGGTGGTGCCGGACCTAGATCTTATCGTGGTCACGACCAACGACTCGAGCTTTTTCAGTCAGTCGATTGTGACCTCGGTTGTCAAGGCATCCACCTCCGATAAACCACTGCCTGCTAACCCGGTTGCGGCTAAAGCGTTGCAAGCGCGAATAGACGAGTTGGCTCTGCCGCAAGCTGCTGCCGCCGTATCGCTGCCTGAAATTATGAAAAGTGCATCGGGCAAGGTTTACCAACTACAAACCAACGACCTCGGTTGGACTTCAATCGCCCTTGAGTTTGGGAAAGCCGACGAAGCCCTCATCACGATTGGTCTGCCAGATAAGGAACTCAAACTACCGGTTGGTTTGGATCGTGTTTACCGGGTAGCCACGGATGGCTTCCCCGCTGAACCGAAGTGGCGACCGATTGCCAATGTCCCTGTGATGCTCAAGGGAGGCTTTCTCGGTAAGAAACTGCTTCTCTTTATGGAGGACAGCATGGGTATGGCCTCGTGGACACTTAACGTCGATTTCAGTAAAGATAGTAGCAAACTGTGGGTGTCAGCGTCTCAATTTTTGAATGAGTACCCCAGTACGGAAGCTCTGTCACATGATCTTGTCGGTACTTCTTACTGAATAGCGATTTGAATGCCAACCTAGGCAATGCTCAGTGTAATGTTCATGGTCAATGAGACCTGAATAACCGAATGGGCATTCGGCAATATCAAGGTCTTGAAACGCAATCGCGCCGATACTGTCAGCGCGATTGCTATTGATGGTTAGGTACTATGATTCCCAAATTCTGTCTATAGACTTTTTTCTCTCAAAAACCGTTTCTTTAACAAATATTTTGGTTTTATTTGCCGTACATAGTGCGAAAACATATTGTTATACCAAGTCCTTAAATCACTTGCGTATATTCTCCCAGTGAACTCGACACTATAATAACGTGAGTGTGTGTTACCCGCAAAATACATGTTGTTCATTGACGGAGTTGGCATTAGCTGGCTGAATGGAGGGGTTTGGCTACCCATGTCTGAAGTTTTCAACTTTCAAACGTTC
Organism: Aggregatilineales bacterium; assembly: GCA_038251275.1. GTDB lineage: Bacteria > Chloroflexota > Anaerolineae > Aggregatilineales > Phototrophicaceae > CFX2. The sequence continues at coordinate 22,952 of JBBSBM010000020.1, forward strand.
CCGTTTCTGGAAAGCGAACGCCTCATTCTGCGGGAGTTGGGCGAAGCAGACGCGCCCGCATTATTTGAATACTTCGGTGATCCAGAATACACAAAGTTTGTTGGTTTTGATCTTCATGCCAGCGTGGAGCAAACGAAAGGCTTTATTGCCTTGATGACAAATATGTACCAGCAAAAAGACAGCATTCGCTGGGGAATCCAACTCAAAGAGTCGAAACAACTCATTGGCACTGCCGGACTCCACTTCTGGAAACGCGAAATTCGCTATGCAGAGGTTGGCTATCATGTGGGGCGACCCTATTGGGGCCGGGGATTCGCTACCGAAGTGTTGCGTGCGCTGGTTGCCTTTGGCTTCCACCATATGAATCTCAATCGCATTGAAGGCAGGCATAACGCCGGGAATGATGCTTCTGGTCGTGTCATGGAAAAGGTTGGCTTCCAGAAAGAAGGTATCTGGCGACAGCGCGAAATCAAATACGGCAAGCTCGTAGACGTGGTACAGTTCTCGCTGTTACGTGAGGAATACGCGCAGGAGTAAAATAGGGTGGTTGAAGGAGTTGGGCCGCACCTTCAAACCAGCAAACATATTGGTGTTAGTAATTCACTCTTTCGCCAGCATATATCAAGCAGGAAGTTGAGCAAAGGCATCTTGTATCCACTGCCATCCGATTAAGGATTTCAGACGGCATTTATCCGCGTTGCTCAATCTCGCATCGCTTGTGCTAAATACCTCGCCTTCAATCCTGGCTCGTAACCATTCAAACACATGCTCACAGGGATTGAGTTCGGGTGAATAGGCAAGAAGAGGTGTTCAAAAGCCGACTTCGCCCATGGCTTTGCCCCGGTGAGCAGATGCCCCATCCCAAATAACCGCATCGGGCGACCATGCCTTGAAAATCGGCATGAGGCTGCTTTGGTTCATCCGGTTTGCCCATGTCCAATGAAGTTGGCAGCGCCGCACATCGACGGCCAGTACGAGGTATTCCCAAGCGAACTCAATTTGGATGGGTTGGATGATCTTCACCCCGCGTAATCCCCACCTGTAGGGGCAACAAATCTTATCCGACGACTTTGATACAACACAGACAATCAACTTAACTTTAGCATGGTACAAAATTCAAAGTGCCTCAGGTTATATTCTTTGCTATATTCCATGCAGTTCCAACGCTTATGTTGAGGTGCTTTGCAATATACGGAAACCTCCACCCTTTTGAGCGAAGTTCAATGACTTTTGCTTGAAGTTCTATTTTTAGAGGATTGACCGGACGAGGTTGTGCTCTGTATTTTGCTCTGTTAAAGGCGAATTCAACTCTGAAATATCTAGGATACGTGCGGCGACCCGTTCGCAACAATTATATTGTACTGTATTTGAAAGTGCATTGAATTTATTTTTCATTCTTTTAAAGTGTTATTGTCGATCCACATCCTCGCTTAAGTGTGGCATCTAGTTGTCACAAGGGTTCTGAAGTCATACAATACTTACTACTCAATCACATCCCTCATTCTGTATAATGTCACTTAAAAAATCGCGGTTATCATAAGTGATTGGCCTAATGTGTTCTTCTATTGAATGGGCAGTGACAAACGACATATTTTCCCCTGTCTCATATAGGACATAATTGAAATTAATTTGGGAAATTTGGAGACGAAGAATGAAACTTGCAGGTCAATATATGGTAACGAGCCTGCTATTGTTGCTCGGCAGTGTGTTATTTCCTGCATCAACCTCGGCTGAAAAGTTAGCTTTCCCAGCCCTAAAACCTGTAACTCAAGCGGGTAGTCCAGCAATTGCGTTCACATTTGTACCACGCTATGGAGATCGCATCGGCGTTCTTTACGGTCAAGTTAGTAATGTGAACCCTGTTCAAAATAAAATCGCCACTTACATTAAAGTCAGTGGTGGCTGGTGGAATAAGCCCTTTGCGGCGACTCCTACCGTTGCTATTCATGCCGATGGTTCGTGGTCTTGCGATATAACTACAGGCGGTATTGATGAACAAGCAACCGATATTATTGCGTTCGCGGTGCCTCAAAGTTACTCTCCACCCTTAACGTCGGGGGCAAGTGTTTTGCCCACTGAAATCTATGCTCACTCTATCGCTTATATCCAAGCGTCTCGATCTCCAAATGATCGAATATTAGGCCTGGATTACGGACCATATCGGGCAGGACAAATGCCCGGTGGATCGTCTCCTACACCAGCACAGATAGGAGAAGATATAGGATTGATAGCTCAGAAAGTGCAAGTAATACGGATTTATGGTTCTCAAGGTGTTAGCTCAACCATTGTTGCCCAAGCCCAATCTCATGATATTCAAGTCGTCTTACAGGCATGGATTGATACCGACACAGTTAATAATCAGATGGAAATCAATGCGGCTATTGCTTTAGCGAACACTTACTCAAATGTAATCGCTGTATTTGTCGGATCCGAAGTTCTAATGCGGAACGATGTGAGCGAAACTACGCTTATAGGCTATATAAATCAGGTTCGAAATGCAATTTCAGTTCCCGTGGGCTATGCTGACGATGATTACCGGTGGCTAAATCCAATTCGTCCAAATTTGCTCAACGCGGTTGATTGGATCGGGCTTGATTTATATGGATTTTGGAACTGCCTAGATGTAACGTCTTCGGCTCAATATGTCCAAAATCAATGGCAGCTCATAAAAACTAATCCGAGTTTTGCGGGCAAACGAATTCTCGTTGCTGAAACAGGCTGGCCCAATGCGGGCAGCAATTCATCATGCCAATCACCAGTGTTTGGCACAGAGTCGACACAGGCGCAGTTTGTGAACGATGTCCTATCGTTAGCTCAATCCAATAACATGGATTTATTCCTGTTCGAAGCAACCGATGAACCGTGGAAATGTAACTCCGAACCGATAGTAGGCTGCCACTGGGGCTTATTGAATCAGTCAAGAAATCCTTGGCAAGGGTGGAATCAATTATCTGACATTTGGCCTCTAAATTTGATAACCCCTGCAAATGGCATAATCACAAATGATGCTACACCAATGTTGAGTTGGGGTGCAATTCCAAATGCTACTACTTATGGGCTTCAAATCGACAATAATTCAGACTTCTCAAGTCCGACTATTAACACCAACAATAACCAAATAAATTACACACCGGCAATCAGTCTTTCTAATAATGTGTACTATTGGCGTATACAAACTCACTGGGGTAATTGGAGCAATAGTTCAACTTTTACGGTTGATACCACTTACCTAATTGCCGCACCAGAACGCAATTTTTACACTACGCAGACCCCGACCTTGTGCTGGAATCGTGTTTCTTGGGCAACTGGATACCTGATACAAGTTGATGACATCAAGCCCATTCTCAATCCATTCGAATTTAGTACGACTGTGTCGCCAGATACCCTTTGCGTGACAACTTCGAGCTTGGCAGTAGGTAAGCATTATTGGTGGGTGAGTGCGATGAATGGGAATATACAGGGCGGATGGAGCAATATAGATAGCTTCGTTGTCACTTCACCTTGATTTGTATGCCATTTTCTGAATAACTCTTAAGGCATAGACCGAATATATATTCATATATTCAATTGTGTTACGCCTTCGACATAAAATAGATCAAAGGAAATGTTATTTAGTAGGCGAGAACGATGGTAACTTGTTCCAGCTATGTCTGAATCAGGATGTTGGGGCAAAGTCGAACTTCGCCCCATTAATAGTTATTTGGTCTAGACAGGTACGGAGATGTTATTCAAATGCTATATCGTCAACGCAAATGCTGCCAGTGCCTTCTGCTTTATTAAATCCAAAATTAAGATTCTTGAGCGAATTCAGTTTCACGCCTTTGAATTTGGTCAGTGGTATAGTGATCTGTGTCCATTCCGTACTAACCGGATATTTCCCTTTGCTTACAATTTTAGGTTCTTCTCCTGGTGTTGTACTTGAATCTAACAGTCCAATTTCGAATGTTTCGTTACCCTCTTCACCTTTGGCATAGAAATTTAAGGTTTTGAAAGCAGAACCATCAAATACTCCATCTGAGGAGTTGCTCCAATCAATGATCCAGCCACCGCTTCCAGACTGTTTTGCGAAATCATAATCTAGTTTCAAACCATATTTTCCCGAACGCTTGCAATCGCTGCCTACATCATAAGTGAATGAACCGGGCTGATTCTCAAATGAAGTAAATTCTGTATTTGAGCTTGCCTGTGCGAATACATCGCATACGGCAGGAGTGATATCAGGTGATGAACAGTCGGGCGGTTCTGTCGTGGTTGCCTCTATACTGGCATAGGCATTATAAAGTGCATCAGCGGCGGATATGACATCCGGTGAGCAATCGCTTGTATCATACTGAGTCTGCCAAGCTTGCTGAGTTTCTGATGCGACGGCTTGCGCGAACGATGCAACCACATCTTTCGCATCACAAGAAGGGCTTTGTGCCAAGCTTGAACCGGGACTTCCCACGCATAGAAGTAGAACAATAAGCAACAAAGTAACGCGTTTCATGAGCAAACCTTTCAAAACAATGTATCAAAATGATACGATCTAAACATAACTATGTTCGTCCTAGCGAGACCGTGTACTTTCTCCCCTTTGGACTACATATTTAGCACGAAGCGAGACGGAATCCGTAAGTATCTACACGATCCCCGGGATCATCCGACCAGCGAAACGCAGATCGGGCACGCAATGGATCATCGCTCCATGAGCCTCCTCGCAAGACACGGCGGTTGTTAATTAGTGTCTTCTGCACATCTGGTGTTGCGGTTAAATCAGGGTATGGGCTGTAAAAATCTCTGACCCATTCCCAAACATTACCCGCCAAATTATAAGCACCCACCCAACTTTCACCTCTTGGAAATGCAGTTGTATACGCCAGATTTTTCAGATGGTTTTGGCTTGTATTGGCATAACTGTCTATAAATTCATTTCCCCACGGGTATATGAGTGAATTTGGCCCACGGGCGACATACTCCCATTGAGCTTCGGTTGGCAGACATTCTCCTCGCCAGTTTGCGTAGGCCTCAGCTTCATACCAAGATACGCCGCGTCGTGGATAGTTGTCTCCCAATGCCGGAATAACTTTGGGGCCATTCACATTATTGGTTTGTCTCCACTGCCACCCAGCAAACGACCAATTTTCCTGTTTCACATAGCCGCCTTCTTCGTAAAACTGCTTGAAGGAGGCCTCGCTTACTTCATATTTGTCAATCTGAAATTCTTGGTCAAAGCAAACCTTATGTGCGGGCAGCTCATCCGAATTCGCATCTTTGTCTTTGCTTTTATCAGATCCCATTTCGAAGCAGCCCTTTGGAACTCTTACCATCTCTACACCATTGACAGTCAAGGTAGCTGTTGCAGTCAGATCAATTGTTGATATAGGAGTCTGTTTCGAAATGAGGGTATTTGTTGCGTTAGTAAGGGCTGTGCTTGTAGCATTTGTATCTCGCTGATTATTTACCGAAGGCAATATCACGGAAAACAGTACAATCATGGCTACAACAGCAATTGAGCCAAGTGCCGTGAGTACTTGCATGAGATGGCGTGGCATAATACTTGATGGATTTATTTTTGACTCTGCAACTGTGCCAGTATCAGGAGTTTGAGACTCGATTGGAGTAACTTGCTGATCCTCCGACGCCGCTAGTTTGCTGATCTGGTCGGCATTCAAGTCATGCGTCGGCGTAATAGTATCCACGCCCAGCTTGAAATAGGTATCCGCTTCACGACTAACATATAGAGTTGAGGCAGTCAAGCGCCAATCTCCGCAAATTGGCATCTCATTAAGATTATTGACAATGTGGGTTTGAACGGCAATATCAGCAATCGACTCACCATTTTGAAAGATATAAACATAAACTATTGACAAACCGATTTTTTTCACAGATTTCGGTTTTAGCTGAAAATTGAGGGTCCGAGAGTCATCGGTTGGTGGTACGTGCAATTCAAACTGGCCCGTATCACAGATTTTGTTCACCTGTACACGAGGGAGTGAGACTTGAAAATCGTCTGCACTAACTTCAACACACAGCATACTGGTGAGTATTACGCCCGAACCCTCATCTTTCTGGAAGCGCATCTCAAACCGCGATGAAAGTACATCTGCCTGCTGGATAATGTCGCCACAGGGCAGTACTTCTGGTAGTTCTCCCTTTAGTCCAATCGAATCGAGCAATGAGATTTTGACTTTGAGTTGAGTATCTGCACCGAGGGTTGAGCAGGCTGGCATAGCAGCTTCTAGTAGCCGTTTCGGTTGGGCGTTATTTGATTGTTTTTCGAGCAATCGTAATACCAAATCCTCGAAATGAGTCTCAAACTGCTGGCGGAAATCATCTGGGGTTTCGTAGTTGTTAATTCCGCGTACGATATGACCATCTTTGTAAAACAACTCGGAACGGAAAAATGCCTTTACTCGCTCGGATTGCTCTATTCCATCTTTGTCGTCCGACTTGAAGCGCTTTTCGTCGGTACGCCGATAAATAATGGTTTCGGCACGCTTAGAATGAAGGGCATCCAACATTTCCCAATACGTACCGCTGAGATATTCTTTGCCATCTGTATGTATGAAGGGTGTACCCATACGCGACCAGAACAGCACGACCACAATGTCACACTCGGATGGTTTGGGCAACCCTTGATTGATCGCTTCTTGGGGGGTAAGGGTGGCTCGCATGGATATACCGGCCCCGGGTTTATCCCAAGCAATAACACGGAAGGCTACTTTTTCACGGAAGGCAGGTCGGTTGGGCAGGTGCTCAATCACTTCCAGCGCAATTTGACGCTCTTCTTTCACATCAGCCGGCGAGGAAAGAAACACGCGAATCTGGGGAATTTGGACGGGCATCTGCTTGATCCTGATACTAAAAAAACGTAATTTCGACTAAACAGTAGTTTCTGTCTTGATTTTATGTCATTTGTGCTGATTCAACCCACTCTAAATAAACCCTGAGCCTTTCGATAGTCTGCATGACGCACTTATACATCGAGTCTGTTAGGGCGTAATGTCCATGAATATTTTGACCGACGTACACGACAATATTTGAGTGAGTTTATACTTATTGAATATCATACTACGTAATTTTTTTCCTTGGAGTGCTAAATGTCACTTGTAGGCTGGTATTATTTGGATCAAAATGCAATGAGCGTTAAGTTGCATCAGCAAATACCCAGATAAACAAAATGTCTCAGCCTGTTGAACTTTTCGTATCACACTCACGACATTCCTCTATCAAAACAGGGCAAGTCCATTCTGCTCGGATATATTTTTCTTCAAAGGCTATTGCAGCGTTCCAGCACGCTTGTAACGTCGTTTATTTTCAAAATAGCCGTGATACTTGCCTTCTGTATTTCCGTCTACTTTCGGCAGTTTTCCATCAGAAGCAGCGTGTTTGTTTTTTACTTGAAAACGATTTCCTCAGTCACCATGACCCACCTTGCCAATTGAAAGAGCCGAGCAAGTTCGCCTTGTTGGTTTATGAAGCTCAGAGTTGAAAAACGCATGTAAATCGTAGTTCTACATCTAACGCGGTGGGCCAAATCCAACCACAAATATCGTGAGTCTGTCGGTTGAGGAAATTGGAGTCAACGATAAAAGCCAGTTATTTGTCGCCCGCGATTTCAGCGTGTTGAACTGGCCATGGCGGGACGGCATTCCTCCGAACAAGAAACCCTAGCAGGAAATGGCACCACGCTTGAGATTATCGCTATAATTTTGAGATGTCCAATATGTCTGACAACATACAGGTATATAAGCACTACTTTCCGTAGTAATTTCTAGCGGCCTGCTCCATTGTCTTAGCCGCCTGTTCAGGCGTAATTATTAAATCGAGGAGCTGTTGCGTCAGATCATTGTATAACTCTCCCAATTCAGAGGGCAGATATTGATCGTACCAAACCTGAATACTTGGGGCTTTCTCGAGAATATTGAGCACAGATTTCATCATAGGATCAGCGGTTGGTGGCAAATACTGGATATTTCGAGCACATATCGTTGCTGGGACTGAGAAGACGAATTCGATAGGTATATATAGTTTTTTCAGGTCGATATTACTGAACATCGAAAGTGGAAATGTGAAGTTTTGCCAATCTGTGGTCAAGATCGATACAGGGATTTTGGTTTCAGATCCATCATCGGGCGACTGATTATCCTTTAGCCCCACATATACCAATTCATTGGCAGTTTGTCCCCTAAGATCCACTGAGAGACTTTGATATGCAGACAGATCCACTCCGGGGCGAGGTGGGTTTTTGGATTTTCCGAAGGTTATGAAAACAGCACCCCAACTTTGACCCGAAGGATAGGTCATACACATTTCACCGCTTTTCACAGTTACCCAGTTTGTAAGACCTTCGGAAGTATTAACATTTAAATTATAATCCTTGGCAAATGAGTCTACAAATATCGGATAGGACCTCGTAACAGTAGCAACTGTTGTTGCATCGGTCGTAAAGCCCTTGATTGGTGGAATACGGTCATAAGCAGTACGCTCTTGCACTGCTTGAGCATCGATCAGGTATTGGATCATCCTGAAAGCCTCAACTGGATGCTGACAGCCAGTTGAGACATGATAGAACTGATCTCCAACAATGCCGAGGACATCATCGGGATTGCCCTTCCCATCTTTAATAGCTGGATATGGGAAAAAGCCTAAATCATATTCGAAAAAGCTCGGATTTTCATCCTTAATAAGCGGTATATTCCAAGACCCCATAAGTTCCATAGCGGCCTGACCAGAATATAGTAGACGACGAGATTCCCCATCATCGTGATTAATGGTATCAAAATCTGGAACGAATGCGCCTCGTCTTACCATCTCTTGGAGCATAATCCCTGCTTTGATAAATACAGGGTCTTCGAAACTACCACCGGAACGGGCCGCCGCTTTGCGGAAAATCTCCGGTCCACCAAGTCGGTCAACAAGATACATATAATGCATCGACCCGGGCCACTTGGTTTTATTGGCTAATGCGAAAGGTGCAATCCCTGCTGTATGCAATGTATCAATGATTTGTAGCAGTTCATCATAGGTGCTAGGAGGTGTTAGATTATAGTCACTGAAAATTTTCTCGTTGTAGAAAATTACCGCAACGGAGGAATTCTCGACGGGTACTCCCCAGAGTTTATTGTCAAATGTAACATTCCTGATAGCAGCATCTGCAAATCGATTTCTATAATTATCTTGTTCCATCCATTGAGTAATGTTAAGCACTTGACCAGCTTGGATATACTCTTCCAATGGGCCACCGCCCCATGTCGGAAATATGCATGGTGGATTATCTGTTTTCAAAGCTTCCTTTATTGCCACCTTGTAAGGATCATTTTGAAAGAGTCTTACTGTGACTTGGATATTAGGATAATCATGTTCAAAACGTTCGATAGAATGTTGAATGTAAATCGGCCCACCGCCCGAACCCTGAATATGCCATAATTCAATTTGCAGTGGCTTATCTGATGGGATACTAGTTGCAGTTAGGGAGCCTTCCTGTGCAGAATTGAGTTCAAATTTATGCGAAGCTCCTGCGGTGAGTGAGACGGTAAGAACCCCTATAACGAGCAGTGGCAACGCTGTTAGAAACTGTTTTGAAAACCTCAACGTTTGCATTGTTATTTTTCCTTTGGAAATTTCTAGGCGTTTTTGCCGAGGCTTCGGAACTGTCGATCTTGCAGCATAGGATGAATTAGAAAATAGAAGAGGGTTTAAAAAAGGTGTGATGAGGAATTTCCCGGCAAAAAATACTGTAGTAGGCAACACCAGTAGATTTGAGTCTTGTGTAATAGCAACAGCAATAATCAATGTGCCGAACAAGAGTTCAGGTAAGAAGTGTTGAGATTTTAACCGCACAACATGTCGGTTTGTCGGTACCCACCCCACTTTCTGTCCGCACAAGCAACGTAGCAGACCATGAAGCATGACGAAATCTTGGCTTCCATAAGTAACCCCCCAGCAAATAGCAGTTGAGGGCCAGCTTCGAAATATCTTCTCGCGAACAAAGTAGGTGATGGATGGCAAAAACATAAGGAGCAGGATAAGCAGAGATGAGAATAACAAACCTCCATCACTACCTATATGATGATCTCTGAAAGGCATTAGAACACATAAAATGGTCAAATATGCCAAGAGTAATATCTGAAAGTGGTAATATCCGACAGTGAGGAAGAATGTGAGCTTGTCGAGAAAATTCACCTTACCAGATAGCAAGACTCTTGTTCCCCATCGAAGAAGGATTTGTGTGCAACCATATGTCCACTTGAATGTTCGTAATCGGAGTGCTTCATAAGTAATTGGATGTCGTTCTCCACATGCTACATCACGGATGTATTGAATGTGGTAACCATGCAAACGTAACTTAACAGACAAATCAATATCATCAGCCAATTGACCCGGGGTAAATCTACCGACTTCTTTAATTGCGGAGACACGGAGAATAGCATTATGGCCAAGAAAAGGAGACCAGCCAAATCGATTCATAAAGCTAACAAATGTATCATAAAAGTCTACCGACTTCGCCAATACCCTGTAACTAGGGGTATCTTCGGGTAGAACCTGACCGATATTTCTGAATTGCACAAGTGCCACTCGAGGATCACTGAAGTAATTCATGGGTATTTCTAAGAAATCGCTGGCTGGGAAAAATGAATCGCTGTCGCAAAGCAATAGGTACTCTATTGCTGATGGCAGGTTATCAATAACATTGTTGATTGCACTGGGTTTGCCGCCAGATCGGTTTGAGCGTCGTAACACTGAAATATCCTGCTGATATGTATTGCGAAATCGCCTGACCATTTCGTCAACGTCAAAACGTGCCTGTTCAGTCGTTGAATCGTCATGTATCCATATAGCAATAGGAGAAGTAGCATAAGCAGTCAGAATGCTCTCCAACGCCTGTTCATTTGCATCATCACAACACAAGTAGACAATAAGCACATTGGGGTAATTTCCAGAGTGGCTAAGGGAATTGCTGTAACTACGAGCGGGAGTATAGTGAATGGCTACAAAGAAGTAGAAAATAGTAAAAAGACTTGCAACCACCTCAATAACTGTTTTGACGCAATAGATAAATGTCCAGAAGTTCCACGACATTCCCCAAATGTGGTTCATATTCCCATAAGCATAAAAAGCAATAAGTATGAATGCGATGACAAGGCAATATAAAGGCAGATCTCGCAAGCACTTTATTCTATGGAATGACAAAATACACATTAGGTCACGCTAGAAATCTAAAACGCAGTTCAATTATGTTCATCATGATCCGCTGGATAGGTTGGGATTGGAACACAAATCACGATTTCATTCACCTGCTTTGCTTTTGTAATGTATCTTCAATATTACTAGTTTCTAAATATAACTTTATTTTAGAAGCCAAACAGTAATAATAATATTGTATTATGGCTCGCAGAAGGTAGTGTCGAATGTCATATGCTAGGCTAGATCCGGCACATTCACGGATGAGAATATACGCTCCTCCATTTGTCAAACTTGCAAAAGAAACGTTCGATAAAATCATTCAAATTTTGCAACGAAATGGATTGAATATCCTTGCAATTATTTGTCTTATTTAGTCGGTTACTGACCTTTCTTTGCAAATGCCATTATTAAGGTATAGCCTCAGTTACTTTCAATTTAGCATCTCCGAAAAGCACTGGTTTTTGACACATTGTGCTTCTTCTTTTAAGCACATGGAATTTCCCGTTGAATGCAATGGAACGAAGATATTGGGACGATACCTGAGCTACTTCAATCACAATCGCGAGTACCAACAGCTTGCTCAAACTGCCCAGATCGGTTAAAAACTTCCCTACCCCTCCAAATGGTTCAGGACTCAAAATTCATGGCCGAACAGGACCCCCCTCAGCTTCAAAAACATATTTATGGGCAATACAATCGCCAACACGCCGAACTCGGCGAACAAAGCACGCTCGATCATCTCGAACGTGGCAAAAAATTTGATTTATCGGATACGCTCAAAAACGGCGGTGTTCTAATCTTCCCCCACACAAACGTCAAAGACTGCGGTTATCAGGTAGGTGCCTGCGTTCATGCCTGCTTGGACAGCGGCGCCGATCAGGTGCTGGTCATCAGTATTCTCCACGCCTTTACCGACAATATGGAACAGGCACGACGGCGCGTAGTGGCGATTTTAGACAAGAATCGTCATGGGGGCATCCAAGGGCCGGGCATCCCCGAACTTGATAACTATAGACGCGACCATGCGTTAATCAGCTGGCATCATTTTTGGGATGCAGAAACCAAAAGGCGCGGCGGGAAAATCCCCAAAGTCATCGAGCGTTACCCCTATCTCCCGGGCGGTCATTCAGAACAGTTTCCTAGCATCGAAGAAGTCGCAGCAATCGCCAAAGATTCGGTCATCGTCTCGACAGTTGACGCTTTTCATCATGGCATCGGCTACGGCGACACACCTGAAACTGCATTTGCCTCTGTGTCGTGTCCTTGAACGTTGACCATCGTTTTGGCACGGGAGCATCAACCCACATTTTGACACGGGTTTTCCCTCATAACCTAAAAAGTTCTCGCACATGGGTGTGGGACGATGTTGGTAGGTCTAATCGTGGGATAATATTCTCAGACACGACATCTGACCAAGCCGGGCTACAATCAGCACTGTGTCCAAGCGAAAAGCGATGCCGTGATGCCGGACAAGTTTTCCGCTACCTTCGTGACCCGATGACTGGCCGTGTTATCGACATGACCTACACCGACACATCCGACCTCTATAACCAGCCCCCTCCAACTTGGGTTGCTGTCGCGCTCACAGAGTGCCAGCTTTCATAGCAATCAAGAATTAAAGGACACTTTTACGATGAAGCCACTAACATATGGTACAAAAACCCAAAGAGCCTTAGGTTATATCCTTAGCCATATTCCAAGCAGTCCCAACACTTATATTCAATTGTTTGGCAATAGCAGGGAAACTCCAACTCTGCGATCGCAGTTCAGCAACACTAGCTTGTAATTTCAGTTTTGCGGGGTCGACTGTGCGAGGTCGCTTCTGATAGGCCGCTCGATAAAAAGCAAATTCGAGTTTGAAATATCTAGGATACGTGCGGCGACCCGTTCGAACAATTATATTGTACTGTATTTGAAAGTACAGTAAAAATATCCTATTCATTTATTGAGCATGGTGGTATTTCGATCAAATTGAATAGTTCAAAAAGTTTCACCTACAACAATTATTTACCTGCAGGAACCTACAAATACGACCATTATGTGTGAGCGGTTGTTCCAAGGAAGGCAAAGTAATTCCAGTGATGAGACAGGGATTTTAGTTTCCAGAAGTTTATGGACGCAGTTCAGGTGGTCTATTCACGGAATTGCCGATGAAATGGCACAAATGTTGAAATCAAGCCGAACGGACTGCCTCAGACACCATAATTTTCACTTTTGGGTACCTGAGGCGGTTGGTTTTAAATGACCAATCGTAGAGGAATCACCCATTGCTGAGACGCGATTGGCCTTAAAATGAAATTATTACACTTTGCTTTTTGAGGGGATTCCGCAGTGGTCAAAAAACTAGGACTTACGCTGTTCATCATACTGTGCATGGGATCGTCAGTTGCCTCAGCCGATGAAAAGAATGCGCCATTCATTCAAATTGTACAAGTTCTCGTTGATAGTGCTTTCACACGAGTCGTTCCGTTAGCCGATGCAAAGCCAGCAGCATCTGTATTTGAAGGGGATCTACTTGAAGCTATCGGCCGCAATGCCGACGGCACGTGGTTTGAAGTCCGACGCAGAGGCCATACCAACAACTTGGGTTGGATTTCAATCAAAATGGTCAGCAACAACTTTAATATTGAATTCCTGCCCTTAGCCGATGCGATAACAGGCGTCACCGGTTCAGATAAGATTGCTGATACTAGTTTTGGAGCTTACGTCAACATTGAGTCTGTGCTGCGTGGTGGCCCGTTCGGTGATTCGCCGCGTATTGGTATTGTGCCTTTTGGCGTGGTCATTCCAGTTTTCGCCCGCAACTGGGATGCGACCCGCCTGCACGTCAATTATCTAGGGAAAACGGGGTGGGTTTCAGCGTCTAACGTGCGTCCCTCGTATGACTTTATGACCATTCCCGTAGCACCCGGTTTACCGCCCCCACAAAAACTGGTGGTCGAAGTCATCCCGCCTGAAATCCAATTGGCACAACTCAATCGCTTTCGCGACTACATGACGCCTCTGCATCAACTTGCTATTGATCTCGAATCATTCTGGTATGGCGTGATTGATGGCAGCATTGTACCCTGCAACCCACCGGATAGCATCGCATCATACATCTATTCATCGAATGATATACGGGAACTCCCAGAACTGCGACGCATCGCCCCGCGTATTGATGAGGGCGTTCAACTGCTCAACAACTCAATCAAAATCCTTCAACATTGTGGCACGATTACGCTCGACGAGGCACTTGCAGCCCGCAACGCTGCGACCAACAGCAAGATAATCCTTGATGTTGGTCTAGGTCAACTTGCTGATTTAGAGAAAAACGTCATCCATTAAGCCAGCTAAGTTGCTGGCTTTTCGAATGTACCGCCCGTTTGGAACTCACATACTTGCTGCCATGTCCAGCGCCTTTCGTCATTTGACCAATAGGGCGCGACTTCCCATGTATATGTTCCTGATTCGCCGGGTAACCGATCAAAGGTAATTGTCGCGTTCGTTGTTTCGCTATCAAACCATGTGCGAAATCCAGTTGGCGAAGTCGCAATCACGCTGAACGCGTTGGCTCCGGTCAAACCCGGATAGCTTACGGTAAGTTCGGTATCTGGAGTGACAGCGTTACTCGATTGTCCGAACGCGCCAGCAAACTGACTGCATAAGTCGCTCGAAAGGTCAAACACATCTGGCACCCGACCATTTCGGTCACGCGGGAGCAAGCGCCCATGTAACGGCAATGAATTAAATGGCACACTGGTGCGTAGTAGACGAGCATAAATCCACGCAATCCGGTCACCAAACTTGATCTGCACCCACTGCATACCGTTCCAAGTGTAGTAAAAACTACCCGCCCGTCCTATCACGACCACCGATGAATTCAGGGGCAGTTGTCCAATGCTATCGTAGGCAAAATCCGGTCCAATCCGCACATCAGCGCGGTCAACTGACACCAGTCCGTAAACCGTATCATCGCCCTGCGCGGATACAACGGCTACAAGGCTCAACATCAAGATCATTGCAAAAACAATTTTACGGATCATAGCACCCTCAACTAATTCTTTATATGACAATATTACTATAGTTGAAACTCTCAAATCATCAGTGAAGCATTGAGAAATCGTTGCTGTGGCGTAGGGTAGATTTCTATTAAGATAGAAATAAATAACTTCGCACCAAAAGGATTTTGAATGAGACGGGTATTTATACTTTCTGCCGTTCTTGTTGTGCTGCTTGCAGCCAGTTTTGCGTTCGCTCAAAATACAACACCGCCACAAAAATCGTTTGAAGTCGTCACAGAACTCGGACGCGCCCTACCCCGCAATCTCGTCTACGAGCCAAAACTCGAACATATTGCGATGGTGGATGCCTATGGGCGACTCGTGATGGTCAATGCGCTCAACTACGAAACGTTATATACCCTTCACGAAGAAGGGAGTTACAACGATTTCGCCTTCAGCCATGATGGACATTGGTTCGCCCTTGCCATCAACAATGACATGGAACTCTATGACGCAACGACAGGTAAACTTGTCTCTGAACTGACAGATCCGGGTGCGGCAATTGATATACATGGCCCGTTGACCTTCTCGGCAGATGATAAGCTGCTGACTTTTTATGGGACTCATCCTGCACCGCAGGCGCTCCGCCGCTATGAGAACGACACGACCGAAACGCCTTGGATTTGGAATTTGGCTTCCGCACGTAACGAGGGACAATCCACCTTCCCTGATAAAGTTGAAGCGTGGCAATTCTTCGATTACCGATTTGGCTTCGTGTTAGCGCCTGACAGTCGTATCGTCGCTGCCCTACCGGGACGTTTGAACATCCTTGACGCTTATACCTTAGATGTACTCTTTGAAATTCCCACAGATCGCTACGAACAAGACCCGCTGTTCCTATGGTTCAGTGTGCTAGATGGTAAAGTTTATGTCTACACACGATCTGCTGAACTCCTTCAAATCGATACGCAACGCGGTTTGCTCACCGAACTGCCTCTACACATGTGTTTGCAGGACGTATTCACAAATTCCGATGGAACACAATCTGGTACACCGTCCGGTTGCCTACCGCAGCGTAATCCGGCTGATATTCCCGGTCTCGAAATTAGCCCGTTCGCATCGACTATCGGCGCACCAAACACGACAGCCGAAAATCCTTTACTTCATACTTTACTTGGTGACCGCTACGGGGAGATTTGGAATAAACGTCCACTGACGATTACATTGACCGATTTTGTCTACGACCCAATGGGCGGTGAAAATTCTGGTCTACAAGCGTTGGTCTACATCTATGATGAACAATACCACGCGGGTATCTTTAAGCTCACGAATCCCTACCGTATTCAGCAGATGGTTTTAAATAAAAAAGGCGATCAGGTCATGCTACGCCGTAACGTGGATACCAACGGCGAGCGTGTTGAATTTTACAATTTTTCAAAAGGTCAGCGGTTAGGCGACATCACTCCCGCGACCCGCGACATCGGTAGTTATTGGTTCCTCCGCAAAAATCGCATTCTTGCCTACGACGATCAAGGCAAAATTGTCATAAGTGACTTTCAACGCTTTGATACTGAAACACATCAAGTCGTCGCTGAAGATTTGCGCTACTCTACACGCTTCGACCAATTCTTCTTTAGCCCCGACAATAAGAACATCGTGACGTTGGCGGGCAATGAATGGCGTCTGTGGGATGTTGACACCGGAAAAGTCGTTCACCGCGAAGTGTTAGCCTTACGTGGCAATGTCATCGCTACCGCGGCCAGCGGCTATCGTTTCCTAACGCAGTTCGGCGTAAACAATTCATATGGGGTCGAAGTCTTAGATGTCGAGTCAGGTGAAAAACACAGTGTTATCTTCCAATCCCTACCGGGACGTAGCATAGACCAAATCGTACCGAGTCCCGATTGGGAACATTTCCTAGTTATCTATTCTCAAAATCCCTACGGCGCTTACGCCCCCGGTAACGAAATTGCCCTTTATAGCTTGGAAAAAGGGCAAATCTGGTTCATGGCAGGTGATGATTTGCCCCCACCGGAGGGGCGTTATTATGGCTGGACTGATCCGCAAACGGCTTATGTCTATGGCGAAGGCAATACCAATGAGATTCCAAAGCGTGTTTTTGGTTCGGACTTCGCGCCGAGTGGTGTGCCAACTTGTCTCATCAACGCGTTTCCTAACCAGGAGAAGGAACTTAGTGAAGCATGGTATAACGGCACGCTAAAACTGCGTGTGGATGAAGTAGAACAGCTCGGTCAGATTGTCTGCCAAAAGCTTGACGCATCCGGCAATTCTACGACGATACCGGCGATTTCCGCCGATCTCGTTCGCCCGACGATAACGCCTGTCGTTATCGCTGGCATACCGGAATGTATTACGAACCACTACGCCAGTCAGGCCGCGTCCTACGCCGACGATTGGCAAAAAATGACCGCAGGCCTCACGGCTGAACAGGTGAAGGAAATGGCAGAAATTGTCTGTCAAGGTATCCCCACGCCTTCCGGCAGTCATTATGTCAATGACGGTGTCTATAAGCAGCAAACGATGATGCTTGACGCAACGACGGGCGAGCGATATGAAGGTTCTTATAATCCCCCTGCCGACACGGAACCGCTTGATCCCATCCGAAACGAATATTACCGCACAACGCGCCACGATTTAGGGACGTTTATCCTCAGCCCTGATCATCAGCTTGTGGCGGCTTCGAGTCTCCCGGGTGAGTTGATCATCTATCGCCTCGTGACGTCTTACCAAACCATGCTCTCATGGGGAACGGCAACGTCTGCGGCAAAATACGATGCTGAAAACCGGATTGTGGTTCTTGCTACAACGACACCCACATACAACCCTCTTGGAACGGCGCAACCGACCTTAACACCGACCGTTACTCCTACGCCACCACCGCGTCCAGAGGAAAAAGTTGACCAACCCCTTCGAGGACAATCCGAGGAAGTGTGCCCATCATCAAAACTGTATTCGATGGACAACTTACCAGATGGTTACAGCCCCACCGGACGCATCATTGTGCCTGTTCAGGGAGATGCCTTATGGTCAATCCATCCCGAAAATGGTAAGCGCGCGCCCGATGAAAGACTGCCTGTGTGCGGCGGCAACAATAACCAGTGCACGTTCTCGCCGGATAACCAATGGATACTCATCAACGGCATTAACGCGGTTTTCGTCGTTCGACCGGATGGCACGGATTCCCGCGTCATATTCGACAAGAGCAAACCACCTTATAAATATCAGGTTCCAGACCTCAATTGGTCGGGCGCAAACACCTTAGAATATCAGAAATATGGGCCGATACCCGATGATCCTCAAGGCCGATATGGTTACTTATACGTCCGTGATATTCTCGGCGTATCACCTGATCCTGCGCCTTGGAGCGCTGACAACATGGTTATCCGTCAAAAACCGGGCGATCTCGTTAGTCGTCAACCGGGTGGAAACCTGACCTTAGCCCAGCTTACGTTTAGCACAGGCGTCAACAATGGCTATCAATACTATCTGTATAACATTGAAACCAAGGACACCGCATACTTTGCGCGGTTGGCTGATTATCCTGAAGATCAGTTAACCTCCTTCTGGAACCCGCTAGGAAGTCGCCTTTTCTACCATTATCCTGTTCCACAAGGCGTTCCACCTGTTTGGTATCAGTACGAGCCTGCGACTAACCAACACAAATTGCTGGGCGATCTAGTGGCGGGCACTTGGTCGCCGGAAGATCAGTACACGGCCTACTCGACGAACTTCCGCACGCAGCAAATCGGCGTTTGGGATAGCCAAACGGGACTCAAGCGTACTTACTGCATCCCTGAACTGGATGGGCGCGTTTACAATGGCAGTTTCCACTGGTCGCCGGACAGCCGTTATATCGCCCTGCAAGCCCAGTTTGCTAAGGATGAAAATATCCAAGGGGTTGGTCAACATACACTCGTTCTGGATATTACGACTGGCGCGATGGTGGATGTGATGACCGGAGCAGGAGATGTTGTCGTGTGGATGAAAGAACCAGGTACCTATGGAGCAGGGAAATAACTCATGAAACACATCGTTCTCATCATCATAACCCTGTTCTTAACGGTCGCAGCTCGTCCGGTCGTGGCACAAGATGAACCGACGCCAACGGCTCCTGCGCCATCCTATTTGGCCTACGTCACGACCCAAGATGTGGTCTCGTTCCGCGAAGGGCCGGGAACGGCTTTCAAACGCATAGAGATTATCCCACCTGCAACCACGCTTCCGGCTATTGGCCGCACCACCGATGCGCAATGGATTCAGGTCATCTATGGGGCAAAACGCGGTTGGATTGCCGCGCGTTGGTTAATTTGGAGTGGCCCGATGATGGCGCTCCCTGCGGATGGGGTTAATCCTGCGCCGTTCATCCGCCTGATTCGTCGCCAGATTACGGTCACCGACAGCATGGCGATTTACAATCAGGTCAATTATCTGCCGGGGCAAAAGATCGCTTTCCCTGCCCCATCGGCGACCGTCGAGATTACCGGACGGCTTGGATCAGGGTCGGAGTTCTGGCTCCAATTTTTCTACAACGGCCAATACTACTGGGTGGGCATGTGGAACTTGCGCTACAAGGTTCCCGGCCTGACTTTCTATAATGTGCCGGATGCCGGTTATGTGTATCCTTTTGGCCGCATCTACGAGCAGCTTGTCGATTATTACGGGCGGACATTCAACACCTACAACGACATTCACGGCATCTGGATTAATCTGGCAACTGGTAACAGTGCGAGTTGTAACTCTATCCCTGAAGCCGCAGCGGCCCTCGAAGTTTCACAACCTGATTTAGATGCTCAAGCGGTTCTCATTCCATCTGTACGTGCGCTGCAAACCGCTATCGACAATACCAATGCTGCCATAAACCTTTTCAAAGATGCCTGTAGCCAAAAAGGTGAAGGTCGTTTTCTCACGACTGAAACCGTAAACCAAGCGCTCAGTTATTTGGATACTGCCAGCCGCAACTTTGATTTATTGTCGAACGTGTTACTTCCAACCGCCAATCATGATCCAGCATTTGGCAAATAGGATATATTCGGGACAGTAGCACAAGATGCAACATGCATTAAGTGAGATTAATGATCAATATTAATGATTTGTCTCTTTATGCTTGACCATATTCCAAGCAGTTCCGACACTTATGTTTAGGAACTTTGCAATTGCTGGATAACTCCAGCCTTTTGAGCGAAGTTCAATGACTCTTTCTTGAAGCTTTGCTTTTGTGGGATCGATGAGACGAGGTTTGGATTGATATTTTACTCTGTGGAAAGCGAATTCAACTCTGAAATATCTAGGATACGTGCGGCGACCCGTTCGAACAATTATATTGTACTGTATTTGAAAGTGAAGTAAACACTCTTTTTTCTTAAATGGTTAATCTCAAGATCGTAGTCTCGAAAATCTACAGCCTAGACCGTTCCAAAGGATATGAAGTCATGCAGCGATAAATATTCTCTCTTATATTATTTGGGCAATTCCAGTCTTGAGATAGATGCAACTCCACTGTACTGCACCTTATCCAAACTTACATTATACTAATGAAGTTTGACCTTTTACTTGAATTGGGGCTTATTGTATGGTGTCGTTAGCTACTCCTTATCTCCCTCCTGATCGACTTCTTGCCATTACTTCTGGTCTAAGGCTCCCTATAACGATTGAGGGCTCGGCCCTATTTGCCGATATTTCTGGTTTCACCCCGGTCACAGAACGACTCAGCATATCTTTAGGAGCCAGACGAGGCGCAGAAGAACTTGCCATACATCTCAATAAGGTCTACGACGCCCTCATTACCCAGGTCGATCGATATAAGGGCTCAATCATCGGATTTGCTGGGGATGCGATGACCTGCTGGTTTAGCGGTGAGGACTCGGCTATGCCAGCGATGGCGTGTGGGTTTGCCCTTTTAGAGGCCATGAGTGCGGTTGAACAAATCACACTGCCAGATGGGAAAAATTTGCTGTTTGGTCTGAAAGTTGTGATCAGCAGTGGAACAACAAAACGCTTTGTCGTGGGTGACCCAGGTATTCAGTTGCTGGATGCGCTCGCAGGGGCAGTCGTTGCACGAATGGCATCGGGCGAGCAATTGGCGGAACGGGGTGAACTCCTTGCTGATACACCAACGGTTGAACAACTGAAGGAATACGTAAAAGTAAAAGAGTGGCGTGGAATTGAAAATGAACGTTTTGCCGTGCTTGAATCAGTTGAAATACCGTTGAATCTACCTTCTGTTTATAGAGATGATCATATTCTATCTGATGAACTTCTCGCCCCTTGGATTATGCCTGCGCTTGTCAGCCATATCAAGGCAGGATTAGGGGAATTCCAAATTGAGCTGCGCCCCGTGACGGCATTGTTTCTGCGTTTTACGGGCATTGACTATGACGGAGATCCCAATGCGGAAGACAAACTAAACCAATTGATTCAGATAATACAGACGATTGTCAATGACTATGAGGGTAATGTGCTCCAACTTACCATTGGCGATAAAGGGAGTTATCTCTATATAGGTTTTGGAGCTCCCTTCACGCATGAAGACGACTCAGTGCGAGCCCTGAATGCAGCACTTGATATCCGCAAAAAACTTGCGGGTCTGGAATATCTTGATCCAATACAAATTGGGATAAGCCAGGGTTCTATGCGGACAGGCGCATACGGCAGCAAAACACGACGCACCTACAGTGCTCTTGGGGATGAGGTCAATCTCGCAGCCCGTCTGATGGCAAAGGCCGCCCCCGGTGAAATCTTGGTGAGTGAAACACTGTCTGGCGCTGTGCATGCAGGCTTTGTCCATGAGGCTCTGCCACCAATTGTCGTCAAAGGCAAGGCCAATCCCATCGGACTGTTTCGGCTGCTTAAGGTACGGGATAGTTCATTTGCAGAGCGCTTTTATACCACACCACTGATTGGACGAGATGACGCATTCATAACGCTCAAGGACGCTCTTCAGCCGATTTTCGCGGGGCAGCATGCTGGCATCATCTTTGTTCATGGTGAACCTGGCATGGGCAAAAGCCGCCTGGCCTTTGAGGTTCAGAAGCAGCTCCAGCGGGATGATCAGAACGTCACCTGGCTTACCGGGCAGGCTGACGCCCTGAACCGCACACCATTAAGCGCTTTTGCCTACTTTCTCCGTCCTTACTTTGGGCAGCGGCGAGATCAGGACCGGGTTGCCAATATGACAGCGTTCGATGCAGCTTTTGAGAGCGTATTGGCTGTGACGGATGAAGCAAACCGGCTAGATCTTAAGCTCTATCGGTCGTATCTCGCGGGCATGCTTGGTTTGATTATTCCGGGTTCACCTTATGAAACGGCAGAAGCCAAGACACAGATTGACAACGGCATCGCCGCGATCAAGTCCTGGGTCCGTGCAGAAGCCCGCCACCAACCGTTTATTTTACAGATTGAGGATTCTCATTGGCTTGATACAAGTTCAATCAGTGCTGTGCAGCAGTTTACTTACAACATGGAGAATCTGCCGTTGGCGCTGCTGCTGACCAGTCGCTATAAGGATGATGGTACCCTGTACACAATCCCAAACATTTATAGCGTCCCTGTCCATTCTATCGATCTCAATCAGTTGAGCGATGAGGGGGTACGGACGGTTGCGGGAGCCATTCTGCAAGGAGGCATCAGCGATTCGTTGGCCCGCTTCATTCAGCAGCACGCCGAAGGCAACCCTTTTTTCACGGAACAACTGGCGCTGGATCTGAAAGAACGCCGCGCCTTGACTCGACAAGGAGGCGAATGGAGTCTCAGTCCAGAATTCGCCGCCGAAGTGCCATCTGGCATCAATGCCGTCCTGATTGCGCGCCTGGATCGGTTGACAGCACAGGTCAAAGCTGTTGTGCAAACAGCGGCTGTGCTGGGAAGAGAATTTGAGCTTGAAGTGCTGTCACGAATGCTGCGAGAAGCTGATACACCTGCTATTCGTGACGCAGAGCGCGAAGCCATCTGGTCGGCCCTGAGTGAACTGCGCTATCTCTTCCGCCATGCCTTGCTGCGCGACGCGGCTTACGACATGCAAGCTCAGGAGCGGTTGAAAACGCTGCATCGTTTGGCTGCAGAGACGATTGAGGCCTTATATCCTGACGACCAGACGCAGAACGATGTTTTGATGGAGCACTGGCGGGTCGCAGGCGATCCCGTAAAGGAATTGCAGTATCTGATGCCGGTCCTTCGTCGTCTTATAAATATGAGTGCCGACTACGCACGTGCTAAGATATTGGCACAGCGGGGCTTGATGATGTCGCATGCTAACGCTTCGCACCGAGCTACTCTCCTGAATATGCTTAGTAGCGCAGAGCGTGGAACAGGCAATTATGCAGCTGCAACACAGGCTGCGCATCAGGCACAAGAAACCGCTGAACAGAATGGTGATTGGCAGGCACAGCTCGCCGGCTTATCGAACTTAGCAGACACGGCGTTTTTTCAAACAGATCTATCCACCACCCATGAGTATTATCAACAACTGCTGGCGCTGGCACAGAAATATGGAAGCAAAGACAGGATTGCAGATGCCTTAAACGGATTGGCCGTTGTGGCTGCTCGACAGAGCAACTTTAGTGAGGCAGATAAATATTGGCAACAAAGCCTTGCCATTGTTCGGGAATTGGGTGATTTGCCGCGGACAGCCCTCTGTCTGAGCAGCATGGCCAAGGCAGAGATGGATCAAAACAATCTTGTGCTGGCCGCTGATTACCTTCAGCAGAGCCTCACTCTGTCAAATCAACTTGGCCTTAAACAGTCAATCGTCAACATATTACAAAGTTTAGGTACTGTTGCCGCAATGCACTGGGACAACGCCGTAGCGAGTGATTATTGGCAACGGAGTTTGGCACTCGCACAGGAAATTGGGAGTACACGAAATATTGCCGGACTTCTCAACAATCTAGGCATAATAGCACGGCGTGATAGAGACTACGTCACATCCAATGACTATTTACAGCAGAGCCTCTCACTAGTACGTAAGATTAACAGTGGATTTGAAACTTTAAACATAATTAATGCACTTGGTAGGAATGCGATGGCACTCGGAAAGTATGATGAGGCCTATATGTATCACACAGAAGAGCTGGCAATAGCGCGGGAGAAAAAATCTCTCCTAAAATTGCCTTTTCTCTGGCTGCGTTAGCAAGCTTAACTGTTTACATAGGCGCATTTGAACAGGCCAGACGTCTTCTGGACGAAGCACTTTTGATGGCCCGTTCAATCCAATTTAACGAGAACCTGGCATATGTGTTGATTCTTCACGCTCAGCTTGCCATAGCTCAAGGTAACTATGAGCAGGCACTAGGCAATCTTACAGAAGGACTGGATGTCATCAGTAGGACAGTTGAAGTCAGACTAACCGCAGATCTGATGAATCTTCAGGGATGGTTAGGATTCTATCAAGGTCACTATGATACTGCCGAAACGTTTTTCCTTGAAAGCCTAGAAAAATATCCTCAACTCTCTGCTCGTGTCGGGTTGGTAAGGGTTTATCTAAAACTCAGACGAGATGACGCTGTCAAGAAAGAGATGCAAGAAGGACTCAGCTTTATGCGACCCCAGATTGAACCTTATGAAAAACTAGAATTTCTGGTTGCCGCAGCCGATATGTACCTTATAAGCTCCCGAGACAATGATGCCGCCGAAATGATTGGTTTAATTCTTGGGTATCCAAACGTTGGTTATCAAACACGATTGGATGCGGAGCAGGTGTATCGCGAATTGGCTGTCGGAAAAGATTCTTCCGTCTTGGAAGCGGCCCTTGAACGTGGAAAATCGCTCGATTTGGATGGGGTTGTAGCGCGTCTGCTAGCAGAATTGGTGTAGTGGAAATGAGAGCGAGAGGGCATCTGCTGCCCTCTCATTAATTACCACTAAGTACCTGGCTAAAATTTCTACTGAGTAGAATAGGTGTAACCAAACAACCGAAAACTGACAATACTGACCAATTTTTATCAATTAATCGTATTGAGCACCAAATATCATATGATCATTGCGAACAGAGTATTAACTTTCTTGCCTGGACATATTCCAGGCACTCCCAACACTAATATCTAGGTGCTTTGCAATTGCTGGAAAACTCCAGCCTTGTGATCGCAATTCAATAACTTGTGCTTGAAGTTCCATCCTTGCGTGATCCGCCTGTCGAGGTTGACTTTGATATTTTGCTCTATTGAAGGCAAATTCGACTCTAAAATATCTAGGACACGTGCGGCGACCCGTTCGAACAATTATATTGTACTGTATTTGAAAGTTAATTAAGCCAAATTAATTCATTTTCAAAGCAATATTGATCTCACGCTCTACATTAAGCGACCAAGGTCCGGTTTGGGCAACTTCCATATTGAATCAAATATCAAACTTGTAAGCGAATCAATCCAGAAGCATTCAGCTACTGAAATCTTCACTAAAACTTGAATAGAATGCCCAATTACTGGTCAATACATATTGAAACAGTAATAATTATCGGATCAAATAGATTAATAACTTTGATGGCGACGGCTGAAGGCATTAAATTTCCCATATTGGGATACTCATGGATTGAAGGATCTAGCTATGTCTGTCAATGCTGCTTATCTTCCAAGTGATCGTCTTCGCACTTTGATTAATGGAAATGATTTACCACATACCAGTCAAGGATCAGCATTATTTGCCGATATATCCGGCTTTACCTCGGTGACCGAGCGGCTTCGGGAAATATATGGCCCACGCCGTGGCGCTGAAGAATTGGCCGGCCATCTTAACCGCGTGTATGAAGCGCTAATCGCAGAAGTAGATCAGCATGGTGGCTCAATTTTAGGATTTGCTGGGGACGCAATTACCTGTTGGTTCGGCGGCGATTCCGCGCCGATAAATGCAATCGCCTGCGGCTTAGCTTTATTAGCCGCCATGCATAATGTTGAGCAAATTATTTTGCCAAATAACGAATCATTATTGCTCGGATTGAAGGTGGTCATCACCACCGGAACAACCAAGCGTTTTGTGGTGGGTGATCCTAATATTCAGTTGATTGATGCACTAGCTGGTGCAACTGTAGCACGAATCGCAACAGGTGAAGCGTTAGCCAAACGAGGTGAATTGTTGGCTGATAAAATCACAGTCGAACGGCTAGAAACGAGTATCACCATACGCGAGTGGCGGCGCGTAGTTGAAGAACAATTTGCGGTGGTAGATCGCTTGGAAGTGCCTGATGAGCTATCAATTACCCCGTCCACCGCCACATTTACACTACCGGATGACATCCTAAAACCTTGGATAATGACTGTTCTTACCAAACACTTACAAGCAGGTTTGGGTGAATTTCACATTGAACTCCGTCCTGTAACAGCGTTGTTTGTCCGTTTTGCTGGCATTGCTTATGAGGATGATCCCAATGCCAGTGAAAAACTCGATCGCCTTATACGTTTAGCACAAAACATAGTTAATCGGTACGAAGGCAATGTCTTACAGCTCACGATTGGCGACAAAGGCAGCTATCTGTACGCGGCATTTGGCGCGCCTTATGCCCACGAAGACGATCCGACGCGTGCTTTGAGCGCTGCCAGTGACATTCGCGACCAAGTCAACGAGCTTGGTTATATTGAGCCGGTACAGATTGGCATCAGTCGCGGAATCATGCGAACAGGTGCCTATGGAGGTAAATCACGGCGCACCTACGGCGTCTTGGGTGATGAGGTCAATTTAGCAGCACGGCTGATGACCAATGCACAACCGGGCACTATCCTCATTAGTGAGTCAATGATTGGAGCTAAACTCGACGACTTCGCCCTGCAAAATCTAGACCCTATTCAAGTCAAAGGCAAAACGCGCCCCATTCGCATTTTCCAAGTTATTGGACGGCGTGATCGCACCTTTGAGGAACGCTTCTATACCACACCGCTAGTTGGACGTGAGGATGAACTGCAAAAAATACGGCAAGCATTAGAGCCAATTTTCTCTGGGCAGCACGCGGGCGTAATCTTTATATACGGCGAAGCGGGAATGGGCAAAAGCCGCTTAGCCTTTGAAGTGCAACAGCGCACTCACAAAGACAATCCGGTAACATGGTTAACGGGTCAGGCTGACCCGCTAAGCCGTTCGCCTTTAAGTGCCTTTATCTATCTTCTCCGTCCTTATTTTGGGCAGCGCCGAGAGCGAGATAACCAGTCAAATCTTGCGGCCTTCGATATAGTGTTCAACAATCTTATCTCGAATGCCGCTGAACCTATTCAGGCCGATCTAACGCTCTATCGTTCCTATCTAGCAGGCCTCCTTGGACTGGTAATTCCCGGCTCACAGTACGAAACGGCAGACGAAAAACTGCGGATCGATAACATTATTGCAGCAGTTAAAGCTTGGGCACGGGCTGAGGCAATACGTCAACCCTTCATTTTGCATATTGAGGATGCCCAATGGCTAGATAACATTTCAATCCGTATGGTGCAAAACCTAACCTATAACATGGAAGATATTCCCGTTGCGCTGCTTCTCACTAGCCGCTACAACGATAATGGAACACCTTACACAATTCCCGATATTTACAGTGTTCCAGTCCAGTCATTTGACCTAAACCGATTAACCGAAAGCAGTGTACGCGATGTCGCAGAGTTGGTGTTGGCTGGACAAATAGCACCACGTCTTGGGCAATTCCTAAGTGAACGCGCTGAAGGCAATCCGTTTTTTACAGAACAACTCACACTAGACTTGAAAGAACGTGCTGTCTTATACGAGAAGGATAGTATATGGAATTTGGAGGAAAATATTGCGGCTGAAGTTCCATCGGGTATTAATGGCGTTTTGATCGCGCGCCTAGATCGCTTAACCGAACAGGTCAAAGGCGTAGTACAAACCGCATCAGTATTAGGCCGTGAGTTTGAAATTCAGGTCCTGTCGCGAATGCTGCGGGAAGACGAAACACCGGCTATTCATGAGGCAGAGCGTGAAACAATCTGGTCAGTCTTGGATCAAGTGCGATACATATTTCGTCACGCCCTTCTCCGCGATGCAGCCTACTCCATGCAAGCCCAATCACAATTGAAAAAGCTACATCAAGTCGCAGCAGAAACAATAGAAACCATCTATCCAAGCGATGAAACGCAGTACGATGCGCTCTTAGAACACTGGCGTGAGGCAGGTATCGCGGAAAAATTCATAAGGTATACCATACCTGTTTGCGAGCGGATTGTCGGTATCACCGCCGATTATGATCGTGCAGAACGGTTGCTTAGGCATGCATTCTCAGAAGGAGAAACGCAATTCCGTCCCGCACTTCTGCGATTACGCGGAGATGTAGCTCAGTTACGTGGAGATTATCCTAAAGCTAGTACGCAATATGAAGAATGTTTGACCATAACTGATGAAAATAACCCCCAGCGCATTCTAGCCCTAGATGGGTTAGGCAAAGTCTACTCCCAGCAAGGCGACTATCCCACTGCAATGAAATTGACCCAAAAAGCTCTAGAATTAGCCCACTATCACCACGATCAAGCTGGGATGGCCCGTGCGCTAGCCACATTAGGAGATGCTGCTTTTCAACAAGGGGATTATCCGACCGCCCAAGCCCATTTCAATGAAAGCCTTCGTCTTTACCAGGAGCAAGGGACACATACAGGGGTTGTGGGAGCGCTCAATCGGTTGGGTAAGATCGCAACGATCAAAGGCGATAAAAACACCGCCCGTACATACTTAGAAGAAAGTTTAGCCCTTTGCCAAGCAGTGGGTGATCGTCAGCAGTTAGGCAGTATCCTCAACAACCTTGGCAATATGGCGTTGGATCAAGGCGACAGTGAGGCAACACTGTCCTACTACCAGCGCAGTCTAAAGATCCGACGCGAAATTGGAGATCGAAATGGGGTCGGCGGGTCATTAGGTAATCTCGCTATCTTGATGATTCGGCAAGGAAAGATTGATCAAGGGTTAGAGTACGCCGAGGCCAGCCTACGGGAGCGACGAGCGATTGGTGACCGAAAGGGAATTGCCAACGCTCTATCGCTTCTGGCCAGCGTTGCTTATGATCAAAATGATCTTGCCGCTGCACAGGGTTATCTTGAGGAAGGATTGCAGATGCAGCGGGCAATTAACGACCGTTGGGGAATAGGAACAAACATAACGAACCTTGGTGAGATTTCGCGGATGCAAGGCGATTACACGAAAGCACAGGTTTACTTTGAAGAAGGTTTAGCCCTTTATAGACAACTCGAACAACCAAAAGATATTTCGGATGCGCTAACGGCTCAAGCATGGCTGGCCCAAGTTCAAGACAATTTCACTAAAGCTCGCGAACTATATGAAGAAGCTTTGGGTATTCGTCGCGCAATTAACGACCAGCGAGGAATTTCACGTTCATTACATTACCTTTCGAGCTTGGACGCGCGAACAGAGCACTACCAAGAAGCGGAGCAGAGCTTAACCGAAGCTTTGGAGATAATGCAAGCCATTGGCGATAAAAATCTATCCCCATCTTTGGCAGCATTAGCGCTCATCAAACGAAAATTAGGACAACCTTCTCAGGTGGTAAAATCCCTGATGCATCAAGCGTTGAGTGACGTACAAACACAAGGCTCACCGAAGGCCAAACTGGCAATCATGATAGAAATATCTCAACTTCTTTACGAGGATAAGAAATATCAAGAATCTGCCGAACTTCTAGGACTGATATTTTCACTTTCAAACTCAATTGACGTTCAGTATAGTCTCAGCCGTTTGAGTGACAATCTCAGCAAGTCTCTGGAAGAGACGGCTTTGGAAGGAGCTCTGAAGCGAGGAAAAACGCTTGATCTAGATCACATTATAGAACGGCTGATGGCTGAATTTAGCGGATTATAATTGAAGGAAGCAGCGTTATTAAACTACCAATGAAAGGTAGAAAAATCGACCTGATTCAGATTGGCACAAATTAGGGTTTTCTGGGAAAAGTGTGCAAATTGGATCATTTTGGAGAGCGCAGTGCATCACCAATTGCGATTCCATCATCCTTTAAAATCAGCACTCGTACGTTAGGGCAGGTCCAAATTACAGGGCAGTATTGATTAAGAATTTCGCGGTATTAGTCTATTTTCGTCAGTACCGTGCGAGCGCCTAGTTGGCCTGAACAAGGCGCATTTTAAGCTAATGGACTTCTGATTTAGGATTCAAACAATATAGCAGGTGCATACTTGTTCAACCAATCAAAAGGAAAGAGGGAGGAGGATAAAAAGTTGAGGAATGCTGCCTTAAGTTGGGAAAAAGTTGGGTAGGTATGATTATGGCTGATCTCTGCTCGTGCCAATCCCCAAACATGTTCCTGTGGGTTGAGATGAGGACTTGCGGGAGGAAAAAAGACGGTATCCAAGCGTGGATGCTCTGCTAAAACTTGCCTGAGGGTCTCGCCTTTATGCCATTTGGCACGATCCCAGAGCAAGAGGATGGGTTGAGTGGGGTAACAAAGCAGCAGGTCGCGCAGAAAAGTGGCGGTAATCTGACCATTCATCTCAGCAGTCGGCAAGGCAAACTCATGTCCGGTACTGAGATTGACTGCCCCATAGAAATGCACATGGTCGCGCTGCGGGCTGACACGCACCACAGGGGTTTGTCCCACTTCTGCCCAGACACGGGTCGTCGTTGCTTGAAAATACAAACTCATTTCATCCAAGGCAATCACCTGACCCTCGGGATGGCTTTGCAGAAAGTCAGTCACTTTTTTTCTAATTCCGCCTCAAAATTCGCTAAAGCCGCTTCGCTCGGACGCGAACGATATATCTTGGTCGTGCGTTGATAGCTAAACCCACTTTTGTGCAACAGGATTTGGTAACTGGTTTCATCTTGGTAGATCACCCCAAACCACTGCTGAACCGCTATACGCAAGTCGCTGACCGTCCAATATTCCCGCGTACTCAGATGTAAATCCACCGGACGATACTGATGAAGACGTTGCTTGATTTGCTCACGCTGCTCATCTCGCAGTTTATTCGCGTTCTTGCCATGCCATTTCGAACGCAATCCTGCCAATCCCGATGCTCGGTATGCCATTGCCCATTGGCGTATCGTACTTTCACCTGCACCAACCATCTCTTGAATTTCCCCTAACCTAATGCCGCTCCCATATAAGCGGATCGCTTGCAGACGTTTTAATTCATACACGTCTCGTGTTTGCGCTTCCGCTTCTCGAAATTGACCGATTTCTTTTTCTGTGAGTTGTAGTTGTCGTTTTCCCATTCCTTTATTTTACTTCATTTGATTTTGTTTTCGGAAGTCCATAAGCATTCTAGACTAGTAATAAAAGCCACTTTTCCATATCTGAGGTTGTTTAGTTTACAGTCAGATTGCGAACACGTAGACGTTGTATAAGAGACAGATTGGCTTGGGGAATTCGCAACTTCCCGGCGGTAAGGGCGAGCATGGCACCAATTGCGATGAGTATAAAGGCAGCAAGTGAACCAGATGAGATCGCTTCCTTGTAAAGTAAAACACCCCAAATGACGCTAAACGGTGAATCGAGGAAAAACAACACGCTCATCAACGAACCAGATATGTGACGCCCCGCCCAAGTCATCACAATAAAACAGCCAACTGATCCGATAATTCCACTTACGACAACAGGTACCAAAACCTCTGTTTGAAGTGAGAACTGAGTCTGGCCTGTAAGTAAAGCCCCCAATAAAGAAACGAGCGCTATGGTCGACGTATTGACAAAGCACATCACACGCCAATCGGTTTTAGAGTAGTATCCAACTAAGATAAGCATAAAAGAACAAGCAAGAGCCCGTAAAATGCCATAAAAATCACCGGCCGAACTCCCGTTAGGTGCTAATAGAAGTTGTGCCGCGCCGATTAGCATGATGAGACTACCTATTAACGTCGTGCGATACAGCTTCTCAGACCGCAGAAAATATCCAAGGAAGGGAGTAAACGCTATAAAAAGACTGCCAATGAAAGTCACACGTCCAGCTGCTCCGAATGCCAAAGCCTGACTTTCCAAGCCAACCGTAAATGTATAAGCTATCCCAACGGCAAATCCTCCAAATATGGCCTTCTTAGTAAGCTTTGCCCGTGTGACCAGACAAATACAACCCAAGACTACAGCTGCCATTAGGTAACGTTCGGTATTGAATGCCAATGCACTGGAGGCACGTATACCAGTCTGCGTTATCCAAGCCTGTAGACCAAACCAGATGGAAGTCAAAAGCATCAATCCTATAGCAGTAACCGATTTGTTTTTCACGTCCGTATCTCCAATAGCAAGGCGAAACCTTATATGGTTACAGCTTAGCAACCAGAGACATTTCAGTCGTTCTCCAAAGGTGGAAATTACGAACAGTCACTGGGTGAATAATGCCGGTGGACACACGGAGCAAAGTAGATCAGATTTGGGTCAATTTAAGGCAGCGATGACTAGAGACGCTGAATTTAGGTATAGGAGTAGTAATCAACAAATGAGATGTGGGCCTGCAAATATAGAGGGAGGCAATCCAATGAACAAACATGTTCACCGATGTTATGGCGTGAATTCCACCTAAGGAGGATGAATCACGGGTTGGCGTTGCCTTACATTAGCTTCATCGGCTTCATCAATAAACGAAACTGGAGGACAGCGATGCAGACAATGTACTATCTCGAAAATGAAACCCGGCAAAAGCTCAAGGACTTTCATAGGGAAAAGTCATCTGAGAGGTTACAGCAATCCGCCATTGAGCACCGCCCATATTACAGTCCGTTTCGTTTGATTTCGACGCCTCTTGTCCAATTGGCTCGCCTGCCCCAGCGCATCTTACGTTCTAGTCAGCAGCATCACGAACAAACCATAAATCTTGAACGTTCGCTAGATGAGGCCTAATTCTTGGGAACGTAGAATAGCCTGAGCGCGAGTACCCACAGCGAGTTTGCCATAGATGTGGGTCAAGTGTTTCTTAACCGTGCTTAACTCAACCACCATCTCACTAGCGATCTCTTGATTGGATAATCCTTTACCGATATATGCAAGCACTTCCAACTCACGCTCAGACAGAGGCTCAATAAGTCGACTATTCGCTTGCAGAATATGTGCTGGAATTGGAGTGTCGGTTGTGCCTTGATCGGTGTTGACAAGCAAGAATGAACGGATGACTGATTGAACTTCGAGCTTCTGTCCATCCTCATAGGCATCGTCTAGAACATTAGCGGTTAATTTCTGCTCAATGCGTGCCTTCAGGGACGTTCGCTGCAACCATTTAGGCAGCCATCCCATGATACTCGGTGGCTGCAATTCAGCTAATGCCAAAAGTTGTGCAGATTGAACATAACGTTCCTGATTAGCTTCAAATGCTGCTAAAAAAGGTAAACACAAAGCCTGTGCGCCGGGCGCGGCGAATTCAACTGATCGACGTAAAGCGTTGAGTAAACGCTCCCGCATGACTACATTATCGGAATACTGAATAAACGGATAAGCGAGGTCGCTAAAATAGCCAACAATTGACTGAGCA
This sequence comes from Aggregatilineales bacterium, assembly GCA_038251275.1. GTDB lineage: Bacteria > Chloroflexota > Anaerolineae > Aggregatilineales > Phototrophicaceae > CFX2. Next base: position 56,517 of record JBBSBM010000020.1, read on the forward strand.
GCGACTTGCTCACTCAGGGCCAAGCTCTCGGTTAATACATCGATTCTGCCATCGACAAAATCTACAAAAGTTTGAATCAGATGCGTCCAACTTTGTCCCAACACATGGTTTAATTTGGCAGCAAGAGCAGCGTTCACCTCGTTATGAGTACGAACCTTTTCGAATTGTCCGTCAAAAAATGCCAGTAGCGTCAATGTAATTTGCCCGAGTAGCATGGTCGATTGTTCGCCCGTCATCCGACTGATACTGAGTATCTCCTCAGTTATCTTTTGGCACCTCTCCAATTCTCCAAGTAATATCAAATCTGTACTCAAATTGTATAAGGAGTACATCGCACCAATTTGATCACCCAATTTACGACGTAAAGCTAAGGCTCGGTTAAGGGGGTCGATTCCGTTTGAAACCCCTTGAGTATCACTTTGCAATTTTGCAATGAAATGGAGCGTCCATGCAGCATAGTATTCATCGCCTACGCTGACAAAAGCATCATAAGCTGATTTCAATAAAGATCGCCCACGTTCGAGGTCTTTGAGCAGCGTACGAACCGCATCCCCTAACAATAATTCACACAAAGCAACTTCGTGAGGAGTATCAAGGTCGTACAATTGAAGTATTTGCTGCTCAAGTTTTACAATGATTTCGGGATGGCGAGCAAAAGTGCCTTCGCTCCATCGAATCATCCACGAATATCGAACTTGTGTCCGGACAACGAGTAAAACATCTATTGCACTGTAGGATTGTGAAAACTCAGTGGTAATGCTCTTACAAAGGGTTTCGAACATAAGGTAACGGTTGCGCATGAAATGATACCAGAATAGTCCCTCAAGCGCGTCCGCGAGCGACTGCGTGTCGTGTTGCTTTATAGCCCACTGCAATGCGAGTTCGATATTTTCTTCATCAGCTTGCAACAGATTCAAAACTTCAATCTGTTCTTTTCCTTTTAGATCATGTTCATGCTGCTTGATCAAGGCAAGATAATATCGACTGTGAATGCCTCTTAATGTCTCAAAATTTCCGGATCGCTGCAGTTGCTCTTCTGCATAGAGACGAAGCATCTCGTGAATTTCAATTCGGCCATCGTGGCTGGATGATTGAATTACTGCCCGGTTGAGCAGACTCATCAAGCTTCGGAGATTACCCTGTGCGATGCTCTTGGCTGCTTCTCGCGTAAATCCACGCCGGAATATAGAGAGGCGTGCAAGTATCTGCCGCTCATCATCACTCATCAAGCCCCATGTGTAGTCAAATATGGCCCGGATGCTGCGTTGTCGTGCTGGCACATCTTGAACGTCTGATTCCAGAAAATCGAAACCATATTTCAATTCCCGAATAATTTCCTCTGACGACAACAATGCAGTCCAGCTCGCCGCCAACACTAAGGCTAATGGCATCCCTTCTGTTAAGCTGCAGATTTCCTGTATCGCTTCGCGTGATTTCTGCGTCAATTGAATATCGGGGCGAACACTTCGTGATCGCTCAATAAACAATTTGAGGGCATCGTTAATATTCTCGTCGTTGGCGCTAGATCTGGTAAAAGTTAATCCACCTATCGAAAAGATCTTTTCAGCATATAAATTCAGCTTGACCTGTGATATCGCGAGGATTTTTACGCGCGGCGCAGTTCGCAAAACATCCGTGAGAAATGCGTTGGACCGGACGCTGTATTCCGCATTGTCGATCAACAATAATAGATTTTGTCGACTTAGGTTGTTTAAAAGCTGTTCTTCAATATTTTGATCAAGATATATCTGGCAGTCGATTGCATCCGCTATCAGAGTTGCGAGTTCTTCAACATTTACAAACTTCGATAAAGTGACTAGATACACACCTTCACGAAACAATCCTAACTGTTCTCTAGCGACCTCAAGTGCAAGTAGTGTTTTTCCCATACCACCCTGAGCAAGAAGCGTAACCATACGCGTGTGAGAATCGGATAGCAACTGGAGGAGCGCCGCTTTTTCGGCTTGACGACCAATTAGAGGGGTAAGCGATGTCGGCAAATTGCTCTGTATTAAGTTTGACTGAGCATTAATTTCCATCAAAATCTATCCGGAAAACCAATTATTTACCCGTCGATTATTCGGTTCCACCGCAACAGAAGGATAGTTTCTACCCGAACTTGGAGCACATTCTACTTTGGAAGAATGACATACGCTACCTCAATGTGATTGACTGGTTTTCAATGACGACCTGCATATCGAATTGATAGGTAGTTAGTACCAATATTGAGGAGGAGCCTGATCATGATCAATCGAATGAGTTTATCCAATCGTATGTTCCGCAGTTTCGGCAATTTACTAACTCGAGAACAAAATCCTACCATCCAATCCGCAGAAAAGATTAATCCCTCTGTGAATCAACCTTCCATTATCCCGGGTAGCGAACTCCATGTCGCTTACATGAATGTCTATCCGAGCACTATCCTTCTCGTACTCAATGGACAACTTGACGGAAATACCTATGAAACCCTGATCAATATCGGGGAGGCCCTGCTATCACTGAAAGCGGATTATTTGATCGTTGATATGAGCGACGTTTCCACGCTGACGAATTCCGGACTGGTAGCGCTGAACAATCTCGTACGCATTATGAACGGCAAAGCTTCGGTCGACATTGGTCTCGGTTGGACAGCACTGCATGAAATGGAGATGGATTTTCAGGCGGGACTACAATCCCGGGTTAAATTACTGTGTCCTCAACCTCAGATTTTGAAACTCCTGATGCAATCAGGAATAACTCAAATATGTAAAACATTTGATGATATAGAGGCGGCACTCAAACCATTGGGATGGATCGCAAAAGATTGATTTCTCACTTAGGACATGTAATATTTCGACCTAAAATCAAAATTGTATCATTCGCGATTTGCCAAATTCCAAACGCTTCCAACACTGATGTCTAGGTGCTGTGCAATGGCCGGAAAGCTCCACCCTTCTGAGCGAAGTCTCCTGACCTGTGCTTGGAGTTCTATTTTGGCAGGATTGATTGAGCGAGGTCTAGCTTGATACATTGCTCTATGGAAGACGAATTCAACTTTGAAATATCTAGGATACGTTCGGCGACCCGTTGGGACTACTACAAAGTACCTCACTTGATGAACCGCTGTTGAAGCGGTTTTTCATTTCCTCGCCCATCTCACATGTATACAATGCCGCCCTCAGTTCGAGATATTGTTCAGCCCACTCTTTCACCTTGAAATCAACTATTCGCTTGCCATCGATATCATAAACCAGTTCATCAAAAAGGCTTTTTGCCAAGTTACGCCGATCTTTTTATTGGCGAAGTTGGCAATTTTGGCGAAAGGGCTGCCGCCGCCAAGTTTGCCAAAAACGGTCATTTTGGAGGCTGTGGCAGGCGGTTTGAGGGAGATAGGAAGCGATGAAACGGTGGTGGCGGCGAAGAAAACTTGGCGGCGGCGATGGCGGTGAATGACAACTTGTTCCACGTTTGTTCTTTATATAGGAACAAATATAAAAATCCCATCGGCTACGTTTTCCTTCACGTTCGGGACCCTGTTAGCCATCATGGGATGCTCTTCTCACACAGTTGCTCTACAGTACTCGCCTTGTTAGATCTTCGATATGTAACAAAAGTTGCAATTGTATTGAATCATTCCCGCTGAAATGGCAGGCGGCAAGCAAATGAGAAACCGCTGAATTGACATTTTGTGTCGGCAGTAGCCTCGCTTGCTGCCACTGAAATGACACAAATGCCGCGAGATACTCGGCTAATGCCACCGCCGTGCAATTTGTATCTGCTGCTATTGTATTTGCACTAATATTAAGTGGTAGTCGCCTAGCAGTTGATGACATACGACGCTCTCCAACTCAGTTCCATTTCCATATCTATTTTAGAACAGAAGTTCAATACTTGTCAACGATTTTCGGTTCGAGTTTACAAACCTAAGCGGTAAATCCGTTTCTTTTCCGTAACTGACGTTAATAGTGTTTTGGGCAGAATTCCTAAGGAACTAATGATACAATAGTTGAGCTATTTTTATCAGTTATAAACACTATTTAACCAATTTTGATCGGCTACAAAATGCAACTGGTACGACAATCAGATCGCATATTTCTAGAGCTGGTACGGCCTTTGTTTCCTATGTTTTGAGAACAGAACAATATAACCAACTTGGTAATTCAGTCCTACTACTCTTGGCAATCTACAAATACACTTATTAGCATTATCATCGGATACAATTTATGACTCGACGTAATTGGCAAAGAGAAGAATTGTTATTGGCACTGAACTTGTATTGTCGACTACCGTTTGGACAATATCATCACCGTAACCCTGAAATAATAAAACTTAGTGAGTTTATTGACCGCTCTCCTGATGCGGTGGCAATGAAGTTGTCGAACTTTGCATCATTCGATCCATATCATCATTCTCGTGGTATCAAAGGACTGCAAAATGCTAGTCAAGCTGATCGTGATATATGGAACGAGTTCAACTCAAATTGGGATGCTTTAGCTGTAGAAGGGGAAGACCTCTATCTTCGATTAGTGGGTGACCTTAATGGAATAAAGATAGGTGCCTCAGAATCCAACGAAATGACTGTACAGTTCTCTGGATTAACCGAGATCGAACGCCAAGTGAAGGTTAGACTAGGTCAGAGTTTTTTTCGCAAAGTGATTCTTACAAGTTATGGGAGTAAATGTTGTGTTTGTGGGTTGCCTATACCTGAATTATTAATTGCAAGTCATATTGTACCTTGGAGTGATGCTGACAATTTACGGGTAAATCCTCATAATGGGCTGTGTTTGTGCGTACTTCATGATAAGGGGTTTGATCGTGGCTTCTTTACTCTAGGAGAAGACTATGAAGTGGTAATAGGACATGTATTGCGCCATTATCTTCCTAATTCGTCTGTGAATAATGGATTCAAAATTTATGAGGGGCAAATCATTACACTTCCTGACAAATTTATCCCTAATCAGCAATTTCTGGCGATCCACCGAAACAACTATTTTCTCGGATAAGGTTATTACTTTAACAGTGCAGAAAATAAAAAGATCTAAGCGATATTATGAATAATGTTCTCAGGTTTTGTTCTTTGCCATCATTCAAGCGTTTTGCAATAACTGCAAGCACCATCTCAAAAAGTGGAGTTCAATTGTTCTGACATTAAGTTCCACTTTTATGAAATTGATCAAATATGGATGAACTCAATATACTGCTCAGTGAAACACAAATTCAATTATTAGCATCGATTAAGCGGATATTCAATGATGAGTAAGACGTATCTGGTCATTGTCGAATCACCGGGGAAAATCAAGAAACTCAAGGCCATTCTCGGCGCAGACTACGAAATTATCGCCAGTATGGGTCATGTGGTTGATTTGCCACCAAAATCATTCGGCATCAATCTCATCACCATGCAACCGGATTATGTGGTCCTCAAAGGGGATGTCGCCAAACGTATCCGGGGTGAAGCTAAGAAAGACTATAAAACGGTGTACCTTGCCTCGGATCCTGACCGCGAGGGAGAGGCGATTAGTTATCACATTGCCAGTTTGGTCAAGCGTGCCAACTCGCAGGCAGTCATGCAGCGTGTCACGTTTGATGCCATAACATCGTCTGCTGTGAAAGCCGCTTTTGATCAGCCGCGTGCACTGGATAACCGTCTGGTCGCAGCGCAGGAAACTCGGCGTTTGTTGGATCGGATGGTTGGCTTCCCAGCTTCCCGTTTCCTCTGGCAGTTTGTGCAGGGCAAGGGGTTATCTGCCGGGCGGGTGCAGAGTGTGGCACTGCGGTTGGTTGTCGAACGGGATCAGGCCATCGCGACATTTGTACCTGAAGAATATTGGACAATCACTGGTCTCTTCAAAGCAGAAGATGGTGAATTCACCGCAAAGCTCGGTCGGTGGCAGGGTAAGAAGCCCGCCCTGAAAACTCAGTCCGATGCGGAGGCTGTGCTGACGGCACTTAAAGGTGTCCCCTTCCAGATCAAAGATGTCACACCCAAACAACGACAGCAGAAACCACCGATCCCCTTCATCACGTCGTCTTTGCAACAGGCTGCCAGCTCGCACCTGAAACTCTCACCAGATATGACCATGAAACTGGCGCAGCAGCTCTATGAAAATGGACACATCACTTATATGCGCACGGACAGTCCGGCTGTATCGCCCGAAGGTCAAGCGATGGCCAAGGCTACAATCCGGCAGTTGTATGGTGACAACTACGTCGGCAGCACCCGCTATGCAGCGAAAGGCAATGCACAGGAAGCGCACGAGTGTATCCGTCCCACTGCTACGGATGTATCACCGGAAGCCCTGCGATTGAACTTTGGTAAAGAAGGTGAACGGACCGCCGCCTTGTATGAACTCATCTATAAGCGCTTTCTGGCCAGCCAGATGGCAAATGCCATCTTCAACGAAGTCCTTGTCAGCGTGGTAGGTGGTGCAGCTCTCTTCAGCGCCAAAGGCTCCCAACTCGCCTTTGATGGTTTCCTCCGTGTCTATGGTTATGCCGAAGAGCGAGACGTGGTCAAACGGGCTGATGAAGAGGACGAAGAAGAAACGCCGACGAACAAACGCCTACCACGATTGAAAGCGAATGAACCCGTACAGCCGCTCAAACTGACCCCACAGCAGCATTTTACAAAGCCACCTGCACCTTACACCGAAGCTTTGTTGATTAAAGCTCTCGAGCAAAATGGTGTGGGTCGGCCATCCACTTACGCGCAGACGGTCGCGACCATTAAGCAGCGCGGCTATGTCGCCATTCTGAACCGCAAACTGGCAGCGACCGCACTCGGTAAAGAAGTCCATCAGGTACTCTCGACCAAGCTGCCGGGCTTATTTGAAACCTCTTTTACCGCCGGGATGGAAACAAAACTCGACGAAATTGCTGCTGGTAAACAGAACGGTCGCGACTATTTGCATGGATTCTGGGCGAAGGTATCGCCTTTGTTCGGACAGCAGGTTATCACGGCGACGCTGGCGCATTCTGCCCCATCCAGCGGTGGAGCTGAAGGCACTGCAACCACTCTAAAACGTACTCGACGCGCAAAATCCCCCAAGACTACCCGCAAGGCTGCGGCAGCCGTGTCCGCGCCTGTCAGCAGCGAATATGGTGCCTGTCCAAAGTGTGGAAAAGCACTAATCAAACGCAAAGGGCCTCGTGGCGAGTTCTTAGGCTGCGCGGGGTTTCCAAAGTGCCGCTTTACCCAAGCCCTGTAATGTCGAAAATGAGATGAGAATCACTTATTGTTATCTTATTTTCCGTTCGTGCCCCAAACGGGGTAATTTCTCCATTATGTTTGACACCACTGTTCAGATTGATTTGACGCTTTGTAGTGAACCGTTGAGTCGCCTACGACAACAATATTTATATACTTTTTATAATATAATTTAATATATGATGTAATTTTAATTATTTAATAGATAGAGAATAGGACCTCATGAGCAACGATACGCTAAAGGATGCACAGAAATCATTTCAAGCCCTTTCTAAGTTGTTTGGAGACATTGTACGGCTTGAAAAGAAAAAATTTGACAATGTGGCGGATATTAAAGCCAAACTGTTCCAAGCCGAAACAATCATAGCTGGAATGATTGAAACAGACGCGCTGAAACCCGTTTTGGAGCAACTTCATAGCTTTGCGAAAGATTTAACCGAAGTCAGACCCGTTGACCCATCTCGATACGGTATTGGACTCGCACAATACTTAAAAGAATTAGGGATCAATCTTTCCGGGCAATATCCCGAACTCAAAGCGGGTCTCTTTCAATTGGATGTAAATTTCGAACAGGGTAGCACAATCATATGGTATGGACCAAAACAAGAGAAAATAATTCAGTGTTCACTAGATCCAAAAGAGGTCGCTGAAATTATCCAAGAAACGCAATCTCGGCTTGGATCACAATTAAATCCAGAGGCATTTACGGATAAACTTAAAGAAGCATATAGACTAAGTATGTCTGATGGAAAACCAGCGTCCATTATCCAGGTGTTGTCCATATTTACACTGGTTTATCAGGATCAGAAATATTTTCAAGACCCGAAATTAGCTCATTTTCGAGAATATACACGAATAGATTTCAGCTACGATTTGCTGCGATTACGCGAACATCTCGTAGACGAGGTGCGATTGACTGTTGCTACTCGTGCTGAAACAGCAGACAAAAGCCAATATTTATGGATTCCAGAAGATGCCAAAAGTGGAAAGGGAAGTCGGTATTCTCACTTGCAGTTTAGGAGTTGAGAACTGATATATGAACGAACTAACTCAGAAACAGGCTCGCATAATAATTGAATCAGTTGCCTCCAACGGTACTCCTCCAGAGTACGGTATTGAGTTCTTCACGGCTGGATTGGATGATTACTTAAGTGTGATTGAGCAAGATTATCTCGATAGCTACATAGCTGATGGTGGATCGGCGTTCAAGCTCGTAGTAGGCGTTTATGGAGGAGGTAAAACACATTTTCTCTACAACGTTCGTAATCTCGCATGGAGGCACAATTACGTTGTTTCATATGTCAGTCTGAGCCAGACAGAAAGTCCCTTTCACCAACTCAATACCGTTTATTCAGCAATTGCACGTGGATTGACACATCCCCTGAATGATGATGAACTGCTAAATGGATATACAAAAGGCATAGCGAGTTTTCTGAGGCGCGAATACAAAATTCGGTATGCCGACTACATAGCTCGTGGGCTTCCCGATCACGATGTTAGCAATAAAGTTCTTCGTGATGTAGATGCAAGAGATTTGGAAAGCATTAGCTTTAGCAAAGCAGTAGTTGCTGCGTCCCAAGCCTTAGCACGCAATCAAGAAGATGCTTTTCAGACTATATGCCAGTGGTTGAGTGGTGAAGCATATCAGTCGTCTATTCATAAACAATATGGAATTCTTGAAAAGATTGATAAAGCGACAGCGTTTAAGATGATCCGTTCACTATCCGCATGGATTCATCATCTCAAATACAAAGGATTAGTGATTTTGCTTGATGAAGCAGAGCGAGTCCCGAGTTTGAGTACAAAACAGCGCGACCAACATCTGAGCAATCTGCGCGAGGTAATTGATGCCTGTGGACAGACCAATTTTCAGCGAGTCCTGATGTTATATGCTGTGCCTGACGAGAATTTCCTTGATGGTGCAACTCAGGCGTATGAAGCATTGAATCAACGTCTTGCAACAGTTTTTGAAACAATGAACCCTTATGGTGTCAAGATAAAATTGGATGATATGGAAGCAGACGAACAGCGGTTCAAGTTCCTTCAAGAGGTAGGCGATAAATTAGCTCGTGTTTTCAGTGTGGCAAATAATTGTCAATTTGAAGAAGAAGCTTTGCAGGAAACCATACTGGCAGCCGCAGAGTATGCCAATACCCAACGATTTGCGGACAGTGGGTATAAACGCCTGTTTGTTCAGAAACTCATCCGGGGTTTGCAATATCTGAGGCGTGCCAAAGCAGCTCCCACTATAGCTGATTTTCAAAGCTGGTAGTTTAAATCATAGAAAGATCGTCACTATGTTTTGAATGAGTTTTGCCCCTGTCAAACGTTAATTGACAGGGGCAAGCAATGAATTTGTAGATTGAGAAATATGTTTCAACAAAAACAGCCAAAGGTTCTGTCTAAAAAATATCTTACTGAAGCAGCCGCGCAGCAAGCTGCCAGTCAGGTTTTGGGTGAGAACTGGCATATTCAGCACGCAGTTAAACGCGAAGCTAATATGTATATCGTAGTCAGAACTTCAAAAAATGTAGCCTCGCCTGCTCAGAAACCAAATAATCATCGCTCTCAACCAGCAAAGAACTATGATAATCCCCGTCTTGTTCGCCATTCTGTGTATGGTGAAGGAATTGTCATGGAAGCCAAGAACGGCGGACAAGAGGTACACATCCAGTTTTCACGAAGTGGGGAATTTAAGTGGGTAAAGGTTAGTGAGCTTGACAATAGAAAAGCTACTGATTATTTAAACCTGCTGAACAAAGACGATGAACGACAAGTACGCCGCTCGAGAAACGTCGCCTCTACCAATGTTTCCACTGTTCCACGCATTGAAATTCCTGCGGACAATCATTATCTGATTAACCGTTCTCGAAAACTCTCATCTGATCCTTCTTTTATTGCTCGCAGAATGATTGAAGCTTTTAGAGTGGGCATTGCTCCTCCAGATCGGATAACCGACTTCACATTTGGACGTGAGCAGGAAATTCGCTCCATGTCTGCCTGGCTAGGGCAGATGGATAATAATATCATGCTCATGGTAGGTGATTATGGAATGGGCAAGACTCATCTCATCCAATATATCTATCGCAAAGCTTTAGATGATGGTTTTGCTGTCGCTAAAGTTGATGCTGACCCTAATGAATCACCATTTTTCCGTCCTAAACGAATCTATAGCAGTCTCCTTGCTTCATTTCAGTATCGGCATCCTGGCAGTGATACTATTAAGGGCTTCGACTATTTCTTACAAAGCGTACTTGAGACAGGTGCATTCAAAGACCATAACTACCTTCAACATGTTTACTGGCAGAGTCCAGCGACGTGGCATTGGATTAAAGCGGTAGAACGTTCAGTACGCCCGGACGGAGACTTATACAAAGAATTACCTGGCTTACACGATCATCAGACGGCTGCCAATATCTTCACATATTTACTCAGCACCTTTGGTTGGGCTGCTAAGCGATTGATGGGTCTGAAAGGATTGATTCTTATTTTCGATGAAGCAGAATCTATGCATATCTTGGATGGTTATCAGTACGAGAAAGGAATGAATTTTTTCCGAGCATTGGTTAATACATCTCTCAACAATAAACTTCTCCTGAAGCGCCCTTATGAAATTCAAGGGTTAACTCATGGTGGACATAGTTCAGATGTGCCATTTTTATACAAATCTGACAGCGGCTTAAAATTGGTATTTGCATTTACACGATTGTGGTGGGATCACGCCCTGCCTGAACTTAACAACGCCGCACGCTTGACACTGGAACCAATTAGTAGTCAAGCGCTCAGAGAACTCCAAAATCACATTTCAGATTATTATCAGGAGGCATATCCCTCATTTGAGCTTCCAGAACTACCAACGGATGCTATCCTGCGAGGTATAGCATATCGGAACGGTAACACGCGAAAATTCGTTAAAACCTGCGTGGAAATAATGGATATAGCTCGTGCAGGTAATTTCAATTCTGCCCAAACAGAAGAACTTGTTCACACAGGCATGATGTTATAGCTAATGATGAATTCAGAAGACATGTCATCCCTAAGAAAATTACTGCCTGTCACCTGGCTACCGTTTTTCGGCAGATTTGGTGGATTGACCCCAATCCAAACGAAAGTTATCCCTAGAATTCTCGCAGGGCAAAATGTTGTCATCGCATCCCCTACAGCTTCCGGTAAAACGGAGGCTGTAACTGCTCCTGTTATCGAGCTTCTGTTTTCAGGTCAGGATATACAACGCCTATCTGTAATCTATGTGGTTCCTACCCGTGCTTTAGCAAATGATACTTTTGGTAGATTATCTGATGCCATCAAAGGCACTAACCTAGTAGCTGATATTAAGCATGGTGACAGACCTAATTTACCCTCTCAACTGCCTCATTTCTTAATCACAACACCAGAATCGCTTGATTCATTGATCTGTCGGCGTTCTGGAGAATTCAGTAATCTTAAAACCCTGATTCTGGATGAAATACATTTACTGGATAACACTTATCGAGGTGATCAACTCAGATTGTTGATACAGCGATTGCGCGAATTGAGCCACACTAATTTTGCTACACACCTGCTATCCGCCACCCTAAGAAATCCGGCCAAAGTTGCCCTGCGTTATGTAGGCAATTTTGAGATTATCGATGGAGGTTCACAGAGAGCTATTCATTATCAGTTCAAACACAGCCATGAGGAAATATTGCACCTGGCTCAGGCGAACAAGTGGAGAAAGTTGCTCTATTTCTGCAACAAACGCGAAACAGTAGAGGAAGTTGCTGCACAACTTCGACCGCTTTGGAATCCATATCCTGTGCGTGTTCATCATGGTAGCCTTGATCGTCGTATCAGAGAAGAGTCCGAAGCACTGATGAAAACAGCACGAATAGCAGTGTGCGTTTCAACTTCAACCTTAGAGGTAGGGATTGATGTAGGCAATATTGATGCGGTGGTACTTTGTGAGGTTCCCTGGGGTATTTCATCCCTACAACAGAGAATTGGTCGAGGCAATCGACGTAAAGACTTCATTGAAGTTATCGGACTGACCCAACAAAAGAGTGAAGCGGAAGTTTTGGAAGCGATGTTGCAGGCTGCAATTCAGGGTGAAATTTCTGAAATAGAATACGAAGCTGATTTGTCAGTCGTCATACAACAGGTGTTTTCCTACCTGTTTCAAAATACGCGAGGAGCTGAGACGACTACTATTGTGGAACTGACTAAGCCGCTTTGTGATGAGCAGAAAACAAAAACAATTTTGACGCATCTTGCTCATCACGGATTTATTGAATACCAGAACCTTAAATGGTTTGCCTCCACTGAGATCATGAATATGGGAGAAAAAGGGAAACTCCACTCCAACATTCCTGACACATATTCTTATCAGGTTGTTGATACTAACTCTGGGAAAAAGATTGGCAGCATCGCAGGTACTTTTGATGTCATTTTTGTTCTTGCCAGGAAAGCATGGCAGGTCACTAGAATATCTGGAAACACGATCTATGCCACTCAATTTCAAGGAAAGGCAAATTCAGCAATGTTTCGACGTTCCGAAAATCATGGAGCTTTTCATGATCTACTGCCAGTCGATTTGAAAGGCTGAATTAAACCTGCTATGAAGTGTCTTTGTACATCATTCACTTAGACAGTGATAGGATAAGAGAAATTTTGATCACTCACTATTTTCGAGAAAAGTATCAATGGCAACTATTTTCCCGACCTCAATTTCCGCTGACACCAACAGCAATGCAGAACGCAAACTATATAACCTATTTCGAGAAAAGTTAGGTCCCGAATACACCATTATTCACAGCGTAAAATGGGTAACTCGTGATCCGAAGCGATATGGCCCTGTCGGCGAAGCAGATTTCGTCATTGTCCATCCAAAACACGGCGTATTAGTCATTGAAGTTAAAGGTGGCGGAATCCATTTGGAAGCTGGCAAATGGTACACGATTAATGCTGGTGGTGAAAAAATCCCTCTGGATAAAGACCCAGTTGCTCAAGCGGACAGAAGCGTTTACGCACTAATAGACCATCTCAAGTATCATGCACTCACTCGACGGTACACTTTTCCAATTCATCACGCAGTAGCGTTCCCCGATATCGAAGTTCCAGCGAACCAGAGCCTACGCCCAGATATTCCACGAACCATAATCATAGATCGCTCACGATTATCCAACCTACAAAAAACTGTGGAAGAAATCTTTGATTTCTGGAACCAGAGATATAAACATAACCCGCCGGGCGAACAAGCTGCTCGTGATTTTATACAACTGCTTGTACCAAAACATGTGATCAATACACGGATTGCACACATCTTCGAGGATGAGGATCAGCAAATCAAAAAATTGACTGAGGCACAATACAATACCCTTAAGTTGCTTCAGATGTTTCGCAGAGCCGCTATTGTCGGAGGTGCAGGGACCGGCAAGACCATGCTCGCTGTGGAAAAGGCACGGCAACTCGCTGCTGCGGGATTCAAAGTGCTGCTGTTATGTTACAACGGCAATCTTGCCAGATGGTTGACTGAAATAACATCAGACATTGAAGGTGTCACTGTCAACACTTTTCATGGTTTAGTACGTGTCGTAGCAGATAGCTGGGCAAAGTTGCCGCCGCGAGCCAACAAAACTGACTACTTTGACAAAGCGGAAGATGTGCTTTTCGATGCGTTGGAGTTGATCCGAGCGAACTCTAAAAAGGTAGAAGAGTATCTTTTTGATGCTGTGATTATTGATGAGGCGCAGGATTTTAAGACGCATTATTGGATTCCTGTTCCAGAGTTATTGAAGGACCCCACAAACGGGGTCCTGTATGTATTCTTCGATGATAACCAGCGAATTTACTCCCAATTGTCGAATATCCCAATCAGTAAAGAGCAGTCACCTATTGTCCTCACCGACAATTGCCGAAATACACAGCCGATCTTCAAGTTGTTGCAGCAATATGCGAAAACGACAACAGCAATACAGTGTATTGGACCTGAAGGACGGGCAATCGAACTCAAACCGGCATCTGATGACACTGAAATACAAAAGACACTTCGTGCCACTTTGCATGAACTAATCAATATAAAAGGTGCGCTGCCTTCGCAAATTATTATTCTCACCCCTCGCAAGCAAGATAACAGCCTGTGGCAAGAAGGTTTATCACTTGGTAACTGCAAACTCACATGGAATATAAGCAATCTTACTGATTCAAATATTCGTGTGAGTACCATTCACAGTTTTAAAGGGCTTGAAAGCCCAATAGTTATTCTCACCGAACTGGATCAAGCTTTTACCGAGACTCGTGACCAGTTAATTTATATTGGTGTGTCCCGTGCTAGAAATCATCTTGTGGTAATAGGCTCACTGCCTTCTTCAGATGGGAGCAATAGTTAATTTATGACAACACATATTACAGTTCGTATGGCATGGCATGATAGCGGCTGGAACGGCCATATCTGTCAAAATCCCAAAGCCAACGTGTACTGCGTGGGTCGACACAGTTTTCCAAATGAAGTTATTCCAAACGAGCGAAATCTTGAGTGGGAACAAAAGCACAAAGGTGTTGCAACCAATACATTAAGTAATTTGCTGCCGTGTGCGTGGAGTATCAATGCGTTTGGGCGCGAAACAATCAAGGCGTACAGCCGTCCCCCCGAATGGTTTAAGGATGGCACTTCTATAAAACAATGGGAAGTCCCGCCGGCTACGATAGCGGTTTGGCCTTATGAGGAAGTCTACAAAGATGGTGTGAAAAATACCGAGAGTAATGGTCCGGTTTGGGATCCTGTCAAACGTAGAGAAGAAGTAGGTAATTTTTTTAATCAGGTCACTTGGGGGAAAAGCCTTATCTTCTATTACGCCAACTACAGTAACCCATTTAGCGAAGGCGATGCCCAGAAGTATGTGGTTATTGGTGTTTCACGAGTTCTGAATGTGGGTGATGAAATCGTATGGGATGATCAATCTACCCGTATGGAAGGACGATATGGTCCTAATGTTTGGGCGCGTAACATCACATCGACTTATCCGGAAGAAGGTTTCCGCATCCCGTATCATCGATACATGGACAACCCGGAAACACTTGAGCGCCTTTTATTCGTGCCAGAGGATGCTCGTCTGTTCAAATACGCTACCCGGCATCTTACTGATGATGATGCACTTGGCGTGATTGAAAAATTTATAGCTGTTGTAGATGTATTAATCGAGATAGGGGACGATTCCGAAGACTGGCAAACTCGTCGAGACTGGTTAACGAGTATAGTGGCGGAACTCTGGCAAAGCCGAGGTTTGTATCCCGGCTTATTGCGAGTAATGCACTATCTTGGATTTCAGGAAGCTATCGATTACGCAAAAAAGCGCTTTGATGCCAACTCTACCGAGGAACAAGCGGTTAAGGATGATCTTTTTGCCCTACTCGACTCAAAGCGGGATGTTCTACCTGGTCTTGAAGTGCCTAAAGCCTCGCTCACGAAGATTCGACAACGATGGGAACGATTTGGCAATGAGGTGCAATCTTTGTTAAAAAATGTCCTAATTAGATTTGACCTAAAGAATGACCAAATAGCTTTTGTTATTGACGAACCCTCTAAAGTCAATATGGGCGCAACGCCTGCGGACATCATTGCTAACCCATATACCCTTGCTGAACAATATATTGGGCGAGACGGTGATGATAAGATCAGCTTCAATCGAATTGATAGAGGTGTTTTTCCATCACCAAATTTAGGGGCATCACTGAGCTTTGAGGTTGATTCATGGCAGCGACTACGTGCTCTTGTCGTCCAAGAGTTACGAAGTGCTTCTCAGCATACATATCTTCCACTTCAACAGGTGGTCAATAGCATAAACGACGGTTTGAGCCACTTACCACAGAGGCGGCAATTCAAATTTAAGTTGCAAGACTTTGAAATACACAAACGTGATCTCGAATTTGCGCTGCAACTTCGCCAGCAGGATGGATTCGGTTATGTATATTTGAGAAATCATTATGAAGACGAACGGTTAGTTGAGGAAACACTCCGTAAGTTGGCTTCACGTCCACAGGTCAAGCAGCGTAGTCCCGTATCTCCCGGTTTTTGGAAAAATGCCCTAAAAGAGGCTAATAGTCCGCTTAATCAGATTGCTCCTGACATCTACGAAGAGATTTTGTCGAAACAAGCAGAGGTTTGCCAGCGTGTGTTTCCCCGCGCTTTAACGGTAGTATGTGGCGCAGCCGGTACCGGTAAGACAACAATAATCAATGGGATTATCCAATCTATAGAAAACGCGCATGGTGCTTCTGCGGTATTTAAGTTATTGGCTCCTACAGGAAAAGCCGCTGATCGATTGCGTGAACGAACAAACAAAGAAGCACAAACTATTCATTCGTTTTTAACCAACGGATGGCTGAATACCCATAACATGACTTTCAATCGAAGTGGAAAGCAAGAAACTCGCTATACCACTTACATCGTTGATGAAGCATCAATGTTGGATCTTCCTCTATTAGCAACATTTTTTAGAGCGGTGAACTGGAATTCAGTGCAACGACTAATCTTGGTTGGTGATCCGAATCAGTTGCCACCAATTGGTACGGGACGCGTTTTTGCTGATCTAGTTGATTGGCTCTCAGAGGATTTTCCAGAGCATGTGGGTCAATTGACGATAAATGTTCGACAGATAGTAAATAGAATTGAGGGACATGGAACAGGGATTGTAGACGTTGCTTCTACTTATACTCGCCTAAAGGGCCGTAGTGTTAAATCAGCTAAAGAAGAAGCTTTTCGGGAACAGGTTATGGAAAAGCTATGGCGTGGACACGATGTTGATGGTGACTTACGTATCGAATACTGGGACAGCCCAGAAGAATTAGAACAACTACTGATGGCAATTATAGTTGATGACATGGAAATAATGTCAAAAACCAAATTGGATCCAAGTAAACCATATGAACTTTGGAATGCTGCAATGAGGGACGGTGAGGGCAATCTCGATGCACATGCAATCCAAATCCTCTCACCCTATCGAGGCGAACTCTTTGGCATTGAACATATCAACACTATTATTCAACAGCACAAAAATGCAGCCAGCATCAAATCGATAGGACAGATTGGTGGAATTACGAGTAATGACAAGGTAATTCAGATTCGCAACTGTGGACGCTATGCAAAGGATATGTCTAAGCCCAACAGCAAAGCCCCTTCAGTTGAGACATATGTTTTCAATGGTGAAATTGGGTTCACAAAAATTTATAGACCCTATTTGAATGTTACACTCAAGCGCCGAGACAATCTCTCATTCGGATATTCTTCCAACTCAGATGTTCTGGAGAATCTTGAACTTGCCTATGCTATCTCAGTCCATAAATCTCAGGGGAGCGAATTTGAGCATGTATATTTCATCGTTCCGCGAAGCAAACGTGCGCTGCTTTCCAGAGAGCTTTTCTATACGGGGCTAACAAGGGCACGTCAAAAATGCACTTTACTTGTGGAAGGCGATATAAACACATTACTCGCTCTCCAACGTCCAGAGAGTTCTCATCTCTCTTACATTAATGCATCGCTTTTCTCATTCGCTCCTGTTCCAGATACATATCTTGAACTTCAGCGCCAGCGAATGCAATCAGAATATATTGACGGGCCCATCTTAGACATTTCTATGGTAGACCAGCTTTGCCGGTATCATTCAGATGGCCAAATAGCTCGACTGCTGATTGAACAAGGTATTCCGTTTGATTACCAGGTTCCCATCAAAGATAACGTGAGTGGTATCTTTCTGCTACCAACCTTCACCGTTAAGCTTCGGGGCGATCACTACTATTGGGAACATATCGGGTCAATTGAAGATGATGATACCGCAACCTTCTGGGATAATAAGCTTCGTAATTACGAATTGTTGGGGCTAGAGAAGCAGTTGATTGTTTCCAAAGAACAAGATTTGTCCAGTTTCTATCTGGAAGAAAAACTAAGAGAACTATTCAGCCTAGCCTAAGTGCAAGGTACCGAAAGCGAAATAGAAGTATGAGTTATAGTTTAAACGACTTCCCACAACGGCCATCGAATGATCCAAAACGGCTTATCAACAAGGCGTTGGCTGAAGGGTATTTGCTATACATTACATATCAAGATCTTGATGGAAATCAAACAAAAAGAACAATTAAGCCACTAGAGTTGGTGGCCGACTACAAACTTAGGGCGTTTTGCCATTTGAAGCAAGATGAACGTCATTTTGTGGTAAGTGGTATTCAAGAAATTAGTCTAGTCGCCAAATCAAGCGATGATGTCTTCCCAGTCGTAAATCCATCACGAGGAAACACTTCTAAAATCTCTAGCTTGGATCAATGGAGATCTTCAGAACCGATACTATCCGCAGAATCCAATGCGCTTTCCCCCAAAAAATCGCCACAGTTCAAGCCAGATCAACTCTTTTGGCAGGTACAAAATTCAGAGCAGTGGCGACAACTTACCAGCTATTATGCTGAATGCTTGAACCGTGAATATCTTCAGGACTATCTTATCGAACAACGTGGCGATTATCAGTTTTTTCCGGTAGATGAAGATGTTATTCTGCGATTTCTTGCAGGAGGTTCTTCGTTTTCTTTTCCAACAATAAGTGGTAATCAGCCAGTAGAAATTGCTAAGTTTATCACCAGTCCCACTAAACGCGACCAGCAGCTCTGTATCGGATATCCATCTTTGCTTACGCCGGAAGGTAAAATTGCGCCTCTTTTCTTTACCTCATGCGAAGTCGTACAACAAGACGGCAAAATAATTTTGAATCCCGATGAATACCAATTGAATTATGCAATTTTGTATTCGCTTGATCTGGATAAAGAAGAGTTTGCAGCAGTTGTCACCGACCTCAACAAACATGAATTTGAAGATCTTGCAGTCAAATTAAAAGCACTACAAGAATCACTTGTCTTGAAGTTGGAGAACCTCGCGTCCAATGTAATCCCTAGGCGTGAAGCAAATCGCCCCAAGTTGCTTGATACCGTTGATAAGATGATACTTTTCACAACTCCTTGTCTATTCTGGGCATCAAAAAACAACATCACAAGCGCCTTAATCGAAGAACTCGAAGAGATATCAAAGGGATCTTGGAATAGTGTGCCGCCAGCCCTCTTACAACTCCTTAACATAGCATCGCCGGGACATTATCCGAGTTCCGTTCCACTGGGCCGAGACAACAATGTCTTTGTGACACCTATCAACGATGACCAACGGCAAGCGTCTCATGCAGCCCTGACTATGCCAATTACCGTTGTTACCGGTCCTCCCGGGACTGGTAAATCACAGCTTGTTGTAAATATCATTGCCAATGCGGTCTTGGATGGAAAAAGTGTACTGTTCGCAAGTCGAAACAATCAGGCTGTTGATGTTGTTGTTAAGCGAATTCAAACGGATATGCATTTTGACGGGCTGATACGCACTGGCAGTCGCGACATACGAAAAGAAGCAGCCAATGTCATGCTCAGTGCACTATCGAAAGCAGCAGCACCGCACGCAGCAAAAGACCTTAATTTGCTCGCCGAGCGTTATAAGCAGGCTAAGACTGCTCTGGCAAATCAGATTGATACCCTTAATGAAATCCAGAGATTGAAGGCTAATCAACTAACCAAATGCCTACAGCTCGGCGAAATACTAGTGGATTTGCCTCAAGAGCTTGCCAATCGAATAAAACAAGAAACCCTTTCTAGCAGTCAGGGTTCAATCGACACAGGCAGGCAATTCACCAATTCGCTTATTCGTAACTATGAAACCATGCAGCAGCACAAGACTGCCATTGAGGCTGTACTTCAAGAACATATTACAGACAATCGTCACAAACATCCACTCGTTACAGAGATCGAAGACTTTGAGATGGAATGGGGCGGTTTCGGACATAGCGCCAGAGATGCAAACTATTTTTCCTCTCTAGAAGCCCTACAACGCTATATCGAATTATGGACACAACTTCTTGATGCAGTTGAAGCTCGGATAGCGATGGAAAAAGCATCTGACGAAGTGGCAAAACTCGAAAAGAAACTGGCTGAACTAATGCAATCTCTCCCCAGTAGACTTCAAGTTGATGCTCAGAGTGCGGCGAAGTCCATGCCAAAAGATAGACTAAATGACCTGCGAAATCAGATTGCACTCATAGATAAGCAGTTAACCAAGACTCAAAAATTGAGTTTATCAAACTGGTTTGGACTTCGACGTGGACCACAAATTAGGAACATCATGGTCAGTTTCAATCCAGTGTTAAATTATCTTGAGCAGCCATTGCTCAAGGAAACACCCAATCTTGGTGAATTGCGACAGAAGTATGGGATTACAAAAAACTACTTGATGGCTGTTCTCGGAATACGTTCTCTTGCGAGTAAGCAGCATGATCTCAAACGCACAGAGAAGAAAGTTCTGGAAACCACAAGTGTTTTTGATGACAAGACCCGCAGCGATTTTGCGCGTCTCAAAACTCAACCTGTGGATCCAAAGGTTCTGAGAACTGTTTTAGAGCGGATTGCTCAACAGATTTCCGAAATACTTGCTCAACGCAATGAAACGGTTATGGCCTTCATTACGCACATGAACAATAATTCATCACTTGGTGGCCTATGGTCTCAATATCAAAATGAAATTGGCAAAGATGAATATGATGGATGGACACTGGACGGTGAAATAAGCATTAGTGTTTTGCAGCGCTTTGCATCTCAGTGGCTAAATGTGCTGCACGCAGTTGAGACGAAAGCTGATATTGAGCAACTAGATACAATTATTCAGAGTAAAGGCGGGGAAGAGGGCGCTATTATCAGGTTAGCGACATCTCAACATAACGCTACGTCACAAGCTATTGATATTCTGAACAGCACATGGCTACAAAACATTGATAAGCTACAATCTTCCCGCATTCAACGAGTGAGAGATTACGCATCACTGGTAAAAGAAGTCTCTGAGAATTATGACAATCAGAAGTATAGGAACATGATGTCTATCCAAGAGACTTACAGTGGGGACATTATTGCGGCATTTCCTGTATGGTCGACGACGAACCTGAGTATCAGTCGAAACTTACCTCTCAAGGCTGAGATGTTTGATCTGTTGATCATTGATGAAGCCTCACAATGTGATATTCCATCTGCCCTGCCCCTTATCTATCGAGCAAAGCAGGTCGTCATCATAGGTGATGCGATGCAACTGCGTCATATCGCAACGCTAACAGAAGATAGCCATCAGATACTAGCTGCTGAGCACAATATAGCGACCGAAGCTTATTCATACACACAACATTCACTTTTCGATTTGGCAGCGCGTTCAGTAGGACAACACCCTGGGGTTCTGATGCTTAGAGAACACTATCGTTCACACGAGAACATCATCAGCTTTTCCAATCAGACATTTTACGATGGACAGCTTGTTATCAAGACTGATATGAGCAATCGAAAAATTCCAACCTCCGTACTTGAAAGAGGCTGTGGCATATTTTGGCTGAATGTAGCTGGTGAGACCATCCAACCATCCGGCGGTAGCGCCAAGAATTTGCAGGAAAGCAATTCAATTCAGCAGGTGTTACCAGCAATATATCAGCAACTTGAGCAAATCGGTTGGGCTGGTTCTATAGGTATAGTCACACCGTATCGAGAGCAGAGAAATACAATCCAAGGTTGGGTTGATAACTCTCAATTTGGAAAGCAGGTTACTGTCGGCACAGCTCACACCTTCCAGGGCGACGAACGCGACATTTTGCTCTTTTCCACTGTTTTGGCATCGGGCATCTCTGAAGGCAGTTTGGCATGGCTTAGAAGAACCTCAAATTTGCTTAACGTAGCTGTGACCAGAGCGCGCACTATTTTGGTTATCGTTGGAGACTTCAACTTCTGCATGTCACTGCCAGACAATAATCCTTACAAGCAATTAGCCGAGTACGTCCGATTAAGACCACACAGCATACTTCAGTCTTGGAATGAACTTCCATTCCTGTCCCAAAAGAGTGATTAAGGTTTAGTGTGACGATGATTCTAGAAAAGGCATTGTCGCACTTCATGGATAGCACTAATATTCCACCTATGCTTCGCACTTATGTGACAGATACTGGTTTGGCAAACTGTCCTCATTTCCTTAAACGGGTATATGGTGACATATACCATCGTCATTTGCTGTTTATAATCTCAGTCTTTAGCATTTGCGTTTGACCATATTCCATGCAGTTCCAACACTGATATCTAGGTAGCTTGCAATCGCCGGGTAGCTCCACCCTTTTGCGCGAAGTTCAACAATTTTAATTTGTAGTTCCAGCTTTTCGGGATCGATAGGACGAGGTTGAGCGCGGTATTTTGCTCTGTTGAAAGCAAATTCAAATTTGAAATATCTAGGATACGTGCGGCGACCCGTTCGCAACAATTATATTGTACTGTATTTGAAAGTGAAGTAAATGCTCTTTATTTCCTAAATGGTTAATGTCAAATTCAGTGAATCACGAATTCAACGATTCTTAGCGGCAGAGGCATAAACTCTCTGGCCAAAACATCTTGGAACCACCTGAAAAGTACGTGTGTGTGCCTGAAAGCAGCCTGATTTTGTGGAATTCTACCTGTTTACGCGCTCCCACAAACCCAGTGTCATTCAGTCAATGAGGCATTTCAACCAAAATCGTGATTCACTGAAATTATTAGTTCTCGAAAATTTATGGCCTAGACCGTTCCAAAGGACATGAAGTCATGCAGCGATGAATATTCTCTCTTATAATATTGGGCAATTCCAGTCTTGAGATAGATGCAACTCCACTATACTGCACCTTATCCAAACTTACATTATACTAATGAAGTTTGATCTTTTACTTGAATTGGGGCTTATTGTATGGTGTCGTTAGCTACTCCCTATCTCCCTCCTGATCGACTTCGTGCGATTGCTGCTGGTCTAAGACTCCCTGTAACAACAGAGGGATCGGCCCTATTTGCCGATATTTCTGGTTTTACTCCGGTCACAGAACGACTCCGCATCACTCTGGGAGCCAGACGCGGCGCAGAAGAACTTGCCATCCATCTCAATAAGGTCTACGACGCCCTGATTAGCCAGGTGGAACGATATGGGGGCTCAATCATCGGATTTGCCGGGGATGCGATGGCCTGTTGGTTCAGCGGTAAGGACTCGGCTATGCCAGCGATGGCGTGTGGGTTTGCCCTTTTAGAGGCAATGCGTGTGGTTGAGCAAATCACGATGCCAGATGGTGAACATTTGCTGTTTGGTCTGAAAGTTGCGATCAGTAGTGGAACAACAAAACGCTTTGTCGTGGGTTCCCCTGGCATTCAGCTGCTGGATGCGCTTGCAGGGGCAGTCGTTGCACGAATGGCAGCGGGAGAACAATTGGCGGAACGGGGTGAGCTGCTTGCCGATACCCCAACATTTGAACAACTTAAAGAATCCGTAAAAGTAAAAGAGTGGCGTGGGAGTGAAAACGAGCGCTTTGCCGTGCTTGAATCACTTGAGATACCGCTTGATCTGTCTCCTGTTGATAGAGATGATCTCACGCTATCCGATGAACTCGTCTCTCCGTGGATTCTGCCTGCGCTTGCTACCCATATCCAGGCGGGTTTAGGGGAATTCCAAATTGAACTGCGTCCCGTGACGGCATTGTTTCTGCGCTTTACGGGCATTGATTATGATGAAGATCCCAATGCGGAAGACAAACTAAACCAACTGATTCAGAGGATACAGACGATTGTCAATGGCTATGAGGGTAATGTGCTCCAACTCACCATTGGCGATAAAGGGAGTTATCTCTATATAGGTTTTGGGGCTCCTTTCGCGCATGAAGACGACTCGGTGCGAGCCCTGAAGGCCGCTCTTGATATCCGCGAAAAAGCTGCCAGTCTGGAATATCTTGATCCAATACAAATTGGAATAAGCCAGGGCGCTATGCGAACAGGCGCGTATGGCAGCAAAACACGACGCACCTACAGTGCCCTTGGGGACGAGGTCAATCTCGCAGCCCGGCTAATGGCAAAGGCCGCACCTGGTGAGATCCTGGTCAGTGAGACACTCTCTGGAGCCGTGCATGAAGGCTTTATCCATGAGGAGCTGCCGCCCATTGTCGTGAAAGGCAAAGCCAATCTCATTGGGCTGTTTCGGCTGCTTGAAGCGCGGGATCGCTCATTTGCAGAGCGCTTTTACACCACACCGCTGGTTGGACGGGACAACGCATTCGTAAATCTCAAGAACGCTTTACAGCCGATCTTCGAGGGACAGCACGCGGGAGTGATGTTTGTTCATGGTGAGCCAGGCATGGGCAAAAGCCGCCTGGCCTTTGAAGTCCAGAAGCAGCTCCAGCGGGAGGATCAGAAGGTCACCTGGCTCACAGGGCAGGCTGATGCCCTGAACCGTACACCATTGAGCGCTTTTGCCTACTTTCTACGTCCTTACTTTGGGCAGAGGCGAGATCAAGATCCGACTGCTAACCTGACAGCGTTTGATGCAGCCTTTGAGAGCGTATTGGCAGTGGCAGATGAGACGAATCAGGTGGATCTTAACCTCTACCGTTCCTATCTCGCGGGCATTCTTGGTCTGATTATTCCCGGTTCTCCTTATGAATCAGCAGAAGCCAAGACACAGATTGATAATGGCATCGCTTCGATTAAGGCCTGGGTGCGTGCTGAAGCACGACGCCAACCGCTCATTTTGTATCTTGAGGATTCTCACTGGCTCGATACAAGTTCAATCAGTGCCGTGCAGCAGTTGACTTACAACATGGAGACTCTGCCGTTGGCGCTGCTGCTGACCAGTCGCTATAAGGATGATGGCAGCCTATACACAATCCCCAATATTTACAGTGTCCCTATCCATTCAATCGATCTCAATCAGTTGAGCGATGAGGGGGTAAGGACGGTTGCGGGAGCCATTCTGCAAGGGAGCATCAGCGATTCGTTGGCACGCTTCATCCAGCAGCGTGCCGAGGGCAACCCTTTCTTCACTGAGCAACTGGCGCTGGATTTGAAAGAGCGGAGCGCATTGACTCAACAAGGAGGCGAATGGATGCTTCATCCGGAATCAGCCGCTGAAGTGCCATCTGGAATCAATGCGGTCCTGATTGCGCGCCTGGATCGGTTGACAGCACAGGTCAAAACTGTCGTGCAGACAGCGGCGGTACTGGGAAGAGAATTTGAACTTGAAGTACTGTCACGAATGCTGCGAGAAGCCGATACACCTGCTGTTCGGGACGCGGAGCGTGAAGCGATCTGGTCAGCCCTGAGTGAACTGCGCTATCTCTTCCGTCATGCCTTGCTGCGTGATGCGGCTTACGACATGCAAGCTCAGGAGCGGTTGAAAACGCTGCATCGATTGGCTGCGGAGACCATTGAGGTTTTATATCCAGATGATAAAACGCAGTTTGATGTGCTGTTGGAACACTGGCAAAACGCAGGTGTCACCGAAAAAATTTTACACTATATACTGCCGATCTGTGAGCGTTTAATCAAGATCAATGCAGATTTCGCACGGGCAGAACGTTTGCTTCAGCAGGCGTTTTCAATAGGTGAAACGCCTTTTCGTGCGGCTTTACTGCGTCTAAATGGAGATTTAGATCGGCAGCGAGGGCAATATGAGGCGGCCACTGCGCACTATGAAGCTGCCCTAACGGAAACTGGCGAAGCTACGTTAGAGCGCATTCTGGCATTAATTGGCTTAGGCAGTAACCATATGATGCAGGGGAGTAATAGGCAAGCGACCACTTTATTTGAACAAGGGCTTAGTTTAGCACGCCGCTATCAGCATCAAGAGCAGACGATCTCCAGTCTCTTATCTCTGGGTGTGTTAGCTTTCCGCCAGGGTTATAACGATATGGCCCAGACCTATTTTGTCGAAAGCCTTCATATATCTCGGGAGATTGAAAACCAATCAGGAGTTATAAATGGGCTGAACAATATGAGTATGGTGGCGGGCATCAAAGGTCGTCACTCTGAAGCCTATGCTTACTTGGAAGAAAGCCTCTCTCTTGCGAGGAAAATGGGCAATCGCTTGGCAATAGGCAGAGCTCTTTATAATCTAGGCACGACAGCCCTGCAGCAGGGTGACTATCAGACCGCCCGCTCACATTATGAAAACACCTTAAGCATGTATCGCGAGATGGGTCAGCGACATGGAATCGGAGGAGTTCTGGGAAATCTTGCTATTCTCGAGATTCGTCAGGGTCATCTCGTAGATGCGAAAACTTACGCAGAGGCAAGCCTGCAAGAACGACGTGCGATTGGTGATAAAGGTGGTATTGCCAATGCCTTAGGAATTGTCGCCTCGATTACTCGTGAACAAAATGACTTTACCACTGCACAGCGTTATTACGAAGACGTATTAGAGCTTCAGCGTGTGGTCAATGACCGTTGGGGCATCGCCACGACACTCATCAACCTCGGTCAGGGAGCTGGTTTTGAAGGGCGCTTTACAGAGGCACAGACCTACCTGACAAAAGGATTGGCACTTTACCGTGAGCTTGATCAGCCATTGGGTATTGCTGAGACGTTAACGTTCCAGGGGGACCTGGCCTATGAACAAAATGATTTAGCAACGGCACGCGCATTCTATGATGAGGCTCTCAACATGCAACGCGGTATTGACGATCAGCGTGGCATTCCTATCTCGTTAATGTCCCTGGCCTATATTGATATGTGGTTGGGGACGCTCACCGAAGCAGAAAACCAGCTGACAGAAGCCCTTACTGTATTTCGTGAGCTTGATCTGGCAGATCTGCCACGAGCGCTTGCTATTATGGCACTTGTAAAGCGCAGGTTGGGGCAATCTGGAGAGAACATCTATCCTCTACTCCGAGAAGCATTAACTCTTGAACAGCGGAAGAACTCCCTTCGGTCAATACTCCTGACGTTGATTGAAACTGCCCAGGTGTTGTTCGCAGAGGGGCATTATATCATATTGGGGGAACTGATCGGGCAGATCCTCAAGCACACAATATCGTACCGATCCCGTCTAAATGTAGACCAGCTTCTTAATGACCTGGACCCATATCTTGATACACCTACACTCGAAGCAGCGCTTGAACGTGGGAGAGCACTCGATCTGGATGGGGTTGTAGAGCGTCTGCTGGCAGAATTGGTCTAGTGGAAATGAGAGTGACAAGACAAGATCTAGATCAACCGTGATATACACTAAATAACCTCAGTTATGGATAAAGGGATTCTTAAGCGACGAAATGGTTTGAAAACTCGAACCATTTCGCCTTGACTCGGAATGAATTTTTGTTCTATTATAGACATGTGTTTTCTCTCCAAATCGCTGTATCTTTTGAGGCGCCGTGTTAAAATGTCTCCCAGTCCAATAGTGCACAGCCCCATACCCAACTGCGCTGCGGCTCACTTTTATGGCAATGTTGGCGTCGGACGTGCACATCGTCTACAACCGTGGCGCTAGCCGAGCCATTCGCCATAAGCGTGTCAATTTATTGGCATTCTGCCACACTTCCGGCACATATTTGACATATAAATCGGCAAATTCTGCACCCCCTGCCAATCAAATGAGTCATTCGCATCTATGCATCCTGTTATCCATAACTCACGTTAAATAATATGATCTGCTCTCGCTCAAAGAAAACTCATCATCAAGATGTACAAGGTCTAGATTATTCATAGGAAGATTTCAATCCGTACTCTCGTTTCATAACACAGGCTGCTATTATTCAATAACACACATTCAAAATTTCGAACCTAGTATAGGTGCGACTTTGCGAACAAGAGGTGTCATATTGAAACGTCGCCAAAGTCACACTTTAGTTTACTGTTATGCTTTTTACACGCGTACGCTCTTTAAGTAAGATATTTAATGAAGGAACACGGAACTTTCCGGCGGTTAGGGCCAGCATCGCTCCAATTGCAATTAACAGATAGGAAGTAACGGAACCGGACGAGAGAACTTCCTTGAAAAGCAACACGCCCCAAATAACACTAAACGGCGAATCCATGAAAAATAATACGCTCATGAAAGCACCGGATATGTAACGCCCTGCCCAAGTCATCATAATAAAACAGCCCACTGATCCGATAACTCCACTGACAGCGACAGGTATCAGAACCTCTGTTTGAAGTGAAAACTGTGTCTGCCCTGTAAGCATAGCCCCTAAAAATGAAATTAGCGTTATGGTCACCGAATTGACAAAGCACATCACACGCCAATCAGTTTTCGAGTAATGCCCAACTAAGATGAGCATCAATGAACAAGCAACAGCCCGACAAATACCATAAATATCACCGGACGTACTGCCAGTTGGTGCTAACAGAAGTTGTGCCGCGCCAATCAGCATAATGAGACTTCCTACAATTGTCACCCGATACAACTTCTCAGAACGCAGGAAGTATCCTAGAAAAGGGGTGAAAGCGATAAAGAGGCTGCCAATAAAGGTTACACGCCCAGCTGCTCCATAGGCCAACGCTTGGCTTTCTAAACCAATTGTAAATGCATAAGCCACACCGACAGCAAAACCTCCGAACACCGCCTTTTTTGTGAACTTTGCCCGTGTAATAAGACAAATACTACCCATAGCTACAGCGGCTATGAGGTAACGTTCGGTATTGAACGCCAATGCACTAGAGGCTCGTATCCCGATCTGAGTTATCCAAGCCTGTAGACCAAACCAAATCGAGGATAAGAGCATTAATCCGATTGCATAGACCGATTTATTATTCACGTCATTGACCCTTATTGCTAAGTCAAATCTAGATAAAATCAGCCTAGCAGCGTAAAGCATGTATGTCGTTCTCCGAAGGTGGAAATTAGTGAGTGTACGAGGGTGAATATTTGCAGAGTCAAGCGGCGATAGAAATTTTCAAGAGAGTGCTATTGAATGAAACTCGATTCCGATTATTGTGTGCTGCGCAATTTGAACGCTTTTGGAACATGCTTCATTAGCAAGAAAATTAGATGTAATCAGAGCTGTCCGCGAAATCGCCCTCTCGTATAGCGTAACTTCCACTTCGAGTGAAGGACCAGTCAATCCACATGACGTACATTATGTTCATCAAACCCTTTATGGAATAACTCAAAATGAATACGCTGTACTATTTGGAATAGGAAACGAAAGATCAAGGACTTTCATAACCAAAAGGCATATGAAAAATTCCAATCAACCGTAAGTGACAGCCAAATCGCTATTAGCAAATTCCACTTGTCACAGAAGATATTTCAGATGCTCATTTATCTACCGCAACGTATCACGCGTACAGAATGCGACCTCCGGTTCAATCAATGAACCTCGAGCATTCAACGGCTCATTAGAGGAGATGTAATTCTTGGGCGCGTAGAATAGCTTGGGCGCGTGTGCCCACATCGAGTTTGTCGTAGATATGGGTAAGATGTTTTTTGACCGTACTTAACTCGACTACTATCTCATTGGCTATTTCTTGATTGCTCAATCCCTTGCCAATATAGGTAAGCACTTCCAATTCGCGTTCCGAAAGTGGCTCAACAAGCTGTTTATTAGCGTCCAAAATATGCTGTTGCATCAGTGAAGTGGTATTACCTTGCTCTGTATCAGTGATCATAAATGAGCGGATAACTGATTGAACATCGAGGTTACGACCCTGCTCATATGCGTTTGCTAAAGTTTCGATGGCTAGCTTTTGCTCAATTCGCTCTTTCAGTGAGGTTCTCCCCAGCCAAGCAGGTAGCCATCCCATTAAGTTCTGAGGCTGGGCCTCCGATAAGGCCAACAGTTGCGCCGCTTGAATAAAGTGTTCTCGGGTAACCTCCAAGGCAGCTAGGAAAGGCAAACAAAGACTCTGTGCGCCATACGCTGCGAATTCATCTGCATGACGCAAAGCACTGCGAAGATTGTGAACACCGAGTTCGTCGTCAGTATTCTGAATAAACGGATAGGCCAAAGCATAAAAGAAGCCGACCACTGACTGAACAGTGACTTTCTGGCTAAGTCCCAAATTCTCTACCAGATGATCTGATCTTCGATCAAGATAATCCACAAAAACTTGAATTAGATTTGTCCAAGTTAGACCCAATAAATGATTTAACTTGGCGGCCAGCGCATGATTCGTCTCGTTCTGAACACGAACCACATCTAACTTTCCCTCAAGAAAGGCAAGTAGAGTCAATGTAATTTGACCGAGGAGCAAACTGGATTGTTCGCCGGTAAGACGGCTGATATTGAGTATTTCCTTAGTCACTTCTCGGCATTTATCCAAGTCTCCGAGTAACAAGAGATCAGTACTCAAATTGTACAAAGAATAAATAGCACCTATTTGGTCTCCCAATTTACTGCGAAGAACAAGCGTCCGATTCAGTACTTCAATTCCTTTTTGAATCCCCTGCGTATCTCCCATCAATCTGGCGATAAAATGCAGCGTCCATGAAACATAGTATTCATCTTTTAGTGTGCCAAATCGATCATAGGCGGATTTCAATAAAGACTGTGCCTGTTCGCGATCATTTTCCAACGTGCGCACAGCATCGCCTAGCAGTAGTTCACACACAGCAATCTCATGAACAGCATCGAGGTCACGAAACAGGATAATTTGTTTTTGGAGTTGTTCAATGATTTCCGGATGACGAGCAACAGTACCTTCGCTCCAACGCATCATCCACAAATTCCGAACCTGTACTCGTGCAACCAGCAAAATATCCTTAGCGCTGTGTGAACGCAAAAACTCATTTTCGACATTTCGGCAATTGATCTCGAAAGTTAAGTAGCGATTACGCATGAAATGGTACCAGAACAGCCCTTCAAGCGAGTCCATTAGCAACAGGGTTTCACGCTGTGCTATGGCCCATTGCCATGCCAGTTCTATATTTTCTTCCTCAGCTTGCAACAGATTTAGCGTTTCAAGTTGCTTTCCCCCTTTGAGATTCTGCTCATTCTGTTGAACTAAACCAAGAAAATAGCGACTGTGAATACTCCTAAACTTCTCGTACTCACCTGCTCGTTTTAGTTGCTCCTCTGCGTAGAGCCGAAGCATCTCATGGATTTCGATATGTCCATCGGGAGCAGATGGTTGAATCGCTGCCCAATTGAGGAGACTCATTAAGCTGCGCAGATTACCTTGTGCAACGCTCTGGGCAGCTTCGCGAGTAAATCCCCGCCTAAAGATCGAGAGACGAGTAAGCATTTGCCGTTCATCATCGCCCATCAAGGTCCACGTATAATCATAGATGGCTCTGATGCTCCGTTGACGAATTGGCATATCCTGAAGATCGGACTCCAGAAAATCGAACCCCCGACGAAGTTCATTGACGATTTCAGTAGGCGACAGCAACGCTGCCCAGCTTGCTGCCAGAACTAGCGCCAGTGGCATCCCCTGCATTAACCTACAGATTTCAGAAATGGCCTGCCGCGATTGTGGTGTGAGTTGAAAATCCGGACGAACACTTGTGGCACGTTCTACAAACAAGGTTATAGCATCATCGGCATTCTCCGTAGTGGGGTCTCCTGTCATAAAAGACAATCCACCCAACGAAAAGATCTTCTCAGCGTATAAATTGAGTTTGATCTGAGAAATTGCCAAAATTTTTACGTGTGGCGCAGCTCGTAAAATGTCTGTCAGGAATGCAGTTGACCGTGTGCCATACTCTGCATTGTCAATTAATAACAAGACATGCTGTGGGCCCAAGTTCGTAAGTAACTGGTGTTCAATATTTTGATCCGGATATATTTGACAATTAATCGCATCCGCAATCAATAAGGCGAGTTCTTCGTGCTCTAGAAATGTTGATAAGGTAACTATATATACACCATCGTTAAATTCCTCTAGTTGTTGTCGTGCAACTTCGAGCGCGAGCAAGGTTTTCCCCATCCCACCCGGCCCAAGCAACGTCACTATACGCGTTTGAGGATCATTCAGCAGTCGCTTAAGTGCGGCTTTTTCAGCACGACGACCTATCAAAGACGTGACTGGCGCTGGCAAATTGGTATTTATTCGAGTCAATTGTCCATCAAGTATCATTAGGAGTATCCAATAAAATATTCAAGCCTTACTTTACACACTATTCTACCTATTGACTGTTTCTTCTCCCCGATTTTGCAACAAATTCGTAACTACTCAGGTAGGGGAGGAAGGGAGAAAAGGAGCAGCATGTAAGGCAGCAGAGAGAGCATCAAGGAGGTTGACACCCTGTTTGCGAGCGGTGGAGAGGTAGCTGCGAATGAGGCAGAAGCAGTCAGCGCCA
>JBBSBM010000021.1:0-88465 GCA_038251275.1 Aggregatilineales bacterium
CGTCACCTGTGCCAAGCGCCACGGGGCTTCTGCTGGTTGTCCCACCGTCGGAAACAGCGCCGCAAAATCTTCATCTTGGTAGATTGCCCCCAATGTGTCGCGCATCAAGATGTACACATTTCCTTTGGCAAAGACAGCGTGGGCTACTTCTACCGTCTCTTCAGGTATTTCAATGCTGGGGTTTGGCTTGAGTGACATGATGAACCTTGTTTACTCCGCGCTTGCGGATACCTCACTAATCCCCAGATTTTACCTGTTCTTTTCTCACAATCCATTTGGTGTCAATTCGCCGACAGCATCTTGACTTTGGGGTACACTTTAAAAATATCACCAATACGCATATTACTAATCCAAAACAACTTGATGCTATTTTGCAAGATAGTGCTGAGATTAATGTCGTTTTCCTTGATCTTGAAATGCCGGGTATGGATGGCTATGAAGTACACAAACTTCTAAGATCAAATCCGCGATTTGATGGGGTACCCATTGTCGCTTGTACAGTTCACATCAACGAAATACACGCGGTCAGCCAATTTGGCTTCGACAGCTTTTTAGGAAAACCCCTAAATCCTGATGATTTCCCCCAACAAATCTCTCGCATCCTTCAAGGAGAAGGTGTTTGGGTCACTTCTTAGCTAGAAAGTAAACTGCGCACGGTTTTTTATATTACTGTCGCAGCTCCAAAGAGTTCGTGTAAATCAGCCTTCTGACGATTTAGTTTGCCTATCAGTGTCGGCACGATTGCCATCGTATAAAGTGCAATATATGGCTAGAGAATTACACGATATAAGTAATTTTTGGACTATCTTGTGACAAAATAATCTCAGCTCAATCAGCACAATGCCGTTATTAACAAGGGCAAAAATGGGAATCCTACCGTTCTCAACCGGTAAGATTTTGGTTTTTAACACTAGAACTGGGAATTTTACAACATGAAACCAGTAAATTTACACGTTGAAAGGCAAAGTTTCGTTAACTAGGCATAGCCTGCCAGCCAAGACACCTCTCAGCCGCAACCACTTTACTTTTAGTGGTCAACAAAAGGCCAAAAAGGATCATCTTCCCTCAGTTAATCTTATAAATGTGTAAGTAAATTACTTACGTTAGATAGTAAAAGCAGGAGTTTTTCGTTGTAGGTTGGGAAAGTTACTGATTTTGAACTGGGAAAAGTGGGAATTTTACTTGCTTGAGGCGGGAATTTTCACTTTCGAGGGGGCTCGAACCCCTGACCTCTACAGTGCGATTGTAGCGCGATCCCAACTTCGCTACGGGCCCAATCATACACACGGCATTCTAGTCGCATGGGGGAAGTGTGTCAAGATAAAACAGACTTCCCCTAGTGAGCGCAACAAGCTATTCTTCGCGGCGCAGCATCGGATACAACAGCACGTCACGGATGCTGCGTTGGTCGGTGAGCAGCATCACCAGTCGATCAATGCCCATGCCGAAGCCACCGTTGGGCGGCATGCCATAACGCATGGCACGGAGATAATCTTCGTCCAATGGCGTTTCGTCATCTTCACCAGCACGGAAAGTCTTCGCCATATCAAGGAAGCGGGCTTCTTGATCGCGTGGATCGTTCAGTTCGGTGAAGGCGTTGGCGAATTCCATACCAGCGATATACAGTTCCCAGCGTTCGACGTGCATCTCGTCGTATTCGACCTTCTTGGCGAACGGCGAAATATCACGCGGATAATCCATAATGAAGGTCGGTTGAATCAGCTTGGGTTCGACACATTCACCCAGCAAATGCTCAACCAATTTACCCCACGGTTGACCGGGTTTAACGTCGATGCCAGCTTTTTTGATCGCCGCTTCCAGTGATGCCGCATCTTGATAATCCATGTAATCAATGCCGGACTCAGCCTTAATTGCGTCACGCATAGTGATGCGTTTCCACCGGGGAGTCAGGTCAACTTCCTTACCTTGATAAGTAATCTTGGTCGTGCCATTGACGGCTTGGCAGGCTTCAGCGACATACCGTTCGCAGAGATCAGCGACACCGTTGTAATCAATATAGGCTTTGTAAAACTCCAACATCGTAAACTCGGTGTTGTGCTTGAAGCTGACACCTTCGTTGCGGAAGTCGCGTCCAAGTTCATAAACCGCATCAATTCCACCGACGAGCAGCCGCTTCAGATACAACTCGAAGCTGATTCGCAGATACAAATCTTGGTCAAGCTGATTGTGATGCGTGATAAACGGTCGTGCTGCTGCACCACCATAAAGCGGTTGTAGGATCGGAGTTTCAACTTCAAGGAAGCCTTCGTTATCAAAGAAATTGCGTACAGCTTTGATAATTTTGGCGCGTTTGAGGAACACATCACGGACACCGGTGTTTACCGCGAGGTCAGCATACCGTTGGCGATAACGGGTTTCAACCGAACTAAATTCACCAAATTCGACGATGCTGCCGTCGTCTTGTACCTGCTGCTTGATGACTGGCAGCGGACTGAGTGACTTGGACAACAATTTCAGCTCGTGAACCAAAACACTGACTTCACCAGCCTTGGTCCGCATCATCGTGCCGGTGGCTTGGATAAAATCATCGGTGTCGATGAGCTTCTCTTTGACGAGGGTATAAACCGCTTCGTCCATATCATTGACGCGTAGGAAAAGCTGGATGCGACCCGACTCGTCTTCAATATGGATAAATGACAGCTTACCTTTGATGTTCACACGTCGGATACGACCGCAAACCGTGACTTCTATACTTTCGGCTGCTTCTCGGTCAGATGGTTCAAGCGCGTCGTAGGCGGCGATAGCCTGTAAACTGGTGTGTGTGCGTTCGACACGACGCGGAAAGGTTTCGACTCCACGTTCTTCAAGCGCTTGAATCCGATCAAGACGTTCCTGTTCGAGTTTATTCGGTTGCCACATGGGTATTATTGACCTGAATCTTTGGATATAAATGGAAAGGCTTGCGGTCAGCAAGCCTCTACAGTCTATCATATTCAGGTCTAATCGTCAGGATTCAATGTAGGGACAGTGCGAAGCCTCCTGTGGACGGCATGCCGTGTCCGATAGTTGCAAAACTGGATTATGTAATCGACTTAATAACGAAAATGACTTCACCATCCGGTGCTTTAACCTTCACATTTTCGCCGACTTTTGAGCCTAGCAAAGCACGTCCAAGCGGACTTTCGACCGAGATTTTGCCTTCGCGTGGATTGGCTTCTGCTGAGCCAACCAGACGGTAAACTTCTTTGTCCTTGCTGCCTTTTTCGATCACCGTAATCGAAGCACCAAGTTCGACCTTATCTTTTTTACCAGTGGTCGTCTCGATAATTTCCGCAGAAGTGACAATCATTTCGAGCCGTTGAATTTCACCTTCAACAAAAGCCTGCTCATTTTTCGCATCTTCATATTCAGCATTTTCGCTAAGGTCGCCACCTTCAGCCAATGCTTGACGCAGCCGTTCGGCAACTTCCATGCGTTTTTCCTCGGTCAAATACTTCAACCGGGCTTCCATTTCGATCATGCCTTCGCGGGTCAGATATTGCACTTCATTCATCTCAACCAAACCTCACATTTCCGCAGTGATATAGCCATAAAACATAAAAACACAGCTAAATGGCTGTGCCTTGGTGAATACGTTCCTTCAAATTTGAGTGTGGGAGGGAACGCGGTATATGCGCTGATGGAGGATAATATAACATAGTTAATGAGAAATGTAAAGATTTTTACGGTTGACGAATTTTGAAATTGGGTATATGTGGAGTGAGCTAGTGGATAGTCAGATCAGGAGGCGTTGAGACTTAGGCCATATTTTGAGAGCATACGGGAGCTTCTCGGATAAACTGGTGGTGTACGGGTTGTTGAAGAAAGTAGGATAATGACGTAAGTGCTTACTCTTGCTTTAACCAGCACTATAAGTTGCCTTTAGTGCGCCTGCGTTGCGCTTTTTTCAAATATGACTACAATTTCCTAAATGAGCATATGAATTAATATTACTTTTTTGACAGCGAACTCAACTCACACCACACTTGCTACGATACGATCAACCGCCGCTGTTGGAATATCGACCACAATCATCGAATATTTCTTAAATCGAGGTGCGAACACCAGATTAAGCACTAAAGATTGGAAGACACAGAGGAGATTAACTTGTCCCAAGAAATTCGATTTTGTGTTACCCAAGATGGAGTGCGGTTGGCCTATGCAAAAACCGGACAGGGGCCGCCGCTGGTTCGGGTTGGGACGTGGTTAACCCATCTGGAACATGATTGGAACAGCCCGCTTTGGCGACCCTGGTTGGATAACTTCTCGCGTTTTAATACGCTATATCGTTATGACCCGCGTGGCTGTGGTCTGTCTGATTGGGATGTAGATACGATTTCTTTCGAGACGCTGCTGAGTGATTTGGAAACGGTCATTGACGCAGCCGGACTCGACCAGTTTTCTTTGATCGGCATATCACAAGGGGGCTGCCTTGCTTTAAACTATGCAGTGCGGCATCCTGAAAGAGTGAGTCGTCTGGTGATATATGGTGGTTATGTGCGTGGTATGGCACAGCGCCATCCGAATGCCCCCGAAAGTGAAGAAACTTCAGTCTATTTAGGTCTCATCAAACTGGCATGGAATAGCGACAATCCGGCCTATAAGTTCATCCTCAGTACTGAATTGCTGCCAGCAGGTACGATGGAGCAAATTGGTTGGCTAAATGATTTACAGCATGTCTCGACCAGCGCCAACAATGCAGTCAGACATCAGCAGGCTTTTAATCATGTCAATATGACAGCCGTAGCCAGCGCTGTTCAATGTCCCACACTGATATTACATGCGAAAAACGACATTGGTATCCCCTTTGAAGAGGGGCGGGTCATTGCGACTCACGTTCCCGATGCCCGCTTGGTTCCTTTGGATAGTAAAAATCATCTTCTGTTAACAAATGAACCCGCGTGGGAACAATTCTGGCGCGAATTTTATCAATTCGTAGGTGTCTCAGATACTAAACTTGACCCCGATGCCCTATCCATCGCTGCGACTGCCAGTGCCTCAGCCACTCATGAGTGGCTTGCACAACTCACACTGCGTGAACGCGAAATTCTCCATCTGCTGGCAAACGGGCAACGCAATGATGAAATCGCCCAAGCCCTCGTACTGACCCCTAAAACGGTGCGTAATTACATTTCGCGCATTTACGAGAAACTCAATGTGACTAGTCGTGGAGAAGCGATTGTGATGGCGCGGGAAGCAGGCTTCGATACCCAGCAATAGGGACAAAAAAGGGACATTCGCCTCTCGTCTGTGGGACAGCTATTCGGTTACTGTCAAAGTGTTGGTGTCGATCTGTTTTTCCCGCCAACACTTCGTATGTCAGACAGAAGAGAGGCTTCTTATGCAAAAAGAACAGGAATTAAGAACGCATATTGATCAAAATATAATAGGAGCGTTTCAAGCCAGTTTGAGGGGACAACTCATTCGTCCCGAAGATGATATTTATGATGAGGAACGCAAGCTGTATAACGCCATGATTGATAAACGTCCAGCGTTTATTGTCCAATGTGCTGATGTAACGGATGTTATTCAAGCTGTCAATTTCGCCCGTGAGCAGCAGTTGTTGCTTGCCATACGCGGCGGCGGTCATAATGGCCCGGGACTAGGTAGCTGTGAGGATGGACTGGTGATTGACCTCTCCAACATGAAAGGGATTCGGGTTGATCCAGCAGCGCGGACGGTGCGGGTTGAGGGTGGCTGCACATGGGGCGATGTTGACCATGCGACCCACGCTTTCGGACTTGCTACTCCCAGCGGCATCATATCAACGACCGGCGTGGGTGGGCTAACGCTCGGCGGTGGCATTGGGCATCTGGCACGTAGCTGCGGTCTGACAATTGATAATCTCTTGAGTGTTGATATGGTCTTGGCGGATGGAAGTTTTGTCTCGGCCAGCGCAGATGAAAACCAAGACCTTTTCTGGGCAGTTCGTGGTGGTGGTGGCAACTTCGGTGTGGTGACATCCTTCTTGTTCCGCTTGCATCCTATTAGCACGGTTTACGGTGGCCCGATGCTCTGGGAACTCGACAAGGCCGCAGAAGCCATGCGCTTCTACCGTGATTATATTCTAAGTGCGCCCGAAGACATGAACGGATGGTTTGCTTTTATGACCGTTCCGCCTGCTGCACCCTTTCCCGTAGAACTGCATAATAAGAAAGTGTGCGGGGTAGTGTGGTGTTATACCGGGCCGCTGGACAAGGCTGAAGAGGTATTTGAACCCATTCGCCGTTTCGGGCCGCCCATATTGGATTTTGTCGGGCCGCTGCCGCATCCTGCCTTACAATCGATGTTTGACGGATTGTATCCACCCGGTTTGCAATGGTATTGGCGCGCGGACTGGATAAAAGACTTGAGTGAAGAAGCGATTGCCGAGCATATCAAATACAGTGCTCAGCTTCCAACGATGCACTCGACGATGCATCTGTACCCGATTAGTGGCGCACCACATCGGATTAAAAACGCCGACACCGCTTTTAGCTATCGGGAAGCCAATTGGGGCATGGTGATTGTGGGAGTTGACCCTGATCCCAACAACAACATGAAGACGATTGCTTGGGCAAAAGATTATTCAGATGCTATCCATCCCTATTCGGCGGGTGGCGCTTACATTAATATGATGATGGATGAAGGACAAGAACGGGTTAAAGCGGCCTACAAAGATAATTATGCCCGCTTGGTTGAAATCAAAACCAAATATGATCCAACCAATCTATTCCGCGTCAATCAGAATATTCGTCCGGCAAGTTAGTTCATTTTGCTGGCAACATTATGCTGATAGATACGCCCGAATGGACGGGCGTATCCTTTGGGTCGGTTTAATCTTCAAATGGAGTATGGGTGATGATGACAGAAGCCGCCGTTGAAGTTGCTATTCGTACTGCGGTCATGGATTATGTCGAAGGGTGGTATGAAGGCGATGCCGAACGCATGAACCGCTGCCTACATCCACGTTTGGCGAAACGGGCGCTCAAAGCAAGTGAACCCGGCTTTATTGACCTCACAAAGGACGATATGATGGGCTATACGCGGGCTGGCAAGGGTCTTGAAGCGCCCCGCGACAAACTCTATTACAAGGTCGATATTCTGGATGTCTACGAAGGAATCACAATGGTTCGCGCAGAATCGTATGAATATGTTGATTATGTGCAGCTTGTGAACCAAAACGGTCAATGGTTAATCGTGAATGTCCTGTATACCGCTAATCGTGTGGCGGTAAAATAAAACTCCTGACAGAAGAGGTTAATCCATTTTCGCCAAGGCAAGCACATCGTTAATGTTGGCTTCGGCTAAGGCTACCGAATCGTCCGATACACCATAATAAAGCCGCAGTGTATCCCCATCCAGCAGTGCGCCGCAGGTAAAGACCACATTTCCGAAAAATCCCTGCAACTCGTAAGGCGCTTCTGGCGCGAGAATAGGTTCATTACTCCTGTAAATGATCCGTTCGGGTTCGTTTTCAGGTGTCAGGAAGAATCCGAGGCAGTAACGCTGTTGACGGTCAGCCGCATGGTAAATCGACAACCAACCATCTTTGGTTAAGATCGGTGGCGCTCCACCACCCACACGTCCCGCTTCCCAGCCCGTCGGCACACCCTGTACGACCATCCGGTGATCGCCCCAACGTTTTAAGTCTGTCGAACGTGCTGACCACATATTGAGGCTGCCTAATGCACCCGGCATCGGACGATGATAGCAAACATAATCACCGTCAAAGCGGGCAGGGAAGATGGTGACATCACGGTTATCCGGCGGGAAAATAACACCGAGCCGTTCAATATGGACAAAATCGCGCGTCGAAACCAGCCCAGTTGCGATACCTAATGAGCTAACCGTGCTGTAGTTGATGTAATAAACATCGTCGATGAGGGTGATGCGGGCATCTTCCGCACCGTAATTCTCGTAAGGTGGCTGTGGCATCAACCACGGTTGTTCATCAATCTGGAAATGCACACCGTCTTGGCTGCGAGCAAGCCTCAGATGGCTAATGCTTGTGAGAAAGACTTTTCCCGTCTGCAAGTCACCAATCATACGCGAGTCAGTGAGGTTATAACGGGCATCGGTACGGGACAGCGTGCGAATTTCGATTTCACCAGTGTCATCCATAAAGGGATAAGCAATCACTCCTGCATCATGGCTGATA
The DNA here is from genome assembly GCA_038251275.1 of Aggregatilineales bacterium. GTDB lineage: Bacteria > Chloroflexota > Anaerolineae > Aggregatilineales > Phototrophicaceae > CFX2. The sequence continues at coordinate 8,141 of JBBSBM010000021.1, forward strand.
GGACGTTCTGCCACCCGCAGCAATAAAATCACTTGGCCCTGATAACGGGTTACACCCGCGTTAAATGCACCGATAACCTCGAAATCCGGTCGTGAAGGTTTAACATCCGCAGGGGTAATCAGTGGGTTTTGAGGGTGACGAGTAAATGTCATATTGATTGGCCTAAATATTTTTCTAACCTTTGATGTTATTCTAGCCCTTACAAATCCCCCGCGCGACTCGAAATGGTTCTGAATCAAAAAGCGGTGAACGCACGCCCACCGCCTTTAACTCAGCACTCAGGCCTTTTATTTACACGCCTGACTGAACCGCTTCCTTCAAATCCGCGAGGCCGACTGCGCCTTCCGCCTAATTAGGCTTTGGTGCGTTCTTTTTCGAGCAGGTGTTCAACAGATTGCTGAATATCTTTGGTGTAATCGTGATACGTCGGTTCGGGAATAGCCATGTTTTGTTCGATTGCGCCTTCAAGCCACAACGTTTTGGCCTCTTCGAGGTTCTTCACTGCTTCAACAGGTGTTTCACCATCGCTCATGCAACCCTTAAGTAAAGGGATAGTTGCAAAGTATCCACCTTCTTCAAGTCCTTCGAGATGAATATCGTATCGAAGTGATAGATAATACTCAAGTGTTTTGTTCATCTGTGATCGCCTCAATTGCCTCTAGGACTTTTTGGACATACACCTTTTTGATAGGTCTTGCAGCCGGGATTACGAGATTATGAATGACTCCGCCAGCAATATAGCTAAAATGGCGGTGACTTCCTTTATCGGGGCGTGATTTTTCAATACCATAGTCTAGCATAAGTTGCTCAAGCTCGTCTATCGAAACGTTATTTGGATTCTGCTGGATACGCAGCAGGCGCTTTTCTCGTTTAGTCATTCATCTACCTAGCATGAAATAAAAATGAGGAGCAAATGCCCCTCATTATAGATGTTCATTCGCTATCTGCGAACGACCCTACACGCCCGACTTGACCGCTTCCTTCAAATCCGCGAGGCCGACTGCACCATCCGCCTTAACACGCAGCGCGAACAAATCACGCGGATCACTTTGCACCGCCTCAATCTGCACCGCATAAGCACCATAAAACTCGCTCAGCACTGCCGTCACATCATCCTTGATGCCCTCGAAAGTCGCTGTACTGTTCTTGAATTGCAACCGATCCACAAACCGCACTTCAATCTCGCTGATGTTGAACTTCAGCGCAGGTTTAAAAACCGGTTCACTTTCTAAGAACTCCGCCGCCTTGAGATTGCGTTGCAATGAGGTTCGCAGTTGAGTCGCCACATCTTCGGTTGTTTGACGTTTACGGGTGTAGAGCAGCCCCAAACGTCCATCGCGGCTGTCAATCGTATAATCGCTGTAATGACCAATTAAGACCGTTCCCGGCCCTTGGAATACATGCCGGTAATCCGCCACATCAATTAGCAGTTCGTCCAACAGGTTCTCTTGAATCCAACGCTGAAACACGCCGGTAAACAACGCCTCATCAATCGGGCTGGTCGTGTCGAGGAAAAACTTCACTTGCGTCCGAAATGGAATCATTTTCTAGTCCCTTAAACTAATGCCTTGAAGTCCCTTCTCTACGTAGTGGAGAGGGGATTTAGGGGTGAGGATCAGTTATTCAACCCGATAATCGAACCGTTGACCCGCGTCTCAGCCGAATAGCAGGCTTCGATGAACAACTGCGCTTCATCCAGCGTGTGTTTGGCGACATCCGCATCAATCTTGGTCGGCGGATTTTCGTGGCGGTCAAATAGGTAATTGGCAAACTTTCCGCCCGCATATTGGTCGAAGAACAATTTGGTATCGTAGAACGTGCGCCGGAATTCCTCGACAATCTTATTCGGCTCATCTTGCAGCGCGAGGAAGCGCGTCCGCACCAGCGCATACGCCGCCAGCAGCATCGCACGATAAGCTGCCTGATCGGCCTTCACATAATTACCCTCATCGTAAGCGACCACGCCCTCAAACAGATTCGACTCGGCCTTGGCGATTTCCATCGAGAACAACGACACCACTTCGCCCGCGCATTCCCCGATGCCAATGTCACCCAACGAATACTCACGCGTGTCACCCCAATCGGTGTAGAAAGACGGATCAACATCGTGGTCAGGCACTTTGGTAAACGGTTCGAGCATCGCCTTGATTTCCTTCTTGCCCAAGCGCGTCACCCACGCTTGGAAGTTTTCACCCTCATTCCGCTCATTCGAATAACGGTTGGTGATGGCCTCCAACACGTCCGGCACACGCTTGGATGGCACTGCGCCAATCGCCATGCCGAAGCTGCCCGCGTTCTCTTTCCACTTGCCACCGAGAACCACTTGGAAATGTGGCACCAGATAATTACCGGAACGGCGGCTGTTACCAAAGAAGCCAATGTCCGCCACATGATGCTGCCCGCATGAGTTGAAGCAGCCGCTGACCTTGAGCTTGAGTTCTTTGATCGCTGGTGGCAAGGTCGCCATCTTGGCTGTCAATTGTTCGGCCAATTCACCCGACAACCCGCGTGACGAAGCGATACCCAGTTTGCAGGTATCAGTGCCGGGGCAGCTTGTGATGTCCACAATCGTGCCGATGCCGGGGTTTGCCAAACCGACCGCCTTGAGTTCGCTGTACAGTTCTGGCAAATCCGCCTCGGATACCCAGCGCAGCACCATATTCTGCTCAACGGTGGTGCGGACGCTGTCACCTGCGTACTTCCGCGCCACATCTGCCAGTTTGAACATCTGCATCGAGGTCATATCACCCAACGGCAGGTTGATGTAAACCACAGCATAACCTTCTTGCCGCTGCTTGTAGATGTTGGTCTGGTACCACTCTTCGAAACCTTCGGGACGGGCCTGACCATTCAACGAGAAGGGCGCTTTAGCAGGCACTTCCTTATAGTTCGGCAGTTCGTTCAGGTATTCCGTCCAACGAATATCCGGTGAAAGGGTTTCACGTTCGGCAAACACCAAACGCCGGAATTCCTCGATGCCCACGTGCTCCACAAGGAATTTCATACGCGCACGGTTACGGTTTTTCTTCTCACCCAAACGTGCGAACACCCGCGCAATCGACTGGGCAATCGGCAGGATTTCTTCTTCGTTGATGAAACTGTCCAGCAGCTTAGCCTGCTGCGGAACGGTTCCCAATCCTCCACCGACGAAGACCGCAAAACCGCGCTTGGTCTCGCCATCGACCACTTTCGTCCGCGCCAGCAAACCGAAGTCATGCATATTGACCAGCGCGCAGGCATGTTGTTCGCAGCCCGAAAAGGCTGTCTTGAACTTGCGTCCAAAGTCCTGTGTATCGCCATGTCCCAGCAAGAAATAAGCCATCGCCTTGGCATAAGGAGTCACATCAAATGACTCATCATGGCACACACCCGCCAGTGGGCATCCGGTGATATTCCGCACTGTGTTGCCACAGGCTTCTTGGCTGGTCACACCGACTGCCGCCAGCCGTCGCATCAAATCCGGTGTATCTTCAATGTGGACGAAATGCAATTGGAAGTCCTGCCGCGTGGTGACATGTAAAATGCCGTCTGAATATTCATCCGCTACTTCCGCCAGAACTTCCATTTGTTCGGGATTCACCCCGCCAAAAGGGATTTTGATCCGCAGCATACCGGGCGCGTCCCAATAGGTGGTTGGCCCTTTGGTCAAATCCCCCGCTGGATAATGCAGTGTTTGGGTCTTCACGCCGTCATAGCGCTGCCCGTTATCGTAACGCTGCCCGTAGATACCCCAGCGCAGACGGGTTTCCGCGAACACCTTTTCATCGACTTTACTTTGCTTCCGCAGTTCGACCTGTCCGGCAAAGGTTTCAAGATCCGCTTTGCGATCTTCAGGGATTTGCCCGTCCAGCACATCTTTCCAATTATCGGCCATCTTCACATCCTTAAAACCATAAATCGATTTTTATTACCATGCCTATTTATTCATCTCATATTCCGTTTTGCTCCCTCTCCAACGCATTGGAGAGGGTAAGCACCGACTGAGTGTACTCACGCAGGCGCTATGGGGGTGAGGTTTCCCCATACAACAAAAAAGCCGATCTTTTCGGATCGGCTTTGTGTTGCACAGATTGAATAATTGTCTCTCGTGCTAAACCCTTCCGGAAAGATGCGACCCAAATGTAGCGATACAACAACACATCGCGTCACAACAGGAAGTGGGAAGACACATACACAATTTCATGCCGTAAAAATTACCATATGATCCTCAGGGTGTCAACAAATTGCCTTGAGTAAAATATTGAATGGGTTGTTTACGGTTGAGCGCTGAATGTAGGAACTGGACGTAAATCTGCCTCAGATTGAGTTGCAGCAATGCCGTTGTCACGAATATCCGCCAGTAGCCAATCCATTTCCTTGATCTCGCGGCGCTGCGTCTCGCTGATGCCATCCGCCAACGCCCGAACCCGTACATCTTTAATCTGGGCATTATCGCTGGTCAAAATCGCAATCGAGTGATGCGGAATCATAGCGCTCATATATGCCGAGTCGTCAACCGTAATTTGGCTGCGAACCAGAAACAGTGCCAGCAAAAACACCACAACACTGCCGGCATAGATGGCGATATTCACCTTTGTGTTATTGTACATACTCTGCATAAAGCCCAACATAATCACAGCCATCGCCGCGCCCATAATAAACGTCATGAAAATGCGCGTCTCACTCCAACGAACATGGGCAATCTCATAACTATTCAGATACATAAAGGCGTACATCACCACCATCGATGTGATGATCATCGCCGCAAATCGACCATAACTCATTTTCATATCCTTATTCACACTTCACCTCCACTATATAATCACGGGAATCTAAACAATTCGGATCTAAACCGATTGTGGGCTATCAAGAACATTCTCAAAATAAACGATTGGGAATTAAATCATGTGAAATGATAATCGGCACAAAGATGCTGGCATTTCGCCCGCAAGACAATCGCGATGACAAAAATATGGTTTTGGGTAATAAAAACCCAAAACCATATCCTAATCAACAGACTTATTGTTTGCCGGACGTATTCTCAAGCAGATTGTCTTGGGGTTTCTGAACCTTGAGCTGGTTATTCACACCTGTTACGCCGTTGATCTTGGTTGCCAATTCTTCGACGTATTGTTTCTGCTCGCTGTCAGGCACACTACCTTCAAGTGTTACTTCGCCGTCTTTGACCGACACAACAATCTCAGTTGTGTCGATGTAGCTGTGTTCCGTCAGATGATCGTTAATTTCCGCATCAATGCGCGCGTCTGCCCCACGCCCATCATAATCGCCGCGTCTTGGATCGTCATTAGCATCAGCCATCTCATCCGATAATCCCTCATACGGACGCGTCGTGGCGATATACGGTATAGATGCGCCACTCCCCGTATTATTGAGTGGGACGGGAACCACATAAGTCGGCTCATCCTCGTTACGATTATTCCGGTTGTCTTGATCGCGATCCTGATCTCGGTTGGTATTCGCCATTTTCTAACTCCTAAACTTCAACAACGAATACCTTAACCTTAACCCTAACTTGGTTTCAAAGAATGATCTATGTAAGCAATTTTGAAGGGGTTAAATGGTCGGCTTCATACCAGTCAACTGGTTGGTTTGTGATGGTTGTCTCAACCTGCACTTTGTAAATCTTATTTCATTTGCCCCTGCTAATATCGCCTGCTATACTGTGAACTCATCATAATAACTAGGATATAACTGATTCATGACACGCGTTTTTATTAGTTACCGACGTGCAGATAGTCAAGCATGGGCAGATCGTATATATCCAGTTTTGGTCAGAGCTTTTGGAAAAGGAAACGTCTTCAAAGATATCGACAGTATTGGGGCTGGTCAGAATTTTCGCACTGCCATTGAAAAAGCCGTAATTAGTGCTGATGTAGTCATAATTTTGATTGGTCGACAGTGGGTGACAATTACTGACTCTCAAGGCCGTAAACGACTTGAGAATCCAGATGATGCTGTACGACTAGAAGTAGAAATGGCACTTCGACATGTCGATATTGTTATCCCTGTTGTCGTCGATGGAGCGCAGATTCCATCCCCGATTGATATACCTCCCACATTTAACAATCTTCCATTCTTAAATGGCGCAAATGTACGTGGCGATCCTGATTTTGACCACGATATGGATCGGCTAATTCGGGCTATACGTGAAAGACTAGGCGGCGGATCGAGTTTATCTAAAGGTGTTTCAAATCTTAGCCTACGTACACTTTTTGCTGTCGGGGCAATTATACTTATTTTGGTTGTGTTAAGTTTAGCGGTGCTTAATCGTCAATCACCTCCTATTTCAAATACACCTACCTTCACACAACAAGTCGCTCAAGTTCCAACCACCTCGTTAACAACCATAAATACTGCTGTTCCTACGTTATCTTCAACTGAAATTGAGAGTACTATTCAAGGTGAAATGGATGTGGCACAAACGGACGTTGCCAACACCCAATCAGCAGAAATTGCCCTTAAAACTGCTAATGCATTTGCCACTGATGCTCACAGTGCCGCTGACCAAACTGCTACGGCAGATCAATGGACGCTTACGCCAACTATTGATTCTCGTGGAACAGCACTCGCTCGCATAGTCGAAACTCAAAATGCCGCTACCAATGTTACCAATATCTCTGCTCCTACAGATTCTAATATTGATAACGGGCCGACACTAACATTGGCTCCTACCGCTAGCAATGCAGCAGTTCAAATTACGGGAGTAGCTGGGGTAGGAAATATTGCGTTCGAAGCGGTCACTATCCGCAATAATGGTGACGTCGTCAACCTTAACCACTGGACACTTGAAACTTCTAAGGGCAACATATATACATTCACAGAACGAATTCTATTCTCTAACGGTTTAATTACAATTTATAATCGCGTTGGACAAGAAACTGTTGTAGCTTCGTTTTGGAATCAGACCAAAGCTATTTTTCAGGTAGGTGATGTCATAATTCTTAAGGATGCAAAAGGCAACGTTCAGAGCAGCTACCGAATACCCCCTTATCGAGACGGATAAGATTTTAATCTCGATAAATGCCAGCATTCGGGCTAGATGGTAGGTCACGAAGAATCCAATATTGCCCACATCTCCCAGTATCACACCTGTTTCCACGCACATTTTGCAGTAATTCACTTATTATTTTATGCATTTAAATTTACAAACCTGCTCTACCAATTTCCAACCATCTCCCAACCCGCTTAACATTTCTACTCCCTCAAAATGGTTAGCGCCAACACCGCGAAAGAGTTACCAAATGTTCTTCCAAAATGTAACCCGTTTCCTCGCCGTTTGTTATACACTGGCATGTGGAGATAGAAATATCAATCTTCTCGACGCCATTTAACATCATCAGTCTCCCTTGTATTTCAGTCCCGTTTACAGGGCTTTATTCTCTGGCAAACTTGGCACAAAATCCATGATTGCCATTGCTGAAATTGCTGCCAGATTTGCCGCTTTTGCTGCATTTTCCGCTGGTTGTGCTTTGAACCCAAAAATTGATTGCCGCCATCGCCGCCGTTTTTCTCACCGCCGTTTTTGTATTGCTCCCCTTCCCCTGTTACTACGGGCGGAAGGGGCTGGGGGTTAGGGGTACTGATTAGCAATCTTGGCGGCTATAGTCTCCCCCTACGAGACGGCAGCCCCTTGCCAGCATCGCCGCAGCATCCACAGCCGAGCCATCCGCCGAAACTGCACTTCCGAATCTGAAGAATTTGCAGAATCTTCCGAATCAAAAAAGGCTTTTAGATGATTACGCTTAGATTTGACTCTGGCTCGCCACCACATCCCGCGCGTGTTGTTTCCGCCCCAAATAGGCTTCAATCACACGCGCATCATTGCGAACCGTTTCCGGCGCACCTTCCGCGATTTTCTGCCCGTTGTCCATCACCACCACGCGGTCAGAAAGCGCCATCACCAACGAAAGCTTGTGTTCGATCAGCACAATCGTCAAACCCTGCTGCTTCAACTGGCGGATAAATTCCAACATCTCGGCAGTTTCAGTCAGGTTCATACCCGCCGTCGGTTCGTCTAATAGGAGTAATCGTGGTTTCAGCGCCAACGCCCGTGCGATTTCCACCCGTCGTCGGTTGGCATAAGACAAACTGCTGGCAGGATTATTCAGGCGCGGAGTGAGGCGTTCACCAAATTGAGCAATAATCGTTTCGGCTTCCTGCTTCAGTTGTCGTTCTTCATCCCGCGCGGATGGGGATGAGATCAACGCCAAAAAGAGTTCCGCGATCAGGTTGCGCGGACGTGAGGCTTTTCGTCGGGCATGTGCGCCCACCAGCACATTATCCAATACGCTCAGGTTGCCGAAAACCCGCCCATGTTGGAAGGTTCGCGCAATCCCGCGTGACGCAAATTGATCCGCTCGCAATCCTACCAGTGATTGCCCCTCAAAAGTGATCGTGCCCTGCGTCGGTTGGTCGGTTCCCGTAATCAGGTTGAACAGCGTGGTTTTGCCCGCGCCGTTTGGCCCGATGATGCTCACGAATGCGCCGCTGTCCACATCAAGGCTGATGTCATCCACTGCTTTGATACCATCGAAGTTACGGGAGAGATTGCGTATTTCAAGAATTGCCACTTACATCTTTTCCAATCAACCTCTTAATTCCACTTAGAAAAGAGGTTCAAATTAATATACAGTTAGCATGGCTCCCTTCTCCCCCATAGCAACAGGGGAGCAGGGTTGGGGTTGAGGGCGTCACTTTCACTCCGTTCCCAATAAGCCCTGTGGACGGAAGCGCATCAGCAGTACCAGCACCAGCCCATAAATCAGGTAACGGTAATCAGCCAAACCACGAAAAATTTCAGGCAAAATAGTGAGTACCACCGAACCCAGAATCGCCCCAACGATGTTGCCCATGCCGCCCAAAATTGCCATCGTCAGCGCCAAAATCGAGGTCGAACTGGTGAAAGTTGAGTTGTTGATGTAGCTGTACATGTGCGCCGTAAACGCGCCGCTTAACCCCGCGATAAAGGCACTGCTGCCAAAAGCCAGCGCTTTGTAACGGTTGAGATTGATACCGTAAGCCTGTGCTGCCACCTCGTCATCACGCAGCGCCCGCCACACCCGTCCTAATGATGAGCGCACCAATCGCCATTGGATCAACGCGCCAACGAGTAATAATCCCAATGCGAACCAATACGTGTTCCGTGCCGTGATAATCTGGATGCCGAAAAAAGTCGGCGCAGGGATATTATTTAATCCGAGTGGGCCGTTCGTGACTGCATCCCAGTTCAAAATAATCAGGCTGACAATTTCACCAATGCCAATCGTCGCGATAGCCACATAATAGGCTCGCAGCCGGAAAGCAGGCAGTACCAACAACGTCCCTAAAACTGCCGTGAATAATCCTGCCGCAATCAGCGCGAGTTCGAACGGCCACTGTAATCGTAGCACCAGTAGTGCCGAGGTATACGCGCCGATTGCCACAAATCCGGCTTGCCCCAACGCCGTTTGTCCGGCTGTGCCTGTCACCAGTGTAACGCTCAAGGCCACCAAACCCAGTAGATAAGCATTGGTCATCACTTGCAGCGGATAACGCGCAGTCACGACTAAAGGCAGTAATATCGCCGCAACTGCCAAGCTGATAATCAACCACTTGGGTATACGTACTGGCTTGCTATTGGGGATAAACGTACCGGTGAGCGGTTCGGGTGGTGCTTGTCGCTTCCGGCTGAAAATGCCATTCGGTCGGAAAATCAGCACCGCGATAATGATCACAAACGCGAACAGGTTGCGGTAAGAACTACCAAACAAGGACACGCCATAACTTTCAATCAAACCCAGCAGCACCCCACTAATCATCGCACCGGGGATGTTACCGAGGCCACCCAACAAATTAGCCGAAAAACCTTTGATGCCCGCCTGAAAGCTCATCGTCGGATAAACAGTTTGGAAGTACATGCCCACCAACATCCCCGCGACGCCTCCGAGTATCGACGCAACCACGAAAGCGGTACGATTGACCGCGTTGACATCCACGCCCATTTGTTGGGCTGCATCGCGATCTTGGGCGGTGGCCCGTAATGCCCATCCCAGTTTGGTGTAGCGTAGAAATAAATAAAGCGCGACTGCCGTACTAATGCCAATCACCGCGATCAAAATGTCAATCGCGCTAATCGAGGTCGGGCCAATTTGGATACGTCCTTGTGGCAGCGGGTTAGGAAACGACTGCGGATCAGCCGAAAAGATAATCTGTGTCAACTGGTCAAGCATAAAGCTGATGCCAATGGTCGAAAGCAGTGGCGCGATACGGTTGGTGTTTTGGAGTGGTCGCAACCCCAAACGCTCGATCAAAAAGCCTAAGATGCCGCAGACTACCGCCACCATCAAGAAGGCGATAGGCAGTGGCAGACTGAGCTTCATCACGGCTACCCAACCGACATACGCCCCGATCATATAAACCGAGCCATGCGCGAAGTTGATCAGGTTGCCCACGCCAAAGATAATCGCCAAGCCCAACGCAATCAGTGCATAGACGTTGCCGATCACCAAACCGTTGATCGTTTGCTCAAAGAATGTCCGCAGAAATTGATCCATGTGCCTGTCTTAAATTAGACGCAATCAAAATACAATTGAGACGCAGAGACGCAGAGAAAGATGTAAGGAAAAGGCATGCCTTTTCCTTACCAATCGCCTACACCGTCACCGTCGCGATGTCGGCTGCTTTACGGAGCGCATGTAGGTTGGCATCCGGCACATCGACGTTGGTTCCACAGCCGGGAGTCAACAAAAAGTGTTCGCCATTGGTCGAACGAATGGCTTCCAGCGCCTCATCAATCACGTCATCGGGTGTGCCGGTTTGTAACACGCCGAGTTCATCCACACCACCGACAATCGCCTGCTTGGTTTGATGTTGGGCTTCGTCAACCGTCGGGTTATGCTGCCCCAATGTCGCCCAATTAATGGCGTGAACCGGATAATCAGTGACCGCGTTGAAATAGGCATATGGCCCGCAGATGTGCAGCATATTGAAGGATGCGCCTTGAACCGCTTTCAAAACTTGCAGGTCGTAGGGCTTGCCGAATTCCTCAAATTGTTCTTCAGTTAGCACACCTTCGCGTGCGATTTTGACGATGGCGAAAAACAAGCCGCTTGCACCCGCATCCACCGCTGCTGCGCTATATTGACCAAGTGTGGTAGCGATATTGTTGAGTGCTGCATGGACTCCAGCGGGGTTTTCTTTGAAGTAACGGCGTAATCCGTCATGCTGAGCTTGTACATCCAGATCAATCCGGTGCTGCTCCGAACGCGCAACTAAGAAACCCAGCACCGAAAGGGGTGAGAATACACTTTGCAGGAAATGAGCGCCACCGATACCGTCTTTAACCTGCTTGACCAAATCCAGATGCTCGGCAAATACACCCGCCGTTGGGTTAATCGGCTGGATTTTTTCGAGGTCGGCAGGGCCGTTGAGTGGCCCTTCAATCAAGCGAGGCAGCACCGAATGATAATCACTAAAATCGTATTTGTTACCCCATGCCTCGGCGTACATGGTGGCGCGAGGATTAACCTTCAACCAATCCCAATCAAAGTCGTGGAAATGTTTGAGACTAACTGCTGCCAAGTCGTCGATATTGTTTTCTTCGTCCAGAAAATGTCGCCATGCTGCAACTGGCACGCGGTCAACCGCTTCCCCTTTGAGCGCGGCATCAACCCGTTCCCGTTTAGACAGTTGTGCCATTGATGATGTCCTCTTATGGTGTTATGAACGATTTTCTACCGTATTCATTCTGTGCGCACAAAACGCATAGACGTTGTGTAAGTACAGCATCTACGCTGTTCGTTATTATGATGGTTATAACGTATAAATCGAATTCTGGCGTGGGTAGAGCAATCTGAGTAGGTGATAGTAGGGAAAAGAATATCTTTTCCCTACATACAGTCAATTTAACGACTTACGAGGCTGCGGTCGCTTCGGGAGTAGCCTCGGCTGTGGCTGCATCCATCGGCACAAACGCACCATCTTTGACGATCAAATCTTCAAAGGTCGGATTTTGGGCGCGGCGGGTTTCAGTATTGAACGTTACCTTGCCGTAAACCACACTCGGTACGTCCTTGAGTTTAGGCAGGGCTTCATGGATGCCATCACGGGTAGCACCACCCAGCTCAACCGCGCTCTTTACCATATAGATGGCATCATATGCCAATGACGCGAACAGGTCTGGGTCTTCGCCGTACTTGGCATTAAAGTTCTTGACGAACGCCTGCACTTCAGGACGAGGATCGGTGATCAGGAATTCACCGAGGACATAAGTACCTTCTACAGCCTTACCACCCAATGTCATAAAGTCGGGTGATTGCAGCGAAGCACTCGCAACAAACGGCACAGTCAAGCCCGCATCGCGCACTTGTTGCGCAATCAATGCGCCATCAGCCTGATACGAAAGCAAAATGATGCCATCTGGTTGAGCATCTTTGATGGCGGTAATGGCCGAGCGGAAATCTTTTTCATCAGGCAAATAAGCCTGCGAAGCGACAACGCTCGCACCCAATTCCTCAACATGTTTGGTGAACGACTCGATGGTAGATTTACCCCAGTCATTATTAATTTGGAAGACGGCTAATTTCTTCAGGCCCAACTTGGTTACAGCGAAATCAGCCAGCGCAGGTGAAGCTTGATCCTGTGTGACCGAAGTGCTCCATGTGTAATCGCTGGTCTTAGTGAAATCGGGATGCGAATTGGTGAAACCAAATTGCACCAAACCACCACGCGTGTAAATCTGTGATGCCGCCATTGAAGCGGTGCTGCTAAAGTCACCGAGTTCGATGATGATGCGCTCGTCATCCACAAACTTTTGGGCAATCACAACCGATTGTTTGGGATCACTTTGGGAGTCTTCGAAAATATATTCGAGCGGACGACCAACAACACCACCAGAGCCATTAATTTCCTCAATCGCCAAGTCGAAACCCTTTTTCCACTGTGCGCCATATTGGGCGAGGTCACCGGTCAACGGGCCGCTGACACCGATGTAAATAGGATCACCGGAAGGTGTAGCGACTTGTGTTGCATCTTGAGCTGCTACACCGAAAACCGAGAGTAAGGCGACGATTAGAACGCTCAGTATGACGAGTTTTTTCCAGTTTGCCGGATGCTGCGTATTCATTTGATGATTTCCTTGTCCTATTTTGAATCTTATGTTGATCTGGGATTGCTAAGAGCAATCAGGTGAACGATCTTGTAGACAGGCTATCAGGCGGGTGATCCGTCTTGTCTTTGAACTGAAGCCGCTAAGGACATATAGAGTAGCGATCCAACCGTTTGATAGCCAGTTGGTCTTTCCCAAAAATATTACCCGACGACACAAACCATTTCATCCTGTTAACTCCTCTTTTTGTTTCCACAAAATTAGCTATGGAGCTATTTGGACACAATGCCACGCCTACTTATAGAACCATTCCAGACCACGCCAGCAGAGTATCTATTAACCAATCTTTTACTCTACCAGTTTTGCTGTGTCATGCTTTTACATATCCCCTACTAATCACCGCAAATAAAAAACCCCGGCACTATGACCGGAGCTTCTGAATTGACTTGTAATGATTACAAAACCATCAACAATCTATTGCAGATACACGCCATAGTGAATTCATCACATTGGGATAACACATACAATACATTTGTGGCTTCAATATTGTTGCGAACATGATCTGTAGTTCTTACATGGAAAGTGCGATTTACAGGATGACGATAAGAATTACACAGCATAACTATGCTGTCAAGCTATTGGATGACTCGCTTGAGTGGGAAATCACTACTTCACTGATTTGGATAATCGACTCAATATCAGTGTAGTTGGGCATGTCACCTTGAAGTAGGGGGCGATTCGGTATAAAGGCCGCCATAAAACTTTCAACGGTGTCAAACAAGTAGTGACACGTTGCGATGTAAGTCCGGGGAGCATCGGGAGCGCCACCGCCTAAGCCGCGCTCGACGGAAACACCTTGATAGCCCGGCGCGGTGCTGAGCAGGTTAATCGACATCGGCATATGCTTATTCAGATAGTAATCCATATCAAAACGACCATCGGGTGTGTTGGGATACAGGATACTGACTTTGATCATCGACGAATTCTTTCATAATTGGGTAGATATACCAATTATTATGATGTGGTGTGATCAAGACCTATTTCGTATTCATAAAAGGAAGAGCATTCGGTTAGGCATTACCATCTTCAATTGCGCCCAACATCCGCAGCGTGGTTTTCTGTGCCTCAGTCAATCCGCGAATGCCAGTGATGTTCAGCCGTTCATAGGGTCGATCCCGCCGTAGCGTTTGCAGATGTTCGCCACTTTGAAGATCCCATATCATGATGGCTCCATCGTTGCCACAACTTGCGAGTTTTGTCCCATCTGGACTTCTACTGAGTGCCTGTATTCTGTTCACATGTACGTGACGCACAAGCAAACACTCACCATTTTGCACACTCCACCAGCGTAAAGTGCCATCACCATCCCCGCTGATTAGTATGTCTTCATTTGTACCCCATGCTATAGCATAGACAACTCCCGGGTGGTTCTCAATAACCCGCAGACGATAGTCGTTTTGTACATCCCATATAAACAATTCACCACCATCTACACCGCGACTGCCAGAAGCCAATTGCGTTCCATCTGGACTCCAAGCCAAACTCACGACCATACTATGATGTCCTGCTAGTTGATAGCGTAATGTACCATCTGTCGCATCCCACACATACACAATGCCATCATCACCGGCACCTGCCAGTAGCATTCCGTCTGGACTCCATACCACACGACGTATCCAAGTCGGAAATTCATATCCCATCCATGGTTGATGATAGGTCTTCGACTCAAATATTTGCACTCCATGCTTGCTCGTGCCGACAGCTAATCGCTCTCCGTCAGGACTCCAAGCCAGCGCATAGAATAAATTGTCGGGGTCATTAGGATATTGCAATATCTTGAGGCATATTCCTGATACCGGATCCCACAAGCGAATCACATTGTTCCATTCGCTGCTAGCTAATGATTTTCCATCAGGGCTCCATCCGACCCCACATACCGCTCCAGCATGTCCGTCCAGTGAGTAGGGCAATGTATCATCGCTCAAATTCCATAGTGTCACTATTTTATCAATCCCACCCCCTATCAAATGCATACTATCAGGACTCCAATCAACAGCGTATAGAGACTTGGAGTACCCCTCGACAGTATGCATACAGTGCATATTGATGACATCCCATTGATGCAGTGCATTTCCGCCACCGCTTAGTAGGCTAGAACCATCCGGCATAAAAGCAAGTCCACTCACATGATGTGCATGGCCTTGCAACACAGTACGATAGCTACCTTTTTCAACATCAACCAGCCAAATCATTTTGTCGATGCCGCCACAGGCGAGTGTAAGCCCGTCCGGGCTCCAAGCTAAACGTCCAATACGTGCCAGATGTCCAACAATTGTTTTCCGAGGGTAAAATTGATCATTTATCAAATCCCATAGCTTAACAGTACCATCAAAGCTTGTACTCGCGAGTATCCTTCCATCAGGGGAAAATGCTAGTGCATCAACGAAGGTTGCATGTCCAGCAAACACCTGTAGACACTTAGCTGGGCCGCTTCCTGAAATCTCCCATAAGCGAATATAGCCTTCTAAATCACCACTGACCAACAGTCTTCCATCTGGACTCCAGTTGACCGTACATCCGGATACTGCGACAGGATGTGGGAGCGTCTGAATTTGGATACCACTCTCCACATCCCAGAGTACGACAGTGGCATCATTGCTGCCGCTGGCAAGTCTACGGTTATCAGGAGAAAATGCTAAACAGTTGACATGTGCTATATGTCTGCTCAACCAGAGTAGTTTGCCACTCTCTACATCCCAGACTTTAAGGGTGCAATCCCAACTGCCAGTTGCGAGAATACGTCCATCCGCGCTGAATTTAATGGTCCATATCATGTCACTATGGGCTTGCCACGCACTCTGCAAGGTCATACTGCTTGCGTTCCATATCAGAACCTCGCCACGCCTAGTAGAAGCAGCCCATTCTTTCCCTGATTTGCTAACATCAAGTGCTATTACAGAATCAAAGGTGTCAGAAAAAACACTATCCTGAATAAAGGCTTTCGACAATGTTGTATCCTGAATCTCGACCCCTTGCAGATACGCACTCCGCACTACCAGTCGCGACAAATCCAGCTTCCGCAGATGACCCCGTAGCAAATGCAGCATCGCCAGCAGGTTAGCCGGCCCGTAGCCCTGTGCAGTCTCTGCCCGTGTGCTCAGTTGAGTAAGCAGCAGCACTAGCCGATCCTCGAGCGCACTTTTGAGCCGATATTCACTTCGCAAATATTCCAGAATTGGCGCGACGATCATGCGTTGCTGCGTCTGCCGTACATATTCACGCGTTTGTGCCAGTTCCAGCCCATATTCAATCAGCAGTCCAAACCTACCTTCCTTAATCTCGTCACTGACTTCGGTTACTAGTCGCGACGTTACATATTCGAGCACCACCGATTGCAGTGTAAAACTGCCGGGTTGTACACCACGCTCGATTAATGAGCGGCGGCGCAGGGATTCCACCGCCTCGAGCACTCGCCCGCGAGGTATAGGGGTGACCAAAACGTGTCCCAGTTCATCGAAGGTTAATGGTTCGCGCATAATCGCCAGCCACAGCAGCACATTTTGTTCTAAATCCGAAAGCCGGACAAATTGTTCACTCAGCAGCTCGCGCACGCCGCCAAAGATAATTTCACCTTGTTTCAAAAAAGGTGCAATCGCGCCATCAAATAAATCAACAATGGTCTGTGCCACAATCTTCAGGGCTAGCGGATTGCCCGTATAAGCGTCGATTAATCGTGCACGTTCCGTCGGCTCGCCCACCACCTCCTTTTCCGCTAACAATTGTTCGCATGCTTCAACATCCAACCGCGCCAACCTCAAAACTCGAACAGTTGACCGGATGCCCTCGAGTACCACCAGTTCACCCGGCTTTTCCCGGCTCGTCAGCACTACACAGCTTCGGTGTTTAGTTTCAGCGCTCAAACGTAAGAATTGAGCAAAACCTTCATAACCGGGACGCATCTGCCCCTGACCTTCACCTTCCTCAAGTACGGTCTCTAAGTTATCCAGCACAATCAGCGTCCGTGCAGCCCGCATTTGATCCAGTAAAACGCCCATCTTCCGTTCAAAACTGACGGTTATATCGCGGAATGTCTCCGGTACAAGCACTTGCAATAAATCTTCAAGTAATGCTTCATATGTGGGCAGATCACGCAGCGAACGCCAGATGACCACCTCGAAATGCTCTGCCACTTGATGCATCAAACTGACCGTTAGTGCCGATTTACCAATACCGCCCATACCTAGTACACTGATCACCTGACAGCGTTCCTCAACGACCCATTCTTTCAACAGATTTATTTCCCATCCACGCCCATAGAAGTTCGGTACTGACAGCGCATCACCCCAATCCACCCGCCGTCCATTGGATGTCGAAACAGCGGCAGTGGGGGCATTTATCGGTTTACTACTTTCCATGACGGGTTGGGATTTAGCGGATCGAGGTGGTTCTTCGGTAACAGACGACTCATCGGATTGGGATAACAACTCTCCAAAGGGTGACTCGCGAAGAATCTGTTCCAGTGGCAATTTCTCGGTCTGCGACCATAGGGCGGCAAAAATATCACGTCCTAGCGACTGCTTAGCAACTGCCATCGACTGCTCTACGACGGGTTGATCAGCAGGCCGGACTGGCGCATTCATCTGATCACGCAGGTTAGAGGCAGTTGCTAGGAAACGAACAGCAAATTGCATCTTTCCCTGTTTCGTCATGACACTTGCCAAGCCCTCTAAATCTGCGACTACTAGCAGTCTAGGGCCGACAGTGAGGGCAAGTCGCAGTGATTCAGTGAAAGCCTCATCTGCCCCTACCAAATCACCTTGTGCGACTAAAATATGACCGATTGTCACCAGCACTTCAGCTATGCTTCCATCTGTTTTGTGGCTGCGAAAAAGCGCCAGACTTTCACTGACCAAGTCATATGCCTGTAGCAAATCACCCTCTAAATAGGCCGCCATCCCAAGATTATTAAGCGAAAAGCCAATAGCCCACTGTGTTCCGATTTCCCGAAAAGTTTCTAGGCATTGTTCAGCGTATTTTCGTATGCCAGTGGCATCCCCTTGGTCACGCGCGATATCACTTAATCCCAACATCCCCTGTGCCATCGCTTCGCGGTCATTAATCGCACGGTGAAATTCAACACATTCTTCGAGCAGATTTGTCGCCTTCACGAATTCGCTCTGTTCGCGCAGCACTAATGCGAGGGCGTACAGCGCAAAGCCTAGCCCTCCAGTACTCAACGTTCCACGATCACCAAGTGCGCGAAGCCTTGCCAACATGTCTTCAAGTAGCATTGTTGCTCGTGTATACTGTCCATTAGCTCGTGCTTGCAAGCCTGCATTAGCAAGTATACTTGTGTCATCTTCGGTCTCTCCCAAAATGCTGCGCAGCATTTTCCCCTGTTCGAAGCGTAGTGTGGCCTGTTCAAAATCATATAAATCGACGGCAAGCCAGCCTGCTCCATTCACAGCACGGAGGCGAGCCTGAATAGCCGCAGAATCGGTATTATCTTCGTCCAGTGCCAGAAAACCTTCCAACCACATACGCCCTTCAGTAAGATATGCACGGCACCGCCAATATCTCGCCAGTGCCCCGGCAAGTTGAAGCCCAAATGGCACGTCGCTTTCACTAGCCCATTGCAAGGCAGCACGAATATTGTCAAGCTCATGATCAATTTGCTCAAGCGCCGCGTCTGCTCCTTGTAACTGCCATTGTTCTATGGCTGTTTCCGCTAAATTCAGATAGTAACTAGCATGAATATGCTGCCGTATTTGCAGCTCACCACTTACTTGCAACTTTTCGAGTGCATATTCACGGATTGGTTCTAGTAGGAAAAAACGTGGCTCATATGCTGTGTTTGGCGTGTTGATTTGTCGTAGCAATGACTTATCAACCAATCTCATCAGTTGATATACATCTATCTCTGTTATCTGTTCAGCAGCATCCGCTCTACAACTACCTCGAAAAACAGCCAAGCGGCTAAGCAGTGTTCGCTCTGATTCACTCAGCAAATTCCAAGAATGGTCGAACACGGCTCGCAGGCTTCGATGACGGGCTGGCACATCACGAAGACTAGTGGTTAGCGCGTCAAGATTCGAACGAATTTGCTCCTCAATTTCTGCAACCGCCAACGTTCGCACACCTGAGGCAGCCAATTCAATCGCGAGGGGCATCCCTGCCAACTGCTGGCAGATACGCACAATACTCATCAAAGTTGACTCAGTAGCCTGAAAAGTTAGTTGCACTTGCGTAGCCCGTTGTAGGAACAATTTGACAGCAGTGTAATGGGTTAAATCCGTCAGACTTTGTGCGTCGTTCAGCGGATAAGATAGCCCTTCAACATCAAATAACCATTCTGCCTGAAGGTTCAACCGCACCCGTGAAGTCAGTAAAACAGTGACATAAGGTGCATGTTGAAGAATATTATGAACGAGGTCGCTTCCCTCTAGTACATGCTCAAAGTTGTCCAAGACAAGCAGTACTTGTTGCTCATGGAGATGTTCCAATAAGTGTGCAGTCGGATCGGAGTGTCCTGCAAAAGAGAGATTGAAAGCACTACCAATCGCCGTAACAATTTGGGCTGGCGCACCAACTGAAGCCAGTGGCACAAACACAACCCCATCCCTGAATATCGAAGTTTGACTTTGAGCCACCTCGATTGCCAGCCGTGTTTTGCCAATGCCTCCCGACCCAAGCAGTGTGAGTAAGCGACAATTTGGATCATCCAATAACCGGGCAATTTCGGAAAGCTCTGCCCCTCGCCCAATAAATGAGGTCGGTTCAAAGGGTATGTTAATGACGGTTTTTCGCTCACTGTTCCTGTGCGGCTTCTCAGCCTTTACCTGAATAGGCGCTGGCAGGTTCACATCCCCATTTGCGCCTGCTTTTCCAGTCAGCAGCCCCGCCAACCAAAGCTCATCCAACAAGACCTTTTGCCGTGAAATCTGCCAGAGTTCGCGCACGGCCTCCACTTCACGTCCTGCTGGAAATGCACGCTGTTGAATAGCCAAGGTGATTAATTTTTTGATGTGATCCACTTTGGGATAGCTGCTTCCCGCTTCCCACTCTCCCACCGCGCGGCGTGAGACATGCAAGTAATTCGCTAAACCCGTTTGCGTTAATCCAATGTGGGTACGCAGCGTGAGCATAGCTTGTCCAAAAGCATAGTCCCGATCACGGTA
Organism: Aggregatilineales bacterium; assembly: GCA_038251275.1. Lineage (GTDB taxonomy): Bacteria > Chloroflexota > Anaerolineae > Aggregatilineales > Phototrophicaceae > CFX2. The sequence continues at coordinate 28,403 of JBBSBM010000021.1, forward strand.
AGCGGATCGCTTCATAGGCGTTGTCTTTCTATGTCACTGGCAAATAGGATTGTGTACCGAATGGGAAGTAATGTGAAGTGATATGCCACCCACTGTACGGTGACGGCACACATCATAAATATTACACTGCATATTATAACAAGCCGCTGCATTGATCGCTAATATATACCCGTTTTTTTGAGGGAGATTTAACACATGTCGCCAGCCACACCACCACTTGATTGGCGCGAGACCCGGCGGTTACGTGCATGGGAACTCCATCAACAGGGCTGGTCACAGCGTCAAATTGCGGCGGAGTTGGGTGTGACACAGGGCGCAGTGAGTCAATGGCTCAAAAGGGCGCGTGAAGGTGGTAGTGGGACCGATGCACTGCGGCATCATCCGGCTCCCGGTCGACGCACGGCATTAACAGCCGAGCAGTTGAGCCAATTGCCAATGTTGATTGCTTATGGAGCCGAAGTCTACGGTTTTCAAGGTAAGCAATGGACGACCAGTCGGATCGCCGTGCTGCTCAATCAGCAATTCGGTGTGTCCTATCATCCGGCACATGTCAGCCGCTTGTTACGAAAGTATTGTCCCAATTGGCGGGAGGAGAGGAAAAGGTGAAGTGGTGATTTCACTCACACCTAGGGGCGGCATTTGTTCACACATTAAACGTCACCAGAGTCCCATTTTGGGATCAAATCAGGGTGCGAGCCTTTATCTTTAGGCAGCACAATTCTCAGTAGTTCTTCAACCCATGAATGTCAGTCAATTTTATTTTAAAGGAAAAAGCTAATGAGAACCTACAGTGAACTAACGAATCAAGAACGACGCGTTTTAGCCTTAGTCGCCAAGGGCCGCCGCAACGCGAAAATTGCACTCGAACTGTGCATCAGTACCCGTACTGTCGAGAACCACCTCTATCACATTTTTGATAAGTTGGGGGTTTCATCCCGCCTCGAAGCGACACTACACGTGATGAATACGGGCTTACTTTCCAGCTTAGAAATCAGTGGAATTACTCGCGACGCTGAGAATGCTTAGTGCTAAACTGGATGTGCGACGCGGTCTATCTCTGTAGTTCCAGACTTTGTATCCGATTATTGATCTATAAAGGAGAATATGATGGCTAAAACGAAGAACCAGACTTTCGAAACCCGTAACGACTTATCTAAGCCTTTGCGTGACACCATGATTAGTTTGCTCAACCAGCAGTTAGCAGACACATTTGATCTCTATAGTCAGGTCAAACAGGCACATTGGAACGTGAAAGGCATCAATTTCATCCAACTTCATCTGCTCTTTGATGAATTGGCAGGCCGCTTAAGCGAATTTACAGACATGATTGCTGAACGCGCCACCGCCCTTGGTGGTAAAGCAATGGGTACAGTACGCATTGCCGCCGCACAATCCAAACTACCGGAATTCCCAACCGATATTGTCACCGATAAGCAGGTTGTGGAAGTTCTAGCACAACGCTATGGCGATTATGCTTCTAGTATTCGTACAGCCATTGCCACTGCCAGCGACGATGAAGATGCAATCACCACTGATCTCTTCACCGAAATTGGTCGCACGATCGATAAAGACCTCTGGTTTTTAGAAGCCCATATTCAAGGCTAACGCTTATCGCCTGCGACAGCACAAACCAAAAGAGATATTAATAAAACAAGGAGCTTAAGCTCCTTGTTTTATTAATATAGCAGCACTGGGGTTATGAAACTTTTTAAGTGGAACTACTCAAAAAAGTGAGTGGAAATCCTCAAGACGTATGAACAGCAAAAGTCTATTCTAGGGACATAAGTGAAACAGTTCTTCTCTAGAACGATCGCTTCCAAACCAAAGATGTTCATAGTTTTAGGAGACAAATATCATGAACCAACTGAAGTCTGCGCGTAATGTAACCCGCGCTATCGTCATCGCTGCTGTTGCAATGTTCATCGTGAGCGTACCCGTCTTTGCTCAGGATGCCACAGCAGAACCGGGCGCAGCAGCCGCTGTCCTACCCAACATTGTACTGGTACACGGCGCATGGGCCGATGGCTCAAGCTGGGCTCCAGTCATCAAAGAACTTCAGACCGCTGGATATAACGTCATTGCCCCTCAATTTTCGCACACATCTTTAGCGGATAATGTTGCTAAGTTGAAGCAGGTACTTGCCACTGTGACCGGCCCGACCATCCTTGCTGGACATTCATATGGTGGACAAATCATTAGTGCGCTCGGTAGCGATGACCCCAAAGTAGTCGGTCTGGTCTATATTGCAGCTTTCGGTCTGGATGAAGGTGAATCGATTGGTGCATTGTTGGCACAAGGTGCGCCCACCCCCGCATTATCCCATCTGGTCATAGACGCGCAAGGTTATGCTTGGCTGCCACAGGACGATTTTATCAATCATTTTGCCGCCGATATTGATCCTGCTACAGCTAAAGTGATGTGGGCGGTTCAACAACCGTTGAATACCACCACCTTGGCTGATGTGATGGGCGTACCCACATGGAAGTCCGTTCCGTCGTGGTACATGGTCGCCACAAATGATGAAGCGATCCCTGCTGATGTTGAGCGCCTGTTCGCCAAACGCATGGGTGCAACCACTGTCGAAGTTGAATCCGGTCATGTCGCAATGATTTCTCACCCTGATGAAGTCACCAAGCTCATCGAAGAAGCCGCCCAATCGGTGTCCGCAAGTTAAATAATCGGTGTAATTGAGCAGGGAAAAGGCGTGCTTTTTCCCTACCCTGACATAAATTTCGTCCATTTCCAGTCTCAAGCCTTATTGCGAGGGATATAAACAACCATGAATGTCAAACCCACGATTGTATTTGTTCACGGCGCGTTTGCTGAATCGTCTAGTTGGGATGGAGTAATCAGCAAGTTGGCAGATGAAGGCTATCCGGTATCAGCCGCAGCCAATCCCTTACGAAGTGTGAAGGGTGATGCCGATAACCTCACCAGCCTTCTAAAAAGTATTGAAGGGCCGATTGTTCTCGTCGGTCACTCCTATGGTGGCATGGTCATCACCTGTGCCGCTAATGGCAGCGACAATGTGAAAGCGCTCGTTTACGTCGCCGGTTTTGCTCCTGATGTTGGGGAAAGTGCTGCTGATCTTTCCGGTCGTTTTCCGGGCAGCTCATTAGGCGCAGCACTTTCACCCGTTAAACTACCTGATGATGGCACGGATTTATACATTCAGCAGGATAAATTTTGGCAGCAGTTCGCCGCAGATGTACCCGAATCACAAGCCAAAATCATGGCGGCTACTCAGCGTCCCATTACTGAAGCCGCACTGACCGAGGCTTCTGATGCCGCTTCTTGGAAGACCATTCCCTCGTGGTTCATTTTTGGCGAAGCCGACAAAAACATACCGCCAGCGGCTCAACACTTCATGGCAGAGCGGGCGGGTTCAAAGAAAACCATCGCCATCGAGGGAGCATCGCATGTGATTATGATTTCACATCCGGATGCCGTTGCCCAACTGATCGAAGAAGCGGCGATGACCGTATTTGAGTTCAGTTCAGTTGGATAGGAAAAAGCGTCTAAGCCGCTCCCGAATAAGTTGTGTATGTATTTCTATCGTTATTTTCCGAAGTAGGTAACCCAAATGGCCACCTTAACAAAGTCGATAGTGCTGGAGCTAGAAGCACTAGCATTCGCAGATGCTGTTGCCAGTCCACCTTTCCTGTTCGACCTTGGCCCCCAAAAGGGACGTGAAGTTCTTGACGATGTACAGTCTGGTGCGGTCAATTTGCCCTCAGTAGACATCGAAGATAAGACAATCGAAACATGGAAAGGTTGCAAGGTTTCTCTCCGCATCTTGCGACCTCAAAATGCTACCACGACTTTGCCTGTGATTGTCTTTGTTCATGGTGCAGGTTGGGTATTTGGTGACAAGCTAACCCATGATCGCCTCATTCGTGAATTGGCAGTTGGGTCACAAGCCGCAGTCGTGTTCCCGAACTACAGCCGTTCGCCCGAAGCCAAATATCCGACAGCGATTGAAGAGAGTTACGCAGTAACCAAGTGGGTTGCCGATCACGGACGCGAAAATGGCTTTGACATTGAACGCATCGCCATCGCAGGGGACAGTGTTGGCGGAAATATGGCGGCGGCTATCACTCTTATGGCGAAGGAACGCGGCGGGCCAGTCATTGGACATCAACTGCTTTTTTACCCGGTTACCGATGCCACTTTCGACACCGATTCGTATCACCAATTTGCCGAGGGTTATCACCTACGTCGTGATGCCATGCAGTGGTTCTGGGATCAATACACAACTGACTCTGGTGAGCGTAATCAAATTACCGCTTCGCCTTTAAAGGCCAGTATCGAACAACTCAAAGGATTGCCTACTGCGCTGGTCATCACCGCCGAAGCGGATGTGCTGCGTGATGAAGGCGAAGCCTATGCCAATAAGCTGCGTCAAGCGGGTGTGCGCGTGACTGCTGCTCGTTTTCAAGCAACGATCCATGACTTTGTTATGCTGAATGCCCTTGCCGAAACAAGCGCAGCACGCGGCGCGATGGCGCTTGCCACATCATGGTTACGAGATGCGTTCTCCTCCGCATCATAAGTTTGAGTAGGATATATCATGAATACCATGTTCAAGTACAACACCAATGAGTCGGGTTTCAGACCCTCTCATGAAATACTGGCTCATCCAATCGAAGCATTACGGGATGGAGATGAAGCCGCCTTTTCGACGTTGATCGGGCTTTATTATAGTGCGATGCTTCGAATGGCTTTGATTTATGTCAAAGACCCCTGTGTTGCTGAAGATGTTATTCAAGAAACGTGGATGGCTGTACTGCGTGGATTAACCCGTTTTGAGGGACGTTCATCACTCAAAACATGGATATTCAGTATCCTCACCAACCGTGCTATAACCCGATCGCATCGTGAAGGGCGTTACGTATCCTTCTCCGACTTGGTGGATACCGAGTATGACGAGTTTGAACCAGCCGTTTCGGCTGAGCATTTTAATAGGCAAGATTCTACCGGATCAGTATTTCACTGGCATCTCGATAGCCATCTTAACGCATGGGATGTTATCCCCGAAGATAACCTGCTGGCTCAGGAAACCCTAGCACATATTCACGCCGCCATCCGCTTGCTGCCGACGCTTCAACAACAGGTCATTCAAATGCGCGATGTTGAAGGACGAAGTGCTGCCGAAGTCTGTCACGCTTTGGGTGTTTCCGAAATCAATCAGCGTGTATTACTACATCGGGCACGTGCCAAAGTGCGTCAAATCGTAGGTCGCTATCTGCGTGTTGACTGATAGGAAGGCGTTGAACCCTTCCTCATCAGTATAAATCTTATCCCACGTTCAACTGACCAATAACGAACAGTTCAATAAACAGCGCTAATCGACTTGTCCGAAGTTTAGTTTGCTTTACCTCCACTTATACGGCTCAAATACACACATTGGTTATGTGGCCGATCACAAATATAAGTGGAATTTCTCACGACAATGAGCCTTGTAAACCGTAACATAACCATATCAGCAAACGGCACATATCATGTGCCACCTGTTTAATCAAAAGGAAACGATCATGAGTTCACTTGAAGGAAAAGTCGCTTTAGTGACAGGTGGCAATAGTGGCATTGGTCTAGCCACAGCCCGTGAGTTCCATGCCAATGGCGCTAAAGTGGTCATTACAGGACGCAATCCTGAAACACTCGACGCCGTTGTCCGTGAACTCGGAGAAAATGTATTGGCTGTGCCAACTGATATTAGCAAGCTAACCGATATTGATAACCTGATGGCTCGCGCTCACGAGGCGTTTGGTAAATTGGATGTTCTCTTCGTCAATGCCGGCGTTTTTAAAGGTGCGCCGCTCGAAGAGATTGATGAAGCAGCTTTTGATGACATGATTGATGCCAATTTCAAAGGCTCATATTTCACCGTGCAAAAAGCACTGCCTTATCTGAATACACCAGCCTCTATCATTTTCAATGGCTCGGTGAATGCCCTTACTGGTATTGCAAATAGTTCGCTTTATACCTCAGGTAAAGGTGCTATTCATGCGCTGGCTCGTGCATTGGCGGCTGAACTCATTGGTCGCGGTATTCGGGTGAATACCATCGCCATTGGCCCGACAGCCACCCGACTTCTAGATCGCTCGGGATCGTCTCAAGCCATTTTGGACGCTCAAGATGTGGCGCGGATCGCCCGTTCGCCGGTTAAGCGTTTGGGGCATCCTGAAGAAGTCGCCAAAGTTGCGTTGTTTCTAGCCTCGGATGACTCATCATTTGTCGTCGGTTCAGAGATTGCCGCTGATGGTGGCTGGCTCTTAAACACGATGTAGCTACATCAGTTAAGCGCTGCCTTACGGTCGGTGATGGGCAGTTTGACGACAAAAGTCGTCCCATTGCCTTCAACACTGGAGAAGTCGATTGTGCCACCGTGGGCGACCACAGCACGCTTAACAATTGTCAGTCCAATACCCGTTCCTTGAATCTGCCCGACGTTGGTTGCCCGCCGAAAAGCTTGAAAAAGAAAAGCTTGATGAAGTTCCGGTATACCAATACCGTCGTCTTCGACACGCAGCGTCAACTCGTTAGCTGAACAATTTAAATGAATCTCTACTTTGCCACCCGGCTTGGAATATTTAACGGCATTTGAGGCAAGATTTTGCAGGATGTGACTAAATAGAAATTCATCAATCTTTACCGAGTCACACTGCCCTTCAGATGTGAAATTGATGCTTAAATCTGGCTTGTACACAACTTTTACATCTTCGATAATTTCTTCGCAAAGTGGAATCACATCGAGGCTTGTGGGTTTAAAGTCAAATCCTACACTTTCCGAACGGGTAATAGTTAACACATCGTTCATCAATCGTATTAATCGCTGAACTTGTTGATTGATTTTTTCAAGCTTCTCTATTCGGCGGGGCTGATCCATACGATCAAAATAGGTGATAAGTGAATCTGACGATGCCAGAATGACCGATAGTGGTGTGCGGAACTCGTGCGAAACGATAGAGGTAAAACTGGTTTTGAGCTGATTAAGTTCTTTCTCTTTTTCAAGTGCGATACGCAGTTCAGCCTCCACCTCCTTCAAACGGGATATATCACGCAAGCTGTAGACAACCATTCGTTCATCGCCTTCTGCAAACGAGGAGATCAACGTATCCGCAGGGAAAGTTGTGAGGTTCTTTCGTTGAACAACGACCTCAATGCGTTTCGTTTCTCTATTTTGCCCGATCATTTGCAAAGAGTCGCGAAAAAGGTCAAGTGCCTCAGGGGCGATCACAGTTGCCAGAGGCTTATCAAACAGTTCGTCCGTATCATAACCGAACTGACGATTAAATCCCGGATTGGTTTGTTGGATGAGCCCCTCCGAATTTGCCAGAATGACCGAATCACTGCTGCTGTTTAGAATGGCAATAACGCGATCTCTTGCGAGTTGAAGCTGCTTGGTCCGTTCTAAAACATTCTGCTCCAGTTCCTTAGCATGACTTTGAACCTGTTGGTAAAGCTGGGCATTATGGATTGCAATCGCAGCTTGATCAGCTAGTAACTCCAAAAGCCGGATTTCATGATCAGCAAAATGATGCGGTTGCGTCATTGCAATCGACATTACCCCGTTGACTTCACCGGCAACCTGCAAGGGCAAGCCAATGATGGCACCGCCCCATTGCCAATTCTTATAAGCAGGATGCTGGTTAGCATCCGGTACAATCAACCGTTTCCCACTTACAGCCACTGTATAAGTGAGTCCATCCGGACGTGGCTCAGAAATGGGTCTATCGCGCCATTCCCCGTCCCATTGCGCGGCACCAAATGTGAGCACTTTATCCTTGTACAAAAAGATATGTGCATCGTTCGCATGCATCAACAATATCGCGTAATCAAGAACCGTTATCAGGACTCTTTCAAGATCTAAGCTGCTGGTCAACTGTAAACTAGCTTGGTGCAAAGCTTCCAATTCGCTGTTTCGACGCTGCTCGACTTTGAGCAATCGGGCATTCTCAATAACGATTGCCAATTGAGAGGCTACTTCTTTAGCGACATCCAGTTCTTGAACTAAAAATGCGTAGGGCTCTTTTGAGCATAAAATGAAAGTGCCTAGCAAATTTCCACTGGAAATCAAGGGAATACGCACATATGACTGAATGCCTGCTTGGCTAAGTCTTTTGTCATTGGGCAATCGCATTTCATTCGCTAAATCATCTACCGCGTATATTTCGTTCCGCTTCAAAAGCTCGATAATCGACCATATATCTTCGTTGGGCTGATAATCGGGAATGAGAGCAACAGAAGCCAATGTTGAAAATTGTTGGCTGTCAGGGTCAAAGAGTGTAATGCTGGCACTGTCAAACGCCATTGATACTTGCAAACGCATCAGCACCGATTCAGCAATCGGTTTTGGTTCATCACCTCGTAGGATGGCTAGGTCAATATCATGCAGCAGTTCGAGCCGTTCCGCATAGCGCTCAAGCGATTCTTCAGCTTCTTTACGTGCTGAAATATCACGCGAAGCTCCTTGCATTTCAAGAACCTCATTGGTTTGAGGGTCACGGATAGTGCGGCTGATGGTTTCAAACCAGACATAACGACCATCTTTATGGCGAATGCGATAGGCAATAGTCGACGTTACAGGTTGTTCCAGAACTGTCTGATGCGATAGGCTGATTTGTTGAATATCATGCGGATGTAAGAAATCAAACGCCGAACGACCGATCAGTTCTTCCGGTTCATAACCTAATAACGTTCGACAAGCCGGCGATACATAAAGATAGTGACCATCGGGGCTGTTTCTTGTGATCATGTCCGTCGAATTCTCAGCCAGCAATCGGAATTTTTCCTCGCTCGCTTCTAAAGCTGTCTCTGCTTCCTTGCGATCTGTGATGTCGTGAAACATGCTCAAAACGCACATTTCGTTATCCAACTCAATAATTTCCGCAGACATCAGCGCGTAGCCCAACCGACCCGATTTGTGACGATAGGCGACCTCAATACCGTCGATAGAGCCTTTGTCACGGAGTTGTTGGGCAATTTGTTCGGCTTGTTCTGCTCCATCCCATAATTCAATTTCTTCTCTTCGCTTGCCCACAACGTCTTCCCGCGACAATCCATAATTGCTTAGGAAGCGGGAATTAACATCCAGTACCAGCCCGTCCGATAAACGGGAAATGACTGTTCCCACAGGGCTAGCCTGAAATGCGGTTGTGAAGCGGGCTTCTGCTTGCGCTCTTTTACGCCGCCCTGCCGCTTCTCGTAACTCACGCTCGACAGCCGGTGCGAGCCTTGTGAGTTTGTCTTTTGCAAAAAAATCACTCGCTCCGGCTTTCATGGCTTTTACGGCTGTATCTTCCCCTACGGTTCCAGAGATAACGATAAATGGAATATCAATACTAAATTCCTGCACGATTTCCAGCGCAGCCAACGCATCAAATCCCCCCATAGAATAATCCGAAAGGATAATGTCCCAATCGCGCTTGCCTAAGGCTGCGCGCATGTCATCCGCAGTACTGACGACGATATGATCCAGATCAAAGCCACCACGTCGTAATTCCCGCAGGAGCAGGAGAATATCATTTTCCGAGTCTTCTAGAATCAGTGCCCTGAGTGGCTTACGCATGGCAGTCTTTCAATTTCTACTTAATTGGTCTTTCATTCAGTACTAGCCAATATAATCCCAACTGCTGAACAGCGGCAACAAATTCATTAAAATCAACGGGTTTGCGAATGTAACTGTTGGCACCCAATCTATAACTGTCAATAAGATCATCCTGTTCTTTGGATGAGGTCAAGATAACAACAGGCAAGAGCTGGGTTCGGTCGTTGCTGCGTATGCGTTCCAGCACTTCCAGACCATCTATTTTGGGCAGTTTCAAATCAAGTAGTATAAGAACAGGAAGTGGTTGCGGTTCTGTAGCATCCGTGCCGAATAAATAGTTTATGGCCTCTTCCCCATCATTGACGATCACCAGTTCATTACCCAAATTACTTTTCTTGAAAGCCCGCTGCGTCAAGAGCTGATCATTCGGATTGTCCTCAACCAGCAAAATGTGACTCATCAATCGCTCCTTCTTATACACAGTTGTTCTCGCCCAACGTAAAATAGAATGAAGCCCCTGCGTTAAGTTTCCCCTCGGCGCGGATGAACCCCGCGTGCCGGTGCATAATCCGTTGTACAGTGGCTAAGCCGATACCTGTGCCTGCAAATTCATTCATACCGTGCAGCCGTTGAAAAGCACCAAACAACTTGTTGACGTAGGCCATATCAAAACCTGCACCGTTATCACGCACATAAAATTCCGGCGGGTTATTATCCTGACTACAGCCAAATTCGATACAAGCCTTTTCCGTTTTGCTGGTAAATTTCCACGCATTATTAATTAAATTCTGTAAAGCCACGCGAATGAGCCGTTCATCGCCGCATCCTATAACACCTTCTTGTATGCTAACCTCCACCATGCGGGAAGGTTCTTTCTCCTTGCACTCTGCCACAATCTCACTCGCGATTTTACTTAGGTCAACCATCACAAAATTCATCTCTGTGCGCGAATAACGCGAAAGGCCAATCAGATCATCAATCAACTGCCCCATCCGTTGGCTCTCGTTACGAATCCGGTTTAAAAAGTCTTGCCCCATAGAATCCAGTTTGTCATTGTAATCTTCTAATAACGCTTGGCTAAAGCCGTCAACCGCACGTAATGGCGCGCGCAGATCATGCGAAACGGAGTAGCTAAAGGCTTCCAATTCTTTATTGACTGCTGTTAAGTGTGCAGTCCGTTCTTGTACCCGTTGTTCGAGTTCGGTATTCAGTTGTTGCGTTTCGGTGAAAAGTTTTGCGTTATCAATCAATAGGGCCGCTCGCCGTGCCAAATCTTCCACGAGGCTCAAATCGCTGGCATCAAAATGCCGCCCTGACTCAGCCATAACCAGTGTTAATGCACCCAGTGTATGCCCGTGTGAAGTCAGCGGAACGGTCATTGAGGATCGTAATCCGAGTTCCCGAATAATATCCACGATCTCACGGTTGTCTGTACTTGCAACCACTAATTCTTCGGTTATGTCCGGATAAAACTCCGATTTTCCGGTTCGAATGACATTGTAGGTTCCGCTTGGCGCTTCTGGATTAGGCGGAAAACGACGTTGCAGTTCAAAAGCTAATGCTACCTTTTGTGGATCGGTGTGAACAACGGCTAATCGCTGCAAGATGCCGTCTTTATCGAGAATATCGACGGTACACCAATCGGCAATCTTCGGCACCGCTAGCTCTGCCACTTTCTTAAGTCTGTCGGAATAATCAAATGACTCCGAAAGGGTTTGGCTGGCGGTGGCAAGGAAGGAGAGTTGTGCTGTACGTTCGTTGACACGCTCTTCAAGATTTTTGGCGTAGTCTTGTAAAAGTTTCTCCTTCTCGACAATCGCGTCAGCCATGGTGTTGAATTCGTGTGCCAGCGCACCCATCTCATCCTGTGAAGTCTTTGGAAATCGGACATGTAATTCCCCTTGTCCGAACTGGGTAACACCATTTTTCAACGCTAAAACGGGGCGGGTAATCGTCTGAGCTAATGTCACAGCCAAGAGTGATGCACCTAGCAAAGCGATGACAGAAATAATTAATAAAGTACGTCCGAAGACAGCAACAGGTTCAAGGGCTTCCGCTTGGTCAACTTTGACAATCAGACATAAATCGCGACTAGCTATCCACCGATAAGCCGCCATCGCAGGAACATCACGATAATCAGTATCCTGAATCGATCCGTCTCTCCCACCAAGGCATTGACCAACAGCCTCGGTATACACTCCCCGCTGCAGGATTGCCGGATCAGGAATGAAACGCGGCTGATTGACGAGCAAGCTAGAAGTATTCACGAGGTAAGCATCGGCACTTTGATACTGCCCCGAACTGCGGTTGATAATGCTGCCCATGACATCTAAATTGAGTCTACCGGCTATTAGAGCCAATAATTCACCCTTACTGGATCTAATCGGCGCAGCAGCCGTCATGGCAGGGCATTGGCATATTAATGAAAAATAGATGTTCTGCACATACGGTCCCGTTTGCCCGTTGTTGAAGTAAGGGCGATCTTCCTTAAAAGTACCTTCTTGACTCGCGTTTGTCGCTGCAATTATTTTCCCCGCGACGGGTTCCAAAATTACCAAATCCAAAAAAGTATCTTTGGCCTCAGTGAGTGGTATTAATTCTGCAACAATCGCATTACGGATTTTTTCACTAGGCACACTTTCCGAACTAGATCGTAGCGCAGCAACCTGTTCCTGAATAAAGGGCGAACCTGCAATATTCGCAATTTGATTTTGTGCTTCTGAAATCCATGTTTCCAGTGCTGACTCTTTTTCAATAGCCGCAGAAACCAACCCTGAAAATGTCGATTCCTCTAAACTTGTACGACCACTTCCATAAGCTAAAAGCCCCACAACAGTCAGAAGAATAAGTGCAAAAATGACGAATGTGAGGGTTACTTTCGGCGTGAGTCGAAGCGAACGCATCATGGTTGGCTCCCTCCATAGATTTGTTGGACAAATTCTATGGTGTAAACATCCTTGATGTCCAATGGTGTCTTGACCTCACCCTGTGAGCGCATGGTTTGCAGCATACCCGCCCAAATCTCCGGTTTCATCCACCCGATATGATCTTCGCCGGTATTTATATAAGGAATCGAGGCAGCCATACTAGCCGATTCAAGCGCGGCATCTGCCTGCGGGTTGTATTGCATAACCAACGAACCGACCGCTTGTGGAGTTTCGACCACATATGTCCAGCCTTTTAGCGTGGCTCGCAGAAATTTAGTTACAACATCTGCATGAGCCGCAATGTAATCATCTGTCGTGCCGATCGTCACTGAATAGAAATGCACGCCATAGTCGTCAGGATAAATGATATTAACAGGATGCCCCGCTCGTTGTGCCGCAAGCACGCTGCTCGTGATGAGTCCACTTGCTACATCAATTTTGCTCGTGTAGAGATCGGTAAAACTGCCCGTGTCTATAAGTGTCATTTGATTGCGGTCGATGCCTGCTTTATCAAGCATTGCATACAATCGGGGGCGTATAGTTAGACTTGCGAGGATTTTTTTACCAACGAAATCTTGCAGACGAACAATACCGGAGTCGGCTAGGCTGAAGAAAACAACCGGATCGCGGCGCAAAATAGTTGCTATTGCACGAATAGGTTTTCCAGCAGCTCGTTGGGTGATTATGGCACTGGCTCCCATAATACTGAATTGTGCGTTGCCATTTATTAAAGGTGTGACCAAATCAACATTTGTTCCTCCTTCAATAAATTTCACTGCCAATCCTTCACGTGCATAATCCCCGTTCTGATCCGCTGCATAGAATCCGCCGTAGACCGCTTGATGGGTTGATCCGAGTTGCACTGTGACGGGTATCAAGCCCGGAGTCTGCACGACTGGAGTGCAGGCCGATATTAAAAGCGGCAAAATAATGAATATTTTTTTCAGGAAAATCGTTGTCATACTCCCTCATTTAGTTTCAATGACAAAGAAAACTTATATGTTTTTGGGAGTCTTTGTCTTTTTTGTAGAATTAAGTATATTTTAATGTGTTTTCGGAAAATATAATTACCTAATGAGCGGTTAATTTAAAATAGCTTAATTAAGTTAGATTCAGTATAAGACTTTTCTTCTCACATAAAAATAATTACTTTAGCAACTAAAATGACCAATCATTCAAAAATTATTGCATCTAACAATTAATATATTACTTACACGCATAATTACAACATATCTTAAGTATAACAGCGAAACGAAATCCATGTCAATTAAGCTATCTGGACACAAGTCAAAAGATAGCTATTTGAATGTATCCAAACGCTTTTGCGCGATTGGGAAAAATGGCTTTTGAGGTTTTGTTATAAAGTTACATTTATTTTAAATGTGACCAGCGCGGAAGGCTCAACACATCAGGGTTAACCAACGCCATCGGACGGCGACCGGTGAGGATTGCGGCTACATTTTCTGCCGCCTTGGTCTGCAATTCCACTAACGATTCTTCCGAGTAAAAAGCCACATGCGGTGTGGCGATCAAGGTTGGTTGGCTAAACAGCGGATGTTGAGCATCCAGTGGCTCAGATTCAAATACATCCAGACCTGCCCCCGCAATCCAACCCTCTTTCAACGCTTGCAGCAGTGCCTCATGGTCGATCAATCCGCCCCGCGCCGTATTAATCAGAAACGCAGTCGGCTTCATCTGCCGCAACCGTTCAGCATTCATCAAGTGGCGAGTTTCGGCTTTCATCGGCACGTGCAAACTCAGGAAATCGGATCGGCTAATCACGTCGTCAAGGGTGACGAGATCAACATGCAGTGCTTGGGCAATCGAGAGATCAGCATGTGGACTGTGTGCGATTACTTTGAGTCCAAGACCGCTGGCTTTCGTAGCTAACATTTGTCCGATTTTGCCGAAGCCGATAATGCCCAACGTTTTACCATGAATGCGAAATAATGGGCGCTGTTTGTTGAGCGCCCAATCATGCGCACGAATCGCTTGGTCATAATGAGGGATGTTTCGCGCACAGGCCAGCATCAACGTCAGGGCGTGTTCTGCCACTTCATCCAAGCAATAAGAAGGTACATTCGTCACCGGAATACCTAAGCGTGTCGCTTCATCAACCGCGATGTTATCCACACCAATCCCATAACGACCGATGACTTGCAGCTTTGCGCCAGCCCGTACCACTGCCGCCGACACCTTTTTAAAGCATGTCAAAATAGCATCAGCTTGTGGCACAAGACTCAAAAGTTCATCCTCATCACCCACTTGGGCAATTAGCAATCGAGCATCCGCCGCTTTTAGAACGGCTTCCTCAACAGCGGTGCTCGGCCATGTGTAATCCGTAATGAGAACAACTTTTTCGCTCATAATTTTCTTCGTGTGATCTTGGCGCTCTCTGCGGTTAATCTGTGTTGATTCCCTCCCCTGTTGCAATGGGGGAGGTTTAGGGTGGGGGTATGATTACTCTGCTACCACCGGATTGCTCAACGTTCCCAATCCCTCAATCGTGATGTTCACCACATCGCCCGCTTTCATATAACGCTTGGGGTTCCGCGCCATACCGACACCGGGAGGTGTACCTGTCGAAACCACATCACCGGCTTCCAGAGTCATCACTTCACTCAGCGCCTCGACCAACTGCGGAATACCAAAGATCAGCTTATTGGTGTTCGAGTCTTGCAAAACTTCCCCGTTAATCGTCAAGCTAATTTTGAGGTTTCCCGCGTCCGCAATTTCATCGCTTGTGACTAAGGCTGGCCCCATCGGTGCAAATGTATCAAACGTCTTGCCCATCGTCCATTGGCTGATGCGCGTCTGATAATCACGCGCGCTGACATCGTTAATCGGCATATAACCTACGACGTAATCCAACGCATCCGCAGCCGAGACATAACGTGCCGTTTTACCGATGACGAAACCCAATTCCGCTTCGTAATCCACTTCATTCGAGACGCGCGGCAGCACAATTTTGTCGCCTGTGGCAATCACCGTATTGGAATACTTCGAGAACACAATCGGATATTTTGGGATCGGTTGTCCGGTTTCGGCAGCATGATCGCTGTAATTCAGACCGATGCAGATAATCTTGCCCGGATTAGGAATTGGCGCGAGCAGCTTCACATCCGAAAGGGCTATGCTCTTTGCGCCACCATCAATTGCTTTTTGAGCAGCCGCTTGGGTCGCCTTGCCGCCTGCAAGAAACGCCAGCATATCAGTCGGTAAACTGGCATCGGCTTGGCTGAAATCCACCACGCGATCTTCTCCGACGAGTGCGCCAATACGAGTCGCGCTGTTGGATACAAAGGTCACTAATTTCATCTTTAAACTCCTATGTTAAATTTTGGTAGAGACAAATCATGTCCGCTAATAATCATCCGAATTTACAACCTCGCCTATTCCCTCCATCGCTTGCGGGGGAGGGTTCTCCTCTATATCAATTAATCAACCACAAATAAGGCTGTTCGATAAACCGTTTAACCTGCTGCAAGAATCGTGCTGCTGGTGCGCCATCCACCAAACGATGATCGAAGGTCAGGCTCAGGAACATCATGTGTCGGATAGCCACCTTCTCAGCTTCCACATCAACAACCACCTGCTTTGGAACAATTCGCCCCACACCGAGAATCGCGCACTGCGGCAGGTTGATGATGGGTGTGAAGGCATCAATCTCGTACATGCCGAGGTTGGTGATGGTGAACGTCCCGCCGTTCATGTCATCGGATTTCAGACTTCCTTCGCGGGCATTCGCCACCAAACGAACACCTTCCGCCGCGATTTGCCGGATGCTCTTGTTGCGAATATCCCGCACCACGGGCACGAATAAGCCGCGCTCGGTATCCACCGCGAACCCCATGTTGACCGTGTTGGAGGTCACAATTGAGTCACCTTCAATCCGTGCGTTCAACTGCGGATGCTGCGTCAGCGCTTCACCTACTAATTTCGCTAGCAAATCGTTATAGCTGGGAACAGGCCGAGTATCCGATTGCCCTGTGGCTTTCAAGCCTTGTCGCAGTTTAACCAACTCGGTCGCGTCGACTTCCGTTGTTAGCGTGACAGGCGCGGTGGTTTGACTGCTGGCACTCATCCGCTCTGCAATCACCTGCCGCAAACGTGGAATTGGTGTTCGCGTTTCGTTTTGTGCGGTTGCCGCAGGAATAGAAACCGCTGCGGGTGGTTGTGCAGCCCGTTCGACATGCTCTCGTGTGATGCGCTGCCCCGGCATCTGTGCCGCGAGTGCCGACACATCCACGCCGAGTTCTTCCGCCGCACGTCTGGCGACTGGCGAAATCTGCGGAGCAGTCGCAGATGCTGATACAACCGAAGCCGCCGCCCGAATATCACGCTCAACAATCCGACCGGTGCGCCCACTGCCTTTCACATTTGCCCACTCCACACCCAACTCATGCGCCACCCGCCGCGCGCGTGGACTAATATTGGGTAGTTCGTGCGCTCCGTTTTGAACGAGGCTCGGCGGCATCGAATAATTTGGTGTGCCTTGACTCGCTCCCTCCTCTGTTGCTATGGGGGAGGGCTGGGGAGGGGGTATCTGTTCAAACGGCGAAGCCTCACCCACCTTGGTGATATACGCCAACACCGTACCCACCGGAACTGTTTTCCCCAGCACATCCGAGTCCGGCGGGATGCGGAAAATGCCGTCTTCAAACGATTCCACTTCTTGAAGCGCCTTATCGCTTTCGACGGTGAACATGATGTCGCCAGCATGAACCGTCTCGCCATCTTGCTTCATCCATTCAACCAGCGTACCTTCTTCCATCGTCCAGCCAAGCTTTGGCATGACAATTTCAATCGCCATAGTTTGACCTCATTCCGCCAGTAAATCGCGGATGGATTGCAAGACTTGGTCGGCGTTGGGGATAACAGCCGCTTCCAATGTCGGGCTGTAGGGTGTTGGTGTATGGAGGCCGTTCAAGCGCTGCACTGGCGCATCCAAATCATCGAACCCTTTTGCCATTACCTGTGCCGCAATTTCCGCCCCGATGCCGCACGGCGCAAACGTCTCGTCGATAATCAACAACCTGCCCGTTTTGTGAACCGATTGCAGAATAGTTGGAATATCCAACGGTGCCAGCGTTCGCGGATCAATAATCTCAATCGAGATATTCTCTTTCGCCAGCACATCCGCTGCATCCTGTGTTTTGCGTACCATCGTGCCAATCGCTACTACCGTCGCGCTTGTTCCTTCACGCACAACGGCTGCCTGCCCGAAGGGAATAAAATATTCTTCCTCCGGCACAGGTGCTTTGGTGTTTAAAAGCGATTTATGCTCCATAAAAATAACCGGATCGTCACCGCGTAACGCCGTTTTAAATAATCCTTTAGCATCATACGCATTACTCGGCAGCACCACCCGAAAGCCCGGAATCTGGGTGAACAGCGGATAATAATTACCCGAATGATGCGTTGCCGATGATCCACCGATTCCGATGCAACCGCGCAGTATCAGAGGCATTTTCAGCCGTCCGCTGCTCATATACTGCATCTTGGCAACTTGGTTAATCAGTTCGCCCATGCTGTCCAGAATGAAGTCGAAAAACATGCAGTCCACAACCGGACGCGCACCGGTCATGGCTGCACCCGCGCACATCCCCACGAACCCGCGTTCGACAATCGGTGTATCGCGTAGGCGCATCGGCCCATATTTTTCATAAAGGCCAACCGTCGTACCCCAGTTGCCACCCCGTACCCCGATGCCTTCCCCGACGACAAATATTTCTGGCTGTCGTTCCATTTCCTCGGTCAGCGCTTCTCGTGCCGCTGCCGTAAACGTAATCTCACGCATAATCTTTCCTTCGTTCCGCATTAAACTTGGCGTTCTGACTCAAAATAACCCACCTCACATCTTGTATTGCTCCCTCCCTCGTTGACGGGGGAGTGTTAGGGTGAGGGTATATTTATTGGCTGTAAATGTAATTAGTGACAGTCGCCGGATCAGGATACGGACTGTTCTTGGCGAACTCCAACGCTTCCTCGACTTTAGCCTTCACATCCGCTTCGATCAGCTCAAAATCGCCTTCATTCGCCGCACCCATTTGCAGCAGTTTGTCTCGATAATTGCTAATCGGATCACGCTTCTTCCATGACTCCAATTCCTCAGCGGTACGATAACCCGCATCGCGCATTCCCTCGGCATGGGCGCGTGTACGATAAGTCTTACCTTCAATCAACGTCGGCCCTTGTCCTGCCCGTGCGTGGCTCACCGCTTCACCCATCGCGTCATACACCGCCAGCACATCATTCCCATCCACCGCGCAGGCATTCATGCCATAGGTCAACGCCCGTTCAGCGACTTCTGTGTTACGTGTGGCATACGAGAAGGCCACTTCGGTGGCATACATATTGTTCTCGCACACGAAGATCACCGGCAAATCCCAGATCGCCGCCAGATTAAGACCTTCATGGAACGCGCCGTTGTTACTTGCGCCGTCACCGAAGAAGGCCACGCCAACTGTGCCGTTATTCAGCAGCTTGGAGGTATAACCCGCGCCGGTTGCCTGTAAGATGCACGGCCCGACGATGCCGCTGGTTCCCATCATCCCCACTTCCGGCGAGAACAGATGCATACTGCCGCCACGTCCGCGCGAGACTCCCGTTGCCCGCCCGAATAACTCCGCGATGACTTCACGCGGTGGCACACCTTTCGCCAGTGCATGACCATGCCCGCGATGCGTACTGAACACCGCGTCCTTGTGCGTCAAATGGGCGCAAACTCCGGTGGCAATCGCTTCCTCACCAACATAAGTATGGCAAGCGCCGGGGATCAAACCCGCTTGGTGCGACTTCGCCAGTGCCTCTTCCGTCCGCCGGATTTCAAGCATCTGCTGATAGAGCGCTAAATGTTGATCTTTACTCAAATTGGGTGCATTGGACATAACGTTTTAAACCTTTGAATAAATGAATTTGCATAGGTCATAACATGTAAACGTTGGCTTCGCTTATAACCTTCTAGTGCCGTTAAAGATACGAGTAGCGAATTTGATTTTACTCCCTGAATTTAAAGCCTTAGCTCCCCCTCTGCCATGCAATGGAGAGGGGGTTGGGGGGTGAGGATTTTGATTCGCCAGCAGCACTCATTAAACAGCCGTCCGACCGCCATCAATCAACCACGCCGCGCCGTTCACATAATCCGACTCGTCCGAAGCCAGAAACACCACAACCCGCGCGATCTCCTCCGGTTCGCCGTAACGCCCCATCGGATTGCGGGCGATATTTCCTTTGGCAACCGCCGTTGGTTCAGCCGGATTAATCATGCCTTCCAGCGAACGCATCATCCGTGTGTTGATCGGGCCGGGACATACCGCGTTGACTCGTACACCTTGTCTGCCAACTTCGCCTGCTGCTGTTTTTGTTAGTCCGATAATGGCATGTTTACTCGCCGAATAAGCCGCCATATTCGGCGCACCGACCGTGCCAGCGACCGAAGATGTGTTGACCACCGTTCCCTTTTTCTGGGCGATCATCACTGGTAGCACATAACGCAGCCCCAGAAATGTCCCTTTGAGGTTGATGCTCATCACCCGATCCCAATTGTCCTCGTTGTACTCGGCTAACGGTGATACTTTCCCCTCGATGCCTGCGTTGTTGAAAAAGCTATCGATCCGTCCGTAGCTATTCAGCGTATGCTCGACATAAGCCTGAACCTGCTTGGATTGGCTCACATCTGCCTGAAAGAATTGTGCCTCACCACCTACCGCCCGAATAGCATAAACCGTCTTTTCTGCTGCTGCATCAATATCGACCACCATCACTTTTGCACCTTCACGGGCAAACTCCAAACAGGCAGCCTGCCCGATGCCATTTCCACCACCCGTCACCAGCGCAATCTTGCCTTCCATCTTCATAGGTCACAGTCTTTCAACAAAATGAAAGGCATACAGTAATTAGTGTTCGTCTTGTCTTTAAGCCCCTCTCCCTTGCGTGCGGGGGAGAGGGGTTGGGGTAAGGGGGTTAGTTTCATGACGTAGCCACCTCTTGATTTTCCACAAACCGCGCTAACTTCTCCTGAAACTTTGCGCTGTCCAACACCGCCTTATTGATGACATTCGGTGGCACTTCACCCCGCGCCGCTTTGAGGATACATTGTGCCATCTGCAAACCACCCGCCGTCCAAATGTCGGATGTCGCCGGAGCCCAATGCGGTGTCAGCAAGACATTATCCAACTTGGTCAGCGGATCATCGGCTGGCAGCGGCTCGACCTCGAACACATCCAAACCTGCTCCGGCAATTTTCTTATCTTGCAGCGCCTTGACCAACGCCGCTTGATCGACCAACGCCCCCCGCGCCACATTGACGAAGAAGGCAGTCGTCTTCATCAGTGCCAGATGTTCCGCGCTAATCATCTTGTATTTATCCGGCGTCAGGTTGGAATGTAGGCTAATCACATCCGATTGGCTCATCAGGTTTTCGAGTGAGGTGAGTTCAACACCCAACGCCTCGGCCTGTGCCGGATCAGCATGAGGCGAATAGGCCAGCAGGCGCATGTTAAACGGCGCGATAATCCGTGCCAGTTCACGCCCACTTGCCCCTAGCCCGATAATCCCCAACGTCTTACGCTCAATCTCCGTACCCAACACTTCCGACTGCAAATCCCATCGCCCTGCGCGGGTGATGCGGTCTTGCGCCATCAGATTCTTGCTCAGTGCCAGAATGAACATCAATGCAGTAGAGGCCGTCGAATGGTTCAGCACATTTGGCAAATTGAACAGCAGCACATCGTTGTCGGTGCAGGCTTGCACATCAATTTTGTCGTAGCCCGCGCCTGACCGTCCGATAACAGTGAAATCTTCCAGACCTTCAAACATAGGTGCGCGAATATAAGGCCGCAGCACAATCAACCCGTCCATCCCTTTAAGGTGTGATGCCTTGACCTCCATCGAGTACAAATGATCCCAATAACTCGGATCGTTAGCCTTCGGCGCGTGTTCCATAATGGTGTGAATGTCGATAAACGGGCAGGACTCAATCGCCCCGAAACCCAAATCCCCGTAGGCGCTCGTCCCCCGTTCGTTCAAAAAATCCCCTGTAATCGCAAGACGAAATGGACGCATCAATATTTCCTTTAATCTATCCGCTTGCCATCTAATTCTTCATCCTCATCTTTTCGAGGATGTCTATTTCAATCCAAAATCTTCTCTCGTAGGGGCGCACGGCTGTGCGCCCCTGCCTATATTTCTTACTCCCTCCCTCGTTTACGGGTTCAGGAGACGACACTTTTTTGACCACCAAGTAATCTCTCCCTCAGAATTCCCCCTCTCTGTACACGGAGAGGGGGCTAGGGGGTGAGGTTCTTTCCCTCATATTCACATAACTGTCGTCTTGTGAACGTTTACGGGGAGGGTTGGAGAGGGGGTTACTTCCCTACTTCCGACACCTCAATATGCACATCAGGTCGGCTCAGCACTTCCTCGCGCAGTTTCGTACCCAAACCCGGTTTGCCTTCCAGCGAGATCATCCCATCATGGATCGGAATGCGGTCAGTCACAATGTCGTTGTACCAACCGTTGGTATACGCCCGAACCGTCTCCACAATCATCGCGTTAGGCACATGCAGCATCATATGCACAGCCGACCACAACGCCACTGGCCCGATGCAATCGTGGCTGGTCACAGGTAAATAATAGGTATCCGCCAGCGCACAAATCTTGCGTGTCTCGCTGATGCCACCTGTCCAAGCCATATCGGGCATAATAATGTCGGCGGCGTTTTCCTCAACCGCACGGTGGAAACCAAAGCGTGTGAATAACCGTTCGCTGACGCACAATTTGAGCTTGGTCTGCTGCTTCAACCGCGCATAACTCTCGATATTATCCGGTGGGATAATCTCTTCCAGCCACATAATGTCATAAGGTTCAAGTGCCTGCGCGATCTTCACCGCTTCCGGCAAATTCCAACGCGCATGACCTTCGATGGCAATTTCCATTTTGTCGCCGACGGTTTTGCGGATGTCCTCGACATAAGACAAACCTTTTTTCAAATCCTCTTTGCTCAGGAAATGACTCACGGGTCCTGTAGCATTTGAGCCAGCCGTACCATGAGCGCGTGTCGCCCGTTGTCCCGGCCCATCCAGCGAGACTCCAAATTGATCGAACGGCCAAATCTTCATGGCTTTGATCCCATTCTTGAGCAAATCCGCCGCCAATTCACCCGTGTGACCTTCTGCCCATGCCAGATAATCTTGGTGCGCCCCATGTCCCACGCAGGTGTTGTAAATCATGATCTGGTCACGGCTGCGACCACCGAGCAAGTTATAAATTGGCTGTCCGGTGTGTTGCCCTGCGATGTCCCACAGCGCCACATCCACCGCGCTAATCGCCCGCATCTCGGAACCCGCGAACCCGAAAAAGTTGACCGTCGAAAACATGTTTTGCCAATGGTTCTCGATGTCCAACGGATTGCGTCCCAGCAGCAGCTTGGCAAACACATCATGAATCACTGCGCTTACCGCTCGCGGCACATAATAGGTTTCCCCCAACCCGATCAGCCCATCATCCGTATGGATGCGTACCCAACTCGTCGGCAATAACGTGTCACACCAAATCGTCTCAATCTTCGTAATTTTCATAATTTCCTAATTCCCAAATAACTACCAATCCCAATAACCTCACGCATTTGTCTTGGTTTCCTCCCTCGCTTGCGGGGGAGGGTTAGGGAGGGGGTTACGATTTCTTTCCAGAACTTACGTCTGTGCCTGTTCTAAAACTCTATTAGCAAAGCCCCATATCAACTCACTCTGCATTGATCTCCGCGTCCTCTGTGTCTCTGCGGTTCAACTGCATTTCTCTCTTGCTCCCTCCCCTGTTGCTATGGGGGAGGGCTGGGGAGGGGGTTACGCTGCCCCAACCGCTTCTCCCAACCTGCCTCATTGGTATCAAAATAGGCCGCTGGATCATATGGATGATCGGCAATCACCTTCAAATTGAGATCAAGCCCCAACCCCGGCGCAGTTGGGAAGTCGAGGTGTCCATTGCTGTCAATTGACGGATGCCAATCGACAATATCCTGCGTCCAATCTTCGTTGAACGGATCAAAATGTTCTTGAATCAGGAAGTTAGGGATGCAAGCCGCCAGTTGTAGACAAACCGCTGTCGCCACTGGCCCACCACTTTGATGCGGTGCAATCCACGCGCCATTCGCTTCGGCAATATGCGCCACCGCCATCGTGTTCTTAATGCCGCCCAACGACATCGGTTCCGGTTGCCAGATGCTGATGCCGCCACCTTCCGCCAATGTGAAGAACTGCCCGACCTTGTCGAACTGCTCACCGGTTGCCACGCGGATCGGACTTTGCAACGCCACCTCGTTCGACAGGATTTCGCGCTCAGGGCTGGTCGGTTCTTCCCACCAGAATAAATCGAGGTCTTGCATTGCTCGCGCCACACGGATGCCCTCAGCCGGAGTAAAACGGCTGTGAACATCAATCATAATCTTCAACGATGGATCGAAACGCTCACGAATGCCCTTCAAAATATCGTATGCTTCGCGCAGTTCCGCCTCGCTGATAAAGTTTTTCGCCAACCCGAACGGATCAATCTTGAGCGCCGTGAAACCTTTACCTACAGCGTATTCCGCCGCCTCGACGAAATGCTTCGGTGTCCGTTCCGCTCGATACCAGCCGTTGGCATAACCCGCAATGCTCTCGCGCACCTTCCCGCCCAAAAGTTGGTAAATCGGCACACCGAGGCTCTTGCCCAAAATATCCCAACAGGCCACTTCAACCGCGCCCATCACCATCCGGTGAATATGTCCTGCATCCTGAATGCTGCTGATAATCTTGGTGGCAATCGCCGTCACCTCGCGCGGATCGCGACCAATTGCAAAATGCTTCAGTTCATGAACCGCCGCCTCTGTGGTTTTAATAAACCCGTTGATCGTCGCTTCCGCAATCCCATAGAACTCGGTGTCGGTCATCACACGGATAAATAACCAATTCTTCCACCCCGCGCTGACGCTGTAAGTCTCAATATCCGTAATTTTCATAACGTTGCTTCTCTATGGCTCTCACATAAAAATCTTGCTATAACCCTGTCCACAACCAAATTTGCATTTCTGTAGGGACACGGCATGCCGTGTCTGCTGATTTCTCTCTATATTCTTTGTGGTTAAATGCGTATTATTTTCTACGTTTAAATTTCCAAACCCGCTCTACCGAAAATCAACCATTTCCCAACTTACTTAACAATCCCACTTCCTCAAAATCGTTTGTCCCAACACCCCGAAAGAGTTACAAAATGTTCTTCCAAAATGTAACCCATTCACCCCGCACTTCGAATATCATATCTATGAGGTTGTAGGGGCGGAATTTATTCCGTCCGCTTTGCTTCACGCACCTTAACAATCATCCACGCTGCATACCCTGTATTACTCCCTCCATCGCGTGCGGGAGGGCTGGGGTGGGGGTTCATCGCAACTCAACATCTCACCTCAATGGCAAATCCGGCACAAAACCCACATTTGCCATTGCCGAAATTGCTGCCAATTTTGCCAATCCATTAGTGCGCTTCAGCGCCCTTTTTTACTCAGGCAGAGGCTTGAGCCTCTGACGATACCGACATTTGCGACAATATCCACCTGCTGCATTTGCAGAAATTGCAGCATATTCCGCAGTTTCGGCACTTCACTCCCTCAAATCCGCCGTCAACAGCCTTTTTACAACTGCAACAACTGCATTTTCCGAATCATCTCCGTTCCCTCCCCTGTTGCTATGGGGGAGGGTTAGGGTGGGGGTGGCACTCAGCACTTTTCTTCCCCTAAAAACCCCACTCGAAATCACAAATAATCTCCGGTCCCGACTCGTGAACAATCACCGACTTTTCCATCCGTGCGCCGGTATCACCATGTTCACCTTCGTAAGCACCCGGTTCAATCGAAAACACCATTCCCGCCCGAATCGGAGTCTCGTCATAAGGCACGAGTCTTGGTGCTTCATTCACCGCCACCCCAATTTGATGCCCTGCGTAATGCCCGATTTTCAACCCGTGCTTCTCAAAAGCCGCGTTCGCCGCGATGAAAGCATCTTTCGCCTGTTTACCGGGGCGCAGCATCTCTGCCGCCGCATGGAAAGCCTCACGCGCAGCCACACCGTATCGTTTTTGCTTCTCGGTTGCCGCCACACCACCGACTACCATCGTATTCGTTGTATCCGACCAGTAGCCATCGACGCGCGGACTCATATCCATCAGCGCCAGATCACCCGGCTTGGTCACCACATCCTTCGGCCCACCGGGATAATTCACCCACTTACAGCGGCTTCCAGTCACCAACTCACCAAACACCATCAACGGATGTCCCGCCTTCTTTTCCATCGCGTTAATCACTGCCGCCCACATATCAAACTCGTTTTTACCCGCGTCTTGGGTTTGTCGCCGCAGTTCGGTTTGCCCCGCTTTATTGACTTCCGCCGCAAACCGTAGTTTTTCCAACTCATACGCGCTCTTAATCGCCCGTGCTGCTGCTAAAGCGGCTCCCGCTTCAATAATCTCTATATTCGGAAACTCCATCTTAATCAATTGATGGGCGGACACAGGCAGCGTTCGCCCTTCGATTGCCACCCTAACCGCGCTGTTCCCCAAACCGAGTTGCTTCAGTGTATCCCGCAGCAAGTTAATGTAATTGGTATGTCCATCCGTCGGAACCCACCAATCAACGGGTACATAGCTCTGAACCTCCACACCCTCACTTTGCTGTTTGGCATCCTTTTCATATGAATTGGGGATAATCAGCACCGCAGCGTCCTCTTTCACCCCAATCGCAGCCATCGGTGGTGCAGCGCTCAACGTCGCGTTCGCCCCAAAATCCACAGGCACTTCAAAGTGACTCACGTAAGTGACATTTTCGCCCGATGACAGCAGCGCAAAATCCGCCCCTAACGCCTGTAATTCCCCACGAGCACGTTCTAATTCTTGGTTGCTCATACCTTCAAATCCTTAATAAGTGTAATAACTCACTTAAATAACTTGGTGGTCTCAAACGCCTTAATGTAGGGCGCACGGCTGGGCGCCGTGTATCTTACTCGCTATGCTGTCGTCGTTTTCTCTAAACATTCTCTCCCTCGTTTACGGGGGAGGGTTAGGGAGGGGGTATGCACTACCCCTTAACAGCACCCGCACTCAATCCCGCCACGATATACCGCTGCATCAGCATGTAAAAAATCACCGGAAATATCGAGAACACCAATCCGCCCGCCATCAACTTATCAATCGGTGTGTCGATCATCGAAATCATCTGTGCTAACCCGACCGGCGCGGGATAAAGCTGCTTATTCGTCAGCAAACTCGCTGCGAATAAATATTCGTTCCAAGCGTGGAAGAAGGCCACCACTCCCACCGAAACCAATCCCGGCGCGGCAATCGGAAGCATGATGCGCCACAGCATCCCCATACGCGTGCAGCCATCAACCATCGCCGCGTCACGGATTTCACTGGGAATGGTGTCGAACACGTTTTTGAGAATCCAGATGCAAATTGGCAAAACAAACGCGGTATCGATCAACGCTAGAGTCGGCAGATTGTTTTTAAGTTGCAGTTTGTCTACCGTCGCGTAAAGTGGGATGAGGATTAACGCCTCCGGCAGCATTTGCGTCATCAGCAGCATCAAACCAAATAAATTTTGCCCTCGCCAGCGCCGACCAGCCAGCGCATAAGCACCAAGAATGCTCAACAGCAAGCTCAAAATCGTGGTCATGCTGGCTAACAAGACCGAGTTACCAATCCAAATATCGACCCGATCCGGATTATTCTCCACTTGGAAAATCTCCGAAAAGGCATTCGGATTAATCGCCTGTGGAAACAACGGCGGCGGATAATGTAAGCTCAGCTCAACCGGTTGCACCACACTCACAATCATCCAGTAAATTGGAAATGCCGTGATCACACAAAAGATGATTGCCACAACATACAAAGGCAGCCGTTTTGCCCACCGGAAAGGATTGCGAGTGCGGGGCGCTGCCCTAACCAACGGCCTACTGATTTCTAAATTACTCATACTGCCGCCTCTGCTTCCTGTCTCCGCTGCAAGTAAACAAACAGCAGCGTAATTGCGAACACCACCGCAAATCCGGCCATCCCAATGGTCGCGCCGTATGAAAAGTCAAAGGAGTTAAAGGCTGTCTTGAACACCGAAATCACCAACGTCTCGGTAACACGACCGGGGCCACCACCTGTCGCCAAAAACACCAGCACAAACTGACGGAAAGCGAAGATACAGGCCAGCACACCCAACAGCATCAGCGTCGGCACCAACGCGGGTAAAGTAATATAACGGAAAGACTGGCGTGGGTTTGCCCCATCAACCTTAGCCGCTTCGTACAGTTCATGGGGGATGGCTTGCATCGCTGCCAGTGTCACCAGCCCATAAAACGGAAAGGCCTTCCACGAGGCAATCGCCACCACCAGCGGCATCGCCAGATTGATGTCTAATAACCATTTAGGATTCTGCTCCAACCACGGCAGCAGCGCCCGCGCAAATACATTCATCACGCCGAAATTGGGGTTCAATATCCAATAGAAAACCAGCACTGTCGGCAAATCAGGGAATGCCCACGGCAGTGTCACAATCGTGCGCACAATCGACCGTCCCCGAAATTCGCGGTTCATGATTATGGCCGAAATCAAACCCGCCCCGACCGCCAGAATGACGGTCGCAACCATAAAGGTCAACGTTACTTTTAAAGAATTAAAGAATTTGGCATCGTGGAACATGCGATTGTAATTCGCCAGTCCCACAAACTTAACCGTTCCGATACCAATGACATCACTCGTGAAACTCGACCCAAATTGCTGGACAATCGGGATCAAAATAAAAACACCCTCATAAATAATGATGGGTAGGGCAAGCAAATAAGGTAAATAATCGCGCTTAGGCTGCGCGATAGGTTTGGCTACTTGGGCATTAATGCCCACTTGAACAGCCATACTGTGTGTCTCCCGTGATCAATAAGTAAGGCCACAACCTATCGTAATCGTGCCTTATGGAGAACTGGAATGTAGTCAACTATGTTTTATTTACGGTCATCATGTAGGGAAAAGGCATGCCTTTTCCTCTTAATTCATCGTTTTTCGTAGGACAGGCATGCCGTGTCCGCTACTCACTAATCCAAATCTGCATTTTGATGTCGGAACACCGGTAAACCATCAGATTGATGCATTTCTGTAGGGGCGCACGGCTGTGCGCCCCTGTTTTACTTCGACCTTCAAACAATCACTGAATTCTTTAGCTCGCAAACACGCGGCTGCCCAATTCTTCAGCTTCTGTTTGGGCGGCTGCCATCGCATCTTCAACCGAGGTGCTGCCTGCCAACACTTCTTGGAAGTGCGGCACAACAACCTGTCCCAGTTCGTCGTTGAACAGGACGAAATCACCCAAGGTTTCAGGTACGGTGATCGCGGTTGTCGCATCATACCCGTCAGCCCACTTGAGCGTCTCACGGTACTCAGGACGAATACCACCCTCGATGGCTGGGATAACATCCAAACAGCCTTCGAGAAGTTGTTGGTAGTTTTCCTTCTGGTACAGCCATGACAGGAATTCTTTGGCAGCGGCTTGTTTTTCCGGCTCAGTGTTAGCGTTAACGCAAATCGGATGAATACGGGTAATACCCTTTCCACCCGGCCAGAACGGCTTGGCGCTGCGGAGGTTGCCGTACAGATTCGGATCGTCAGTGCTGTTGCTCCACGAGTTAACCGCTGCCGACACCACCAATTCTTGGGCAATCTTGGAACCACCGAACAGCTTATTGGCAGTACCGATGTCCGTGCCTTGGGGCATACCGATGTCGAACATCTGCTTGAACAGCTTCAAGCCATTGATAACAGGCTCGGAGGTGAGCAGCGGCTTCTGACCGTCTGCCCAGATACCGTCGTACAGAACCGCCCACTGTTGCAGTGTGAACCATGTCGAGAATGGGTCGGAAGCCACATGCGGCGAGAAAATACCAAATTGATTGGGCTTCTCGGTCAGTGCCTTCACGCCGTCCACCCATTCGTCGATGCTCGTCGGTTCGCTCAAACCTGCTTTGTCGTACAACGCCTTGTTGTACAGCAAGCCGAAGCGCACTGTCACAATGTCCAAACCATTGACTTCGCCATCTTTGCGGAGCATGTCCTGTGCTTTGCTCAGGGTCACGCCCGCCTTCTTGACCACATCTTCCAGCGAAATGGTGTGACCAGCCTTCATCAAACGCAGGAAGCCATCTGGTGTTTCGGTGAACATATCACCGTCAATCTTGCCCGATTTCGCTTGGATCAAGATTTGCTGGAAGTAGTCGTTCTCGCCATAACCCGATTCGTTGATATGGATGTCGCTCTGTGATTCGTGAAACTTCTTAATCATCATGCGCCACGCATCGCCGCGCCCCGGTTCCTGCCAGAACCACGTCAGGAAGTTCAGTTCCATCTTGCTTTG
This sequence comes from Aggregatilineales bacterium, assembly GCA_038251275.1. Taxonomy (GTDB): domain Bacteria; phylum Chloroflexota; class Anaerolineae; order Aggregatilineales; family Phototrophicaceae; genus CFX2. The sequence continues at coordinate 58,296 of JBBSBM010000021.1, forward strand.
GCGTAAAAATGCCGGGAAACTTATTTTAGGTAGTACCATTGATGAAGCTGCACCAGCGGCAGCTCCGCCGATCTTCAGAAAATCACGACGGCTAATATTTTTCTTTTCAGACTTCTTCGGTGTATTTGAGTTGTTCATCAGATCCCTCTCTAAGTGCAAAAAATGTAATCACACAAAACGATTGAGCTAAACTTCTTCTTATCTATTCGCACACCACCTCCTTCTAAAATTCCTCTGAGATTATGATCATGCCACCTTATCCACGTTGTAAGCCTGTGATAGCAGCGTTGTTGCCTCAGCTACCGTTGCCGTGCGTTTCGTAAATGCCAATCCCAACGCCATCAATCCCAGCAGCGTATCTTCCTCAACCGGCGAAACACGGTAGCTTGTTCTAAATTGCTCGCAAATCATCGCTCGCAAGAAGTCGATCTTTTGTACTAATCCACCCGAAAACACCAAACCACGCCATGCTTGTTCCGGCGAAAGTCGATTGGCAAATCCCAAATAATTTTCTGCCATACTTCGAAACGCCGCATGGAATAAGTGACCTACCGTGAGTTCATCTTCTTGTAAGCCTGTCAACGAACCTTCATCACCACTGGCACTACTGTAAAAAGCCAGATGCGCTTGCATCTTGGGTGAGGCGACCTTTGCCGCCTCTTGGGCGATATAACGCCAAGGATCAGCCAGCTTGACTCCTTGAGCGATTGCCAACTCTGAAAGCAACTTGACCAGCGCGTTCAGCGCCCGCCCTGCTGGAATATGTGTGATCGTGATCGAAAAACGTCCATCAAAAAACGGTCGGGTTTGGAAGTCACCAAAGGTTACTTGCGGCTTGAGCAAACTGACCTGTGAACCTGTCGATATATTCAACGAAAGTTCATCACTGTGCAGCAGCGCACCCAGAATCGCGCACTGATAATCTCCAATCGGCGTATAGCACGGGACTTGTCGCCCGCCTAAATCTAACCAACCGGATACTGACCCGTGTGGCAAAATTTCAGGCAGTCGCAAAGATCCCAAGCCAAGTTTGCTAATGACTTCATCATGCCAACGCATCGTTTCCAAGTTGAGCAGTCCCAAGGCCATTGCGTTGGTGATTTCTGTTACCGGAACCGCTTTACACAAGTTAGCGATCACAAAATCAGCCAGTGACGCGGGGATTAAACCTTGCTCAGGTAATTTGCCCTGTTCCGCCATCCAGAAAAACAAACCAATCGGTAAACCAGCACGCAGTTCGTTCCCCATCTGCCGGATTTCGTCTCGGCTCAGTCGCGCTTTCATCACATCAAAGTACGTATCGCTGCCAGATGGATGCCCTTCCAATACCCGTTGGTCTTGCCATGTCGTCAGATTGGAACGGGCTTCCCCTTTCTCGGTTGTAAAAACCACACCGTGCATCTGGGTGCACATCACCACACCTTCGCAATAGTCGGCATAAGACATGATTTCCCGCAGCACTGCTTTGACCGCCGTGAGAATACTGTTAGGGTCGAACTCGCGGTACAGCGCCGGACATCCCGCCAAGGCAGCCGGAAATGGGACGCGTCGAACCTGCTTCACTTGAAGCACTTCGAGGTCCAATATCCCCGCCTTGATAAACGACGTACCGAGATCAATCCCTATCAACGACACCAGCATTCTCCTCTTGTATTACTCCCTCCCCTGTTGCTACGGGAGGGTTGGGGTGGGGGTATTATGCAATCGCCCGTTCCACATCAATCCGTCCCGCCGCAATCGCCTTCTTAAAATGCTCAACCGTTTGCTTCACACCCTCATTCAATGGTCGCCAAGTAAGCTTGCCCAACAGCGCTTTCAACGGCTGATCTTCTTGCGTTGACGAAACCGTTAGCGGAGTCGGGTTGTAAGTAATCTTGCCTGCCATCTCCGGTGCAGCAGCATTGATCGCCTTCACAATCTCCTCAACCGCGACGGTGTTTCCACCTACATCATAAGCACCGGCTTTTTCTGGTTTAGCGCGTGCCGCATCAATAAAAACCTGCGCCATGTCGTCGGCATGTTCCATCACAATCGTGCCGCCAAAAGTGATTTCATACGGACGACCAATTGCGGCGGCTAACATCGCTTTGGTTGGCGTTGATGTCATGCCTTGGTCACGTCCCGGCCCATAAACCGTATGCGGACGCAAGCCAACCGCGTGCAAGCCGTAATCTTGCGAGTAAATCCGCGCCATGCCTTCTTTGGCCTGCTTGTGGATGCCGTAGAGCGAGGTGGTCTGGTAACCCATTCCCGGCGGGCCATAAACCGCTGCCGAACTGGCATAAGCCAAACCCTGTATATGATCCATGTGCTGTTTGGCCGATTCCAGAACCACCGACATACCCACCAGATTGACCTTCGCGCCCAATACCGGTTGCGCCCGCACAAATGGCACTTGGAAGGCGGCAAGGTGAACAATGTGCGTGATACCGTTATCGGCTACCACCTTGTCGAAAGCATCAAACTCGGTGATGTCACCCGACACAAAGTTGACCTTTGCCAGCGCGTCATCTTCCATAATCAACTTGAGGCGGTGGTTGCTGCTGCCTAAGTCATACGTCCAAACGGGTATGCCTTCATCAACCAATCGTTTGACCGTCCAAGCACCGATGCACCCCAGAGCGCCTGTTACGAGAAATCGTTCATTCATCATAATCAGCCTTTATGCCTTTTGTCCGTTGCTGGACACCAAAAACTTGCGGTTGACGATTGAACGTGGCAATTCTCCCTTGAGCGCTACCACGATGTTTTGAACTACTTCGTGGCGCAGTTGCACGAATGACTCGGCTGACCAACTGGAAAGGTGTGGGGTCATAATCACGTTATCCAATTTCAAAATCGGGTCATTCGCCGGAATCGGTTCTTGCTCAAACACGTCCAGCGCGGCTCCGGCAATCGTCTTATCGGTTAGCGCTTGGCACAGCGCGGCTTGGTCAACAATCGGCCCACGTGCCATATTGATTAGGTAGGCGGTTGGCTTCATCTGTTTGAGCTGTGATGTGCTGATGATGTGGCGCGTTTCCTCGGTCAGCGGGCAGTGGATTGTCACGTAATCTGCAAGATTCAACAAATTAGAGAGTTCAACTTTTTCAGCGCCACTCTCAGCCGCTCTTTCAGGCGAGAGATAAGGATCAAACACTAGCACCTTCAAACCGAAAGCTTTGGCTTTTTGGACGACGACGCGCCCGATGTTGCCCATCCCGATGATGCCTAATGTTTGAGTCGATAAGCGTGAAGGCGGAACGGGGTTGGGCGATCCCCACTTGCCATCGCGAACATGTTGGTTTTGCGCCAAAATATTGCGATTCAACATCAGCAAGAAACTCAGCGTGTGGGTGCTGACTTCATCAATGCAGTAATCCGGTGTATTGCAAACTGGAATACCATTTTCGCCCGCCGCTACCAGATCAATCATGTCCACGCCGATACCATAGCGCGAAATGACTTTACACTTTTGCAGCGACTCAATCACCTCGCGTGAGATATTCGTCCATTGCACAATCAACCCATCAGCATCCGCCACATGTGGGAGGAGTTCCTGCGGCGTTTTTGCATTCAGCCGAACCAACTCAATATCCAAACCGGAATTGCGAAGTTCGTTGGCTTCAAGTTCATTTTCAGGTGAACCAAAATCAGTGATAACAACTTTGTATTGCGCCATCGCCTGTCTCTTTTCTAGTGCCCAATAAATAAATAAATTTCTTATGGATTGCTTTCGCCGGGGGTTCCGCCCGCGTTTTGCGCGAGATTGCCACCGTCCATCGGGATAATCGCGCCCGTAATAAAGGCCGCCGCATCCGAGGCTAAGAAAATCGCTAAACCCTTTACATCATCCGGTCGTCCCAAGCGCCCAATCGGGATGCCACGCAGGAACATCGATTCCAAATTGGGATCAACCTTCATACGTTCTTCCAAACCCGGATTAATCACTTGCGCGGGCAGGATGGCATTGACTCGTACACCGCGCCCACTCCATTCGGTACTCAGTTCGCGTGTCATCTGTGCCACACCGCCCATACCCACGCTGTAGGCGAAGTTCCCGCGTCCCAATGCTGTCACACCACCAATTGACGAGAAGTTGATGATGCTGCCTTTTCCGGCTTTCAACATGCGCCGTCCACCTTCTTGGCAGCAGCAGAACCGCGCCACCACCAACGAATGCATGATCTTTGTCATATCATCCAGATCAATATCTTCCGGCTTATGCAATTTGGCTGGCCCTGCTACATTCGCCAGAATATCGATCTTCCCAAATTCGCGGTCAAGTTGGGCAAACATCGCGCGGATCTGTTCGATGTTGGTGATGTCGCAAGTCACGGGAATAACTCGCCGTCCCAACTTTTGGATGTGCTCGGCGGTAGCTTGTACGCCTTTCTCGTTAATGTCACAAATCATCAAGTCCGCGCCCGCTTCGGCGAACCCAATCGCCATCGCGCGTCCCATGCCTTGAGCCGCGCCGGAAACCAGCGCTACTCTTCCACTGAGGTCAAATAATGGATGCGTCACTCGTGTTCTCTCACTTTCACTTATTCAGTCACCATCTCAAAAGGGAATGGCATACCTGCGTCGTCAGCCAAGCCTTTGAGAGTGTCAACTACATCAGCCGGTAAAATCATGCCATGCTTCAGCGCTTCTTCGCGCCGTTCCCATTCCATCTCGCCGGGAAGATAAATGCGGTCAGAACCTTTGGCTTTCGGCGACTCATGAATGTAATCCGCCAACCACTCCATGCGCTGGTCAAATACGTCCGGCATAAGGATTGCGCCCGCGTCAATCGCAATGAATGTTTGCCCTTGGTTAGCTTGCCCCGGTGGATTTCCCGGCACATTCGGAACCCAACTGGGCTGATCTTTGGTCAGTGCTGCACCCGTCATCACACCTGCCAGCACTTCCACTAATAGCGCGAAGCCATAACCTTTGTGTCCGGCCATCGGCATTAATGCGCCTGTTTCAGGGAAGCCGCTGGGATCAGTTGTCGGCTCACCATCGGCATTCACCAACCAACCTTCGGGGATCGTTTCACCCAGCAGTTTGGCGCGGATAACCTTGTTAGCGGCGGCTGCGCTGGTGGCAATATCAAAAAATACGGGTTTGTTCTTTCCAGCAGGGATGGCATAAGCAATCGGGTTTGTGCCGAGGACTTTGCCTCGCGCACCGGGAACCACCATATTGGGATCGGCGTTACACATAGCAATGCCGATCATGCCTTGCTCGGCAGCTATCGTGGCGTAATATCCGGCAGCACCAAAATGGCTAGTGTGGATAACACTGACGTAGGCAATGCCAGTAACTTTGGCCTTCTGAATAGCCAGTTTCATGGCTTGGTGTGCGGTAACGAAGGGCAGTGAATGATGCCCGTCAACGAGCGCCCAAGCGCCACCTTCACGGATCACTTCTGAGGTTGCCTTCGCGTCCAGCCGTCCAATCGGGAAGTTTTTCAGCAGTGGGTGGAGTTGGCGTGTCCCGTGCGTATGAACACCCCAAGTATCAGTCGTCACCAAAATTTCGGCTGCCAACCGTGCGTCCGCCTCGCGGATACCGTAGCGCTGCATCGCCTCAATAACAAAGGATTCTAAGTCTTTCGGAAATACTTTTACGCTGCCCATTCAAAAAATCTTTCGTGATGGTTAAGACTAATTTTTAAAACCAACCCTGTGATTAATTTCTCTACTTAACACACTTAAATTGGCTAATGCACCGCCACCGACTGCTGGACAAACTGCTTCACTTTTTTTGTCTGCTCGGCTGTGAGTGGCGACATCGGTGAGACAGGCTTACCTGAGCCAATGCCAATGCAAGCCAGCGCCTGTTTAACTCCGGCAACCCAATACGATCCCGCCAAAGGCAGATTTTCACGCAGAACCAAAACCCGCTCGTAAGCAAGGTTGAGCGCCTTATCATCACCTGCTAATGCCGCTTGATAAGCGGCAATAAAGGGATGTGCTTCAAAATTCGCGCAGGACGGCACAATGCCACAAGCGCCCATTTTCAAGCCAGCCAGCATACTTTTCTCATCGCCCATAAAAACATTTAGTCCAACCTCACGCCCTTGAGTGACCAAACGCCGGAAGTAATCCATATTGGCTGAACTTTCTTTGCAATACTTCACCCAACCACGCCGAGTAATCTCAACCAACACGTCGATAGGAATTTCAGACTTCACAATTCCCGGAAGATTGTAGGGAATCATGTTCATACCGTCGTCCGCTTCTTTACAGACAGCAAACAGGCGCAGATGTTCTTCGTTTGTGGTGAGTGGGAAGTAATAAGCAGGGGTGACAACGTAATGCTCAAAACCGATCTGCTTCAGCAGCTTGACCTTTTCGGTAATCCGCTGTGTTGAGGTTTCCATGACTCCGCCTAAGAGCGGCAGCGTATCGTCAACCTCATCACGGGCCATTTCCATCAGCCTCACCCACTCGGAAAGCGTAAATAATGGCCCTTCACCAGCCGAACCACCAACGAAAAGCACATGGACACCCGACTCGACCAAGCGGCGGAGATGCTTGCGGAATGCGACTTCATCAACGCGGTCTTGGTCGTCAACCGGCGTGATCACCGGAACAACGACCCCTGCGAGTTCTTTACTCATCTGATGACTTTCCTTCGTGCGCCCCGGAGGAGGGGTAGATTTTGATAATCCGGTTGTAGGCAAACTGGATATGTTTTTCGATGCATTCCATTGCCTTGACTTCATCACTCGACCGGATCACGTCAACGATTTCTTGATGCCGTACCATCTGTACACGGAAGTCTGAATCGGCCACGTTACGGCTCAATAAAAAGATATAGATTTGAGGACGTAAATCCGCCCACACGGACTGTAAACGCTTATGACGACTGGCTTGGTAAATCAAATCATGAAATTCCAAGTCCAAATCGGCGGCATCTTTTTCGTCAAGCTGCTTGTCCACTTGATCCACCATCACATCGACAATGCGCTGCATCTCCTTCAAATCGGCAGGCGTACCGTTGCGGATGGCGTACTGCATAGCGACCCGTTCCAATCCCAAGCGTAGGCTGTAAACTTCATCGAAATCTTCGCGGGTGAGACGCGCCACAATCGTGCGTCCGTTACGTGGGATGGTGACCAAGCCTTCACGTTCGAGCTTGCTAAAGGCATCGCGAATTGGTCCGCGACTGATGCCTAATGCCTGTGACAAAGGCACTTCGCGCAGTTGTTCCCCCGGGGCGATCTTCCCTCGAAAAATGGCTTCTCGTAAATAATCAGCAACTTTATCTGCCAATGACACTTTGAGCGAAAAGGATTCGTTATCTTCTAGTAGGAGTCTTTCCGATTTGTCCACAATTTTTGTAGGTGAAGATGCGTGATTAGCGGAAACCGCTTTGTTTTCAACATTCTTTTTTGTCATGTTGAACCCCAACCTTTCTCACATTTGAACGACTGACTGATGCCGAGAACTATATAGGAATTCTGGCATTGTTCAAACAGAGAAATAGACGCGTGACCACCGTGAAGAACGGAATGGGGATTCTCCATCCGCTGTTTGGGCATCTGCATATAAATGGTCTTGATAGTAGACATCATAAAAATAAATAGGTTGCGGAAGAAATCACTTCTTGAAAAAATGTTAACAATTAACAGTTGACATAATGTATTCGGTTTTTGATGATCTGTCAAGCTTCCGGTATTAAAGTCCATTTACCATTTACTACGGGCTTCCAGTGGGATATTTTGGGGTCAATTTCATTGACTTAACCCTCTTCGGTTGAGGTGTATTTTGTGTCTGTGGCGGCGATGACGGCGATGACGGCGATGACCGACACAAGATTAAGTGTCGCAAATGTCGCAAATGTCGGCGAGACATTTGGCAAATTAAGCGGCTGGTCTTACCCCAGTTTAGCGGAGAGTAAAAATGTCCGTTAGACTGAATGTAAGGAGCAGGAAATGGGAAACTACAAGAAATATAGCGATGAGTTCAAGCAAGAAGTGCTGGCAATGGTGGCAGCGGGAGAGCGGAGTGTCAGCCAAATTGAGTGGGATTTAGACATCCCGCTGGGACTGATTTACAAGTGGCAGCATCGCTATCGGGTGGTGGAAGATGAACTGCAACCGAGCGCAGAACGAGCCGAACAAGCGGAAATCTGACGGTTGAAACGCGAGTTGGAAATCACACGACAGGAATGCGACTTCTAAAAAAAGCCATCCGAGTGTTCTCTCCGGAGGAATCGTGAGCCGCTACCAGTTCATGGCTGACCATCGCCGGACTTATCCAGTACAGCGTATGTGCGCGGTGCTGGGTGTAGCAGCGAGCGGGTTTTACGGCTGGTTGCGGCGCGAACCGAGTGCGCGGCAGCAGGCGAATGCGGCGTTGGCCGTTCGGATTCGAGAAATCCATGAAACGAGCCGCCAGACCTACGGCTACCCGCGTATTCACGCCGAATTGTGTGAAGCAGGTGAAGTCGTGGGCAAACACCGGATTGCGCGTTTAATGACCCGGATGGGCTTGAAAACGCGCTGTCGATGCCGCTTTCGGATCACCACCTAAGCCGATGTGCGATGCGTTCCTGTACCGAATCTGCTGGCTCAGGATTTCAGCGCGACCCGTCCTAACCAGAAGTGGCTTGTGGATATTACCTACATCGCCATGCGCGAAGGCTGGTTATATCTGGCCGGGGTGCTGGATACCTACTCGCGGCGCATTGTCGGTTGGTCGATGCGTGAGCGACTCACCGAACCGCTGGTCGCTGATGCGCTAGGTATGGCTCTGGTTCAGCGTAGCGCACCCGAGCTTCATCATTCCGATCAAGGCAGCCAATACACCAGCTACGCCTATTTAGCCCTGCTGGAAAAAGCTCAGGTGCAAGTCAGTATGAGTGCTGTTGGACGTTGTTACGATAATGCGATGAAAGAGAGCTTCTGGGCGACTTTGAAACGTCAATGTGCTGACCACGCGTTCCCGACCAGAGCTTTCGCTCGGCAAACCATTTTTGAGTACATTGACGTTTGGTATAGTCGTCAGCGGTGGCATTCTGCTCTCGGCTATCTCAGCCCTTGTGCTTTTGAGCAGCTTGCACACCTCTGACATTTTGTGTGTCCGTCTATTCGGGGTAAGTCCACTTTTGATTTGTATGGTTTAAGCGTTAAGCATGTTTGGGAGCGCGAACTGGCTTCGGTGGTTTGGAACGGGCTTTGTAAACACGGAAGGCAGTGAAGCCGGAGACGAGCAGCACACCCAAAAGCAGCAGAATACGAATGCCGAGCCGTTCCGAGTCGGTGCCTGCTAGCAAGCCGTGAGCGGTCGCCAAGCCGAAGGTGACATAGCTAGTGAGATGCAGCCACCACCAATTGCGATGCCCCATGCGGTCTTTAATCCAGAAGCTCGCCGAAACCGCCAGCATAATCCAAATGGAGAGCGTACCGAGACCGACAGCCAGAGGACGATAAGGCCCGATAAAAGGTACGAGTACGTCGGCAAGGGTGTAGGCAAAATATTTATCGACCATCAAGAGCAATGCGTGAGCAATCGCCAGAACCACTGCCAGCCATGAAACGGTGCTGTGCATCAACATGGTCAAGACACCGGGTGACCAATCATTTACGGCGCGGCTGCTGACCGCTAATCCCCAGAGCATAGATATGGTCAATAAGACATATGAGAGTATGCCCGCCGAGCGGATGAGATGCCAAGTGATTTGTGAATCAGCCGATAAGCTGGACGTGAACATGCCCGATTGGAGCATGACAACGGCTGCCACGGCCACAACGACGATACTAAACAATAGGGATAAACGATCCCACCAACGTGCTTCCTTAACCATGATAATCCCCCTCTACAGACAGACTGAGATCTGTCAAATTCATTAAACGAAACATAATTCAAAGGCGTGTGTCGCCAAGACTGATCCATCGTCGCAAACGGCTAAAGCTGAGGCGTTGGGCTGCTGGTTAATCCATGCCAAGCCTTGTTGACTACCGAGCAGCATGACCGCTTTGGCGTAGACTTCGGCGGTTGGCGCGTAGGGATGCATGACTGTGACCGACATGACATCGGTTTCAGCAGATTTGCCGGTGCGCGGGTCGATGATATGGTGCTGATTTTGTCCGGCGCGCTGCCAGTGACGAAAATCTTTGCCACTGGTCACAATGCTGGCATTGCGCACGAGAACATGCACAATATCGCCTTCACGTCCAGCAGGTTCGGCTACCGCGACTTCCCATCCAGCGGACTCTTCCGGTGCGCCACGAGCCGCCATATCGCCGCCCATATCGACCAAACACGCGCCATAAACCGATAAGCGTTTGGCGATTTGTTCGGCTGTCCAGCCTTTTGCCACGCCACCCACGTCAATCGGAGCAGGTATGCGTACAAGGCGCTTGGCGATATTGACCTGTATGGCCTGCCAATCGGTGACCGGCGGGATGGAAAACGGTTCTGCCGAGGCTTCAATATGTTCGAAGCTGCGGTCATAACCTGCCGCGACCAATGCATCGTGAAGCAGTGGATGATATAAGCCGTTGGTGATACGTGCGCCTTGCTTGGCTGCCAGAATATTCGCCATTAAAGTCTCGCTGACTTCAACCCATTGATCAGGCTGCTGATTTAAACGCGAGAGTTCGCTTTCCGAACGGAAGCGCGAAAGCACAGCTTCGATGGCTTCGACTTCAGCCGGAACCGTTTCGAGTAAGCGCTGCCCGTCCAGATCGGTTTCCAACCAGATGTTGACCTGACATCCCATTGCGCGAAAGGCTAGTGTGTAGCGTTCCATGATTGCCTCCGAATTAACGGCTTGACTTGGTGGTTGGTACTGACGGAACGGTCAGTTGCTGAACGGTGGGCTGAACCGTTGGAACCACCGCAACTACTGCTGATGTGGTATCTGTCGTCGCCTGACGAATGGTGCTGACTATTGATGAGGCGACTGTATCTGCGATTGTGCCGGCGGTGGTGGTGTTGACGATTGAAACAGCGCTGCTAGCCACGGCTGCGGTGCTGGATGTTGTATCGAGTAGTATAAGGCTTTGTGCGCCTACGACTGTTGCTAGTGTACTACCCGCAACTAATGCTGTGCGAACTGCGAAACGTTTTGCGGGTGTCATTCCTGATGCCATTTTGAACTCTCCTTAACCGTGTCATCTTACAGTTTTAGGATATGCCCAAACGGAATGGACTGTTTTAACTGCATCTCAAAGTAACCTTAAATCCAACTTAACTTATTTTGCAAGATGATCTTTACCTGTAAACGAAAACCACCGGTATATCGGTGGTTTTCTGAGAGAGGCGGGAAATTTGTGGTTTAGTGACTGGAATGGGTACGGGGGCGGCGGAAGGTTTGCTGATTATTGAACAATTGTGTCTGCTGATTAAGCTGATCTTGCTGCTGTTGATTGAATAGTTGTTCAGCACTTTGAAGGTCGTCATCATCGGTAGAAGCCAATGGTGCTGTGTTGGATTGGCGAAGGAGGGTGATACCGGAACCGGCAGCAATATCGCTTGAAGGCTGCGCCGCGTTCGATGCTGCAAGGGTATTACCATCTTGAGTCATCCTACCCGCCTGAACATCGACCGTAATTAAAGTTTGTGCGCCTACAATCAAGGCAACGGAACTGCCCGATACGAGTGCGGCGCGAATTGCAAAACGTTTGGCAGGTGTCATTCCGGGTGCCATTTTGAACTCCATCTTATTCTTGTAAGCTGATGTAACTTTAACATCCTATCCTTTGTGGCAGATTAATTAGGTCTCAATGTAACCCTAAATCTACCTTAAATTTATTGGTTATTTCGATAGTGATTTACATCCTTCTCCCTACGAACTTCCTTAAATAAAGAATGAATGACTTCATAACATCAAGGTGACATTCCTTACGCACAAGCCCTGAGGTTTAGTAGGGATGGCAATTGTAGTAAGCCGCTATTCTGAAGAAAAAGAATTGCTACTTACTATTTTCATCTGTGTCTGGAGGAACAATGCAAACGCGTTCTTTGAAGACATCGGCTCCCTCGGATGACAAACGTTGGCGACTGGTAAACGCAACCATGCGGCGGCATGGCAATGAGCCTGATGCACTGATAGAGACTCTTCATACTGTCCAAGAAGCCTTTGGCTGTTTGGACGACCCCGCACTGCGATACGTAGCCTCGAACTTGAAAGTCCCTTTAAGCCGTGTTTACGGCGTTGCCACCTTTTATAACTTTTTTACCCTTAAGCCACAAGGCGAGCATAGCTGTGTGGTGTGCCTCGGTACGGCTTGTTACATCAAGGGCGCAGGGCAAATCTTAGAGGCGGTTACCAATCTCGCGCACATCAAACCGGGTGAGACGACAGCAGATAAAAAAGTGTCGCTGCTGGTGGCTCGCTGTTTAGGCACATGTGGTCTTGCACCGGCAGGCGTGCTTGATGGTGAGGTGATGGGCAAACTTGATCCTTCTGACGTAGTAAATAAAGTTCAAGGCTGGATGACATTATGATTGCTGAAGAACTCCAAAAAGTTGCAGCGCAGGAATTGGCTGAACAACGGACATTTAAACATCATATCTTCGTTTGCAGCGGGACGGCCTGTCTGTCTGCACACAGCGATCAAGTCCAAGCGGAGATGCAAAAGCAAGTTGAAGAACGCGGCCTCGGTACGCTATGTTCAATTACCAACGGCGGCTGTCGCGGTTTATGCGCGAATGGGCCGATGGTATCGGTTGAGCCGCAAGATGTTTTGTACCAAGGCGTTAAGGCTGAGGATTCGACTGAAATACTCGATAGTTTAGAAACGAAGCCTGTTAAACGGCTCGAATGTTCGCAAGAAGTTCCATTTTTTAGCCGACAAAAGAAAATTGTTCTGGAATACAGCGGCAAACTCGATCCCGAACGGATTGAACCTTACGTCGCGGCAGGTGGCTATGATGCCCTGCTCAAGGTGTTGACTGAAATGACTCCACAGCAGGTGATCGAGCAAATCACCCGCAGTGGATTACGTGGGCGCGGCGGCGCAGGCTATCCCACCGGTTTGAAGTGGGGAACAGTTTCGAAGGCGCAAGGCGCTCATAAGTATGTCATTTGTAATGGTGACGAAGGCGATCCGGGTGCATTTATGGATCGCAGTGTGATGGAAGATTATCCCTTTAAGATTTTGGAAGGGATGACGATTGCGGCCTATGCGGTTGGCGCAGATCAAGGCTACCTGTACGTCCGCGCTGAGTATCCACTAGCCGTCAAACGCTTAAAGGCAGCGATCCGCCAAGCCCAAAAGTATAACCTGCTCGGCAATAGTATCGGCGGCACTACCTTCAACTTCCATCTGGATGTTCGTCTGGGAGCCGGAGCATTCGTTTGCGGCGAAGAAACTGCCCTTATTGCCTCAATTGAAGGCAAGCGCGGCATACCACGTCCACGTCCACCGTATCCGGCAGAGCATGGTCTGTGGGGTTGCCCGACTTTGATCAACAATGTGGAAAGTTATGCCAACATCACGCCCATCATTCGGAATGGCGCGGAATGGTACAACACTATTGGAACGGAAAAGAGCAAGGGAACGAAAGTTTTCTCGCTGACTGGAACGATTGAGAATACTGGACTCATCGAAGTACCTATGGGAACCCACCTGCGCGACATTATTTTTGATATTGGCGGCGGAATCCCCAACGGGAAACGCTTTAAAGCAGTACAAACCGGTGGGCCGTCTGGAGGATGTATAACCGGGGATTATCTCGACATCCCTGTTGATTACGACTCGTTACTGCAACTCGGCACTTATATGGGATCGGGCGGCATGATCGTCATGGATGAAACATCGTGCATGGTGGATGTGGCACGATACTTCATGGAATTCTGCATGTCCGAATCCTGCGGCAAGTGTATTCCCTGCCGCGTTGGAACGGCAGAGATGTATGACCTGCTCACCAAGATTACGCGAGGTGAGGCCACTCTAGATGATCTGGCGATGCTTGAAACCTTAGCCGATATGGTGAAAAGCACCAGCTTGTGCGGATTGGGGCAAGGCGCACCGACTCCGGTACAGAGTACATTGCGCTACTTCCGTGATGAGTACATAGCGCATATTGTCGATAAGGTTTGTCCGGCGGGCGTGTGCAAAATTCATCAGCATGCGGAGGTGGCATTATGAGCCGTGTCGTTACACTCAAGATAAACGATCAAGATGTCAGCGGTCGTGATGATGAAACGATCCTCGAACTGGCTAACGAAAATGACATTTTCATACCAACTTTATGCCATCTCGAAGGGCTTTCGGATATTGGTGCTTGTAGGCTGTGCCTAGTCGAAATCAAAGGGATGCCCAAGCTGATGCCAGCCTGTGTCATCCGTCCGCAAGAGGGGATGGAAGTTTACACCGAGTCCGAACGCCTGACGAAATACCGTCGCATGATCGTTGAACTTTTATTTGTCGAAGGCAACCATATTTGCTCCGTGTGTGTGGCGAATGGTCATTGTGACCTGCAAAACTTGGCTGTGACACTGGGTATTGACCACATTAACCTGCGCTACCGGAATCCAAGGCGAGAAGTCGATGCTTCGCATGAGCGGTTCGCACTCGACCATAATCGCTGTGTTTTGTGTACACGCTGTGTGCGAGTCTGCGGCGAAGTGGAAGGCGCACACACTTGGGATGTGATGGGACGCGGTATCGAATCCTGCGTGATTACTGATCTAAATCAGCCGTGGGGAGACTCGGAAAGCTGCACAAGCTGTGGCAAGTGCGTCCAAGTGTGTCCAACAGGCGCACTGTTCGTCAAAGGCAAAGCAGTCGGTGAAATGACCAAGCATCAAGGTTTCTTGACGACACTGGCTGATATGAGGGAGATTGAAAAATGACCCGGACAAAAATAGCAACGGTATGGTTAGACGGTTGTTCGGGCTGTCACATGTCCTTTCTGGACATCGACGAGAAACTGTTGGATCTGGCTGACCAAATTGAATTGGTTTACAGCCCATTGGTTGATCGCAAAGATTTCCCTGATGAAGTGGATGTTACGCTAGTCGAGGGCGCGGTGAGCAGTGAAGCGGATTTAGAGAAAATCCGCCACATTCGTGAACATACGCATATTCTGGTTTCGCTGGGTGATTGCGCGGTAACGGGCAATGTGCCGACACTGCGAAACTCGATTGGTGCGGAGTCGGTGCTGCGCCGTGCATATCTTGACCCTAAATTGCTTGATCCGCAGCTACCCGATAATTCAGTACCTAAGCTGCTGCCGATGGTACGACCGGTGCATTCAGCCGTCAAAGTTGATGTTTATGTACCGGGATGCCCACCTTCAGCCACCACTATTTTATACGTTCTTACTGAGCTGCTCGCCGGACGCACACCGGATTTGAACGGCAAAACGCGCTTTGGCGCTTAGGAGTCAGCATGGCACAACAAATTGTCATTGACCCGGTCACTCGCATTGAGGGTCATGCCAAAATTACGATCCAACTCGATGACGCAGGTCACGTTGAGGATGCTCATTTTCATGTGACGCAGTTGCGCGGGTTTGAGAAATTTTGCGAAGGACGACCGTTCCACGAAATGCCGTCATTGATGGCACGTATCTGCGGGATTTGTCCGGTGAGCCATCTGGTGGCCTCGGCAAAAGCCTGTGATGCACTGCTTGCGGTGAAAATCCCAACGACGGCGGCTAATCTGCGGCGAGTTCTGAATCTGGCACAGATTGCTCAATCGCATGCACTGAGTTTCTTTTATCTCTCCGCGCCTGATCTACTGCTGGGTATGGATGCTGATCCTGCTCAACGCAACCTGTTTGGCATCGCCCAGCAGCAACCGCAGCTTGCACGGGACGGTGTTCGTCTGCGCCAGATGGGGCAGCAAATTATCGAACTTTTAGGTGGCAAGCGCATTCATCCGGCGTGGGTTGTCCCCGGCGGTGTGAGCGAACCACTGACCGCCGAAAAGCGCGACACGATACTGAAAATGCTGCCGGAAGGTATCGAGATTGCACTGCGTACTCTGGCTTGGTTCAGGGGCATACTGGGTAATTATGATGAAGAAATCAAAGCCTTTGCCACACTGAACACCTTGTTTATGGGGTTAACCAATGAGCGCAATCAGCTTGAGATGTATGACGGACTGCTGCGGATTATCGACGCTGACGGTGGGATAGTTGCCGACAACTTGAATCCTGATAACTATGAAGATTACATCACTGAAAAAGTTGAACCGTGGACTTATCTGAAATCGCCATTTTATAAGCCAATGGGTTATCCGCAAGGTGTGTATCGGGTCGGGCCGTTGGCACGGCTGAACCTCGTCAAATCCTGTGGCACACCCCGCGCTGATGAAGCATTGGAATTCTTCCGCACACTCGACTCGCAAAGTTCATTCCATTATCACTATGCGCGATTAATCGAAATTCTGTATTGCTTCGAAAAGATTGATGAACTGCTGCACACCCCTGACATTCTGAGTGATCGGGTACGGGCGTTTGCCGAGCCAAACAGCGAACATGGCGTGGGTGTCAGCGAAGCCCCGCGCGGCACACTGCTTCATCATTATCAGATCGACAAGAACGGGTTGATCGTTCGAGCGAATCTGATTATCGCGACAGGACACAATAATTACGCGATGGATCGAAGCGTTTTGGATGTCGCCAAGCGTTATGTGAAGAAGGAACAAATCACCGAAGGCATGTTGAATCGTGTCGAGGCCGTCATCCGCGCTTTTGATCCGTGTTTAAGCTGTTCGACTCATGCGGTTGGGCAGATGCCGCTGCAAATACAACTGCTCTCGCCTGATGGTGCTGTGGTACAGGAAGTTAAACGATGATCCTCATTATCGGTTATGGAAACCCGCTTAGAAGTGATGATGCCATCGGGCAGCACCTTGCCCAGTTAATGGAACAACGTCTGAAGTCGGCCTCGGTACAGGTCATCACAGCCTATCAACTTACGCCAGAACTGGTCGAACCGATTCGCGATGCTCAATTGGTGGTTTTCATTGATGCGCGGGTTGGACAACGGCCGGGCAAGGTCATCTGGGAAAATGTCGCGCCGGAAGTGAGTACGGGGGCATTCACACATCACGTCAGTCCGGGAACACTTTTGGGCGCGGCTGATGAACTATATGAAGCAAAACCAGAAGGTATCCTGATTTCGATTGTTGGTGCGGATTTCGAGTATGGCAGTGAACTTTCCAGCCAGCTTAACGCGATGCTGCCCGAAATAACTGACCAAGTTGAAGCGATTATCAAAACGAATATGAGTGTAGTTATTTAGGAGGGCAACCCATTATGCACGAATTTGGGATCGTCGAAGGCATCGTCAATAACGTACTGCCACAGTTACAGACACAAGGTGTCAAACAAATCGCACAAATTCATTTCCGTCGGGGCAGCGCTTTTTCAGAAGATGCGCTGCGGCAAGCGTATCAGGCAACAACGGTTGGAACGCCACTTCAAGGTGCTGAATTGATCATCGACACCGTAAATCTGGATTACAAATGTGTGTGCGGTTACCAACAAATCATAACCTGTGACGATCTGGAAGGTCATATGTTTATTTGCCCTGAATGTGGGCATGTTCATGAAGTTGATGAGGCGCATGACCTTGAGTTGGTCGAGGTTATCGCAGAAACGGACTAACGATGACCGAACGTCGTCGTGTCATGGTTCAAGGACTCGTACAAGGGGTGGGTTTCCGCCCCTTTGTTTATCGTCTAGCCCATGAGCTAGGTTTGAGTGGTTGGGTTGTCAACTCATCACAGGGTGTGACGGTTGAAGTTGAAGCCATTCCGCTTCAGCTGGATACTTTCCTGAGCCGCTTACAAAATGAACTGCCGCCTCATGCCGCGATTCATCACCTCGATTGGCAAAGCATAGCGCTTGTTGGCGAACAGGCTTTTGAAATCCGCCACAGTAATGACGTGGGCGCAAAAACCGCGATTGTCCTGCCTGATCTGGCAACCTGCCCTGAATGTTTGAAAGAAATATTTGATCCGACGAATCGGCGTTATCGTTATCCGTTTACCAACTGCACCCACTGCGGCCCGCGTTTCAGCATCATTCAAAGACTGCCTTATGATCGCCCGAACACCACCATGCGGCTGTTCGAGATGTGTGATGAATGCCGCGCCGAGTATGAAAACCCCTTAGATAGACGCTTCCATGCCCAACCGAATGCCTGTCCCAAGTGCGGCCCACAGCTTGCGCTCTGGGACAAAAGCAGCGCAACCTTCGCTGTTCGTGATGAGGCATTGCTAGCAACCGCTGAGGCCATTCGTCAGGGGAAAGTCGTTGCTGTAAAAGGGATTGGCGGCTTTCATTTGATGGTCGATGCACGAAATGCAGCAGCGGTTAGTCTGCTCAGATCGCGTAAGCACCGTGACGAAAAACCGCTAGCACTGATGTATCCCTCGCTTGAAAACATCAAAACTGACTGTGAAGTTTCAGACCTCGAAGCAAAGCTGCTGACTTCATCAGAAGCACCGATTATCTTGTTAAAACGTGTGGGTGATGACCTCGCTCCCAACGTCGCCCCCGGCAATCCTTATTTGGGCATGATGCTGCCCTATACACCGCTGCATCATTTGTTAATGCGTGAACTGGGTTTTCCAGTGGTTGCCACCAGCGGCAATTTGTCCGGTGAACCGATTTGTATTGATGAACATGAAGCCTTAGAACGTTTAGGTGAAATCGCTGATTTATTTCTGGTTCATAACCGTCCGATTGCGCGGCATGTGGATGACTCGATTGTGCGAATTGCCGCCGGACGCGAATTGATTTTGCGGCGGGCGCGGGGTTATGCGCCCCTGCCTATCGAACTGCCAGAAAATGCTCCAACGCTCATTGCCGCCGGATCACATCTGAAGAATACAGCGGCTGTGACCAGCGGGCGGCAGGCGTTCATCAGTCAGCATATTGGCGATATGGATACGGTGCAGGCTTACGATGCTTACCAGCGGGTTATCCACGATTTTCAGCAGCTTTATGAGTTACATCCGTCGGCAGTAGTTTGTGACCTGCATCCCGATTACCGCTCAACTCGTTATGCTGAAGAATTAGGCTTATCCGTCATCCGCGTCCAACATCATTATGCCCATGTGCTGTCATGCATGGCAGACAATCATCTCGAAGCGCCGGTGCTGGGTGTGTCATGGGACGGAACCGGTTACGGTACAGACGGTACGATTTGGGGCGGCGAGTTTCTACGCGTTAATGAACGTTCATTTGATCGTGCGGCGCATCTCATGACATTCCGCTTGCCCGGTGGTGATCAAGCCGTAAAAGAACCACGACGTTCGGCACTCGGATTGTTGTATGCCGTGTATGGTGAAGACATTCCACTGGATTTACCACCTGTTCAAGCCTTCTCTCCATCCGAGCTTGCCTTACTGAAATCCGCCCTGAGAAAAGGGATAAACGCGCCGCTCACTTCCAGTGCCGGACGGCTGTTTGACGCAGTCGCCGCACTCATCGGTTTGCGCCAATATGCCAGCTTCGAAGGTCAGGCGGCGATGGATTTGGAATTCATCCAAAATGGAAGAATAAGCGACAAATGCTACCCGTTTGCAGTTACAGACATCACTGGTGACTTAGACACCCCAAGACGCATACTGGACTTGAAGCTGACCATCAAGGCAATTGTTGATGATTTGAGGGCTGGCGTAGCGGTAGGTGAGATCGCGACCATCTTCCACAATACGCTGACCGAAATGATTATCTATATTGCTCAGCAACTAGGCGAAAAGCAGGTGGTTTTGACGGGTGGCTGTTTCCAGAATAAGACCCTGCTGGAACACACCATCGATAGGCTGCTTGCGGAAGGCTTTAGCCCTTACTGGCATCGCAACATTCCACCGAATGACGGCGGTATCGCTTTAGGGCAGATCATGGCAGCGCTCAAGGAGCAGTAAAAAAATGTGTTTAGCAGTTCCGGGAAAAATTATCAGTATTAAGGGTGAAGACGCGCTGGAACGAACAGCCAGAGTGAACTTTGGTGGCGTTATTAAAGAAATAAGCCTCGCGTATGTTCCTGAAGCGCAGATTGGTGAATACGTGATTGTACATGTCGGTTTTGCCCTCAGCATCGTCGATGAAATGGAAGCGGCGAGGGTATTTGAATATTTAGCGCAAATGGGCGAATTAGGAGAACTCCAAAATGAGTGAACGGGCAGTAACAACCATAGACGGCAATGAAGCGGTAGCCCGCGTCGCCTATAAATTAAATGAAGTGATTGCACTTTATCCGATTACCCCTTCCACGCCGATGGGTGAATCGGCAGATGAATGGGCAGCCGCAGGCAAACCAAACCTGTGGGGAACGGTTCCACAGATCGTCGAAATGCAGAGTGAAGGCGGTGCTGCCGGGGCGATACATGGCGCACTTCAGGCCGGAGCATTAGCCACGACGTTTACGGCTTCGCAGGGTTTGCTGTTGATGATCCCCAATATGTATAAAATCGCTGGAGAATTGACTTCAGTGGTTTTTCATATTGCGGCACGGTCGTTGGCGGCACAGGGACTTTCGATTTTTGGCGACCATAGTGATGTTATGGCGGCACGGGCAACCGGTTGGGCGATGTTGTCATCGGCCTCGGTGCAAGAAGCCCACGATTTCGCGCTCATCAGCGAAGTTGCCACGCTCAAAACACGGCTGCCGTTTCTGCATTTCTTTGATGGCTTCCGTACCTCGCATGAAGTCGTCAAGATGGAACTTCTGAACGACGACGACTTACGTTCAATGATCCCATATGAGAAAATTTTAGAACATCGTGCGCGGGCGCTCTCGCCTGACCATCCCATTATGCGTGGTACGGCACAGAATCCTGATGTCTACTTCCAAGCGCGTGAGACGGTCAATCCATATTATGAAGTCTGTCCGGGGATTGTGCAGCAAGCCATGGATGACTTCGCCAAGCTGACGGGACGACACTACCACCTATTTGATTATGTTGGTGCACCGGATGCCGAGCGCGTGATTGTCATGATGGGTTCGGGCAATGAAGCGGCGCATGAAACAGTTGATTATCTGACCGCGCAAGGCGAAAAAATCGGCCTGCTCAAAGTCCGGTTGTACCGTCCATTTGACATGAAAGGTTTTGCGGCTGCATTACCGGCAAGCGTCAAATCCATTGCCATATTAGACCGCACCAAAGAACCGGGCAGTGGTGGCGAACCGCTGTATCTGGATTGCCTTACCGCACTGCACGAAGAATGGCAGCACGGTCAAATGCCCATACTGGTCGGTGGACGCTACGGTTTGTCCTCGAAGGAATTCACGCCAGCGATGGTCAAGGGGATTTTTGAAAATCTGGCGCTGCCGAAGCCCAAGAACCACTTCACGATTGGTATCAATGATGATGTGAGTAACACCAGCATCGATTTTGATCCTGAATTCTCAATTGAACCCGACTCGGTCATTCGCGCGGTCTTTTACGGTCTCGGCGCAGACGGCACGGTGGGCGCGAACAAGAACTCGATCAAGATTATCGGTGAAAACACCAATAACTATGCTCAAGGTTACTTCGTTTATGACTCGAAGAAGTCCGGCTCGATGACGATTTCGCATCTGCGTTTCGGCTCGAAACCTATCCACTCCAACTATTTGATCACCAAGGCCAATTTCGTAGCCTGCCATCAACCTGCTTTCCTTGAACACCATGACATGCTCAAAGACCTTGTTCCCGGTGGTGTCTTCCTGCTGAACACCTATTATGGGCCGGACGAAATTTGGGATCATCTTCCTGAGCCAATCCAAGAACAAATCATCAGCAAGAAGATCAAATTCTATGTGATTGACGCGCTGAAGATCGCCCAACAAGCGGGCATGAAGGGGCGCATCAACACTGTGATGCAAGTTTGCTTCTTCGCCATTTCCGGCGTACTGCCACGCGACGAAGCGATTGATGCCATCAAACACTCCATTGAGAAGACCTACGGCAGAAAAGGTGAAGAGATCGTCGAGAAGAACTTGCAAGCGGTTGATGCTACACTGGAAAATCTGTTTGAGGTCAAAGTGCCAGCAGCAGTCACAACTAAAGTGGCATTCCTGCCGTTCGTTCCAGCCGAAGCACCTGACTTTGTACGCGGCGTACTTGGTGAAATGATCGCTCGGCGCGGTGATTTGATCCCTGTCAGTGCCCTTCCGGTTGATGGTACATACCCAACGGGTACGGCACAGTGGGAGAAACGTAACATCGCCACTGAAATTCCAGTTTGGGACTCCAACATTTGTATCCAGTGCGGTAAGTGCGCGATGGTTTGCCCACACGCCGTTATCCGTATCAAAGCCTATGAACCAGAACTGCTGGAAGGTGCGCCTGCGACCTTCAAGTCAATGGATGCTCGCGATACCGAATGGAAAGGCGAAAAGTACACCATTCAAGTATCGCCGGAAGATTGCACAGGCTGCGGTATCTGCGTCGATGTTTGCCCGGTCAAAAACAAATCAGCCGTCAACCTTAAAGCCATCAATATGGAACCTCAACCACCGATCCGTGAATCCGAGCGCGACAACTGGAACTTCTTCACGGCGCTGCCGGAAACTGACCGACGTAACATCAAGGTCAATAGCATCCGCCAACAGCAAGTCCAACAGCCCTTGTTTGAGTTCTCCGGCGCTTGCTCTGGTTGCGGTGAGACACCTTATCTGAAGCTGCTTTCACAGTTATTTGGTGATCGTTCAGTGATCGCCAATGCAACCGGCTGCTCGTCAATTTATGGCGGCAACTTACCGACCACACCTTGGGCGAAAAATTCTGAAGGGCGCGGGCCAGCGTGGTCGAACTCGCTGTTTGAAGACAACGCCGAATTCGGTCTTGGTATGCGGGTCGCACTCGACAAGCAGCATGAGATGGCCGTTGAACTCGTCCAACAGTTATCTGCCGAAATCGGTACGGAATTGGTCGAGAGCTTGCTCAAGGCTGACCAGTCGGATGAATCAGGCATTTACGATCAACGTGAACGTGTTGCCGCACTCAAGGAAAAACTGGCTGGAATGCAATCCGAAGCAGCGCACCAGTTACTGCCTCTGGTAGATGCATTGGTTAAGAAAGATGTCTGGATCGTCGGTGGTGACGGTTGGGCGTACGACATCGGCTTTGGTGGACTCGATCATGTCATCGCCAGCGGACGTAACGTCAATATTCTGGTGATGGATACCGAAGTCTACTCGAACACTGGCGGTCAGATGTCCAAGTCTACGCCACGCGGTGCGGTTGCCAAGTTTGCGGCAGGCGGTAAGCCAATGGGCAAGAAAGACTTGGGACTGATTGCGATGAGCTACGGTAATGTGTATGTAGCGAAGGTGGCGATGGGTGCGAAGGACGAACAAACCTTACGAGCCTTCCTCGAAGCCGAAGCATATGACGGCCCATCTCTGATTATCGCTTACAGTCACTGCATCATGCACGGGATTGATATGAGCAAAGGAATGCACGACCAGAAAGCAGCGGTCGACTCAGGCCAATGGCCACTGTATCGCTATAACCCGCAACGTCTTGAACAAGGCGAAAATCCGATGGTACTCGACTCACGTGCGCCGAAGATGCCTGTCAAGGATTACCTGCAAATGGAAACACGCTTTAACATGTTGAAATTCAGCAAGCCAGAAGTGGCAAAGGTGTTATTCGCAGAAGCACAGGACGATGTGAATGAACGTTGGGCGCTGTATGAATATATGGCATCCCGAAAACTAAAACCCTCAAATGGACAAAACGGCCATAACGGCGAAGGAGATAAGTCGTGAATATCGATACCACCTATCTTGGAATGAACTTACGCTCACCGCTGGTGGCTTCCGCATCACCCCTTTCGGAAAGTGTGGATAATATCCGCAAGATGGAAGACGCGGGTGCTGGCGCAGTAGTTTTGTTCTCGCTGTTTGAGGAGCAAATCCGCCGCGAACGCGAGACGCTGTATGATCATACGACCATTGGCACAGATAGCTTTGCCGAGGCGCTGACTTATTTCCCTGAGCCAGAAACCTTTCACTCAGGACCAGATCAGTATCTCGAACTGATACAAAAGGCCAAAGCAGCGGTCAATATCCCCATCATTGCCAGCCTCAACGGCAGTTCGATTGGCGGTTGGACTAAGTTTGCCCGCAAGATGGAAACTGCTGGTGCA
The DNA here is from genome assembly GCA_038251275.1 of Aggregatilineales bacterium. Taxonomy (GTDB): domain Bacteria; phylum Chloroflexota; class Anaerolineae; order Aggregatilineales; family Phototrophicaceae; genus CFX2. The sequence goes on from JBBSBM010000021.1 coordinate 82,328, forward strand.
GATGCCTTGGAACTGAATATCTATTACATCCCGACTGAAGCCAAGTTATCGGGTGAAGAAGTTGAAGAGACTTACCTTGAAATTCTTCGTCATGTGAAGTTAGCGGTCACCATTCCGGTGGCCGTCAAGCTCAGTCCATATTTCAGCAATATGGGAAATATGGCGAAGAAACTGGATGAAGCAGGTGCGAACGCACTGGTACTCTTCAACCGTTTCTACCAACCGGATATTGATCTTGAAACGCTGGATGTCAAACCCAATGTTATCCTCAGTTCGCCTCACGAGATGCGCTTACCGTTGACATGGATTGGCATACTCTACAAACGTATCGCGGCAGACTTGGCAGCCACTACCGGTATCCATTCCGGTGAGGATGCCATCAAGATGATCTTGGCGGGCGCGAATGTCACCATGATGACCTCGGCACTGCTCAAGAATGGCATTGGTCATCTGAGTGTTGTCGAACGGCAGCTTAAGCTGTGGATGGACGAACACGAATACGAGTCAGTGGCGCAGATGCGCGGCAGCGTTAGCAAGATGCACGCCGCAGACCCGACCGCTTTCGAGCGTGCCCAATATATGCGAGCGCTGACAACCTACTGAGTCGGTAAATAATAACGTCATTCTAAGTCCCTCTCCCTTGAACTCAAAGGAGAGGGACTTTATTAAACGCTGTATCGAGAGTTTAAAAAATCTTGTTTGCACCAGTGGTTCATATACCGGGGTCGCAATACGATGAAGTTCATAGACGAATATCGCAACGCTGAGACTGTGCATCAATTTGCACAGTTAATCGCCCAAACCATCACCCAACCGTGGACGCTGATGGAGATCTGTGGTGGACAAACGCATGCCATTGTCAAATTTGGCGTGGACGAACTTTTACCCCCTCAAATTTCGCTGCTTCATGGGCCGGGTTGTCCGGTTTGTGTAACAGCGGTCGAACTGATTGATAAAGCGGTTGATATTGCCGCCCGTCCAGAAGTCATTTTCACTTCGTTTGGCGATATGATGCGCGTACCGGGGACTAAAGGCGATTTACTTTCCTCGAAGGCGGCAGGCGGCGATGTGCGAATGGTGTATTCGCCACTCGATGCGCTCAAGATCGCTAAAGATAATCCTCATAAACAGGTGGTCTTTTTCGCGGTTGGTTTTGAAACCACTGCACCTGCAAACGCGATGGCGGTTTATCAAGCTGACCGCCAACACATTGATAACTTTTCTATTTTGGTGTCGCATGTGCTGGTTCCTCCAGCGATTGAAGCCATCCTTTCCGCACCTGATAACCGTGTCCAAGCATTCCTCGCTGCGGGGCATGTTTGCGCGGTCGTAGGCTACGAAGAATATCTACCGCTGGCGCGTAAGTACAAAATCCCGTTTGTGGTAACAGGCTTCGAACCGCTGGACATCATGCAGGGCATTTATATGTGTGTGAAGCAGCTTGAAGAAGGCCGCGCTGAGGTTGAAAACCAGTATGCCCGCTGCGTAAAACGTGAAGGCAACTTACCTGCCCAAGAAATTGTGCGCGACGTTTTTACGATTGTTGACCGTAAATGGCGCGGAATTGGTGAAATCGCTCAAAGTGGTCTGGGCTTACGCCAACCTTATATCCATTTCGATGCTGAAACCCGCTTCGGCCTCACCGATTACACGGTTGAGGAAAGTACCGAATGTATCAGTGGAACGGTTCTGCGCGGAATCAAAAAGCCGTTTGAATGTCCGGCATTCGGAACGTTGTGTACACCGGAGCATCCTTTGGGCGCGACGATGGTTTCCAACGAGGGTGCATGTGCGGCTTACTATCGCTACCGAAGGCCACAGCTTGTGGAGACATCAGCATGAGCAATTCCCCGATTAAAGCACCAGCACCGACCATAGCCGATGGCTTCACTTGCCCGATCCCGATTTCCGATTATCCCAAAGTGCTGCTGGCACACGGCAGCGGCGGCAAGTTGATGCACAACCTGATCGAAAAAATGATCTTGCCTGCTTTCCAAAATTCATTTTTGGAAACCCGACATGATGCGGCGAACTTCCAAATCGGTAACGCGAAACTGGCTTTCACGACCGACTCCTATGTGGTGAAACCATTATTTTTCCCCGGTGGCAATATCGGCACATTAGCTGTCAACGGTACGGTGAATGACCTCGCCATGTGTGGCGCACGTCCTTTATATATTAGCGCCGCATTCATCCTCGAAGAAGGTTTGCCAATGGATACGCTGTGGCAAATTGTCCAATCGATGCAAACCACTGCGCAGGCTTCTAATGTGCAAATCGTCACCGGCGACACCAAAGTGGTGGATAAAGGTAAAGGCGATGACATTTTTATCAATACGGCTGGCGTTGGCGTGATCGAACACAATCTGAGTATTGCGCCTTCAAGTGTCCAAGTGGGTGACGCGGTGCTGTTGAACGGCGACATCGGGCGACACGGCATGGCGATCATGGCGGTACGTGAAGGATTAGCCTTTGAAAGCGAAATTGAAAGTGACTGTGCGCCACTGGTTGCACCAATTTTCAGGTTATTGGACGCGGGCATCGACATTCACTGTATGCGTGATTTGACACGCGGTGGGTTAGCCAGTGGCCTGATCGAAATCGCGCAGGCATCAAGGCTGCACATTCATATTGATGAGGTATCGATTCCGATTCAAGAAGATGTGCGTGGAGCCTGTGAAATTCTCGGACTCGATCCGATGTATGTAGCTAATGAAGGGCGATTTATCACCTTTGTTCCCGCGTCGGATGCTGACCATGCGCTGGAGTTACTAGGATCAGAAAGCCGACTCATTGGACATGTTGAAGCTGGCTCACCCGGACTGGTTACCTTACGCAGCACGATTGGCGCTAACCGTATTGTGGACATGTTGAGTGGGGAGCAACTCCCCCGTATTTGCTGAGTAGCCTACCCCAATATTGTTATTCATGTCACCTCAGAACACGCTTAATGTCAGTACCGAAAACACCCCGGATAGGATGACAATAGTCTCAAAGGTATAAATAAATTTGATTTGAGGGAGTGAAGGACAATGGTCACACTAACAAAACCTGTTGCCGTCAAAAAGACAACTGATGGAAACAAGACTGCCCCACCAAAAAGATGGGTTTATTCGTTTGATGCAGTAGAACAGGCCGAAAAAGAAGTCGGCGGTAAATGGGACAGCGTCCGCGCCTTGCTTGGCGGTAAAGGTTCAGGCTTGGCAGACATGACCCGTACAGGCGTTCCCGTTCCCCCCGGCTTTACGATTACCACACAAGCTTGTAATGCATACCTCGCCGAAGGTGGCAAGTTCCCGTCTGGTATGTGGGATCAAGTATTAGAAGCCCTTCAAACTGTTGAAAAGCAATCCGGCAAGAATTTCGGCAACGTGAAAAACCCGCTGTTGGTTTCAGTACGTTCCGGCGCGAAGTTCTCGATGCCCGGTATGATGGATACGGTTCTTAATCTCGGTCTGACTGATCCGATTGCCGAGAGCATGGTCGAATTGACCGGTGATGCTCGTTTTGTTTACGATGCCTATCGCCGCTTGGTGCAGATGTTTGGCTCAGTGGTTATGGGAATGCCCGATGAGCCGTTTGAAGAATATCTGACTGAAACCAAGAAGGAACGTGGTGTCAAATCCGATGTTGATCTGAACGCTGATGACTGGAAGCAAGTTACTAAACACTTCAAAGTGCTGTATAAGCAGCATGTCGGTGAGGAATTCCCGCAAGACCCATTGGTTCAGATGGAACATGCTATTGAAGCGGTGTTCAAGTCATGGAATGGTAAACGCGCCTTTGACTATCGCAATGCGGCTGGCATTTCTCATAATCTAGGAACGGCTGTCAACATTCAGACAATGGTGTTTGGCAACATGGGTCTGGATTCGGGTACAGGCGTGGCCTTCACCCGTAACCCATCCACCGGCGAAAAGAAATTGTTTGGCGATTTCTTGATGAATGCACAAGGCGAGGATGTGGTCGCTGGTATCCGCACACCAGAACCCATTGCCCAACTCGAAGGCGAGAATCCAGCCATTTTCACTCAATTTGCTGATGTGGTCGCCAAGCTCGAAAAACATTATCGCGAAATGCAAGATGTTGAGTTCACCATCGAAAAAGGCAAGTTGTGGATGCTGCAAACCCGTGACGGTAAACGTACCGCACGCGCAGCCGTCCGCATTGCTGTTGAGATGGTTGAAGAAGATTTAATCACCCGACAAGAAGCTGTTCTCCGTATTACGCCGCAGCATGTACTGCAACTGCTACACCCCCAATTTGATATTGAGGACAAACTGAAGGCCGAAAAGACCGAGCGCATGATTGGTAAAGGCGTTAACGCCTCACCCGGAGCAGCGGTCGGTGTGGTGGCATTTGATGCCGATATTGCCGAAAAGTGGGGCAAGGCCGGTAAAGCCGTCATAATGGTGCGGCCTGAAACCAAACCGGATGATGTACACGGGATGCTGGCATCCAAGGGTATTCTCACCAGCCGCGGTGGCGCGACCAGCCACGCAGCAGTCGTTGCCCGACAATTCGGTGTACCTTGCGTTTGCGGTGCAGAATCACTCGATATTGATGTTCGTGAACGTGTATTAAAAGTCGGCGATGTCGAAGTTCATGAAGGCGAAACTCTTTCGATTGACGGTGGTACGGGTGAAGTCTTCCTCGGTGAAATCAAGCGCGTTGAACCGGATTTCGCACGCGAAACCTATTTACGCAAACTCCTGGGTTGGGCAGATGATTTCCGCCGCTTAGGTATTTATGCCAACGCCGACTATCCCAATGATGCACGTCGCGCCCGTGAATATGGTGCGGAGGGTGTAGGCTTGTGCCGTACGGAGCATATGTTCTTCCAAGAAGAACGCCTCCCGATTGTTCAGGCCATGATCCTTGCCGAACCGAACAGTGAAGAAGAAAAGACGCAACTCGACCTGCTGCAACAATTCCAACATGATGATTTCTATGGCATTTTCAAAGCGATGGAAGGCCAACCGGTGATTATCCGCTTGCTCGATCCGCCGCTGCATGAGTTTATGCCTGCCCATGAGCAGTTGGCTTTACGCGCGGCTGGCTTGCGCTTGATGAATGACCGCCCCAATGAATTACAACGCGTTGAGCAGTTGATGACCGCTGTTGAAGGCTTACAGGAATTTAATCCGATGCTCGGTCTGCGCGGCAGCCGTCTAGGTATTATCCGCCCAGCCATCAGTGAGATGCAGGTACGGGCGCTGTTTGATGCAGCCTGCCAGTTGAAATCAGAAGGTGTCGATGTTCGTCCTGAAATCATGGTCGCGGTGACCAACCACGCCAATGAAGTCAAGTTCATGCGTACCTTGATTGAACGTGTGGCGAATGAAGTCATGGCACAATACAACCTCACACTCGAATACAAGATCGGGACGATGATCGAGCTGCCACGCGCGGCAATTATCGCTGACCAAATGGCCGAGTACTCGGAGTTCTTCTCCTTTGGTACGAATGACCTGACTCAAACCACATTCGGTATCAGCCGTGATGATGCTGAAGGCAAGTTCTTGCTGTATTACGTTGAACATGGTCTACTGCCGGAAAATCCGTTCCAAGTAATCGATCCAGATGGCGTGGGTTATCTGATTAAATTAGCTGTCGAAAAAGGACGCAGTGTTCGTCCAGAAATGGAAATCGGCATCTGCGGTGAACATGGTGGTGACCCCAAGAGTATTAGTTTCTGTCACAGTGCGGGTCTAAATTATGTAAGCTGCTCACCGTTTCGCGTTCCAGTAGCACGTCTAGCTGCCGCTCAGGCTGCTTTGTCGGAAAAAGGCTTCAAGGCTAAAGAAGATTAATAGCTCTTCGGGGTAAATAGTCGAAAAGCGAATAGCATTTTTCGTAAGGGACGGTTCAAGACCGTCCCTTTGCGATTCAAAATTGGTGACACAATATTCAATTAACGCAAAATAAAATCGACCTCACGGCAGTGGATTTATAGACCTGCGTATCAAGTAATGGTGAAGGCATTTAGATATGGCGCAGTATAGGCGGTACGAACTTTTCGAGCCAGCGAAAATGGAATAGGGTGGTGTCGAGAAAATGGGCAAAAGCGTTGCGAAGTGCGGCTAAGGTCAGAAACGAATGGTTATGACTGACGGTCTGACGAGCTTGCTTCCAGAC
>JBBSBM010000022.1:0-81101 GCA_038251275.1 Aggregatilineales bacterium
GGCTAACCCCTTCAAGATGGTTGGCTAGATTAGTACAGGTATAGTTGATGGGTGTACTGATGAGATATTCAATGTATTGCCGTTTGGTTATCATCCCTCTACATTACCACCTCATTCCCCTTCAAGCGAAAGTCCTAACTTTTAATTCATTTGGTGTTTAATCCTACTGCATGAGCATCCTTCAAGATAGCAAATGTGAGAGATAAGGCAAAAAATCTCAAAGTAAGATATACCCCACCGGGTATGTCTGTAAGTATAGGAGGATGATATGACGGACAAAATAATTCAACCCGCTGAACATGATTTGAAGTGTGAATATAACGAGAAGACTTTGCATCGTATTCATCGTATTCAAGGCCAATTGAGTGCGCTTGAAAAGATGATTGAAGCTGATGAGGGAAGCTGTGAAGATCGGGTTATTCGTGCACGTACCGTTGAAAAAGGGATGACGAGTTTAATAACTCATCTGGTCGAATGCTACCTTGTGAACACAGCGCGTCATGAAATGGCAGATGATCCTGAGAAAACAACCACTGAACTCAAACGTATTTTTGATTTGCTCAATCATTGATCTATTACAAGGAAGAAAAGGAAACTGTATGAAGCACTTGCTGCTGTTAGGAATAATGATATTGGGCACATTTAGTGTGGTAAGCGCACAGGATTCAACTGCGACACCACCTGCACCTACCACCGGATATATAGTCAATATCAGTACGGATCCCAAAACCATTGAGGCAAACAAGCCTTTTACTTTAGCGGTATCGATTCTCAATGCAGATGGCAAAACGCCCGTTGCAGAATTTGATGAAGTTCATACCAAGCTGCTGCACTTTATCTTGGTGAGCGAGGATTTGACACAATTCTTGCACGTTCATCCTGATTATCAAGGAGATGGCGTATTCATCTTGAAGGATTTGGTGCTGCCAGTTGCATCTAACTATGTCACCTTCGCAGATTTCACACCTACTGGTGATAAGCAGCACTTTGTACGGAACACTCTCGAAGTCAGTGGAGCAGTTACAACGCATCCAAATCTGGTTATGAGTCCGTTTGAGATCACGACAGGTAATTTGAAGATGCAGTTGACTAATACAGATGGGTTTCAGGCAGGTGCAGAAACTGCGTTGAAATTTCATGTGACTGATGCCGCTACAGGTGTAGATGTTGCTAGTTTAGATGAATATTTAGGTGCGGCGGGGCATTTGGTCATCATCGATCAAACCACCCAAATCTATATTCACACGCATCCTGCTGGACATGATATGGCAGAGATGACTGGAATGGCTGGCATGGGTGATATTGCAACGCCAACACCTGCAATGGCAGGAATGGACATGCCTACACAATATGGCCCGGACTTGGAATTTATGGCTGATTTCCCATCGGCTGGTTTATGGTCGATGTGGCTTCAAGTCCAATATAAAGGTGACATTTATACCTTTCCTTTCGTAGTTGATGTAATGGACAATGTTGAAGCAACGCCAGAAGCCCACACGCACGGCTAACAAGGCAAAAAGGAAGAGATGATGAGCGTACAAAAGATTGATTTACCCATCACAGGGATGACCTGTGCTAACTGCGCCCGAACGGTTGAGCGCACCTTGAGCAAGACACCCGGTGTAGAAAATGTAAATGTGAACTTTGCCACGGAGCGTGCACAGGTCACATTTGATCCGGCTGAACTCAAGATACCGGATATGATTGAGCGCGTCGATAAAGCGGGTTACGGTGTAGCACAGGCCACAATCGAACTGCCGATTACGGGAATGACCTGCGCCAGCTGTGTTCGTAATGTCGAAAGGGCTATTAACAAACAATCGGGTGTGCTTTCGGTCAATGTCAACTTGGCTACCGAAAGGGCAAGTGTGACTTATCTTCCCGGTAGTGTTCGCCGTCCCGATATTATTCATGCGGTTGAAGCGGCAGGTTACGGTGTGCTTGACCTTGCTAACGTCGAAGCACCCGAAGATGTTGAACGGGCAGCACGGCAGGCAGAAATTGACCGGCAGCGGCGTTTAGTCATGATTGGGGCGTTGTTCACCGTGCCGCTGTTCGTTTTGAGCATGGCGCGTGATTTGGTGATGGCGAGCGCAGCAGGTGGTAGTATGGCGATGTCTGGTATGAGTACAACATCTGCGGTTAATCCACTCTTAGCTTGGCTGTTGTGGGCAGGATGGCCGTTTGTGTTCGGGCTGTTGGCAACGCCCGTACAAATTCTGTTGGGTCGCCAATATATCATAGGGGCTTACAAGGCCGCTCGTAACCGCACGACCAACATGGATACACTGATTGCTCTCGGTTCTTCAACCGCGTTTATTTACAGTGTGATTGTGTTAATCGCAACGGCGTTGGGACTCTCAAATGTCGTTGGTGAACATGTCTATTTCGAAACCGCAGCCGTCATTCTGGTGCTGATTACGCTGGGTAAGCTGCTTGAGGCACGTGCCAAAGGCCGGACGAGTGAGGCCATCAAAGCACTAATTGGTCTTGCACCCAAGACTGCAACTTTGCTCCGAGATGGGCAAGAAATCGAAGTGCAAATCGACAGTGTTGTTGAGGGGGATCGCCTCATTGTGCGCCCCGGTGAACGTATTCCAACCGATGGCGTTGTTATTGAGGGACGTTCCTCAATCGATGAGTCGATGCTTACCGGTGAGAGTCTGCCCGTCAACAAAGTTGTCGGTAGTGCTGTAATTGGTGCAACAGTCAATAAGCAGGGCCGTTTAGTCGTTGAGGCAACCGCAGTCGGTTCACGAACAGCTCTTGCACAAATTGTTCGCTTGGTCGAACAAGCTCAAGGTTCCAAAGCACCTATTCAGCGAATAGCCGATCAGGTTTCTAGCGTGTTTGTGCCAGTGGTTCTTGTACTGGCCGCATTGACGTTTATCGGTTGGTTGGTTGTGGGACACGCAGTCTTTACAACGGCAATGGTTCATGCGGTAGCGGTTCTGGTCATTGCCTGTCCATGTGCCCTCGGATTGGCGACTCCCACTGCCATCATGGTTGGAACGGGTAAGGGCGCTGAAATGGGCATCCTATTTAAGAACAGCGAAGCGCTCGAAAATGCCCATCACTTGCAGGTTATTGCGCTCGATAAAACAGGCACACTGACCAAAGGTGAACCGAGCGTCACCGATGTTTTCGCCCTTAACGACTTTAATCAGGCTGATGTGCTGCGCCTTGCTGCTAGTGCGGAACGCGGCAGTGAACATCCATTAGCACAAGCTGTAGTGACCGCTGCCCAAACAGCAGGCTATAAGTTGGAACAGCCGCAGGGATTTGAGTCGATGTCGGGTCAAGGAATTCGAGCAACTGTTGAGAGTCATACCGTTCTGATTGGCAGTCCGCGTTTCATAACAGAGCAGAAGATTAGCACGTCCGACATTAGCACACGTATTGAAGCGTTACAGGCCAATGGCCGCACAACCGTAGTCGTTGTTATTGACGGGGTAGCTGCTGGCATTTTGGGAATTGCGGACACGATCAAAGACGGTTCGCGTGACGCTGTAGCCGAGCTTCAAGCGCTGGGCTTAGAAGTGGTTATGATTACAGGGGATAACAAACGAACCGCCGAGGCGATTGCGGCTGAAGCAGGCATCAAACGCGTTCTTGCCGATGTGCTTCCGGGTCAAAAGGCTGATGCCATCAAGCAGTTACAAACTGGCGGAAAGCGTGTCGCTATGGTTGGTGATGGCATTAATGATGCGCCAGCCCTTGCTCAGGCTGATGTCGGTATTGCAATTGGAACAGGTACAGATATAGCGATGGAGGCCAGCGACTTAACCTTGATGAGTGGAGATTTGCGGGGTGTGGCTCGAGCCATCAGTTTGAGCAAAGCGACCATGCGCACGATCTACCAGAATCTCTTTTGGGCGCTTATCTATAACATTATTCTCATTCCAATCGCGATGCTCGGGTTGCTAGTCCCGATGCTCGCTGCCGGAGCAATGGCCTTTTCCAGCGTCTTTGTCGTGAGTAATTCTCTTCGATTGAGAAATGCATCGCTTCAACGCTTTCAGGGTGAAGTTCAAGATCGGCAAGAATCGTATCGAAAGATTCCAGAAAACTCCATTCCATAAAGCACGCCTATAGCCTGTAATGCCAGAATTGCCACACCATTTGTGTCCGTGACGAATAGACAGAATTCTTCTGCACCAAGTTCGATATCGGTTGCTTCGGAGGCCAAATCTGGCGGGATTGATCTAGCCTGCCGCAGAACAGTGAGCCTGTCCCGCTGGCTGTGGTGTTCAACGGAACGGGCTGTCCAAGCAGTTTGGGCATGGCTAGGTGCAATTCATCTTGTGCGGCTTGGAGGTGAGGCGCATCGGCACTTATAACGATTTACTGGATGGCTGCACTACGGTGTTCTCAGCGGGGCATCGTGTAGCGCAGCCAGTGATCATATCCATCTTCGCTGAGGGGTAATGGCGGCATGCCAATTACTCTTTTCCCGCCGCGTGTTGTAGACCTTGCCACACGCCATGTATATACATAGCTGCCAATGCACGATCATACAGACCGTAACCAATACGTCCTATTTCCCCCCAAATCATTCGTCCATGATCAGGGCGTATCGGGCCAGTGTATCCGATGTCGATTAATGCTTGGATTACCTGTGGCATATTGACATTGCCTGTCGAAGAAGTGTGCGCCACTTCGATGAAACTCTTGTCACCGGTCAGTTCCACGTTACGGAGGTGTACAAAGTTGATACGATCCGCAAATTGGTGAACCATGGTTGGTAAATCATTCGCTGCTGCTGATCCCAGCGACCCGGTGCAGAAGGTTAAACCGTTGTGCGGACTATCCACAACTGACAGTATACGCTGGATGGATGTAGCATCCCTAACAATGCGTGGCAAGCCAAAGATTGACCACGGCGGATCGTCGGGGTGTAGTGCTAAGAACACGCCTACTTCTTCCGCTACGGGAACAACTCGGCGTAAGAAATAGGCGAGGTTTTCAAACAGAATATTTTCATCAATAGCTTGATATTCGGCTAAAACCGCTTGTATTTCGTCGCCTGAAAAACCATGTGCCCATGCTACGCGTGCTTCCAATCCTCGGGATAGATCGTAGTCGAGCATTTCTTGATGTTGGTATGCAGTAGCAACTGAAGAATCGGCAAAACGCACATGCAAATCGGTTCGCATCCAATCGAACACAGGCATGAAATTGTAACATAAGACTGGAATACCTGCGCGTCCCATATTGCGAATGCTTTCGCAGAATATATCAATCATAACATCGCGTTCAGCCGTGCCTTTTTTGATCGACTCTGCAATAGGTATGCTTTCGATAACATCCAGACTCAAGCCAAAATGCTCTACCCGTTGTCTCAAATCTAGAAAATCTGCTTCAGACCAGACCGTTGTTTCATCCTTACCTTCAAATGTGCCGACAATTCCTCGCACAATTGGAATTTGAGTAATATGCTCTAGGTGAACAGTGTCATTTTCGCCAAACCAGCGCATTGTCATTTTCATCATCACACCCCTTTGTAGGCCATGAATCCACCATCCACCGGAACGACGATACCCGTCACAAAACGAGATGCATCGCTAACCAGCCACAACATCGTGCCGACGAGGTCTTCAGGTTCACCAAATCGGTTCATTGGGGTATGTTCAATGATGAGCTGCCCTCGTTCAGTCAAGTTGCCAGAGTCTTTATCAATAAGCAGATACCGGTTCTGGTTGCCGAGGAAAAAACCGGGCGCAATTGCATTCACGCGAATTGCCGCGCTGTGTTCTTTCGCCATATAAACCGCTAACCAGTAGGTGAAATTGTTGATCGCTGCTTTGGCTGCAGAATACGCCACCACGCGAGTCATAGGCTGATACGCCGCCATTGAGGAGATATTCAGAATTACCCCCTCGCTTTGTTCGGTCATCACCTTGCCAAACACCTGAGAAGCCATGACAGATCCAGTGAAATTCAAATTGAATACCCATTGCATAGCATCTTCTGGTAAATCGAAGAAGGTGCGTTGACCCGGCATTGAGCTGGCATCAGCCCGGTTTCCACCCGCGCCGTTGATGAGAATATCTATCCGTCCATATTGGGAAATAATCAGATCAGCAGCTTGCTGTAATGCTACTTTGTCTAAAACATCGGCGCTAATACCTAAGGCACTTGCATCTTTTTCCTGTAAAGCGGAAACAAGCGCGTTGATGTTATCCAGATTGCGGGCGAGAGCTATCACTGTTGCGCCGGCTTCTGCCAATCCGTGGCACAATTCCGAACACAATATGCCTGTTGCACCCGTCACTACGGCGATTTTACCGCTGAGGTCAAATAAATCGCGGTTCATAGAAATATGCTCCGAGGGTTGATTAAGTCAAGATGAGGTACTGTTCGACAGATTCGCGACAGTTGAGTAGTTTATAGTATAAAGGATTTCGAATTTGAGTGGAATATAGTCCTGTCAAAAGGCCGAGTTTGCGAAGATCCGCACAATGCCTACAGGCGTCGTGGAATTATTCGCTTGACAAATTATTTAGGACATTCCAATCACTTTTATTTCACTGATTCGTGCTGATTCAACAATAATTGCTCCTTCTTTTTTTATGCGTGACCGAGAAAATCAGGATTATGCAATTATGTATCTGGTTGAGGTTGGAAACTTTGATGAATTACCTGTTCTCGATGACGAGGTACGTGCCCAACACACTTATCCACTCCGAAGCTCCTTAAACTAGTGTGTGAACGATGGTTTTATGCTTCAGCAAATGTATTGCGCTTTGGGATGATATCGTGCGTATTGGGTTAGGTGCAGCAGGTCATCAAAATTACAATATGCGCCACGCAGAATCGGTTCCATCTGATCGGACGCGTATTCTCATAACCTTTGTTACACCTTTAGCTTGTGCCTGACACATGGCATTTGTGGATTCTAAACATACTCATGCGATGTTCACTCTACGAATGTAAGTGTGATCGGTTCATTAGCCTCAAACTCGACGCGCAGCAGGTCATCATTTTGCGTTACCTTAAATGGTGTATATGGTCTTTCAAGTTGAACGGTCAAATCCGGCAACTGCCATCTGTTGGTCTGAATCATGGCCGAATTAGGATTGCCGACGCGTATTTCAAAGACATAGATAATATTTGTCGGGCTCGATAACTGAATCCTGTTTGGCTGTGCGACTGCTTGAATGAGGCTCTCAGAGCACGCTCGTATCCAGTTTATTGTGCCATCGGGTGATTTCCAGTGTGCCGTGATAGGGTGAAATTGGTCAGTACGCGTTTCGTTTAGATAGTCCGCCTCAGCGCCTAACATTATTTTGTAGGACAGCCACGCTGTAACCGTTCGCTTCGGCTCAATTGTGCGCTCTAGCATTCGCTCGCCCTGAAACGCGCGAAGATGCGGCATGACATCGGCTGGTGGCCGAGAACCTAGCAGCGCCACTAGTGGCATGAAGAAATAATCTGCTGCGTGACTAAAGTGACTGGAAACATCTGGCAAAGGTGCGTTCTGTGTCGGTAAAACGGCAGCAATCCACAAACCCAACAGCGCCAGATAATCAGTCATATCCATGCCGTAACTGCGGTCATATGGGCCACAGGTGTTTCGCATCCCAGCATGATAAAACTGCACGATATCGCGCCATAGGTCGGCTTCCATCGTTGAGCCCAATCCTTTATAGAGGGGTGTCGAGCCATATTCACGCCACAAGGCGAGAGCATAAAAATCCACCCCATAATATGTGGGCGAGTTATACTCATTGAACGTTTTGAAGCGGCTAAACAACCTATTTATTTCCTGCGCTTGCCTGAGTGCATAATCGCGCCATTCGGTGTGTGCGTAATGTTCACCAGCATAATCCAGCAAGAAGGCACTCATCAGCGATATGTTGGTATATTCGGCTGCCACTTTACGTGCAAACGAACCTTCTGCAGCTAGGCGAATTGAGTGGTTCATTTTTTCTTGCAGAGTATCCGTTAGCAACGTGTCGAATTCCTTCAACATAATAATGAACACGGTGCAAATGAATTCGCGCCAATTCGGATCATAATCGCGCCAGATTACGGCATTTTCTCTGGGCGGGTGAGGTTCACCAACATAGCGGTAAAATGTACCATGATACACGGCATTCGGCTCATCAAACTGATAACTCATCACAGCTTCGATGATGGTGATAGCGCGTGCAACATCCCCGTCCCCTTGGCGCATTAATAATCCAGTCGCGTACCAGATCGAATCGCGGATAATGTGTGGCGATTCGGGTATTTCTTGATGTTTACGGTCGATTGGCATCGTCAACAAGTTATGTGTGTCACTCCAACGATCATCGGCCCACTTTACCGCGTTCTCGAACCAATAGCGGGTATGGGTGTCGTACTGTTGAGCCGTTTTCACAGAACTTCCTTTTGTGCTAGCACGCATAGCGCGTGTGCCGCTAGAGAGAGATTGCCATCAAACTGGCTGATGTTACCGTTGCTTGGATCGAGCAAATCCGCGTTGGGCAGGTCTAGAACGCAACGAATTGCATGTTCACCTTCGTTGAAGAGGATATACCAATCGAGTCCGCTTTTACGGACATGACGCACACGCAAGCCGTTTGCATTCAGGTTATAAAGAGGCGATGTTGGCAGGTGGTCTTTGAGGGCTTGAATACAAATCAACGTATTGTGGCTCCAGTTTAGAACCGGAATAGGCTGTGCGAAAAGCTTGAGCTGGTTTTCGACATGTGTGGGGAGTTCACTATCTACAAGTAGTACTGCATAACTTTGTGCTGCGATGTGCAGGCGACCATCTTCAACATGACAACAGGTGAGATCATCGATATCAAGGTAATTGAAATCAATCTGATGCTGGAAACAGGCTTTTGCTGCTCGCCAAGGCAAATGATGATGCTGTCCCAGAATCGCTACATGGCAGACATGCTTGCTGTCGCTGTTCAGCCACGACAGTCGGCGACAGGCCGATGCAAAGGGAGGAAATTGCGTCATCCACCAAGCACTATGTGGTCCCACATCAGGTGGACGTTCATCTTTGCGCGGCCCACGAACTGAGTAATAAAACGCGTGCGGGATGAGCAGGTTGCAGCCGCGAACCAACAACCAGTTTGCCATCCAGTGCATTTCTTCGAACGTTAATTCGTGACCATATGCGCCGCAGAACTCATTTGTATTACGTCGACGACCGCTATGCAGCATCATTGACGAGGCAGCTTTTGCCTGCGTCGACTGCCGCCCTTCAAGTGATGAGGGCTTATCCATTTCAATCTGACGCCAGACGATATCTTGTCCGGGGATGTGAAAATAACGCAGATGACGCGTGGCATCTGGCTCAGCGGGATGTCCTGTCAGGGCAATGTTGTGCTCATCGCACCATTTGTAAAGCTGTTTGTAATAGGTCTGCTCGAAACGGTGTTCGATTGCGCGTTCATAATCGCTGCGAACACCATCCGGCGCGGCGGTATCCCATAAAGCAGGTAAGTTTGGCGTAAAATCATAGCCTAGAAACTGATTGACATGTTCAAGAATGTCCCGTGTTGCGGGCAGTATACCACCTTCACGCGGTCGACCAAGAAGCATTGGCTCATCGGTGAAAATGGCGCGAATAGTTGTGCCAAAGTAAGCGCCGAATTCTGCATAAAAGCGGTCATATACAAGGTGGATAAAACTAGCGACTGCATCGGGATTGAGCAGGTCAGTTGCTGGTGGACTGCTTTCAGGCGATTCCCCGCTGGAATCCAGCACGTTTTCATCTAGATAATGCAAACCTCTTATGACCGAGTCGATTGGGCGCTCAACAATCGCGTAACGCTGCCCTTTATATGGCACTTCCACCAACAGAGTTTGGTCGTCATTCAGTGTCAATTCACCCTTGGCATTGACTGCCACACCAGAGATGGTGGTGTGCGGTTGCAACTCGTCAAGATTAATTCGAACCATGCCTCGACATTGATAGGCGGGGTTTTCCGCCACAACTTGTCCGGAAGATGATCCACTGGGATACATACCTTCGTCATAAAGTATGACCCACATGCTGCGTTTTTCTGCTTCCGTAATGGCATAACGCATCTTGGCTAAAAGTGCTTTGCTCATCCAACCCAGATGTGCAGGCAAACCTAAACGCGGATGCAGTACGAAGGCATCCACCCCGTGCTCTTGAAAAGCATCCAATTGCCGCAAGATTTCACTTTCCTCCAGATCGTCGTTCCAAAACCAGAATGGGGCTAATGAAAACTCGGCGGGTGGTTTGTGCCAGCCCTGTGGCAGCGGCACTGCGTTCATGGCAGCCTTATCTCCGAATTAGTCAACATATGCTGACTCTCCTGAACTTTGAGATCATATAAAACTTATAAATGTTCCTGTTGGTAATAATTTTTGACTAACCCCGATTCGAGAAATTTTTACAGAGGTAATTGTTTATTGTGATGCGTATTTTAGTCTACCGAATCCGAATATGATTGACAAAATTAGCCTATACAGCAACGGAATTAAGATTGTGCTTTCGTAGGTAGTTTAAACTGAAAGAACATGAGATATGTGAAACCTTATGAGTCTTCTTGGTCATTCTATGATCTAAGGATTGATAGATGATAGTGGTTGACTCTTTGAATTTTCTCTTTTTGAGGAATTTGTGGTTTCAAATTCATTAAGTCCTTGCAGAAGATTTTGACATGTGATAATCGAAGTTCAAACCATCATATTGCTATCTCAAAAGTTATTAACGATTATGTTTGTAGATAGGGTGATATACTAATTTGACGGAAAAGTCGTTAGCAAAACGATCATATTTTTATGTTAAAAAATCGGCGCGCAAAGCCTCCAAGGCAGAGGTTAATTATCGGATGTTATTTCAATTTTCTTTAATTTTGCCGGTATATTTACTTGTTGCTACCTTAATGCTACTGCTTTCAGTTCGCAGTTGGGTGTTGCGACCTGTACCCGGTGCAACGGCTTGGTCTATGACCATGCTGTTTTGTGCGATTTACGCAATTGGTTCTTGTTTAGAAATCGCCTTTGCAAAACCTGATTTGAAGCTTGCAATGGATCGTGTCATATATATCGGTACGACAGGATTTGTTTTCTTCTGGGGTATTTTTGCTATCCAGTATAGTAGTCAGGGACACCGTCTCGGTCGGGTTACTGTATCCTTGCTGGCGATTATTCCACTTACGACTTTGTTCTTGGCGCTTTTTGCCGAACAGCATCAGCTACTCTATCGTTCATACGAATTTGTTTATGAAGATGGCCTGATTATAGGGCATGTTAAAACTTATGGACCACTATTTTGGGTCTGGTTGGCTTATAGCTATATTATATTCGTTGGCAGTTGGTTACTCCTGCTACGTTCCATGTTTCGAGCACAGGCGCTGTTTCGTGGTCAGGCATGGATGG
This sequence comes from Aggregatilineales bacterium, assembly GCA_038251275.1. Taxonomy (GTDB): domain Bacteria; phylum Chloroflexota; class Anaerolineae; order Aggregatilineales; family Phototrophicaceae; genus CFX2. The sequence continues at coordinate 11,359 of JBBSBM010000022.1, forward strand.
TGATTTTAGCTTCTGCGGCTCCCATGCTGGTGTATTTTTTTCAAACAACTAGCCTTAACCTGCTTTCACCATTTGATCCAACGATCCTTGTAATGGTTTTTTCCGGGGTTGTTATGTTATTCGCGATGACACAATACCGATTCATGGACATCGTCCCAATTGCATATGACCTGATATTTAAAAACGTGAAAAGCGGGATCATTCTGATTGATCTCAAAGATCGAATTGTTGGCATAAATCATGCGGCAGAACAAATACTTGGCTGTAGTGAAAAAAAGATCATTGGAAAATCAGTTGCAGAGGCGATGACTTCCAAGAGTTCCATTTTAGGGGAGTTTTGGGATGCCAAGGATATAAAGACTGAAATCGCAATGAGTGACATTGGACCGTATTATGAATTGCAGATTGCACCCCTTTATAACCGACGTGAGGAATGGGTCGGGCGATTGGTTATGTTATATGACATCACCAATCGTAAACAGATCGAAAAGCAGACCTTAGAACTTACTATAGAACGTGAACGTGTGCAGCTTTTACAGCGATTCATAAGTCATATGTCACATGACCTTCGGACACCGCTTACGTCTATCAAAGTCAGCCAATATCTATTGCGAAAAGAATTGGCAGGGCAACATTCAGTTCGTTTGGATTCTTTGACACAGCAGACGGAACGTCTGACTGAGATGGTCGAGAGTATGTTGACTTTGCTCCGGCTGGAAAAGGATAGCCTTGGCGACTTGCTTGATCTGGATGTGAATGATCTCATTGGTTACGTCATTGAGCGCAATCACGCTCTAGCAGGGATATGTGGAGCATTGGTTCATTTCAATGGCGACAAGGATTTACCACAGGTTCTGGCTAACAGAGACGAGTTAACGTTGGCTTTTTCGAATTTGTTGGTCAATGCTATGCGGTACACTCCTAATGGAGGCGAAATTAGGATTTCAACTGTGCGTGATATAGACCATGTTGTTATCCGTGTACACGATAACGGTATTGGTATTTCAGCCGAGGATTTGCCGCACATATTTGATCGTTTCTATCGTGCAGATGCCTCCAGAAGTACACAGAATGGCGGTTTTGGCTTAGGACTAACTATTACCAAAATCGTGCTTGAGCGTCATGCTGGCACTATCGATGTGCAAAGCCAATTGGGCGAAGGAAGCGAGTTTTGTGTACGGCTCCCAATAGCAAAAGCTAGCTAACATGCGTCATGGACAAACTCAATTTTGAGTGTAATTGTCAAGAATGCAACTTTTGCTGCAAAACTTGCATAAATTGCAATACTTCCGCTGAATTGCACGGCGGCAAGTACAGGAGAAACCGCCGAATTGACTTTTTATGCTGGCGGCAAGTTCGCTTAATGCCGCTGAAATGACACTCATGCAACGGGATGCTCGGCTGATGCCACCGCTGCGCCAAGGGTGTGCTGTTGCTCTAATTGCTGATCGCTAAATAATCATTGAACAGCGCTTAGCGACATGATAGCTGCCTAAAAGTAGTTCTGGTAGGATTGTAGTAATTGAGTGTGTTATTTCGGTAAACCTCCCCTCAGTCCGCTTGTATCTCTCAAATGCTTTGCTATGGGATGCTATTTTGAGAGAAAACATAAATCGATTGTAGAACAAAAGTTCAATCCTGTCAACCGAAATCAGTTCAGGTTTATTAACCTCTAACTTAACCCAAACTCATGGCTTTTCTTCGACGACAGTCTTATCTTGTACTGGCATTTGAATTCGGTAGTATGTTCGTCGTATGCCACAAACTTATTTGGTGAGCATGTCATTCAAGACCTTGGAAAATGCTAGATCAAAATTAACCCCACAGGATTTATATTTTAGCAACGCAGGATTTTCTGGAAAGAAATCTAGTTGTTAGTTGAGATTTACAATGATTTGTTGCTAGTAAAATTGAATTCCTCAAAATTAATGAATCTGTAGAATTCCTTAAAAATCTTCATATAAACCAAGTTAAACTTGCAATTTTATGTAGAGTTCTGTATATTTTTGCGCTGGTTACACTTTACATTGTCCAAGCGAGTGAATTGATTATGACCAACATGACTGAGGTTAAACCTCAGGTTTCCCCCGTTCGCAGTGAAGTTCCTAAACGTCCTACCAAACGTCAATATGTGCGGTTCGCCTTTTACACCATCGACCCTGTTTGGCGACGACTTCCACCCGAAGAACAAGCCGACCAAAAGCGCGAATTGAAAGAAATAATCGAGTCATTCCACCGACGGATGCTGCTGCGTCCTTACAGCTTGATGGGTACACGTGCTGACACTGAACTCCTGCTATGGCAAATCGCCGAAAGCGTTGAGCCATTTCAGGAATTGGCGACCGCCATTATATCAACGCGCATTGGTGGCTATTTGAAGCTGTCTACATCACTGCTTTCACAAACAAAGCGTTCGATATATGAGATTCGCGACAACCCAAATGAAGATGTAGAGCGGTTGATTATATCGCCCAGTGAGGCGAAGTATCTATTCGTTTATCCGTTCGTTAAGACACGCCCTTGGTACAAGATGACCCTCCAAGAACGTCAAGTGATGATGGATGAACATATCCGCATCGGGCGTAAATATCCGGCGGTGAAGCTCAATACGACCTATTCGTTTGGCTTGGATGACCAAGAATTTGTGGTCGCATTTGAAACCGATGAACCATCCGACTTTCTTGATCTGGTGCAAGAGCTGCGCGAGACAGAAGCCAGCCTTTATACACTGCGGGATACACCGCTTTATAGCTGCATCAAGATGAGCTTGGCTGAATCATTAGATGCATTAGGCGGGCCGAAAATTGCCAAGCCGCAGAAAGCGGTTGAAGTCCAACCGGCTTGGACAGAGGTTTGTGCGCTAGATGACTTTGGTGCAGGCGAACGTAAGATTGTCTACCTGAACGGTCAGCAAATTGCGCTGTTCAACGTTGAAGGTAGTCTGTACGCGATAGGCAATCGGTGTTCTCACGCGCGTGGACCATTGAGCGAAGGCGAGGTTGAGGTGGATAAGTGCGCGGTTACTTGCCCGTGGCATTTTGCTCAATTTGATCTTAAGACAGGGCGAGTTGTTGATGGAATCGCCAGCGCTCCGGTGAAATCATATGTCGTCGAAGTGCGGGATGGCATGATTTTCGTTGGTAACAAAACAGATGGTGAGAACTAACCATGTCCCTGAACGAAAATCAGCCTTACGATGCGTTGTTAGTCCTATCCTTCGGCGGGCCAGAAGGTCGAGAGGATGTCATTCCTTTTTTAGAGAATGTGCTGCGCGGTCGCAATGTCCCGCACGAACGGTTATTGGCGGTTGCCGAGCATTATTATCACTTTGACGGCGTGAGTCCGATTAACGGTCAAAATCGTGCGTTGATTGCGGCGTTAGAGCAAGAACTGGTCGCGAATGGGATTGATCTGTCAATTTATTGGGGCAATCGTAACTGGCAACCCTTGCTAACGGATACTATGCGGCAGATGGTGCAAGATGGCGTTCAACATGCGCTGGCATTCGTCACCTCGGCTTATAGTTCTTATTCCGGTTGTCGGCAGTATCGCGAGGATATTGCGAAGGCGCAGGTCGCCGTTGGTGAGGGTGCGCCACAGGTTAGTTTGCTGCGTAAGTTTTATAACCATGCCGGTTTTGTTCACCCCATGATTGAGAATGTTTGTGCGGCGTTAGATCAGATTCCGGCTGAACGGTGGGAGGCTGCAAAGCTGGTCTTTACCGCACATAGTATTCCAATGTCGATGGCACGAAATTCAAGCTACGAGGCGCAGTTGAATGAAGCTTGCCGACTGGTTGCAGAGGGATTAGGTATTCCCGCGTGGACACTGGTCTACCAGAGCCGGAGTGGTTCACCGAGCCAACCGTGGTTAGGGCCGGATGTTAATGAGCATCTACGGACGTTTAAAGCCGAAGGTGTTGAGGATGTTCTGGTTGCACCTATAGGGTTTATCTCTGACCACATGGAAGTACTTTATGATCTGGATACTGAAGCGAAGCAAATCGCTGAGGAAATTGGCTTGAACATGGTTCGTGCTGCAACCGTCGGGACGCATCCAGAATTTATTAGTATGATTCGCGAACTGATTGTTGAACGCATGACCAATAATGCCGTCAAAAATTTCCTTGGGACACGCGGGGCGAGCCATGATGTTTGCGCTGTAGATTGCTGCTTATCCGGTATAGAACGTCCGGCGACAGCAAAGGTTGAGTCAGCGTGACTATTTTACTTATCGGACTCGATTATCAGCAATCACCGATTGAAATCCGTGAGCAGTTGTATCTAAAAGGTGATGATTTGCGTGATGCCCTCACTAATCTTCATGGAGAATTGCTTTCAGAAGTGGTTATTGTCTCGACCTGTAATCGCCTCGAAATCTATGCTCAGACGAATGATGCTGACCAAGCGACTACAACTATTGTAGACTATCTGATTGAGCAGATTGCTTTGCCATCCGCCGAACTTCAAAATCATATTCAAACACTGAGCAATCAAGCGGCTGTTCAGCATTTGATGCGGGTGGCTAGTGGATTAGAGTCGTTGTTACTCGGCGAGACTGAAATCTTAGGGCAGGTTACTCTGGCATTGAAGCAAGCCCAACAAGCAAATACCTGTGGTTCAGTTCTGTCGCGTTTATTTCAAGAAGCTATTCACACGGGGAAACGCGCTCGAACCGAAACAGCTATCAGTCAACATGCTTTGTCGCTGAGTCACGTTGCGGTGATGATGGCGAAATCACAGATCGCCGATTTGGGAAACGCGAAAACGTTGATCATTGGCGCAGGACGGATGGCAGAGCTAGCAGTTAAAGCCTTGAAAGCACACGGTGCGACTCATATTTGCGTGATTAATCGTACTTATGCAAACGCGTTGGATTTGGCAGCGCATCATGAGATCGAGGCCTTGGAATGGACGCAGCTTGCTCATTCATTAGTCGATGCTGATGTGATTATCACTGCAACAAGTTCATCCGCGCTTATTTTAATGCCGAGTGATATTGCTAAGACACAAGGTGAACGCGCCTCAAGCCCGCTGTTACTCATTGATATTTCAGTGCCACGAAATGTGCATCAAAATGTAGGGTTGCTGCCCGATGTGACGCTCTATGACATTGATGATTTACAAGCCACTGTTGATGATCATCGGGCAAAGCGCCAAGCAGAAATAGCTCAAGTTGAAGTCATTATTGATGAGCAAGTTAGCGCGTTTTTAGGTTGGTCGAACAGCCGCAGCACCGTATCAACAACCATTGTGACAATGCGCCACAAGGCTCAGCTTTTGGCTGATGTAGAATTGACTCGCACTCTAAACCGTTTGCCTAATTTGAGTGAGCAGGAACGCGAAATTGTAGCGCAAATGGCGCACCGGATTGTGAATAAGATGCTTCACGCGCCGACAACTACCCTTCAATCACATGCTGCTCAAGGCGATCATTATTCCTATATTCATGCCGTGCAAGAGTTGTTTGATTTAGAAACCGAAGCTCATGTCGAATAATTTTCATCATGTTGTTACGTTAGGTACACGCGGTTCGGGGTTAGCCCGCTGGCAGACCGAACATGTTATTAACCTGCTCAAAGAGGTTCATCCACATTTAGAGGCTCGTACCCAACTGATCACGACACACGGCGATCAAATTCTGGATAAACCGCTGCCGTTGATTGGTGGCAAAGGCGTATTTACAGCGGAATTGGAAGCGGCTTTGCATCAACAAGAGATTGATTTTGCCGTACACAGCTTGAAAGATTTGCCGACTGAAAACCCTGAAGGTTTGACGATTGGTGCTACTCCAACGCGTGCAAATCCAGCGGATGCGCTGATTAGTCGAAATGGTTACAAGCTGGCAACCCTTCCTCATGGGGCAACTATTGGAACAAGCAGCCGAAGACGTGCGGCGCAACTCCTGCATCGCCGCCCTGATTTGCACATCATCGAAATTCGTGGAAACGTCGATACCCGTTTGCGGAAGGCGTTGGATAAAGATGGCGATTATGATGCGATTGTATTGGCGTTGGCAGGCTTGGAACGGTTAGGACTAACGGATACCGTTACGGAAAAGTTGAGTTTTGATGATATGTTACCCGCACCGGGGCAAGGCGCTTTAGCGGTGCAATGTCGGGATGATGCGGAGGTTCTGGCATGGCTTGCGCCAATTAATCATGCGGTGACGGCGATTGCCGTGACGGCGGAACGGGCATTTTTGGCTAGTTTGGGCGGCGGATGTTCGCTACCTGTTGCCAGTTACGGAGAAATCCAAGAGGGTAAACTCTATTTGCGCGGACGTATTACCGCGCCGGATGGCAGCAAGCAGATTGATGTGGTTGGAGAGTCTACGGTTGAACTCGGTGTAGCGAACGAGTTGGGTGCGGAATTGGCACAGCTTGCATTAGGTCAAGGTGCTGCTGAGTTACTGGAGACGTTGTCTTGAGCACATTGGAAGGTAAGCGAGTTGTGATTACCCGCGCACCACATCAATCGGCTGAATTCGATGGGATGTTGCGCCAGCGAGGGGCAATACCGTTGTTGTATCCCTGTCTTGACATTGCGCCCTCAGAAAATATCGAAGCTCTAGACATGGCTTTGCATGATGCTTCGCAGGGTAAATTCGATTGGTTGGTATTGACGAGTGCCAATACGGTACAAATGATTTTCAACCGTTTGACAGTGCTAGGTTCGAGTTTAAAAGCGGTATCTAACCTAAAAGTCGCGGCAGTCGGTTCTGTGACTGCGTTATACGCAAATCGTTTGTTGGACGTTGGAGCTAGTGTTATTCCTGATATATTCATGGCGGAGCAACTCGTTGAAGCTTTAAAACCTGTAGCCGGTACGCGTTATTTGTTGCCCCAATCTTCGTTGGCAATTGATGCAATCCAACGCGCACTGATGGATTGTGGTGCTGAAGTTGTCGCAGTTGAAGCTTACCGTACTGTGATTGGCAGCGGCGGTGTTAATTTAGGTTCGCTCTTAAATAAGGGCGAGGTGGATGTGATTACATTTGCCAGTTCGTCGTCGGCCAAAAATCTACTTACACGGTTGGAATTGGACAGCGCCGATTCCGCTTTTTTCGACAATGCGGTGATTGCTTGTATTGGTACGAAAACGGCTAGTGCTGCACGTGCACATGGTTTCTCGGTAGATGTCATCGGTAATGAGCATACGATGTGTGGTTTGACGACCGCGCTTGAACAGTATTTTGATTCGCATTAGTCAGGAGCAATTGACAATGTTGACGACAAAGGAAGATGGGCATTTAGAGCATATCCACGCGGTACCAAGTGTGGCTCCGGTCATTCGCCCGCGACGGCTGCGACTGAACCCGAATTTGCGCCGGATGGTACGCGAAACGCGCCTCAGTCCATCTGATTTCATTTATCCGTTATTCGTGCGCTACGGCAGTGATATCCAAAACCCGATTAAGTCGATGCCGGGGCAATTCCAATATACAGTGGATCGGCTGAAGAGCGAGATTCAAAATATTGTGGGGCTGGACATTCCTGCGGTGATTTTGTTTGGCATCCCTGAAATGAAGGATGCCTGTGGGACTGAGAACGCCAACCCAAACGGCATCATCCCACAGGCGATTCGCGCGATCAAAGACATTGCGCCCGATTTGGTGGTCATTTCGGATATGTGCTTTTGTGAGTATACCGATCATGGTCACTGCGGCATTATCAACACACCGGACAGCGAATTTTATTCGCCGGATTTGCCTTACGGTTATCTGCTAAATGATCCCACGCTCGATTTGCTGGCACAAGCCTCGGTGGTTCATGCACAGGCCGGGGCGGATATTATCGCGCCGTCGGGTATGGTAGATGGGATGGTTGGGAGCATACGCGCTGCGTTGGATGCGAATCACTTGCAACACATTTCGGTGATGAGTTACGCTGCCAAATATGCCAGCGGATTTTATGGCCCGTTCCGTGAAGCCGCCGAAAGCCCGCCGCAGTTTGGCGACCGCAGCCAATATCAGATGGATCCTGCCAACTTCCGCGAGGCGATGAAAGAAGTTGCGCTCGATGTGGCAGAAGGCGCAGATATGTTGATGATTAAGCCTGCGCTGCCTTACCTCGATGTGTTGAAGGAAGTTCGCCAGACATTCAATCTGCCCACTTCGGCTTACCAAGTCAGTGGTGAATATGCGATGCTGCACGCGGCAGCGGCCAATGGTTGGATTGACCTGCAACGCTGTGCTTTAGAAAGCCTAACCAGTATCAAACGGGCAGGGGCAGATATGATCGTGACTTATTTCGCGAAAGACGCAATCGGTTGGTTAGAGGGAAAAGGCTAATGGAACAAACCGCACAAACTGCTGCTGACCAAGTGGCGTTGAACAGCCGATTCCTCAAGGCTTGTCGGCGCGAAAAAACAGACACGACACCCATTTGGTTGATGCGCCAAGCCGGACGTTATATGCCGGAATATCGCCGACTGCGCGAGAAACACTCGATTTTAGACATTATCAAAACTCCCGAATTGGCAATGCAAGTGACGATGCAGCCGATTAACGCGTTTGATCTGGATGCCGCTATCATTTTTGCAGACATCTTGCCGCCTTTGGAAGGCATGGGCTTTGATCTGGATTTTGTGAAGGGTGAAGGCCCAACGATTTATAATCCGGTTCGCACAGCCGAGGATGTCAAGAAACTGCGCGTTCCGTCACCCGAAGAAAGCCTGTGGTTCACGCTCGAAGCGATTAAGTTGGCGCGTACTGAATTGGATTCACGCGGAATTCCTTTGATCGGGTTTAGCGGCGCACCGTTTACGTTGGCAGCATATGCGATTGAAGGCAGCGGCAGTAAAAATTATCTCCACGCCAAACGGTTGATGATGGGCGAACCAGCGACTTGGCATCAACTGATGGAAAAGCTAAGCGAGGTCGTTGGGAACTATTTGCTGGCACAGGCCAAAGCGGGCGCACAGGTTTTGCAGTTGTTTGATAGCTGGGTGGGTGTGCTTTCGCCGGATGATTACCGCCAATATGTGATGCCTTACAGCCAACATGCGTTACAGGTTGCCGCACAAGCAGGTGTGCCGATTATCCATTTTGGCACTGGAACTAACGGTATTTTGGAACTGCTGCGCGATGCCGGTGGTGATGTGATCGGGGTTGATTGGTGTATTGATCTCGACACCGCATGGAAGCGCATTGGTTATGATCGCGCTATTCAAGGCAACCTTGATCCGGCAGCCTTATTCGCGCCTTGGGACGCGCTGAAAACTCGCACGGCACAAATCCTTGATAAGACCGAGGGGCGTGCCGGATATATCTTCAATTTGGGACATGGTATTTTGCCCGAAACGCCGGTTGATAATGTGAAGCGCTTGGTGGATTTTGTCCATGAATACAAGCCTACTTAGTGCCGAGAGTACCATTGGTTCCGAAGCAGGCACACTAAAACGAGTCGTCATCATCGGTGGTGGAATTACCGGGTTAAGTGCTGCTTGGCAGCTTCAACAGCATGACATTCCACTCCAATACACAATTTTGGAACAGTCCGACCGTTGGGGCGGGAAAATCCAAACGGATATGGTTGATGGCTTTGGTGATGCGCCGTTTGTCCTCGATTATGGACCGGATGCGTTTTTGACGCGCAAACCGTGGGCTTATGAGCTGGCGCGCGAAATTAATTTGTCAGACGCTATTTTGCCGATTAATGTTGAGAATAACCGTACTTTCGTGCTTCATGATGGGCAGCCAGTGCCACTGCCGGAAGGCTTACAACTCCTCGTTCCAACCCAGTGGCGACCGTTCATCGAATCACCGTTGTTTTCAACGTGGGGCAAGCTGCGAGTGGCTTTTGATCTGGTGCAGCCGAGACGACAATCCGAAGCCGATGAAACGCTGGCGAATTTCGTGCGGCGGCGCTTGGGTGCGGAAATGCTCGATAGGGTAGCTGAACCGTTATTGGGTGGTGTCTTTAATGGCGACCCTGAACGTCAGAGTATGTTAGCGACCTTTCCTCAGTTTCCGGCGTTGGAAAAGCAGTATGGCAGTTTGATTCGTGGGTTAAAAGCAGGGCAACGTGAGCGCAAAGCCGCGCCAAGTGGAGGATCACCGTTTATCTCGTTTAAAACTGGAACATACGAACTGGTCAAAGGGCTGGTGGCAAAGCTCAATGGTGAGATGCGTTTGAAGTGTGCCGTGAGCCGTATTGAACGACTGGCAGATGATCGCTACCGGATTTTGATGGAAGACGGTAAAACAATCGAGGCGGATGCCATCATCATGGCGACACCTGCTAACGTTACGGCGAAATTGCTGCGCGAAATTGCGCCTGAAGCCAGTCAACAATTGAGTACTATCCCATACGGTGGTATCGGGTCGGCGTTCTTTGCGTTTCGACGGGAGGATGTGCCGCATCCGTTAATGGGGTTTGGGCTGGTTGTCCCCGGCAGCGAAAAGCGGAAAATTGACGGCGTAACGTGGATTTCATCCAAGTGGAATCATCGTGCGCCTTCTGGTCACGTTTTACTGCGGGTGTTTTTTGGTGGGCCGCGTACACTGGCATCACTGCAATTGGATGATAAGGAAATTTACTCGGTGATCCGTAGTGAGTTAAAAGACATTTTTGGGATTACAGCCGAGCCTTTGTTCCACCGGATTTACCGCTGGATGGAAGGTTATCCCCAATATAACCTCGGTCATTTGGAAAGGGTCGCGGCGGTTGAGAAGGCGCTTCCATCGACGATTAAGATTGCTGGCGGTGCTTATCGGGGTGTCGGTGTGCCGGATTGTGTGCGTCAAGGACGTGACGCAGCGACCAAGATTATAAGCGTATTGAAGACGCAAATCGAAACAGAGGGTTCACTATGAAAACAACAAACTCCGAAGCGCTTTTTGCCAAGGCACAGGAGCTTATTCCCGGTGGGGTGAACAGTCCGGTTCGGGCTTTTCGCAGTGTGGGCGGTACACCCCGTTTTATCGAACGAGGTGAAGGTGCATATCTATGGGACGCGGATGGCAACCGCTACATCGACTATATCCAGTCATGGGGGCCGCTAGTTTTAGGACATGCTCATCCAAAAGTGGTGGCTGCCTTGCAAGAGGCTGTTACACGCGGGACGAGCTATGGCGCACCGACGCATCTCGAAAACGAACTGGCCGAGTTGGTCATCGACATGGTTCCGTCGGTTGAGATGATCCGCTTTGTGAACAGCGGAACCGAGGCGACGATGAGTGCGCTACGGTTGGCGCGGGCTTACACCGGACGTGAGAAGATTATCAAAATGGCGGGATGCTATCACGGTCACGCTGATATGCTGCTGGTACAAGCTGGAAGTGGTGTAGCGACCTTAGGATTGCCTGATTCGCCGGGCGTTCCTGCCTCGACGGCTGCCAGTACATTGACGGTTGAATACAATGATTTGGACGCTGTACGGCAGTTGTTCGAGCAGTTTCCAAAGGACGTCGCGGCGGTAATTATTGAGCCGATAGCAGCCAATATGGGTTTTGTGATGCCCAATGATGGTTATCTACAGGGGTTGCAAGACCTGTGTCACCAATATGGAGCCGTATTTATACTCGATGAGGTGATGACTGGATTTCGGGCGGCGCTCGGCGGCGCTCAAGTACTTTGGAATCTTGACCCGGATATAACCTGTTTGGGGAAAGTGATTGGCGGCGGTTTGCCGGTTGGGGCTTATGCAGGCAAGCGTGAGATTATGAAGATGGTTGCTCCTTCTGGCAAGATGTATCAGGCTGGGACATTGTCGGGCAATCCACTAGCGATGACAGCCGGAATTGTGACGCTACAAACCTTATCCGAAGCGGACTGTTTTGAGGCGATTGCCGACAAGACATCGCAACTGGTGGTGGGCATTCGCGCGGCTGGCGAGGCGGCTGATATTCCACTTCAGGTGAACCATGCAGGCACAATGTTTGGCTTTTACTTCTTGAAAAATTCCGGTGATGTGATTAACGATTATGCAAACGCTAAACGTTATGCTAATACTGAACGCTACGGGCAATTTTTCCACGCCATGTTGGAGGCGGGAGTCTATTTTGCGCCAAGCCAATTTGAAGCGGGATTTATGAGCAGCGCCCATAGTGAGGCCGATATTCAAACGACACTTTCGGCGGTCAAACAGTATATGGAGTCGTTGGTGGTTCACGTGGGAAAGTAGCGCATGTTATGATGATGGTTGTGATTATTTCAGTTTGTGAGGCGAACTATGATTAATACATCCAGCGAAGCAAGTAAACGGCTTGAACAGGCACTAGTGACGACGCGAGAGGCCATCAGTGTGATTGATAACCTGATTGCAAATCATGACTATCAAGACGTGGCTTCGTTAGTAGCACAGGCGGCTGCGAAGCTATTAGAGGCGGCATCAGCCTTGATGCAGTCCAATGATGAGACAGGCCTTGGGGCGCTTGAAAGTGCGGATGATCTTTTGGATGCTGTTTACGATATCATCGACGGTGAAACGGACGAGGACTAAAAACGGCGATGTTCAAGCGCTGTTGTTTCTTGCTTATGCTTTTGTTGATCGGTTTATTACCGGCTTGTGCTGGCGTGACGAGTGACGTGGCAGGTGATGGTTTATTGGCAAAGGATAAGCTGACGTTTATTGACTTCTACTCGGATGAATGTCCGAACTGCATGATTATGCAACCGATTGTACAGAGTTTAGAAACCCGCTATGGTGAGCAGATCAGCTTTCAGTATTTGAATATTGATACAGATGGAAAGAATCTGTTTGACTCGATGGGTCTACGTGGCAACCCAGTCTTTTTGATCCTTGAACCGGATAACACGGTGATTTATAAGGGATACGGAAAAGTACCGGAGTTAGCGCTGGAAGGCGCAGTTCGAAAAGCGATTGGGTTGTGAAGGGGCGCTGATGATGCGCCCCTTTTTATTTCTACCTACAACGTAATGAGGGTTGCGGGTGGATATTCAATCTCTTTAAGTGTGGACTCGATTTGCTGCCAGGTGGCGGGTGAGTCCCATTCGATGGTGACGGTTTTGCTATCGACCACGCCATCAACCTGCTTAACACCAGCAATCTGGCTGACTTCGTTCTTGATAGTCTTGACGCAGCCATCACAACCGATGTTAGGTACTTGAAAAGTTTTGCGTTCCATGATGCTTCTCCTTGAAAAAAATTAGAGACAATCTGTCCCATATTAATCACATTTTGAAGAGTATTATATACCCCCCATGGTATATGGACAACATAGACTGACGCAATCTTTCTTCTTATGGCAGAATTGTCATTTTATCCGCTGAAATGACGGGCGGGAAGTCCGGCTAGTGCCGCTGAATCGACACAAAATGCAGCGTGATTGCTCGGCTAATGCCGCTGAGTGCAGCGGCTGGCTGCCGTATGTCCGCCGCATCATCGGTGTTGTGTCGTTGCAGCGGTAACACGGGAGCAAGCCGCCGAAAATGAAATACAAATGCAATAGGTTTTACCACAGAGAAACAAAGAAAATTCAGAGGAGATTTGAACACCGAAATTCCGTATTGTCATGATTCAAAGATGAAACCATCGTAGCATAAAATGGAGGCGTTCGGGTTACATTTTGGTAACTCTTTCGCGACCAATTTACTAACGGTTTTGAGAGAGAATATTTGTTAAATCCATTGGCTAATGGTTAGGAAATGGTTGGTGCATCTTTGAGCGGTTGGGAGATTGGGTCTGAAGTCGGAGTGGCCTCGGCTCGAAGCATCCACCAGAAACCAATAGCTGCTAAAAATGCGGTAAATGCGCCGCCATACCAAATAGCGGGTGGGCCGAAAGTGTCACTGAGCACGCCGCCTGCCACTGGCCCAACCCCTGTGCCAAAGGTGTATGTCAACGAATAGATGCCCATGTATCGGGCGCGTTTGTCAGGTGGAGCCATATTGGCAACCAGCGCATTACTGGTGGGCGAGACCATCAGCTCACCAATGGTCATAATGACCATCGCGATCATAAAGTGTGGCAGCAAACTGGATACCGCATAGCCGACGAGTCCCAAAGCGTAAATGGCACTGCCAAGCGACATAATGAACAAGGGGCGGTAACGGCGAGTGATACGAGTGACACCAAATTGAAAGAAAACCACCATGAGTGCGTTAATGGCGAGAATTTGTCCGAATTGGTTTTCAGGAATGCTGAAGTTCTCTTTGGTGTAAACCGAGAGCAAGTTGAAGACAAGCGCGGTTGCGATCTCAATCAGCGTGAAAACGGCAATGAAGGTCACAAAAGGACGGTCGCGCAGGATTGCGCCGTAGCCTGTAGAAATGCGGGTTGTAAATGTTGTTTCGGGCAGTGTTTCCCGAATGACGAAAATGAGCGGTATTAAGACAATAATGTTGATGAGAATGCTGATAAAGTAGGCAAATGTATGGGATTGGACAATGAATACGCCAAAAATGGCTGGCCCGATGGCTATGGCGAGGTTTGAGGCAGTGCGAATCATGGCGAAAGCACCCGTTCGATCCTCCGGTTTGACGATATCGGCGATCATGGCATATACGCCGATGTAAAAGACGGGCTGAAGGATGCCATAAAGTGGGACAATGACTATCCACTGCCAAATTTGATTGGCGCCTCCCATAAAAATAAGCAATATGCTAAAGCCTACTAACCCGATAATCATGATGTTCTTGCGACCAAAATGATCCATGAGGGTGCTGATGACTGATGTGCCGATGACGCTGGAAAGTGCCTGAAGCGAGAGCAGTGTGGTGATGGTGGTTAGGGCAACCGGAATGTTGAGCGTATTGGATGACGCGAAAAGATTCAGTTTGGTGAGATAACCGATCGCAATGAGAGGGCTGCTGGTTTGTTCACGAATGTATAAAGTGATGAACGGCCAGATTAATGAAGCTCCAATGCGGTTAAAGAAGAAACAAGCGATGAGTAACCAGAAGGCACGCGGATAAGGCGGGAGTCGATTTAAGAGACGCATATATAAGTAATCATAAGCCAGTCGTTTTATTTATTTGCCCGTTGCAAGAAGGGACTGGATTTCTTCTCGAACATGGACATCCGTTTCGCGCAGCAGTGTATCCTGCAATATTCGACGCGCGTCTTCTCCCATAATCTGATAAAGCGCCCAAGCCGCATGAGAACGAATCAATGGGCTGGGGTCACTCAACAAGGCTTGCAGCGGGAGAACGGCATCCTCACTTCCCCAATTCGCCGCTGCGATACAGGCATTGCGTACCAGCCGTTTGCATTTGATGCGGTAAATGGGAGTGCCATAGTATCGCTGATGGAAGGCAGTATCGTCTAGCGCCAGTAAGTCCACCAGTTTGGGCGCAATATGGTTCAAATCCGGCGGATAAAAAGCGGCTTCCTGTGTCGGTGAGGTAAAACGCTGAAATGGACAAACATCCTGACAAACATCACAGCCATAAACCCAATTGCCCATTAAAGGGCGTAATGTAGGGTCAATGTCGCCTTTGTGTTCGATGGTCAAATAGCTGATGCATCGTCGGGCATCCAACACATGTGGACGTGGGAAGGCTTTGGTGGGGCAAGCATTCAAACAGCGGGTACAAGAGCCACAGTAGGTTTCACGCCCCGGTGAGTCGTAAGTGTCAAATTCAAGGGTGGTGAGAATTTCACCCAGAAAAAAAGTGCTGCCCCGCAGCGGATGAATGAGCATGGTATTTTTGCCTGTGAAGCCCAATCCAGCTTGATGTGCATGACTGCGTTCGAGCAGTGCGCCGGTATCTACGTAAACACGATGGCTGATCTTTTGAACGTTTTCCGCTTGCAGCCACTCGGCAAGAGCTTCCAGACGCGGTGTGAGGATGTCGTGGTAATCCAAGCCCCACGCGTATGCCGCAATGCGTCCGCGTGAGGGATCATTTAGTAGTTCGTCGGGTACAGCAGCCGAAGCATAATCCAAGCCGACGACAATTAATGACCTTACGCCGGGTAAGATGACGTTCAAATCGCGGCGGCGAGCTTGGCGATCTGGCCGCGCCATGTAACCCATTATGCCTTGCATTCCAGCCTCGACCCAACGGAAATAGGAGTCAAGATAGGGCGATGGCTCGGCGGGTGTGATGCCCACTAGATTAAAGCCGAGTTCGAGGGCGCGTGTTTTAAGTGCGGCGGATGAAACCATAAGCAGCAAAATTCGATTTTATTTCTTTTGTTCAATTTCCAACTGGCGTTATGATGGTGGCAAAAGTTGATGAGTGCAAGGGGTAGGTATCATGTCTGACTCGGAAGTCAAAGCTCAGGCACAGGAACGATTTGGTCAGTTCGCGCAGCATTATGTGGATAGCAAAGGACACGCCAGCGGTGACGATTTGGAACGCCTTGTAGAGTTGGCGCAACCCAAATCGGATTGGTTGGCGCTGGATATTGCGACAGGTGGCGGACATACAGCGTTAAAGTTCGCGCCATTGGTCGGGCAGGTGATCGCGCTTGATCTGACGCCCAAGATGTTAAGAGCGGCACGGACATTCATTGTGGGCAAAGGTGCTGCAAATGTGGACTTCACCGCCGGTGATGCTGAACAACTGCCGTATGTGTCCAACACATTTGATCTGGTGACTTCACGAATAGCACCGCACCATTTCCCGAATTGTTGGCAGTTTGTGCAGGAAGTGGCACGGGTTTTGAAACGGGGCGGCATTTTCATTTTAGAAGATAACACCGTACCGGATGATGAACGGGCAGCGCGTTACGTGGATGCCTTTGAACGGCTGCGCGATCCAAGCCACCACCGGATGTATGCCGGATACGAATGGGAAGGGATGTTCTTGGATACGGGGTTGAAAGTCGAAGTATCTGAATTAGCGCACAAACCCAATTCAAGTCTCAGTTTTTGGGCGAAAGGACAGGGACAAACTGAAGATGTGATTGACCGATTACAAATTATGTTGGTGCAAGCACCAGAAGCCGCGCGAGTATGGCTTAATCCACATGCGGCTGGAACCATCGACGCGACTTTCGATCATCATTATGCGATTGTGGTAGGACGGAAGCTGTAGCCTAATTTGCCATTTTGTGAACATCTGTGCTATAACTATTTACAACAAAAATCGCCAATATTGATGGAGCTTGATCATGAGAAAAGTTATTGCACTCGAATTCATCACCCTTGATGGTGTCATACAAGCCGGAGGCGGGCCAGAGGAAGATACCAGTGGTGGTTTCGCCTATGGCGGGTGGCAAGCGCCTTATGATGACGATGTTGGTGGAAGCCTCATGAATAAGCAGATGAACCTGCCTTTTGATTTGTTGTTAGGGCGCACAACCTTTGATATTTGGGAACCGTACTGGCCGAAACATGCCGACATATGGCCTGCTGTCAATACAGTGACCAAATACGTTGCTTCGAATACACGGATTTCTAGCGAATGGCAGCCCTCGGTGTTTTTAAGCGGAGACATTGCCGAAAAAGTGGGTAAACTCAAACAGCAGCAAGGGCCGGATTTGCACGTTTACGGAAGCGCAAATCTCCTTCAGACGCTCTTCAAGCATGATCTGGTCGATGAACTCTGGCTCAAGATCCATCCGCTGACGTTGGGCAGTGGAAAACGGTTGTTTGTCGAAGGCACAATTCCGGCTGCCTTCAAGGTGACCGAGAGCCAAGTCACTCCAAGTGGCATCATTTTCGTGAACTACGAGCGTGCAGGCGCAGTTAAAACCGGAAGTTATGACTAGTCGTGACGTGTCGAGCCTCTGAAGGAGGAGCCGAGGCCCGGCGGGGCGAATGGGTATCAGTACGAGCGCTGGAAGCTGCACGCGAATGGCTCAATCCACGCGCAGCGGGAACTATCAAAGCAAGCTTTGACCAGCATGCGATTGTTATGGGTTAGAAGTAGGTTGTGCTGAATTGCCTTTCACATCAACATTAAGCACATACATACCTTCGGTTGTCCAATTTTCGTCACGGATTTTTTGACGGAGTTGGGTTTGGAATTCCGGCATAAACTTATCACCACCGGGGTCGATTTGTTTGAGTAGAATATCGAGGTTGAGGCTTGCTTCGCGTAGCCAAGGCATTTCCTGAACCAGCGCGACGAGTTTGGCTAAGGTACGTTCAGTGTGTCCGGCTTTGAGCAGGTTGTAGGCGTGGTGCATCCGGAAATATGGGCTATCGTAAAATTCGGCTTCTGATAAGCGCCAGAATTCGTCCGCTTGGTTTTTGTCGGTCATAACTTCAAGCAGTTGGATGGCCAGTACTGGTGAAGAAATTGCACCGGTATCGCGCGCAAATAAGGTGGCAAACATTGTCGCAATTGACTCATTAGCATCCGAAGATTGCTTGGCTAATTGGAGTTGTTCCGTGTAAATTTTTTCAGAGTCATCACATTCGCCTGTTAAACGTAACGCATCAGCATACAAAGTTTTGATACGCTGATTGGTCGAATCAGCAAGCAAGGCTTTTTTCGCCCATTCTAAAGCGAGGATAGGCTGATGTAGACCTAGATAAGCCTTCGTAAATGCACAACAATGTGCCACATAGTCTTCTGCCTCATCTGAGGGTTGTGGATTTTCTTGTAATAACTCTAGCGCTTTATTTGGCCCGCGCATAGCGGTGAAAATATTGGCAATTTGCCAGGCCTTCATCGAGCGACCGACTCCCTCCAGCATGAATTTGAACAGATACTGCCGTTGATCCCAAGATGACTGTATTTGCTTCCACTCTTTAAAAGTGACGTTTAATCCTTCATGTGGCTTCAGCGGTTTACCTGTTCTTGGATGTGTTAGGCGAAAATTGATTTTATCAAGGCCAGAAATGATTTCAAATAACTGAAGGGTTTTCGTCCAAACTTGGTCGAATTCTTCAGCTTTGGAATCGACAAGTTTGTTGTTTTTAACTTCATTCTGTCCGCCAAATCGTTTTTTGAAGAATTGCATATAGCCTCCTAATTGCTATGCCATGAGTCTAACATGTTGTAGTAATCAGAAGGCAAAAGACTTTAGCAAATCACTTAATCGTAGAGGAGATGTTCGAGCGCTTCGGCGGCTTTTTGTGCGCCACCCAGCGCGGCGAAATCTGTGGCGAGTTGGCGGGCATTGGCTTGCACATTAGCATCGTTGGTGAGGGCGGTTGCGCCTTCGAGTAATGCGCCATGCCGGACTTCATGCGCCGTGAGATTAAATCCCACTTTGGCCTGTGCGATGCGACGTGCGTTTCCGCGTTGATCAGCAGCATGTGGCACAGCCATTTGTGGGATACCATGAATGACGGCGGCATGAGTCGTTCCCATGCCGCCATGATGTACCATCAAGCGGGTGCGCGGCAGCACGTGATCAAATGGTATCCAGTTCAGTAAACGGGTATTGGGTGGCAGCGCAGCTTTGAGTTCAGCCTTTTTGTCGGGTTCGATTGGATTGCGTCCAATGACCACAATTGGCACATAGCGCATTCGGGCGACGGCTTGCGCTGCCCACGCGAAGAAGCCTAAATCACCCGTAAATACGCTGCCAAGTGTGACCAATGCTAAGGGTTGATTTGCCGGAATATCGGTTAGCCATGCGGGTGGTGCATCTGTTGGTGTGGTGGGCAAGCCGCCGACAAATAAGGTTTGGGGCAGAATATTTTCGCTGTCGGCTTGATACCAATAATCACTGAAATAGCTGATATGTAAATGTGGGCTGATGACCGATGGCGTAGGGCCACTTGAAAAGTTTGTTCCTTTAAGCCCGAATCGTTCGCATAAACGGGTAATACGTTCGCGGCTGGCATTCCCTAATGTCTTTTGCACGGGAAACAGATAATCGTCATTGAGTTCGCGTTGGGCAGGCCATCCACAAACGGCTAAGGGCACACCTAAAGCTTCGGCTGCTAATGCCGCTGCTGTCAAAAAGGGATCTGTGACGATGACATCCGGTTTGCCGATTTCATCTGCCATATCCAACATGCACTGCACCGCTTCGCCTACCAAATCCTCACTCATCCATGTGTCGAGCGCCCGTTGATAGCGGAGCATCACGGCTTGTGCGGGAGGGATAGTCGTTAAGTCGGGAGCAGGTGGTGGAGGCCAGAGCCAGCCCGTGCGTTTAAGTAGTTGGAAATTGACCCCCGCAGCAGCTACGGTGTTCGCGATTGGCATCTCACTGAGCCAAATGACGGTGTGCCCCCGTTGTTGGAGGGCTTGTGCTGTCTTAAGGAATCCACCCCAATCGAGATGTCCATGAAGCGGGGCAGAAATAAACCAGAATTTTGCCATGTTTGAATTCGATTCGATAATTGAATTTTGATTGGATGCGACAACTTATTGTTAATGCTTTTTCGGCTGAAGCGCTATGCTAAAAGTTACAATTTGTGAAGTTTTAATTAATTTTCGTAAATTGCCATAGTCTTAAGGTTAGAAATGAAAAACATGCATATAAGATTAAGGCAGAGTTGATTATCTGATTATAGTGAGGACGAAATTATGGCTTGGTTCACCCCTACACCCATGGAAATCTCTGCAATCGAACAGATCGAAACGGCGTTTCATGACGACAGTTTAACCGAGAACCAACGTCAAGGTTTGATCGAAGAACTCTGGGTGCGGTTAGAACGCGCGCATGGCAGCAAAGTATTGAGCCTCGTCTCCCCCGAAGGCGCAGTTATCGAGCGCCCATTTCGTACAGAAGCCTAATTTTAACTACTCACATGCAACCAAGCTGGCTTTATATTGGCCTGTGGTGCGCGCAAAATCGTAAACAACTTTTGTGCATCGCGCCATAGGCTGCCAGCTTGCTCAAGACTGTTCAGCGCGGCTTGCTGCTGACTATAAGCGCTTAAGGCTTCGGCCTGCAAACGGCGCATATCAGCCTTCCGTGCCAGCGTTACAGCCTCTTCTAACCACGCTCCACATTCGGCAGGTTTCTCTAAACCTACTGATACTAATGATAAGCCGGTTAACGCACGGATAATGAGTTCCACATCGTTAGTTGCGCGTCCCTGTTCTAGCGCTACCTCATAAAATCCTTTGGCTTCGTCCACGCGATGCAAACCATTCAAACTGTTAGCCCGATTCAAGTTGATGACCTGCTGCCAATGCTGCTGATGCAGCGGCTCGACAAGAGCGGCAGCTTCTTGATGCTGGGCTAAACCCTTTTCATAATTGCCCATGTTGTCATAGGTTAGACCCATATTATCGGTTTGGATGGCAGCTTGTAAGTTCAAGCTGAGATTTTTACTGAGGCGTAGCGCATATTCCAACATGGATAGTGCTTGCTCATGACGACCAGTTGCCAACAGAAACCATCCATAATTGCCACGACGGGTCGTTTCAGCAACTTCGTTATTCATGCGGCGTGCGATAGCAATCGCTTCATTAAAGAATGAGTCTGCCGAGTCCATGTCGCCTTGATCAGCATAAGCAGTGGCGGCATTGGCAAGGACTAAGCCACGCGTTTCCCAATCTTCTTTAAGGTTGCTAAGGAGCATCAGTGCCTGTTCGTAATCTTTTAAGGCACGTTGACCTTGCCCGATAAATTTGCGCGCTGCCGCCAGATCACAATACAAGCGGGCGACCTGTGACGTTTGGCGCTCGGCTTCATAAATGGTAAGCGCTGTTGACCACTCGCGGATTGCCTCAGTCATTTTCTGGCGACCAGCGAAAAATAAACCTAAGTCACGGGCAGCTTGGGCGGCTTCAAGGCGATTATCACTTTTTTCTGCGCGAGTGACTGCTTGACGGTAAGCATCAACCGCACGGTCTTCATCCCCAAGTTCAGCATGGGCAGCCGCTAAATTACGGACAACATCGGTTTCGGTAAAGGTGTTGGGCTGGATATTCTTTTGGGTGATTTGGTGAGAAGCGCGTTCGAGGTAGGGAATGGCTGCGGCAAAATCCTTGTTGGCAATCAGCACGATTCCCATCAATGTATCAGCTTGAAGTGCAGTAAGTTCGTCTTCAGGAACATCAGAGGCCACATTTGCAGCCTGTTTAGCATAATTGAGCGCATCCTCAAATCTTTGCAAATTGAGGCAGGTTTTGATGATCAGTGTGAGGGCATTGACGTAGTCAGCGGCATGACTTTTGGGGTCAAATAAGGGCAAGCTTTCTTCAAGATATTGATAGGCTTCTTCACTTTGACCGTCATTCAACGCGCGTTCTGCTAAGGCCACGCTCCATTGACGTTCGAACCGCTTATAACCCGTTTGCTTAGCAAGGCGTAGTGCCCGTTCCAGAAGTTGCTGACCTTCGACCTCTTGCCCACTGATAATGAGCGCTTGTCCTAAACGACCAACGAATAAACTGCTGAGTTCAAGATCACCGGCTTGATTAAGCTTGGGTAATGCTTCCCTCAACAGACGCACTGCATAGCTGGCATTATTTTCATGAAGATAGACTTCAGAAAGATAGCCGAGCGCCCGACCCTCAGCACCGGGTGAACGAATATTGCGTGCCATTTCTACGGCATTGTCATAACGGGTTTGTGCTAATTTCCAGTCATCTTGTCGTTGCGCCAATGTACCCTGACCGATGAGAACATAGGCTATTTGTACCCGCTGCCGTGTTTCTTGGGCCGTTTGAAACGTGCGCTCAAGTAAGGTTGCCGCTTCGTCATAGCGCTTGAGAAAGCTATAAACTTCAGCTTGATTGAGTGCGACAATCGCCATTGAACTGGCATCACCGGAACTAACGGCAATTTGCATGGCTGATGTAAACGCTTCGAGTGCGGCAGGATAATTTTCAGCGCGTTTGAGGCGTTGCCCTGCTTCGAGTGCATCTTTGAGGGTATTGGGTTCGGGACGATTGGGATAACGGGTAGGAGGCTGTCCAGCAGCCCGACGTTTCAGTTCATTGAAAAAATTCATCGATATTCCGTTAGGTAGTGTAATTGTGAATCTATTGTATCGTTGAATGATTAGAGAATGATAGATTCGAGAGTGTGTATCTTATAAATAAAAACGGGCGTACCCGAAAGTACCCCCGTTGATCTACAAGGAAAGTGGATAAAGTTTAGGGATAGAAACCGCGTGTGAGCAGCGCATCACCGACACGTTGGATAGCGGTCATCTGGGCAGCAGTTCGCAAATCAACGTTGTGCTTTTCAGCCATGGCCACGGTTGCATCGTAACTGCGAACCAGAATGCGTTCGAGTTGGCGGAAGACTTCTTCTTTATCCCAGAAGAATTCTTGCAGGCCCTGTACCCATTCAAAGTAAGAAACGATCACGCCACCCGCGTTTGCCAGAATATCTGGCACGAGGGTAATTCCGCGATCATTGATAATGTCATCGGCTTCGGTGGTCGTCGGGCCGTTTGCACCTTCAATAATGAGTTTTGTGCGAAGGTGCGAGGCGTTATGCTCGGTAATTTGGCCTTCCATGGCAGCGGGGATAAGTACATCGCAGGCTAGGGTAAGCAATTCGGAATTGGTAACCGTGTCACCACCTGTAAAACCCGCAAGTGTCTTGTGTTCATCCATCCATGCACCTATGGCGGGAATATCAAGACCATTCGCATTGTAAAGGCCGCCATCAATATCGCTGACGCCAACCACTTTATAACCCAGTTCATGTGCGTGCATGGCGGCATGTGAGCCAACATTTCCGAAACCTTGAATGACTACACTGATATTGCTGTTGTTGGTCATACCTTTACGATTGAGCGCTTCACCCATTGTAATGATGACACCCCGACCGGTGGCTTCATTGCGTCCTTGGCTACCACCAATATTGAGTGGCTTACCCGTGACCACTGCGCGGGCAGCATAACCAACAGTCATACTGTAAGTATCCATAATCCATGCCATTTCCTGGGGGCCAGTTCCCATGTCAGGTGCAGGAATATCTGAATGAGGGCTAATCAGGGGTAAAAGCTCTGAGGCGTAACGACGGGTGAGACTTTCACGTTCGCGGAGTGTAAGTGCTTTGGGGTCTACAAGGACACCACCTTTTGCGCCACCGTAGGGCAGCCCGACTAATGCACATTTCCATGTCATCAACATCGCCAACGCACGTATCTCATTCAATGTGACGTTGGTGCTGTAGCGGATGCCACCTTTGCATGGCCCCATTACCGTGCTGTGATGGACGCGGTAGCCTGTAAACATCTCAATTTTGCCGTTTTCATGCCGGACTGGAAAATTGACCGTAAATTCACGCTGCGGCCAGCGCATAAATTCAACCACATTTTCATCTAAGCTAAGCCTATTTACGGCACGGTCATATTGGGTAAGTGCGTTTTCATAGGCGTTCGGGGCCAGTTCCAACGAATGCTGCATCTGGCTATGATTAAGTGACACGACCATGTTCTCTCCTCAGACCGGGAAATTCCGGTGCTTGCAAAACTATCTAAAAGAAAGCTCTCTATACTGTCTAGTATAAACGAAAGACTACCGAATTATACTTAAAAATTCCTAACATTGTGTAAATAGTCCAATAAAACATAGTATAAAGTGCATAGTCTAACATGGCGCTAATCTTGTTTTGGGATTCATTAGCGACGAATTGGAATATGAAATATGCGATTGGCAGATAGTGAAATGGGTAAACTAGAGGCAAACGAATGGTCATCAGTCAAAAAAAGAGGCGACCAATTTTGGTCGCCTCAATATCGGGAGTGTTTAGGCTGGTTCTGGTTGTGCCAGATAGGGCTTGAGGAACTGTCCAGTGTAACTTGCTTCAATCTGGGCTACATCTTCCGGTGTACCCAGCGCGATAACCTGACCGCCTGCATCGCCACCTTCAGGGCCGAGGTCGATGAGCCAATCGGCTACTTTGATGATGTCGAGATTATGCTCGATGACCAACACCGTGTTGCCATTATCGACCAACTGCTGCAACACCTCAATTAAGCGTTTGACATCAGCAGCATGTAAACCGGTTGACGGTTCATCCAGAATATAGAGGGTTTGTCCGGTGGCACGTTTGGATAACTCACGGCTGAGTTTGATGCGCTGTGCCTCACCACCACTGAGCGTGGTTGCCGGTTGACCGATACGAATGTAGCCGAGTCCGACCGCGAATAAGGTATCCAGCTTAGTCTTTATGACAGGGATGTTCTCAAAAAATTCCAAGCCTTCGGTAACCGTCATGTTCAGTACATCAGCGATGCTCTTACCCTTGTACTTGACCTGCAAGGTTTCACGGTTGAAGCGCGATCCATGGCAGACATCGCATTCGACATAAATATCGGGTAGGAACTGCATCTCGATCTTGAGCTGACCTTGACCTTCACAGTTTTCGCAGCGCCCACCTTTAACATTGAAGCTGAAGCGTCCGGCGGTATAACCGCGAATCTTGCTTTCTGGCAGCTCGGTGAACAAACCACGAATGGCATCAAACATTTTGGTGTAT
The DNA here is from genome assembly GCA_038251275.1 of Aggregatilineales bacterium. GTDB lineage: Bacteria > Chloroflexota > Anaerolineae > Aggregatilineales > Phototrophicaceae > CFX2. Next base: position 36,576 of record JBBSBM010000022.1, read on the forward strand.
GTGCCGGGGTTGCTGCGCGGTGTCCGTCCAATAGGGCTTTGATCAATGTTGATGATCTTATCAACTTGCTCAATGCCCTCAATCGTGTCATGCAAACCGGGACGATCTTTGCTACCGTTAATCACTTGTGCCACACGGTTGTAAATGATGTCAGTCATCAGCGTACTTTTACCACTGCCGCTGACTCCAGTTAGGCATACCATCTTACCGAGTGGAATATCCACGTCAATGTTCTTGAGGTTATTTTCTCGCGCACCTTTGACGGTGATGAACTTGCCATTACCGGGACGGCGTTGCTCAGGCACATCAATCTTTAGTCGACCAGACAGATATGCGCCAGTCAGACTGTCTTTAACTTTCATGACCTGCTTGGGTGTGCCTTCAGCCATAATGCGTCCGCCATATTCACCCGCACCCGGCCCAAGGTCAATCAACCAATCGGCTACACGCATGGTTTCTTCGTCGTGTTCGACCACGAGCAATGTATTACCGAGATCACGCATTTCCATGAGCGTACTAATCAGCTTGGCGTTATCGCGTTGGTGTAACCCGATAGATGGTTCATCCAATACATAAAGCACACCGGTTAATCGGCTGCCGATTTGCGTAGCTAAGCGAATGCGCTGCGCTTCACCACCGCTGAGTGAACCTGCCGAGCGTGAGAGACTCAGGTAATTCAAGCCGACGTTGTTCAGGAAGCCAACACGCGCTTCAATCTCTTTGAGGATTTGGTAGGCAATCTCTTGGTCACGCGGATTGAGTTTTGCTTCCTGACCATCAATACCGCGCAGACCATTGACCCACGCTAAGAGCTCGCCAACGGGCAGCAGTGTCACATCATAAATGGAGTTATCAATTACAGTAACTGCTAGTGCTTCGGGACGTAAGCGTTTGCCGCCGCAGGTTTGGCAGGGCACTTTCGCCATATAGGCTTCGAAGGCTTCACGCATCCCGTCGGATTGCGTTTCACGGTAGCGCCGTGCCATGTTATTGATCACGCCTTCGAAAGCAGTGGTGTATTCGCGATAGTCGCCGCGCGCGTTAGCGTAACGCAGCCGAACTTTCTGACCGTTTGTCCCGTAAAGGATAATACGCTGGGCTTCATCCGGAAGTTTGCGCCAAGGTGTATCCATCTTGAATTTGTAGACATCAGCCAGTCCGCGCATGATGCCCGAACCCCAACTGGTGTCGTCATCAAAATTCCAGCCGTTACCATTGACCGCACCTTGTGACAGACTCAAATCAGGATTCGGGACGACCAATACAGGATCAAATTCCAAACGGAAACCCAAACCCTGACAATCCGGACAAGCACCTTTAGGCGTATTGAAGCTGAAACTGCGCGGTTCAATTTCCGGTATGCTGCCGTGTCCGTTGACACAGGCCAACAGTTCGCTGTAAAGTGTGTCGGTTGGTGGTGTGTCGCTGAGATTGTTGAGAACCACCACACCCTCGCCAATTTCGAGCGCGGTTTCAATAGCATCAGTTAGACGGCTTTCTGCGCCGCGTGCTTCTTCGGTCGTTGCATCCTCAAACTTACGGACGATCAGACGGTCAACCACCACTTCGATGTTATGAATGACATAGCGATCAATCGTGATGTCATCACTGAGTTCGCGCAGTTCACCATCCACGCGGACACGGGCGAAGCCGCCTTTGCGAACATCCTCGAAGACTTTTTCGTGCGTACCTTTGCGCCCTTTGATGATCGGCGCAAGGATTTGGATGCGTGTACCATCTTCAAGCTTTTGGACTTCATCCACAATTTGTTGGGCGCTCTGGGCTTCAACTTTTGCACCGCAGATGGGGCAGTGTGGCACACCAATGCGGGCGTACAGCAGACGTAGATAATCGTAAATCTCGGTGACAGTGCCGACGGTTGAACGCGGATTCTGGCTGACACCTTTTTGGTCGATTGAGACTGCCGGACTCAATCCCTCAATCTGGTCAACATCTGGTTTTTCCATTTGACCAAGGAATTGGCGTGCATAAGCGCTCAGGCTTTCGACATAGCGCCGCTGTCCTTCAGCGAAGATTGTATCAAAAGCCAACGATGATTTGCCGGAACCCGAAAGTCCGGTGATGACCACCAACTTGTTACGTGGAATCTCGACATCAATATTCTTCAGATTATGTTCGCGCGCACCGCGCACTACAATCTTATCTTGTGTCATGGGTCTGCCTATCAACTGTAATCAACTCGTGCCGAAGTGGAAGTACAAACGTTCTATTATAAGAGGTAAGGTTATATGCTGCAAGTGTTAGACTAGTTCAATGGTGTATATATTACGTTGAGTTTTGATTAAGATCGGCGGAACAGGGCATCGTCAAGTATTACAAAAATTAGATCAACTCATTTTGCCACTTCTGGTAGTAATTGCCAAAAACCTGCTTCAAACTTTAACAAGTAGTTCACTAAAATTGCGGTTGAATTGTATTAGAATACCGTCATGTTGATTGTAATGTAGTCTAAGGCGGGTAATTCAATGCGCTATGCTTCGTTTTATGATTTGCGACAAGTCACCGACGAACTGATTTTCGTCAAGTGGTATAAAACTGCCAATCCATTTACACACCCCGAATCGGAGTATATCGACGACCTGCGTAGACGATTGAAAGAGTCGCCTCATCCGCTCTACTTTTTATCGGACTTGCGGCAAGGACGCATTATTGATGTGAGTATTTTGCAAAAGTTGGGCAGTCTGACGCGGCATGTCAACTATGGCGGGGGTTCAGCATTCAGCGAGAATGTCATTTCGAGTATGTTTGTGGGTATTTTCTCGAAATTTGCCGATGCTGAAAAAGGTAGTTCGGTATTCTATAAAAGAATAGATGATGTACTAGCATATCTTGAGGCGCTCAAACCCGGTGTAACCGCGCCCGTCGATTGGCAAATATTTACCGAGAGTTTGCGCTGAATTTGATAGAATAAGTGAGTCTTGGTAATAAATCGGTTAAAATATAGTCATTAGAAAGTGAGGGAGAAGATGGTTAATATTTCTTTGCCTGATGACGTGGCTCAAGCACTCACCGAATTGGCAGAAACACAACATAGGCCGATAGCTGATGTTGTCGCAGAGATGCTCAATCTTTATAAGCATGAAGAAATTCAACAATCATTGCCTGACAGCGCCTTTGAATCGATCATTGGCGTTTTCGATGATGATATAACCGACTTATCAACCACTACACGAGAAACTTTGCAACAAGTCATTCAGGACAAATATGGACGTTCTGATTGATACGAGTTTTCTGTTTGCCACACTCTATACACAAGACAAATATCATGAGTTAGCCAGTAGCACTATGCTCGGTAAACTTAAATCCGCTAAACAGCGAGGCTAGGGCATGAGAGAGCTATCAAAACAATTGCACTGGTAGAAAACTCTGTCTTTAAAATCGAACCACTTGTTGCTGAAGATCGGCGAAGGCTAATAGAAATATTGATGCAATATCAGTCGGCTAAATTGGATTATGCTGATGCCACAATAATGGCATTTTCTGAACGGGTCAATATCAAACAGGTTTATACTTTTGATCGCCGTGATTTTAGTATATTTCGCCCTCGCCACTGTGATTTTCTCGAATTACTACCCTGAAATAAACAACGTCGGAAATTTCCGACGTTGTTTGCATGAATTAATTTGTTGTCGTGATGTGAAAGTTAGCCGCCTGCGTCGCTGCTATCAAGCGCGTTGGCATCAACTGTTGGTGTCGCCTGATTAGCAATCGCAGTCGCTGTGCCGACCATATCGGCTTTGGTTGTGTTAATAAAGACGTCACCAAACCCCCGCACGACCTCTACCCAACTGCGTCCCGGTTTGACCATCATCGGTGCATTGTTACCGTATACCAATTGCAGTGCTGAACCCGGTTCCTTATCCTTACGTCGCCAGTATCCTTGGAAGACCTGACCATCACGCAGCAGAAAGGCACGTCCTTGATCCCAAAGTTCAATCTGGATCGACAGGTATTTCACACCTGGGTCAAAAATATCGGGGTGATCGTTGTGCGGCACTTCCAGAATGATAATGTCATCTGCCCACAATTGGTTACCATCACCAGCATCCATATGCGGTACACCATTTGAGAAGCGTAGGTAATGTCCGCTAGTCTCATCATACTGCCAGCGGGCATCTGCTTGTCCGTACCAATCGATATAGGCTTCGGGTGCAGGCTGCCCACCTGCATCAGGTGTCGGGTTGAAGGCCAATCCGCGTGCCTTGTAGCCGGTGTTCACATTACGGCGAGTGGCTTTTGCCCATACCAGATTAGTATCCAAGAAAAGCGTATGCTCAAAGGGCAAATCACCTTTGGGGAAGCGGCAGAAGCCCGCATCTTCGCAGTTATCACCCTTAAGTGGTGAGAAGGTTTGATACACAAAGTCTGATGACAAAATTAACTTTTGAATCGGTGCGCTTGTACCAGAATAGGCCAGCAGTGCGTTGTACATCGGCACAAGTTCCAGATCTATCAGACGTGCGCTGCGTACTGAACCCACATGATCTGGCGCATTGTTACGGAAGATCGCTGCGAAACGGGTCACGCCGCCTTCGGTTTCATATTCCCAAACCATATCGGCTTGGTTGACTCCGGTTTGCGGACGCACAATTGGTGGATAGTTGGAAACCTTGACGATCAGGTTACGCCGTTCTTTGGCGGCCTGACTAGGATATTCCTGTCCGGTCAATGGGTTGATATTCTCTGGGTAGCTAAACGGACCGTTCGGCGTTGGCGTTGGCGAAGGCGTATCCGTCGCTGTAGCGGTTGCCGTTGGTGTGAAGCTTGCTGTAGCTGTCGATGTTGGGGTATCCGTAGCGGTAGCCGTGCGGCTGGGAGTCGATGTCGGCCCCACAGGCGTATTGGTAGCAAAATCAAAAACGGTTGGCTTTGGTGTATTCGTTCCGGGCAGCGTCACCTGAACCAGATTGACGCGGCTTAATGCCACGCCGGGAAGACCGACCAGAACGAAGGCAGCCAATAAAGTTGTCAACGCAAAACCGATTTTTCGGCGCATAATCATCTAATAACCTCATGCAATCCGACTTAAAACACGGCGCAGGAGTATACGTGCCAGATTTTAGCTTGCACAGGGCTATTTCGTACTTATCCGACTGTGATGTATGATTGCGTAGGTCAATCGTCGTCTAATTCTCATCTTTAGGTATCGTAGTAAAACCTTTTGGAGGAATTCATGGCAAACCGCCGCATATTGTTGTCCTTAGCGCATCCCGATGATGAAAGTTTTGGTTCGGGAGGGTTGATTGCGCGTTACGTTGCTGAAGGGGCGGACGTTTATTACATCTGTGCCACCAATGGTGATGTGGGTACAGTCGCGCCAGAAAAAATGGTTGGCTATAACTCGGTAGCGGAACTGCGTATAGCCGAACTTGATTGTGCTTCAGAGAAGTTAGGCTTCAAAGAAGTCTTTAAGTTTGGATACCGTGACAGTGGCATGATGTACTCTGAAACCACCAAAGATCCGACTTCTTTGTGGCAAGCCCCGCGTGATGCTGTTGCCAAGCGCGTGGTTGAAGTCATTCGCAATATCAAACCGCAGGTGGTCATTACCTTTAACAAGTATGGTGGTTATGGACACCCTGACCATATTGCCATACAGCGTGCCACAACCGATGCATTCAAACTGGCTGGTGATCCAATTTATGAAACGGGACAACCGCCTTACCAACCCCAGAAGTTGTATTACTCGGCTTTCCCGGCTTTAATGTTCCGCATCAATCTCATACGAGTGCGCTTACGTGGCGAAGACCCTCGCCATCTTGGCCGCAACAAAGATTTTGATATGCTGGCAATCTTGGAGAATATGGAACCGATCCATACCCAAATTGATGTCAAAAATTATCTAGAAGCGTGGGATGAAGCCAGCGCTTGCCACGACAGCCAACTGGGTGGAGGTATGCCGCGCTTGCCAATGTGGTTCCGTAAAAATTTCATGAGCAAGCAGAGTTTTACGCGAATACATCCCGCACCGGCTCGCAATCAAATTGATGAACACGAACTTTTTGACGGGGTGAAGTTAGATTAGCCTATGGCAAGTGCCGAAGCCGATTCCCGCATTGACCGTTTAATGGATGCTATCGAACTGGTCAAAACCGATCACCGCCGCGAAGCTATCAGCCTCCTGCGCGAATTGATTCGCGAGGATAATGACTTCGAGGATGCATGGTTGTGGATGAGTGTGGCGGTTGAGTCGCTTGACCAGAGTTCGATTTGTTTGGACAATGTCTTACGCGTCAATCCCGGCAATTTTAATGCAGCGAGTGCGCTTCACCGCATCCGTAGTCCCGAAATGGAAATGGAAAAGCGGCGCGGGCGCATTCGTATCTACCGTGATTTAGCTTTTGCGGCATTATGGTTGTTGGTGGTTATATTACTCTACACGCTGCTATTTACGTTCCTGAATGTAGGGGCGTAGGCAGTGGCGCGTAATGTAAGCCAACAATGCGTTGACCATCAGGTCCTTGAATCCATCCCACAAAATCGCGATAAACATTTTGGGGTTCCGCCATACCAACAATGTACAGGTTAGTGCGAAGTGGATAGGTGTTGTCATAAACAGTTGTGGGTGTAGGTAAAATGCCATCAATAGTAAGCGGCTTCACACTCGAATCAAGATAGCTCATCGACACATAACCAATGCTGCTGGGCATTGTTGACACGCTGCTAATCATAGCGGCGCTGGATGGAGCAATTTGAGCGGATTGGGTAGTCAACCGTTCACCGATGAGAAGCTTTTCAAACTCGGCACGGGTGCTGCTGCCATCTTCGCGGCTGAGTATCGTTATCGGTGTATCGTAGCCGCCGATTTCGCTCCAACGGGCGACATGCCCTAAGTAAACACTTCGAAGCTGTTCACTTGTTAATCCATTCGCCGGATTATTAGGATGCGTAATCAGCGCAATGCCATCCTGTCCAATCGGCCAAGCGAGCATCGAGCTGTCATCAGGTAGATGATTAGAAAGCAGATACCCCTCTTTGCTCTTATTGAACTCATCCATGACGGTTTGGAAATTTCCCGTAGTGGTTTCAAAGCTGACGTTGGGATGTGTTTCGATATAGTGATTGGTGAGGTCGTTGAGCAGTGGAATCGTAGCGGAAGTGGCATATAAGTGCAGCGTGACCGCGCCATGAGTCGGTGTCGAAGCAGGTGCGACTGGTGAGCTACAGCTGACCAGTGCGAAGGTGACTATGACGAGAGTATGTTTAGGCCGCCACATACGGTCATTTTACTCCGATTGCATTTCTGTATCGCCCCATAAATCCGTCGGTATAGGCTTTTAAATCGCCATTGATAATCGCTTCTCGCATCGCTTCCATATGGCGGATGAGAAAGCGGATATTGTGAATACTTAAAAGATAAGCACCGAGAATTTCCTCCGCCCGAACGAGATGACGGATATAGGCGCGGGTAAAATTCTTGCAGCAGTAGCAGTCGCAATCCGGGTCAACGGGTGAAGGATCAGTCGTATGTACTGCATTTCGCATGTTCACTCGCCCGGTTGGAGTAAAGGCTGCACCATGTCGTGCCAAACGCGTCGGAATAACACAGTCGAAAATATCGACACCAAGTGCCACACTATTAGCTAAATCATCCGGTTCACCGACACCCATCAGGTAGCGCGGCTTATCTTTTGGCAGCAACGGTTCGGTGAAACTCAATGCAGTGTACATTTCAGATTTGGTTTCGCCAACAGCTAACCCACCAATTGCATAACCGGGGAAGTTGAGATCACTTAGAAAGGCTGCGGATTGTGTTCTTAGATCCTCGAAAATGCCACCCTGAACGATGCCAAAAAGCGCCTGGTTCTCGTCAGATGGGTGTGCTTCACGACATCGAACTGCCCATCGGCTAGTGCGTTCGACTGCGCGTTCAACTATATCCCGATCTTTTGGTTTTGGACATTGGTCGAAGCACATGATGATGTCTGCACCGAGGTTCTGTTGAATCTCCATCGACCGTTCCGGTGTGAGTCGGTGTTTGCTACCGTCAAGATGGCTGCGAAAGGTCACACCCTCATCATCAATTTTATTGATTTCTGCCAAACTAAAAACTTGGAAGCCACCGGAGTCCGTCAGCATCGGCCCCGGCCATTGCATGAATTCATGTAGACCGCCCATTTCACGAACTAAGTCGGAACCGGGACGCAGATTCAAGTGATAGGTGTTTGCTAAAACTAAGGAAGCCTTTAGTTCATGTAAGTCACGGGGTGGAACCGCTTTGACGGTTGCCTGAGTCCCGACCGGAGCAAAAACAGGAGTCGGAATATCGCCGTGAGGAGTATGCAATATTCCAGCGCGGGCGCGTCCTTGCGTCTTAATTATTTCAAACTCGAATGACATTTAAGTATGTTTCCTTTAAAGACCATGCTATTATAACATATGAGCCTAAAGTGAAATCTTTCCCGGTCAGGATACTGAATTTTGATAAGTCTCTACGATATTCTTGAGTCTTCGAACGGTCAACTATTTGGTGAACCAGCGGCCCACCTCTTCACAAGTTTTTGTTTTGATCCACGCCATGCTGCCGAGTCGCAGTTATTTGTGGCGCTTAAAACGGAACGCGGTGATACACACCAGTTTATGCGTGAAGCCGTAGAACAAGGTGTAACCGGCATCTTATGCACGCATCCGCCGGATTTTGACACGCAGGAAATATCAGTCATCTTAGTGCGCGACACCGAAGCTGCTTTGATGAACTGGACTCGTTACATGCTCCACAAAGTCGGCACGCAGGTTATTTGTGTTGCCGGTACCGCTGGAAAGTCGCTGGCTGTCGAGGCCATCAGTCGTGTGCTTTCTTCTCAATATAGTGTGTTGCATAGTACCGATAATGACCTGCCGGGACGTTTAGCGTTACCGGCCACTTTAGCCTCCTTAACACCTGAGCATCAATTTGTTGTATTGGAACTGAATGTCACCCGTCCGGGTATGATGAGCGAAGTAGTTCAGGTTGTTCAGCCGGATGTGGTTGTCTTGCCAAGTCTTGGGTCAGGAATCGGTGATGGTTTTGCTAGCATTGAAGAAGTTGTAGCTGAAAATCGTTTGTTGCTAGATCGGTTATCACCTACAAGTTTGGCGGTATTAAATGCCGATGATGATTCCACACAAATGTTGGTGGGTGCGACCCGCGCTCGGGCATTGACTTTTGGTGTGGAAAGTTTTGGCGCAGATGTCATCGCCTATAACGTGCTGAACAGTATTGATAAAACGGGCTTTGATTTGCGCTATGGTGCCGAACGCCATGTCGGGCGCTGGATACCGTGGTTGGGTCAACACCAAATTGGTGTTGCACTGGCAGGGTTATGTGTCGGCCTTCATTATGATGTGTCGTTGGACGAAGGGCTCCGCCAACTGATTGATCTGCCTTATTTGCCCGGACGCATGAATCCGCTGAATGGTCTTCGGAATAGTTTGATTGTTGATGACACGCATGCTGCAACCCCTCAATCGATGTTGGCGGCGCTGGATTGGCTGCTCAAGATTAAGGCTCAACACACAGCAGATGTGCCGCAGCGTGTGATTTTTGTGATGGGTGATATGGATCATCTCGGCGGACAGGTTGGACAATCCCATCGCATGATCGGGCAGCGAGCAGCAGAGGTGATTGATGTACTCATCACCGAAGGCACAGAAGCGGCATTAGCAGGTCGCGCGGCATTAGATAGCAGTATGCATCCGCGCCAAGTGACCATGACCTATAGTATTCAGGACGCAGTACAAGCCATTCGTGACCGTTATACTTTAAATGAGCATGACATTGTTTTGGTGACAGGCGGCAAGACCGCCCGAATGGAACTCGTTGTCAGCGCTTTATTGAAAGACGAAAAAGACCAAATTCAACTGACGCGTCAAGATGGGCTCAGTGAAACGGCTGTTTTGGCGCAGCCATCGCATTTGAATTGGGTGTCGCTGGACTTGGATGCACTGGCAACCAACGTTCGCGGGATCAAAAATTGGGTAGGCGACTCGGTGACCTTGATGGCGGTTGTTAAAGCAGATGCCTATGGTCATGGTGCAGTAGCGGTAGCACGAACCGCGCTTTTGAACGGTGCCGAGTATTTGGCGGTTAGCTCAGTGACCGAAGCACTTGAACTGCGTGAAGCTGGATTAGATGCCTCTATTTTGGTGTTGAACTATACACCCCTTAGTGCTATACGACAAGCCATTCGCCAACATTTAACCATCACCATCTATGACTTGGATATGGCACGTTCGTTTGACCGCGCTGCCCGTGAACTCGGTGAACGTTTGTCTGTGCATGTCAAGATTGATACCGGTATGGGACGCTTGGGTGTCATGCCCAAAGATGCCATGAATCTCTTCCGCCATATACTGAATCTAAAATCACTTGATGTAGAAGGGGTATTTACCCATTTTGCTTCTGCTGATGAAGATGCAGATTATACGGCCTACCAACTAAAGACATTTAAGGATTTACTCAAGCCTCTGCGGGCTTCGGGTTTCACCTTCCGATATACCCATGCGGCCAACTCTGCTGCGACATTAGCCTCAACGGAAAATCACTTCAATATGGTACGCGTGGGGTTGGCGATGTACGGTCTGGTTCCATCACCGACTGTACCACTGCCGCCGGAGTTTCGTCCTGTATTATCATGGCGGACAGTAGTGGCTCAGGTCAAGACCTTGCCGCCCAACCATCCTGTTGGCTACGGACGCACTTATTACACGCAAGTTGAAGAACGTATCGCAATATTGCCTGTAGGTTTCGCTGATGGTTTCCGTCGAGCGCCTAATTCATGGCGTGAGGTTTTGGTGCACGGGCAGCGTGCGTCGGTCATTGGACGGGTCAGCATGGAGAAGACCGCCATCAATGTGACGGCCATTCCCGGCGTCAGTGTAGGGGATGAGGTTATTTTATTAGGGCAGCAGGGCGATGAACATTTGACTGCTGAAGCCATCGCCAAGCAGCTCGGCACAAGTAACTATGAAGTGGTGACCAGCATTTTGCCACGCATTCCACGTCATTAATTATGTGCCAGCGCCCATGCGGTTGGTCATGTCGTTGACAATCAGGTTCACATCCGTGCCATAAGCATAGGTTGCGACCAGTTTGCCGTCCGCATCAATCAAGAATGGATTCGGTGTGTGCGAAATAGCATAAGCCGTTCCAGATGAGCCATCGTCTTTGGGAACTTCCACGAATTCCAAATTGTAGTCTGTTTTGATATTTTCAAAAACCTTTACGTCACCGACCAAGCCGGTAATTGTGGGATCAAAGCGCTTGAGATAATCGCTGATAACAGGCGCTGTATCCTGCTTTGGATCAACACTGATGAATAAGAATGCCACCTTATCCGCCTTATCACCCAGTTTCTGCCGGACTTGCTTGAATTCAAGCAGCGTTACCGGGCAAACATCCTCACAGTTTGTAAAACCAAAGAACATCAGCACCAGCTTTCCACGATAATCGCTCAAGCTAACTGGCTTTTCGCTTTGGTTAATTAGCGTAAAATCTTGTACCTGTTTTGGTGGATTGATAACCTGTACCCCATCAAAATTTTGTGTTAAATCTACTATAGGTGTTGTTGTATTGCGCGGACGGTTGGTAAGGGCATAAATAACGATAAATGTCGCGACAATGCCAACCAATAACGTGCCAAGCAGCACGAGACGTGAATGGGGTGAAGTCGGTTCTGGAATCGTGCCATCAGACATGTAACATTACCTCGGTTGATTGAATGGCAATTGTGCAGTATTTTAATCGGCTTACATGAAAAAATAGTGATAATCATTTGCTTTTCTAATTTTAGATACATGTTATACTCTTTTTTTCGCCGCTTGTGAATATTGGAGCAATCTGAAATGCGAAATTTCCAACTGCTCGATGTGGTGACGTTTGACAATCATGCTGGATTAGTTCAATTTACGACCGGAGAACCGCTTTTCGCTAAGCCGGTTGTTGCCGTGCAGCGCGAAGGTAATTATGTCGCTTTTTCTGCCAGCTATGGTCCATTCGAAATTGCCGTCCGTCCACGTTTTCAGGAACTTTCGCGCGTGTTAGGTCGCTTGAATGCGGTTGAAGGCTTGCAAACTACGCGGCAAGTCGGTACAGCACAGGCCTATTTGGCGGTTGGGTTGAAACCAGATGGCTTGCTCTTGCTGCGTCCCACAGTGGTTGGTGATGCCACCGGCCATATTGGCATTAATTTGGCACTCAGCAGCGAAGCACGACAAGCTTTATTCGAATGGCTCCCTGCTGGTGCAGACTAATCTTCACTGATTAATAATTGATCAATAATAGCGCTTTTAGCGTGTTGCGTATCCCTTAGCCCTTCGGTACAATGAAGTTCGACATTTAAATACCAGCCTGTGAAGAGAGTTCCTGTACTTCAAGGAACACCGAAGGGGCAAATTACCGGATGATGCTACCCCGGTGATGAAACTCTCAGGTTCAAGGATTCACGGGTTGATCTCTCTGAAAGTATTCTGACAGAGCGTACAGCTATTTAGGCTGTGCGCTCTTTTTGTTCTTAATTGAGGAGACTCTAAACATGGCTGAGATAAAAACCCCTTCCGATTTAAAATACACCAAGAACGATGAATGGGTGAAGCTTGACGGTGACACCGCCACCATTGGCATCAGTGATTATGCGCAGGATGCCCTCAACGATATTGTCTATATTGAATTTCCTGATGTTGGTGCGACCTTAAAGCAAGGCGCAACCTTTGGTGTGGTCGAGTCGGTCAAGGCCGCCTCGGATGTGTTCATGCCCATCGGCGGAACGATCACCGAAGTCAATAAAGACTTGGAAGATAGCCCCGAAACCCTCAATACCGACCCTTATGAAAAGGGCTGGCTCATCAAAATCAAAGGTGCTGACGCTGCCGAAGTCGACGGTTTGATGGACTCTGCTGCTTACATCGAGTTTTGCAAGAATCGTTAATGATCCTGTTTTGTATCTCGTCTAATGGATAGTGTTAGGAAGACCATGAGTTATACACCGCATACCGATCTCGAACGGCAGCAAATGTTGTCTGCCATTGGCGTGACGACTATCGAAGACCTGTTCGAAGCTGTTCCGTCTAGCCACCGCTTCCCCAAGTTAGATCTGCCCAAACCGTTAAGTGAAATGGAAGTCACCGCCGAGTTATCCGCGCTGGCGGATGCTAACGAACACGCCGGTGACTTTGCGATTTTCCGTGGAGCAGGGGCATATCATCATTTCATCCCCTCTGCCATCAGTCATTTGGTGCTGCGCGGCGAATTCTTGACAGCTTACACCCCTTACCAACCCGAAGTCAGTCAAGGTACACTCCAAGCCATCTACGAATATCAGAGTATGATGTGCGCCTTAACCGGCATGGATGCCGCCAACGCCAGCCACTACGATGGCGCGACCAGCTTGGCCGAAGCCGTCACCGTTGCTCTGGAAGTCGGACGGCATAAGCGCAATAAAATCATTCTGAGCCCCGCTATTAATCCCCAATATCGCGCCGTGGTTCGTACTTACCATCAAGGGAACAACACCAAAATTATAGGTGATAGTGGGCGCGCGGATATTGCTGACCTCATCGAAATGTTAGACGAAAATACAGCGATGGTTGCGGTTTCCTATCCCAACTTCTTCGGTCAAATTGATGATCTGACGAAATTGGCCGAAAGAGTGCATCAAGCTGGAGCACTGCTGGTCATGGTCGTTAATCCAACGGCACTCGGTATGCTCAAGTCTCCCGGTTCACTTGGTGCGGATATTGTTGTCGGTGAAGGCCAACCTTTGGGTATCCCCATGAGTTTCGGCGGACCCTATTTGGGTTTCTTCGCTATCCGTACCGAATACGTTCGCAAAATTGCTGGACGCATCATTGGCGAAACCGTTGATAAAGTAGGTCGTCGTGCTTATGTCATGACCTTACGTCCACGTGAACAGGATATTCGCCGCGAAAAGGCCACCAGTAACATCTGCACCAATCAGGGTTTGATGTCCTTGACCGCCTGCATTTATATGTCGCTCATGGGCAAATATGGGATGCGAAAAGTAGCCGAACTTTGCTACCACAAGTCGCATTATGCAGCCAAACAAATCAGTGACCTCAAAGGTTTCGTAGTCGATATGAGCAAGCCATTTTTCCATGAATTTGTAGTCAAATGTCCACGGGCCGTAACCGAGATCAATGACAAATTGATTGAAAAGGGCATCATTGGCGGTTATGACTTGGGCATCGACTACCCACACCTCAAAGATCACATGCTGATTTGCGTGACCGAGACGAACACCAAAGAAGAAATTGACGCGCTGGTTGAAGGCTTAAAGGAAGTGACAGCATGACCGAATCGCTAATTTATGATCTCGGCGCAGCCGGACGACGCGGCGTTTTATTGCCGGATTGCGATGTGCCAGAATCACCTTTGCCCGCCGAGTTGATGCGTGACAATTTGGACTTTCCCGAAGTTAGTGAATTGCAGGTCGTTCGCCACTTTACCCGCCTCAGCAATCTGAATTTTTCGATTGATAAAGGCTTCTATCCCTTGGGATCATGTACCATGAAGTACAACCCCAAGTTGAACGAAGATATGGCGCGTTTGCCCGGTTTCGCTCATTTGCACCCCTTAAATGATGCCGAAGGTTCACAGGGCGCGTTAGCTTTGATGTATACCTTGCAAAAGTGGTTGGCAGAAATCAGCGGTTTCAAAGCGGTCAGTTTGACTCCGGCAGCGGGCGCACAGGGCGAACTCGCTGGTATTTTGATGATTCGCAAATATCATGTGGATCGCGGCGACACCAAGCGCACCAAAATTCTCATCCCCAACAGCGCTCATGGCACCAATCCGGCGACTGTCACCATGGCAGGCTATACTGCTGTCGAACTGCCTGCTGATGAAAATGGTGATGTTGATCTGGCAGCCCTTCGCGAACACTGTGATGATACCGTTGCCGGTATGATGATTACCGTTCCCAACACCCTCGGCTTGTTTGAAAGCAAAATCGTGGATGTCATCAAAGCCGTTCACGACTGTGGTGGTCTGATGTACATGGATGGTGCGAATATGAATGCGCTGCTCGGTGCAGTTAAACCCGGTGAACTCGGTTTCGATGTCATGCACTATAACCTACACAAAACTTTCTCCACACCGCATGGTGGCGGTGGCCCCGGCAGTGGTCCGGTCGGCGTGGGTGAAAAACTCATTCCCTTCTTACCCGGCCCGATTGTCAAAATTGTCGAAGAAGCCGCCAGTGACGATGATGCACCGTTATATGGTTGGCACATGCCAGAAAAATCCATCGGTCGGATGAAAGCGTTTCAAGGCAACTTCGGCATGCACGTTCGCGCTTATACCTATATCCGCATTCATGGCGATCAAGGGATCAAAGACATCACCCGTCACGCCGTTTTGAACGCCAACTACATCCGCGTCAAATTGCACGGAACTTACACCGTTCCCTATGACCGTATCAATGCTCATGAATTTGTCTTGGAAGGGCATTTCGAAGGAGTTGATAGTGTTCACGCACTCGATATTTCCAAGCGGCTGATTGACTACGGCATTCACCCACCGACCAATTACTTCCCGCTGCTTGTCCACGAAGCGCTCATGATCGAGCCAACCGAAACCGAGGATAAGGCTACGTTGGATGAATTTATCGACATCATGAAGAAAATTGCGGTCGAGGCCAAAGAGACTCCCGAACTGCTGACCGGCGCGCCGCATAACGCGCCCGTCTCACGGCTCGATGAAGTCCGTGCCGCCAAGCAATTGGTACTCTGCTGCCGTCCCATCCCCGAATGGGCGGAAGAAACCACCTCCAGCAAGAAAGACACTGTACAGTAGTTAAACAAAAGGGCGCTCATCAGCGCCCTTATCTTTTTGGTGGCCAAATCCATTTAATGTAATCTTATCAAATCTAGGGCGGAACATGTTCCGCCCTGCTCAAATGGCTACTATCTCACTCTGTATTGTCGCGTTTTCGCACCACACACCAATCACTAATCATCCAAGGTTTGCCCGCGTTGCCACGCAAATCGCAGTTCTCGAATACGCCGCGCCCTTTGTCATGCACATAAATACCATAAAAAGCGTTACGGCTAATTGTGCAGCGCCGCACCGTTGGATTGCCACCGACGCGAATGATGAAGCCGTGAGTAGCATTTGAGAAAATGTCACAATCTTCAAACGTACCAGTGCCATTATCACGCACCAACACGCCGCCGGCTTTGCTGTGGTGAATTTTACAACGGCGAAATGTGGGATTAGCATCTTCCCGAATTTCGATGGCAGTTGCCGTGTGGGAGTAAATATCACAATTTTCAATGAGTCCAGTGCCTTGTTCATAAATAAGAATGCCACACTGTTTGCTGTCGTGGATAACGCATTTCCGTAGTATTGGATTTGCACCTTTGCCGTGAATGGCAACACAACTCAAAGAATCTGACGTGATTTCGCAGTTTTCGAGGATCAGTTTCCCTTGAGGAATATCAACCGCGTGATGTTTGGCCAGAGAATTGTTTACGCGCAATCGTATGGTTATCCCCTGTATTTCAGCGTGGTCAGCCGCCATCTTGACACACGATGATTTGTTGCTTTCAAGGATAATGGCTTCCCGTTTGCCTTCACCTTTGATAATCACTGATTTACTAAGTGTGATACTTTCTTGATAAAGTCCTTCCCGTACAATAATGATTGTATTTTCTGCGACTTCCTTCACTGCCTCGCCGATCGTCCTGTAATCAGCATCGCCTGTTTTGGCTACCACCACATTTTTTGCCGCAGTGATAAAGGGTGCAATATAAATGGGTTGGGTGTCCGTTATTGTGCCGCTGAGATAATTGTTAACGCTCTTGGTCAATCGTGCCAACGCTCTATCGGGGTCGCGTCGTGCGTCAGCAAATTGTGTTGCAGCCAACCGCAATGGAATCGCAGTATGCTCGTCACCACGTACTAAAATGGGGAAAATCGGTATGCGGCAAGAATCTTGTGCAACGGCTAATTCGCGCTCCACCCAATCCGAGTTTTTCGCGTCTGGAGATAAAATGATAACAAAAAGTTTTGCCTCGCGGATTGCCTTTTCAATTGCGCGTGTCCATGCAGGTGTTCCCGGTGTAAGATTTTCATCTGTCCATACCGATAAACCCGCGGCACTCAAATAATCGCGAGTTCGTGGCATAAAATCATTATCTTTACGGCTGTAACTCAGAAATATGTCAGCCATGCGGTCACCTTGTCTATGGAAAAATCATTTACAAATAAGGTCGTCGGATTATAACCGCTTTCTATATAACTTACCGCTCTATTAATTTAACCTTCCAACGGCATAATCCCCAAAACGGCATTACAATGGGCATGTCGCAGTTCTATAGCGTTGGAAAATATGTCTGATTCAACTAAACCACCCCGTAAACGTAAAATCTTTATCAACTATCGTAGAGCGGATAACACAGATTTTGTTGAACGTATTCGTGATTGGTTTGTATTGCGCTATGGTCGTGAGAGTGTTTTCATGGATTTTGATAACATTCCACCATTCACCAAATTTGCAGATTTTATCCGCGAAACAGTAGCTGATTGTGATGTTTTGGTGGCAATTATCGGCCCGGCGTGGATGCAAATGCTTCAAGAGAAAATATCCCAGCACGATGAAGAAGATTATGTGCAGGTAGAGATTAAGTTAGCACTTGAACAGAAAAAGTTAATTGCACCGATTTGCATTAAAGGCGCTCCTGTCCCAAAAACACTTCATCTTCCGCCGGATCTAAGACCCTTGATGGATTATAACGTTGCTCATTTGAATTCAGGGCGAGAATTTTTGGATAATATCGGACGGATTATCGATGCGCTTGAAAAGAAACTAGATGAACTAGAAGGTATGAAAGTCGTCAGTCGGGATATAGATGCAATAGAGCAAATCAGCTTTAATATCCGGCATGTGATAAAGAATTTTGAAACGGCGGAAACTCAAGGCGATTATCAAGCCGCACTGCATTGGCTACATCAAATTCGAACATCCGGTTATGCGCCCGCTTACTATCCGCTAGATGACTATGAAACCGAAATTAAAGGAAAGATCTTGATACAACAGACTGAGTCTGCTTATCAATTCATTCGTTCAATGGCTGACCGTGCCATTCGCAAACCTTCTGAACGTGATCGTGTGTGGACTGCCTTAAAGTCTTTCTGGCAAACCTATCCCGGCTATGATCCTGATGATTTAGCATCACAGTTCCGCTTGATGCCTGACTAT
This sequence comes from Aggregatilineales bacterium, assembly GCA_038251275.1. GTDB lineage: Bacteria > Chloroflexota > Anaerolineae > Aggregatilineales > Phototrophicaceae > CFX2. The sequence goes on from JBBSBM010000022.1 coordinate 54,794, forward strand.
AATGAGGAGTTAGAGGATTACGAAACACTGGTACTCACTCCAAATCACGTTGAGTTTTCAGCACAAATTCATGGCACTTCAAGTACGCCTGACAATACACACCTAACGATTTCCCCCATAGACGGATTTGACGTATCGTTGTTAGATCGCCTCGACTCGTTAGATGAATCTACCGCTGATGATATATTTACCCCCGAACATATGGCTGTTGTGGCTGCTGATCTGGATATTGACCCGCGCACAATCACCCTTACCGAAGCTGAACAATCAGGCATCCTCAACTGGCAAAGTTAGCTGCTGTCGATTTTAATCGTCTAGTTTGACCGTCCTTTCACTTTGGCTCTGTTTTGCAGTATCCTTTGGCTGATCATTAACAACTAAGGACTATCGACTAACCTATGCCTTCTATTCGTCTCGTGTTGCCTCAAGGTCGCCGCCGCCGTACACGCGTTTGGCGTGTATTGCGTGCGCTGTATCGGGACACCGCTGCCTTATGGAGCGAGTTTCGCTTACCGATTTTGGCATTCTTGCTGCTCTTGTTCGGTGGTGGTTGGCTTTACGGTGAATTAATGGTATTTGCAGGTTATGCCCGTCCTGTCTACCAACACTTACCTTATTACATCCTCGAAATGATGGTTTTGCAACCGCCTCCTGTGGATGAAGTGCCAACGCAACTTTACCTGATCATCTTTTGGTATATCGTGCCGGTACTGGCAGTATTCATCGTCGGACGTGGTGCGGCTGATTTTGTTCGTCTTTTCTTTGATCGCAGTGAACGGCGCAATGCATGGGAGGAAGCTGTGGCTTCAACATATCGCAATCATGTCATCATTCTGGGTGTCGGTCATGTTGGTTTGCGCGTTGCTCGTGCTTTAGTCAGTATGGGTTTTGATGTCGTCGCCATTGACCAAAAGCTCAGGCCGGACACTGACGATGAACTGGCAAAATTAGGCGTTCCCGTCATCAATATCGACGGACGCAATCCCCAAGCGTTGGAGCAAGCCGGACTCCGCTCCGCTCAAGCCTTTGTCGCCTGCACCTCTAGCGATCAGATCAACCTTGAAGTGATCATGCGCGCTCGCGACATGAATCCTGATGTACGGATTGTCGCTCGTATGTGGGATGATACCTATTCCAAACAGATGAAGCAGTTTATGGGCGTGGATGCGGTTCACAGCGCTTCCGATTTGGCCGCGCCTGTTTTTGCTGGGGCAGCGGTCGGAGTAGAAATTACTCAAACCATGCAAATCGCGGGCGTGGAATATAGCATGATTCGCCTCCAAGTCGAACCCGGTTCATTCTTAGATGGTGGGACAATCGGTTCGCTCCAAGATGCCAACGACATGGATATTGTCCTTCACGGTCATGATGACACCTTCGAAGTCGAGCCGAAAAGTGATGTCGCCGTTCACGGTGGTGATACCCTCGTCCTTTTCGCTCGCCACGACCGCGTAATCAACATTGTCGAACGCAACCAGAAGACTCGCAAATCGCGTTAATGCCCGTGGAAAGAATCCGTCTCAATATTCGGAAATGTCCAATAAACAGGTATGAACAGTTTTGAAGTCCCCTCGCTGCGTAGCGGAGAGGGGATTTAGGGGAGAGGATGCTTTGCAGTTGCGTCTATATCTAGCAACTGCAATAATAGATGAAAATGATCTATTCACCGGATAAATGATCTCCATGCCGCATTTCTTCATCTCCTACGCCAAAAAGGATACCCGCCAACTTGCACTCCAATTGAATGAAGCGCTCAATGCCTTGCAGGACGTTACCGCGTGGGTTGATAAATCCCTTCGAGCAGGTCGCAGTTGGGAACTCCAAATCCAAACCGAAATTGATCGCTGTGACTACATGATTGTCCTTTACTCGCCGGACATTAATCGTCATAAACAAGGCGAAGAAGAGAGCTATATGCTCACAGAAATCGCCTATGCTAAATATACCGCCCACAAATTGATTATTCCGGTCATGGTGCAAAAGACCGAACCGCCTATTAGTCTTACAATGGCGCATTACATCGACTTTACCATTTCAGGTTTAACTGTATATGATCTTACTAGCGCCCTCTGTGAGGAAGCGGGAATTGTTGTAGGGGCGGGATTTATCCCGCCCGCTGCATCCGTATCTTCTTCCGCATCCATTCCTACCCGTCCAACCAGTCTTAATCTGATGCCCGCTCCCTTCGCATGGATCGATATCCCCGGCAAAGGCTACAGCATCGCTAAATACCCCATTACCAACGCCCAATTTGCCCGGTTTATTGAAGCCGACGGCTACAACCAGAAAAAGTGGTGGACGGATGTCGGTTGGGCGCAACGTGAGGAGCACAAATGGACGCAACCGCGCTATTGGACAGCCTCAGAATGGAATGGGGCAGAACGGCCGGTGGTTGGGGTGTCATGGTATGATTCAGTCGCCTTCTGTTTGTGGTTAAGTGAAGTGACCCGTGAAAAGATCATGCTGCCCACCGAAGATCAATGGCAGTACGCCGCACAGGGTAACGATGGTCGCGGTTATACGTGGGGTAAGCAGTGGGATGCCAGCCGCTGCAACAATAATGTGGACGGAAAGGGGATTGGCAGAACGAGCCCGGTCCGCCACTATGAAGGCAAAGGGGATAGTCCCTTCGCTGTTGTTGATATGGTAGGCAATGTTTGGGAATGGTGTTTGACCGATTACGACACCAAAACTAATGACTGTAATGGTTTTGCTAATAAGCGTGTCGTTCGTGGCGGTTCTTGTGACGACTACGTTGCCGGTTATTTCCGCTGCGACTACCGTAATTTCGATTTTACTTTCGGCAGGTTCACCGTCGGTTTTCGCGTTTCCCGCGTCATATAGGTATTCTGCATTTTGTGTGCTATTTTCTGAAGAATGCAGTGTTGTGTGGCGGGAGCTATTCGCCCTAAAGGCGATGAAATTTTAAAATGGTGAAAACCTATACGAATCTGTATTACAAAATTTCGGATTTTTAAAACATCTTTTGGGCTTGGCATAAAGCACGGCGCGGCAACCATTAATAACCGCCTGTCGCACTCTCGAGCGGTTTTCAATTTCATGCCCCTTGTAGGGACACGGCATGCCGTGTCCGCTGCTCATCCGCTTTACAATTTTCATTATTCTCTACGTTTACTTTAGGGTTGTTCACAAACCATATACCAACTTCCTGCTAACAGAATTCGTCTAAATCCTCTCCTATTTCGGTTAGCGCCAGTCCTCGCGAAGAGTTACAAAATGTTCTTCCAAAATGTAACCCATTACAGATCCAAATTGCTTACAATATCGATAGGGCTGTAGGGGTGGACGGCTGTCCGCCCTCATGCCCACGCACTTTAACATCTATTCCCACCAACGCGCACAATCATCACATTGCCGCTTGCGCTGCATTTTGATCCTCTAGTAAACCGACAAGATGAGAATGACGGGCGAACAAGGGGTTTAAACCCCTTGTCCAATGAGCAATTTAAGCTTGTTGATGTACTAGTCACCTTTAGGTGGCTTTATTCAACTTGCCAAAGGGTTTATCCTTTGGCAAAAAATCTCCTTTTGCCATTGATGATGGTTACCATGCTGACAACTTTGCTAGGGACAACCCATTTTTCAGTCCACTTTAGTGGCCTTTTTTACTTAGGCAGAGGCTTGAGCCTCTGACAGCAAGCGTTGATATTGGCAATCTTGGCGGCGGCAGACCATCGCCTAAATTACCAGCAGTTTCTCGGCTAGTTCCCGCATTTTATTTGGCAATTTCGCCAAAAAATCAACTTTCGCCATCGTTAAATTGCCAACTTTGCCATAGCTTTGACTGGAGACTGATAATGGATGACTAACTCAAACTGCACTACTGAATCTGAAGAAATTGCAGAATTTTCCGAACATTCTCCCTCAGAATCGTTCAATTCACCGAATTAAGGAGTGCGTTTTCTGAAGGTTCCGAATCAAAAAGAGGTACTTTCGCACCCCTTCCTGTATTGGTCTGGACTAACGACTACAGACTAATGACTTGATTACCCGACATTCTCCGGTCCATTTTTGCGGTAACGCCGGATGAACGCGTAAATGATATCCGCATCCACCGTATCCATTTTCAGCAGATGCCCCCATGCCGCCACAGCAACCGGGCTGTCATTTTCGGGTCTGGGTTCAACAATCATATGCGTTGGGAAACGACCCGCAATGTCCTTGAGTTGGTTGATGATTTCTTGATTGGTCGGGTCTTGATACGAAAGCCAGATACCGCCGTGTTCCAGATTGTGAATGAGTACCTCATCAGGGATTTGGCTGTCGTAAACGCCCCACGGCGCGGGATCAAGATAATGCCATCCCGAAGTCGGCGGATTTGAATTGTAGGCCGGATGTGCCGCCCCAATCTCAATATGGGTTTGTCCTTGGTTCGGGTAGCTGATGCTCGTATCAGGAATGCTTAAATCGCCCGGTGGATTTTGCTCTGCAATCGTGTTACGGATAATCACTACCAAGATAAACGCCAAGATAAGCACCCCGGCAGCGATCAGCAAATAGCCCGGTGATAAAAATTGTCGCAGGCGGCTTTGGGGTTGTGGCGGTTTAATAACTTTAGTTGCAGATTTGCTCATGCTAATTGTTCCACGGTTTCACTAAATTGATGAAGTGCAGTATTGTAAATACTATCGCTTAGGAATAAATGAGAAATAAGCGGACATACGTCCGCTTATTGTTAGAGATTTGTCGAGGTTAACCACCAAGAAATAGATCAAAGCCGGTTAACCTCAGTTTTCAACGGAACAATTTGTAGGGGCGCAACATGTTGCGCCCAAAACACCATATCGCATACGCTAGATCACGCCTTCTTAGCCTTCGGGAAGCGTGTCAAAATGGTCGCTGGTTCAGGTGTTGGGAACTTATCGCCAAACGATAATTCCCCCGGCGCTTTGCCATTTTTCGCCCGTGCTGATCCCGCGAACACGCCAACCGCCGTACCGTCTTTACTATAATCATCGTGCAGATACACTTGTCCGCTTTGGAAACCTTCACGGTCAATGCTGCAACTTGTCACCACGCCGATGACCTTACCTTTTTTATCGACCACCGGATCACCTTGATGTGCCGGACGCGCACCCTTGTTATCCAACCGGAAACGGGTAACTTCTGCCTCGCGTTCCATCTCGTGTTTGATAAAGGCTTGCTTACCAACAAAGTAAGGCTTCCACAACTTCACATAATTACTGAAACCCGCGTCTGCCGGATTAAGGTTCAATGGACCGGCCAGTTCATGCCCATACAGAGGCAACCCAGCTTCCGTTCGCAGGCTGTCACGAGCTGCTAATCCGCAAGGAGTTGCCCCATTCGCGATCAATTCTCCGAACAGTTGCGGTGCTTTCTCTGGGTGAACAAACAGTTCATATGCCGTGCGTTCGCCCGTGTAACCGGTGCGCGAAACGATCAGGTCATAGCCACCTAAGGTCACCTGCGTTACGCCTGCCCATGTGAGTTTTTTAACTTTCGCTTTATCGCTGTCACTACCGCCCAACAGCATCAAAATGTCGGTGCTTTTCGGCCCTTGTAACGCCACATCGACACGACCTGCTGCTCCCGCGCCTTGACGGTAATCAACGATGACACATTGCTTAGCGCCTGTTGGCAGTCGCTTGCCGTTTGCGCCGTCACCAAAGCGGATTTTTCCTGCCTGTGCGTCCATCAAATAGGCGATGTTCTTGTCATTGTTAGAGGCGTTCACCACCACCAAAAAGTCTTCTTTGCCTAAACGATAAATCATTAGATCATCATACGGGATACCGCTAGGGTCGAGCAAGTAGGTGTAATGCGACTCGCCAATCGACAGCTTCTCAACGTCGTTGGTCGTCACCACATCGAGGAAGGCCGCCGCCCCCACACCTTTGACCCCTAACACCCCCATATGTGTAACATCGAACACACCTGCGCCAGTTCGCACGGCCTGATGTTCTTCCGTCACAGATGAATACCACACCGGCATGTCGTAACCTGCGAACTCCACCATCTTCGCGCCGAGTTCTTTGTGCAGCGCGTGAAGTGTGGTTGTCAGCAGGGGATTTCCGGTCGGTTCCTCCCATTGGAACACGGGCAGGTTGTCATCTTTTGGCCCAGCATATTGATCGCCGTTGATGCCCACGAAGTACGATTTCGCCGCGTAACCGGTGAAATCTTTCGACCAATCACTCTTGGTATTGATCCGCAGCGCGCCCATATCAGTCTCGCTTTCGGCTACCACATCGACTGGCCCCGGCACTTTCGCATAAGGATCGGTTACGTCGAACAGCACAAACCCATCTGAAAGGCCACGTAGCCAAGCTGCTACTCGTCCCGCATTTTGCTCGACATGCAGCTTATAACCACCCTGAACAGCTTCCAAAATGCCCCGGCTCATAACGCTGCCGTTGGCTTCTAGGATTAAAGTGGCTTGCTGTTCCCCCGCCTTAAGTGCCAGTACATCACTGGTCAGTGCTGTATTTAAGAAGGCAGTTGCTTGCTCACCTTTAATTTCAAAGGTCGTCCAACTTGCTTCATTCTTAACCGAGTCGAGATAGAAGAAGTGAGGATAATCATCAACCTGCGCTTGGGTATCAATGCCCACACTGAGCGAAAGTTCACGCACCGCCAATTTAGCTTTCTGGAAAACATCGAAATCAATCTTGGCGCGGGGTTCCGGGCCTTTTTTGCCACCGTAGCTAAAGGGCACACAGGCCTGCAAGACATCAGCGATAATCTCACCGAGTGTGTCAATTTCTGCGTCGCCAAATCCACGCTGGGTAATCCAAGGTGTGCCGATACGAATGCCTGATGACCGCAGTGCTGCCGGATCGCCCGGAATAGTATTTCGGTTTAGAACGATGCCGCACAAGTCGAGTATCCGTGCTGCCATATCACCGCTAAGAGTTGTGCCATCAGCGCCCACCACGCTCTTGCAATCAACCAGCAGCAGGTGAGTATCAGTACCACCGTAAGCCACACGCAAACCGCGCGCTTCAAGTTTTTCGACCAAACGTGCCGCATTCCGCACCGTTTGATGTTGTAGTTCTTTGAATTGATCGCTCGCCGCCAACCGCAGTGATACAGCCAGCGCCGCAATGCTGTTCATGTGCGGGCCGCCCTGTTCGCCGGGGAACACCGCGCGGTCAATTTTGCCCGAAAGTGCTGACTTATGAGTAATAATCACTGCACCGCGTGGCCCAGCCAGCGTCTTATGTGTGGTAAACGTCACCACATCTGCAATGCCCACAGGGTTCGGAAAATCGCCTGCGATAATCAAACCGGAAACATGCGAGACATCCGCCATTAAATAAGCACCAACCGCATCTGCAATCTCGCGGAATGCTTGCCAATCGGGTGCGAAGGGGTAGCTGGTATAGCCGCCGATAATCATCTTCGGCTTATGTTCCAACGCCAGCGCCATAATTTTGTCGTAGTCCAGCCGTTCGGTCACGGGATCGACACCATAGCTGACAATCTTGTAATTCTTGCCGCTGCGGTTGACCGGGCTGCCGTGTGTTAAGTGACCACCAGCTAACAAATCCATACCCATCACCGTATCGCCAACACTCAGCAAAGCACTGTAAACTGCGTTGTTCGCCGGAGCGCCGGAGAGTGCCTGCACATTCACAAAGAGTTGTTCGGGTTTATATTGCGGTGTCGCAAAGAGTTCTGCTGCCCGGCGCCGAGCCAATGACTCGACGATATTGGCATATTCAGTGCCTTTGTAATAACGCTTGTCCGCTTGACGGCGATATTCAGGTAAGCGCTCGTTATAATCAAGGATTTCCGCCTGTGTCATCGTCCGCGTTTCATCCAGCGGATACCCTTCGGCGTAAATATTGTGGAACGCCGAACTCAGTGCCTCTCGCACCGCTTCCGGCACAGTACTTTCAGACGGAATCAAAATGATATATTGCGCCTGTCGTGCCGTTTCGTGCCGGATAAGTTCGGCAACATCTGGGTCAAGCTCGGCCATCTCCCCGCGAAACAAAAAGTCTTTGTGGGTCATAAATGAACCTATCTACTGTTGTAATTGGAATGTCCGCGATTGTAACAGAAGGGGTGATTTGCGGCTATAGAGAAGGAGAGTGCTCTAACCTATGAGAAAACCCTATTACAAACTTTTAGTGATATTTGTTTGAATGCCAATGCCTATGTTGGGGTTTGTTAACCAAATAAGTAACAACAAAACAACGATCAAAATGACAATTGCAGCGAAATAAAGCCGCACATCAGGTTTATCATCCATTTGCTTTCCTTAACTTCACAAATCATGAATGAGATTAGTCGGCATTCCGACTGGAGCTGGAGTTAACAGCATAACTAACAAGAAAAGGATTATAACAACGATGACGACGATAAAAAGTTGTTGCCAAGTCCAACGAAACGGTTCTTGATAAGGTTCTTTTTCTATTTTTTTCCTTCAGTAACCTTCCAAATTAACTAACTCTCCTCTGATCTCTGCGTTCTTGGCGCTTTGGCGGTTCAACTTGCATAATCTTTGACTATAAAAGCGAAAGGCCGCACATAACGCGCGGCCTTTCAAAAAAGACGTTAATGAATGGAACAGTGAATTACAGGTTCTTGACCAAGTTCGAGAAAATGTTACCGATGGCCGGGCCAAGAAGTGCGAGAATGACGATAACGACAACCGCGACCAAAACCAAAATCAACGCATATTCTACGAGACCTTGACCTTCTTCACGAGGCATGTACAACATGTTAGATAATCTCCTTACTCCTTACGATAAAATCAGCCTAACATAATTTTTGTTTCTCCGTCAATATGCTTCGTTAATTATTTACGTTCTTTAGGTTTTTCTTAATTATTATATGTTGCGTTTCAGGTTACAGCGCGTTTAGAAAGGTTTTATTTTGGTTAGAAAGAATTTAGATTAGGTTATGTTTGTGTAAAGATTGTGCCAGTACTTCATTCCTAATTTATGTTTAATTGGGACTTATAGCCTACGTAGAGCCGTTGTTTTATACCAATCCTGCCGTTATCGTATGTACGTCAGGGTCACAAGGGGGTGACCATTTGTAATCGTTAGGAGATTAATCTATGTTGAATTTCAAAGTTCGCAATCGTCAAAAACCACTCCAGTATTCCATAGTCAGTGTGGTATCTGTTCTATTCTTAGTCATGATCTCTTTTTCGTACTCTTATTCAGTTTCGGCAGCTGCACCCAGTGGTGGGTTTGGTGTCGGACGAAATCAAGGTGTCGAAACCGGAATTAACACTGATGCCTTTAATAAGGTCCGTGCCGATGTTAATGCTGGCGTTTATGATCGTCCGTGTCAACCAGATGAAGAAGATACGACTAAATGGCATAGTCTAGTAAATGTTGAAAAGAAGTGCCATTACGACCACCAGCATAATGATGACCCAAACTATGTCAATGACATTTTCGGTGTCCCAGGTGCATGGTTCGGCAGCCCCGGTCAGGAAATTTCCTATCCTTGGCAGACCTTTAAAGCGGCGACTGCACTTGAGCAAAATGCTTCCTATATGACAGGCCACCAGATGGAAAATGACTTAAAGCATGAAGGTTATGTCTGGATTGTCCGCCGTGACCAACCGTGCCCGAATGGTAACTGCGTAAAGGATTTCCGTATTCAGGTACATGCTGTTATGGGCGCTGCCGATATGCCTGTACGTTTTCACTCCTTTAGTTTGGAAGCCCGTTTGTGCATCAATGGTAACGATCCCTCAACCTGCGGCATCGTGCGCTATGGCGGTTGGATTGACATGGGTAAATTAGTGACTCGTAATCCAAACAACGTCAATTGCAATGATATTCCGAATGACGTTCGTATCGATTTGCCCGCCGACACACTTTACTTCCCATTAGATCGTGTTGATATCCGCGACGAAGTTCGCTGCCATCCACAAATCACGACACTGCCATCCTACCCGCCAGCTTCTCCTTTGGCTGAGTGGTGGGGACATGCAGGTGGTGAAACCCGCTTCCAAGTTCGTGCTTATGATCCGATTGGTAATGTCGATCCGGCTAACCCAGCTCACTGGCAGTTCTTCTGTTCACAGACCGACATGAATTGCCACTATGATGCGTCCATGTTCTCCATATTCGTGGGTTATACCCTGCAAATTCCTGAGTTCGTGGGTGTTGTCAACAATCAATACATTCCTGTTGATGCAAATGGAGATGGTCGTACTGATTTTAAGGGCTACATGAATCGTTGGGGCGACTTGAACAAAAGCTGCACAACCGCTGGTTTGGACTGCGTTCCCTACCAATATGATAATGTGGTTTTAAATTTCACCAACAACAAAGAAGCGCGTTATAACCAAACCAATTGCACCAATTGCAAGCCTATTGATTATGATATTTCACCTCCCGGCAAGCGCTGGATTACGTGGTTCTATCGTTATGCTGATGGTGGCGTCGTCCCGACACCGATCCCGACGACACCCGTACCAACTGTGCCTGCCCCGACCTCACCAGCGCCTACACAGGTTCCGCCAACTGATCCATCTGTAGTAGTCTACGTCAATCCGGGCAACGCAGGTGCAAATTCGACCATCAGTGTTGACTTGGGTCTATATAACGTGCAAAACGTCTATGGTTTGCAAACGACTTGTAAGGTCGATCCGAATGTTCTTCAAGGTGCCGCCCGTGGTGATGGCGATGTCTTTAGCAGCAGCAATAGCTTCTTCGCTGACAAGGGTTACCAAGCAGACGGAAGTTGGGTAGTTGGTGCAAGCCGTTTGCAACCAAACCCGGTCTTCGCTGGCAATGGTGTAGCCTTCAAGCTTGCTTATACCGTTAAGCAAGTGGCACAAACAGCTGTAACTTGTACAGCACTTGGTGTCGATGTTAACGGTAAAGAAGTGGCGCTCAAGATTATCAACGGCAGCTTCAATGGTGCTGCGGTTGTTTCAGCTCAATCTGCTGCGATAGCAGTGACCGACGTGCCTCCATTAGCACCATTACCATCTGACCCTGCTAACCTGGTTCTCGGTACGCCTGTGCCAGATGAAGTTGTTAATGATATTGCGGGGACTACAGCAAATGCTGAAGCTTTAGCGGCTTCGAGATTGAGTAGCACCATTACGGGTAAGATGCTGTATCAAAATGCGCCCGATAATTCGAACATCACTGTCCAAATGGTTACGACTAAAGGTGCTATTCTCGCAACCATAACAACTGGAGCAGATGGCTCGTATACCTTCAAGAATGTCCCCACTGGAACAGTAGGTATCACGGCTATTGCTAATCTGTCTCTGCGAATTGGTAAGATTGTCAACATCACCAAGACGGGGCAGGTTGTTGATCTGGGTTCGCTGACCCTTCCCGGAGGCGACACTGACAACAACGGCGACATCTCGGTAACTGATGCCAGCTTGATCGGAGCTAACTTCGATGTTCCGGTTAATCCCGCACCTGCTACAGCCGATGTAAATGGCGATGGGGTTATCAACATTCGTGACCTCGCGATTATCGGTGGTAACTTCGGTCTGAAGTCACCAATCATCATTAAGTAAGTTGATATTTATTATGCGGATAGGTTCGCGGCCTATCCGCATATTGCAATCGTTCCAGTCCAATTGAAATTTGCTTTGAAGGATGCTCACATCATGAAGTACACACACAAACTGGTTCTCACAATCGTTTTTGTCTTATCGTTCGCCCTGAGTTTGTTTACAGTTGGTGCACAAGACAACGAGCCACAGTTACAATTAAGTCCTGATAAAGAACAGGCTGCTGCCGGAGATACCATTACGGTCACGGTCAACGTAGTCGGTGCGGTTGGAGTTTATGGTGGTAGTTTCAAACTTAGCTATGACCCACAAGCATTTGAAGTCGTCCAGACCGATAATAAGGCCGTCACACCGGGAGCGTTCTTTGCGAATGAACCGGGCTTCGCCCTGCGTAATGTTGTTGATACAACCGCTGGCACCATTGAATATGCAATTACCCTGATGCAACCGGCAAAGCCTATTGATGGCGATGGTGTATTAGGTACATTTACGTTACATGCCCTTAAAGATGCGCCAATAGCCCTCACATCGTTGAGCGCCAATTTCGTTGCACCCGAATTTAAGCAAGTCGATGGACATTTGGTGGCACAAAAAGTGAATCAAGTAACAGCCGAAGTACAAGGCGCTGTGAACGGGACACCATTGGTTGCCAACAATCCAGCGCCAGTGCTTGCCCCAACTGTTGAACTAGCAAGTGCTGCGCCTGTTGAAGCCGTTGTCTCAAATGATGCGGCAGTCGTTAATATGTTCAGTAATCCAGACCTCAACGCGGTTCCCTCAAATGACATCGTCAATCCGGGTGTTATTCCAACCACTACCGTTAACCATACCGATAATATGGTCTCAATCGCTGCCATCGCCTTTTTGGTCGTTGGTGTCATCTTACTCACATTGAGTATCGGTATGTACTCCCGTATGCGTGTTCAGTACACCTTAGTGGGTAACAAATAACCGTCGGGAGACATCATCGTGAAACGCTTTCCGCCGTATATGATTGTTGCGGTGTGTGGAATCTTGTTTATGTCGGCAGGCATGGTCATCATTACTGCTGATAGCACAGACCCATCTGCGCTGCCTACAGCAACCCTTGATGTACCCACGCCGACTGAAGTTGTGAGCGTACCAGTCGATCAAGCTGCACAACCTATGGTGCAGCCGACAGATGTTCCGCCGCCCGTGGAAGTACAGCCCGTTATTGTGCCTACTGATGGGGTAATTGACCCGGTAGTCATTCCGACTGACGTAGTTGAACCAGTTCAGCCAACTGCTGTGGTTGATCAACCTCAGACCGTTCCAAATGTGGAATCTCAAGTTGTACAACAGCAAGCTCAATCGGCACCGGTTGTGGTCGCTGGACAAGTGGAAGTACAACCAACAGCCGTTTTTGAAATTCCGACGACTGCCATCCCAGCAAATGCAGACGGTACGGTGTTAACACCGGTTATTCAACAACCTGCTTCGCAATTGGGTACGTTGCCGCCACCTTCAAATGTTATAGCGACAGCCGAAAGTCCGGTTGTGATACCAAATATTGTCGTCGCTACCGTTCAACCGACAGCACAAACACTTCCTACCTTAGAGCTTGCGACGCAGGTTACAGGGCAGGTTGGCGTGCCACTGCGGGCTGATGCCGCTGGAATTACCATAATGCTGACTTTGTCAGATGGAAGCGGATTACAAACAATGACAGATAGCGCAGGGCATTTCTCGTTCGCTAATCTTGCGCCCGGTGCATACCGCGTAGACGCAGGTGTTGTTGGCTATCTTTCCAGCCAAACCACTTTCACACTAACACAAGGGCAGACCCTCGTTTTGCCATCAGTGATGTTGATTGGGGGAGATACCAATCAAGACAATAAGATTGATTTGACCGATGCGGCGCTCATCGCTGCTAACTTTGATAGTTCGAGTGTTGTGGCGAATGCCGATTTGAACCACGATGGGATCGTGGATATTCGTGATTTGACGACCATTGGAGCTTACTTTGGTAAATCTGGTCCCACACCTTGGAACCCATAACGCTTGCTTTCTACATGATGCCTTGCTCATCCGTTGAGCAGGGCATTTCTAAAACTTACTAATTCCCAGTGTGTCCTCCTGTGTGGAATGGTAGAGGCGGCTCCGCGAGGCCGCCTCTGCCATTTCTATTAAAAACTCGCTACAGGTTTAATCGCCAAATCTTTAGCGATGTTGTTCGTCCACGCGCCAATTGCATACCAGTCGCGGTAATCAGCATTCAAACGCGATTGCAAATTCGTACCATCGTAACGCAGCCCTAAAGTCCAACGCTCATTCCAATCGATCTCTTTTAGTTGGATTGCGCCACCAAATGCATTCACGTTCTTTACCTTCAGCTTTCCCAACGTCTTTGTATCCATATAATTCTTCATCACATGCTCATAGCCATCAGCTTCTGCAATGCGGATACACGTAACAAAGAAGTACACAGGCTTTTCAGCTAGTTCTGCTTCAAATTTATCGATGAATAACATCATTTCGCGTAGCCAAATGCCTTCATGAATAGCTGTTCCTAAAATAAACGCGTCATATTCTTTTACGCTCTCAACCGTTTCAACAGCTTTATGCACTACATCTGCCCCGTAAACCGACAAAGAATTCGCTATAAATTTTGCAATCTCACCGGTCGTACCATGTGCGCTTGCGTAGGCAACTAGAATTTTCACAATGTTTCCCTTCGCCTCTTGTCTGAAAGAGTGACCACTATAACATGCTTGCTAGAAACGGTCTATACAATCCGCTCCTCTATGCTCTCTTATTTTTGCCCAAAAGTGCAGTGCAATATGAACGGTGTTTTCTATGATCTCTGTTCTTTGACAACTTCTTAACCCCGCCTTAAAATCTTGTTATACAGTAAAACAGCATTTTGTGGCCGGGCTAATCGTCACTGGATAGTTAAGAAAGGAGAGAGGAAGTTTGCGAAAATAGGCTCAGAGGTCGCAGTCCTGCCAGATAAACGGCTTTTTGCTGAGGGCTAATGTGATCCACTGATCGCTTTTTAAAAATATAAGGAGACTGTTTATGAAAGAGTACGTCACTGATAAGTTAAGGAACGTTGCTTTCGTAGGCCATCAGGGCGCTGGTAAGACTACACTTGTCGAAGCCCTGCTCTTCAATACCAGCGCCATTTCCCGTATGGGCAGGGTCGAGGAGAAGAACACAGTTTCCGACTGGGACGACGACGAAAAAGAACGTGGTGTGTCCCTCTCGACCTCCTTGGTTCCCATTGAATTTGAAGACACTAAAATTAATGTACTTGATGCCCCCGGCATGACCGACTTTCAAGGCGAAATTAAGAATGCCATTCGCGTTGCCGACTCGGTTATTATCGTGGTGGACGCGGTGGCAGGCGTAGAGGTGGGTACAGAACTCGCGTGGGAATATGCCGAAGCCTACCAGCAGCCTATTATCGTCACCATCAATAAGCTGGATCGCGAAAACGCAGATTACCAGCGTACACTCGATAACCTCAGGCAAAGTTTCCCCGACTATAAGTTTATCCCTGTGATGATCCCCATCGGTTCAGAGGCGGATTTCAAGGGTGTGGTCAACTTACTGACCATGAAAGCCTACTATGACACGGGCAAAGATCGTTCAGATTTGCCTGCTGATATGCAAGTGGCTGCGGACGCCGCACGTACTGTATTGGTCGAGGCCGCTGCCGAAGCTGATGATGCTTACATGGAAAAATACTTCGCTGAAAATACACTAACCAACGACGAAATCCGTGATGGTATGCGTAAAGCAGCGCGTGATGCTTACCTCAAAACCGTACCTGTTTTTGTCACATCTGGCGCAAAAAACGTCGGTACAGTTCCACTAATGGAAGCCTTAGTCGTCTATGTGTCACCGCCTTCGCAGCGCCGTGTGCAGTACCTCGACTCGTCAGGCGAAAAACAGTTTCTGTTGGCTCCCCAAACAGATGATGGCCCAACGGCTGCTTATGTCTTTAAAACCACCAATGATCGTTTTGTGGGTACGCTAAACTACTTCCGTATATTCTCAGGTGCAATGCACTCCGACGGACGTTACTTTAATCCAGTTCGCGACGTCGAAGAACGCTTCA
The DNA here is from genome assembly GCA_038251275.1 of Aggregatilineales bacterium. Taxonomy (GTDB): domain Bacteria; phylum Chloroflexota; class Anaerolineae; order Aggregatilineales; family Phototrophicaceae; genus CFX2. The sequence goes on from JBBSBM010000022.1 coordinate 70,372, forward strand.
ATAATATGTTGATTATGCGTGGTAAGGAGCAAATTTCCGTCCAAATGCTCCACGCTGGCGATATGGGTGTAGTCGCCAAACTGAATGATACAAAAACTGGTGATAGCTTCAGCAGCCGCGCTAATCCAATTCGCATTACTAAACCAGAATTTCCTGAACCGTTGTTTGCTGTTGCAGTTAGCCCTAAAACGCAGGCAGACAGCGCCAAGATGGGTACGATCCTCACCAGCCTCGCACAGTCTGATCCAACGCTGCGCTGGCGGCAAGATCCTGATGTTAAGCAAACGATTGTCGAAGGCATGGGTGAATCGCATGTCAACTTAGCCATTAGCCGCGCGGCCAAGCTCGGTGTCGGCATGGATGTTGCCGTTCCCAAAGTGCCCTATAAGGAAACCATTACGAAAGAAGGCTCAGATTTCCACCGTCATCGTAAGCAAAGCGGCGGAGCAGGGCAGTTTGGTGAAGTGCATCTACGTCTCGAACCTAATCCCGGAGGCGGATTTGTCTATCAAACCAAAATCGTTGGCGGTTCGATCTCAGCCAGCTTTATTCCTTCTATCGAAAAAGGTATCCATTCGGTACTTGAAGAGGGAGTCATCGCTGGTTACCCGATTGTTGATGTCAAAGCGGTTGTTTTTGATGGTAAAGAACATCCCGTAGACTCCAAAGATATTGCCTTCCAGATAGCAGGACGTGAAGCCTTCAAGAAAGTATTTGAAGCAGCCAATCCCGTATTGATGGAACCGGTCATGGATGTAGAAATCACTGTACCGGAAGCCGTTATGGGTGATGTGATGGGAGACCTGAATACTCGTCGAGGACGTGTTCAAGGTATGGACACCGAAGGTCATAAAGGCAAAGTGACCGCGCAGGTTCCTTACAGCGAAATGATGCGCTATGGCAATGTGCTGCGTTCCATTTCAGCGGCGCGTGGTGTATTTACCATGAAGTTTAGCCACTATGAGCAAGTGCCTGCTCAAGTGGCACAACCTATCATTAATGCACATAAATTAGCTCATGCGGGTGTCGCCGCCGTGTAATTGTAGTGTGTAAGGGCGGACGGTCGTCCGCTCTTACACCATTAAATCAGCGATCAGCGAGAATATCTGTCGCCCGATCATAATCTTCTTCACTAACCAACACCTCAACACCGCTGTGGATACCTACTGTAAAACCATAAACTTGCCCGAATGCATCGGGTTTGATGAAGTGGGCGATTCCTGCGTTCTTCAATCGTCCCGCAACGATGTATGCTTCAGGTAAATTGTTGGCTGTATATGCAGTTACCCACTCAGTGTGGGATTGGTTCTGGTTTTGCATTTGCCCTCCAAATTTGATCAAATGCCGGTTCATAACTATATACGCATCTAGTAATTAGCAAGTTGCATCCAAATCAAAAACGCTCCAGATTATCCGGAGCATTTTTGAATTTACCTGCGTTTATATCTTGCTTACGCTGGCCCTTCGATGACCCCTTGCTGTGGGGGCGGCGGAATTGATGGATCAATCACTTCCGGTGCGGGTGGCGTACCCGCGATTTCGTAAACGCGCTTGCCATCCACGATTTCATTTTCAAGCAATTCTTTGGCTAGCTCATCTAGCTTGCTCTTATTGTTACGGATCAGTTCGAGTGTATGAGCATAAGCTGCATCCACGATGTGACGTACTTCCGCATCAATTCGTCCTGCCGTCGCTTCGCTGTAGTTTCGCCCCTGCGATAGCGAATAACCTAAGAACGGTTGGCGTTCGTTATCACCGAAGTTCAATGGCCCAATGCTATCGCTCATGCCGAACTCAGACACCATTCGGTGTGCAATGTCCGTTACACGCCGCAGATCACTGGATGCACCTGTGGTAATCTCGCCAATTGCCACTTCTTCCGCTGCTCGACCACCCAACAACATATAGATTTGGGCAATCAAGAACGCTTTCGAGTAATTGCGGCGGTCATCATCGGGTAGCGAGGCCGTCACACCCAGCGCTTGACCGCGCGGCACTATGGTCACCTTGAATACTGGATTTGCATCTGGTGTCAATGCACCAACCAGTGCATGTCCGCCTTCATGATAAGCCACGACGCGACGCTCTTGTTCATTAGAGAGAGGTGGGCTTTCCGTCCCTAATACAATCCGGTCAAAGGCGTTCAAGAAATCCTGCTGGCTAATCCGCTTGACATTCCGTCGTGCTGCTGTCAAAGCCGCTTCATTCGCAAGGTTCGAAAGATCAGCGCCAGAGAAGCCAATCGTAGCTTTCGCCATATCATTCAAATTGACATCACTATCCAGCGGCTTGCCTTTGGTGTGAATCTTGAGAATGTTCTCACGACCTGTGCGGTCGGGCAATCCAACCGTCACTTGTCGATCAAAGCGTCCCGGACGTAACAGTGCTGGATCGAGCACATCAGGTCTGTTAGTTGCTGCCATTACAATCACACTCTCGGTTTGGTCAAAGCCATCCATTTCCGAAAGCATTTGGTTCAGCGTCTGTTCGCGTTCATCATTACCGCCTCCCATACCTGTACCACGTTGACGACCAACTGCGTCAATTTCGTCTACGAATACGATACTGGGTGCGGCATCTTTAGCCCGCTTGAACAGATCGCGTACACGGCTTGCACCGACACCGACGAACATTTCTACAAACTCGGAAGCCGATATGCTGAAGAAGGCCACACTCGCCTCACCAGCCACCGCTCGCGCCATCAAAGTTTTACCAGTACCCGGAGGGCCAACTAGCAGTACGCCGCGTGGAATACGCGCCCCAAGAGCGATGTACTTATCAGGCTCTTTAAGGAAGTCCACAATTTCGACCAACTCAGCTTTGGCGGCATCTTGCCCCGCAACATCACCGAAAGTTACTTGTGGACGTTCAACCGTGTATTCTCTGGCTTGTGTTCGTCCGAATCCGAATACATTTCCCATCTGACCCTGCGCGCGTCGTGCTGACCATAAGAAGAAACCGAGGATCAGAATAAACGGTGCGAACTGAATCAGAATATATAACAATGGAGAACTATCGGTACTCTGTGATGTTACCGTTACCCCTTTTTCATTTAGGAGTGTTGTCAAACTAGGATCATCAATCGGCAACAGCATCGTAATGAAACGATCAGATGTAACCTGTTGAGTTCCCGGTGTAATAAGGGACGAACCATCAGGCGGATACTTTACACTTCCTGTAAAGCTGCCTCGTGCTTGATTGCCCTGAAAGATAACCGTATCGACTTTTCCAGCCGCAATTTCTTCTCGGAAGAAAGAGTAAGGTATCGTAATTGGCTGATCGCCAGTTGCTGTACTGACCATATCTTGTACACGGGTGAATGCCCATATAATCAATACAATCCATATGACAGGCCATACCCATCGTGGAATTTTAAATTGTGGACCGGGCGGTTGATCCTTTGGTTGCTTGTCTTGTCCCGGAGGTTGCACGTTTTCACCTCTATTTCGCTAGAATTGTTTCTAGAATAGTCATGCCGTGTTAGAACTGCATGAGCGCGGTGTCTTTTTGGTATTACAATCGATGTAATCCCTTCGATTATGGGGGTAAATCGCTATTTGCACTTTGTACAAGCCTGTTATAAGCTGAAATAAGTATGACAGATACTGTGGGGAGAAGAAAGACCAATGCCACGCGAAACCAAAAAAAAAGAAGTTGTTGACGACTTAACCATAACCGCGCGTGCGTCGCTCCCCGGTTTGCCAGTTGATGATCCGTCACGGCCTGCCACCATCAGTCGCTCAACGGTCAATGCCCCGTGGCTCCTCCAGCAGCACTTTGCGGGTAAAGTAGATTTGATTGCCGAACTCAACAACCGTTATCCAACCTTGCCTCTCATGACCGTCATTAAGCGGAAACCTGCTCAAGCAGCACATCAACCAAGTTTAAGTACTTTAGCAGCGCCTGATGGTACTGCAACCTTGTTGATTGAAGCGATGCCTGATTCTCATCAATTCCAGTTGGCCTATACCCTTGGTTCGATGTTGACTTTCCGCTATCGTATGAATGATCTGACCCCCGTTGACTGCGCCCACTGGTTGCAACTGATACATCGTGAACAAGATGGTGTAGCTTTCTTGTGGGGACAATCTCGTTGGGAGAAAGATTATCTCATTTGTACCATTCGCCGCCAGTTTGCTTGCATATATGCCTTCTCCCCGCTTGGATATGAGGCGGGTGTACGCCTAACCCACGACGTAAAAAACGAAATGCATGACTGGTTAGCTGCGATTTGGAATCCTGATACCGCCTCAACGGGAACGACACCTAATCTCTTGACATGGTAATATCGTCTCGCTTCAAACGCAATCGGCGTTATTGGCTGCGTCTCTTAGTATTCCTTCTCATAGTCATTCTGATCTTACCTTTGACCATTGCAATTGTTGCTGCCAATGCTGAGGCATTAAGTTATGTTGTGCCATCTAGAAGTGCAGTTATACGCTCTACCGATTTGCCATCAAATACGCAGGATGTCTCCTTTGTTGGCGGTGATAATCTGACTCTGCGAGGTTGGTATATTCCGCCCCAAAACGGCAGCGTGATTATCTTGCTGCATGGTTATTTTTCAGATCGCACCTCAATGGTTTTCCAAGCGTATCATCTTGCACAAGCTGGATACGGTGCATTACTTTATGATGAACGCGGGGCAGGGGAAAGCGACGGTTCTCAACGTTCTTTCGGCTGGCGTGATGTCGCTGATGTCGGAGGTGCTTTAGCTTTCCTCAAAGATAAAGCCGCATCTATTGGCATTGTCGGCTGTTCCATCGGCGGTCAGATTGCTTTACGAGCTGCCGCACAATATCCACAGATTCTTGCTATTCTTGCGGATGGCCCGTCAATTGTTTCCAGTGAAGATCTTCCACGAGCAGTTGATTGGCAAGAATCATTGATGCTCCGTTACGATTGGTTGGTTGATCGTCTCGTTGAATTTCATGTGGGTATGTCCGCCCCACCTTCAATCATGGCGACCATTAATCAGATTGCCCCGCGTCCCATTATGATTTTTGCGGGTGCGTTAGGTGGCGAAAAATACCATCTTAGCTTGTATCAGCAGGCGGCTGGTTCAAATGCTCAACTTTGGGAAGTTCCCGGTGCAACCCACTGCAACGGCCCCACAACTGCTCCTGAACAATATGCCCGCCGTATGATCGAATTCTTTAAATCAGTGCAGCCCTAAACACACCGTCTTTAGTTGTAGCTAGTCTCTCGAAACTTGTTGCTATCTCAATACCCGGCTGTAATTGGATGGTACTCCGGATGCCGCTTGATGTACTCTGCAATATAAGGACACATCGGACGTATTCTTAAACCCTGCGACTTCGCATATTCAACTGCGACCTTAGCCATCTTTCCTGCGACGCCATGTCCTTCGAATGCTTCTGGCACTTCCGTATGAGTGAAGATAATTTCTTTTGATCCCAAAATATACTTCACCATCGCGATTTGGTCGCCGATTTGAATTTCGAAGCGCTTTTGTTCCACGTTATGCACAACTTCAAGTTTGCTCAGGTCGATTTCCATGTGTTGACTCCTCCACTTCCAATAAACCTTGTTACATTTGTTAGTCTCTTTGTCGCTGTCATACGTTGCAATATTACCTCTCCCTGAGGTCACGGTTCCGAAATCGCCAGCTCATTTTCCCCTAAACGAAAATTCACCTCGTGTTCAGTGGATCTCCAATAATTCTCCATATCACCAGATCATACTGATGTTCATGGTGATCAAATGCACCGCTTAACATCGTAGAAGTTTAGGAGTACACAATCATGTCGAAGAAGAAGTTAGGTCTCAGTCTCTTGCTCTCGTTCGTTCTCATCACAGGTGTGGTCGCGGTGCAAGCCGCTGACCCCTCAACCGATACGCCGCCTGTACCATCTTTTAATGATGGGCGTATCAACGCTTATGACCCCGGTGCGCCGGTAGCTGTTTTCAACACCCGTGACGAAATCGCCGCAGTCGACTCAGAAGGCTTGCCGACCACCGAAACCGTCATTAGCGGTGTGCAATTGTTGGCATGGAGCAATGCTTCTGAGAGCGCCACTCAGGTTCTTGATGTCTCCCGCGCTACCATCGAAAGCGCCGTCGCCAAGAACACCACCAAGGACTTCACCATCGCCAAATCCAATGGCTACACCCTTAATTACTCGCAGTCCGGTTGGTTCTGGGTAACCACACCCCCTGACTCAGAAGGTAAGGTATATACCTTCACTTGGCAGAAGGACTTTTAGTTAGACTTCCCCCCATTCCTTCCCCTCGGTTCTGGCGGTACGGGCTATCCTGTACCGCCTTTAATTTCATTGAAAATCGTAATTGGCTTGTAAAAATCGCATGAACTCGATCATGGCTCGTCGTCTGCTGGGAAGTGAAAGCACCTCGTCCTCGGTCATTTCACCCAGCGTTTTGTCAAAACCCGCCGGTATAAAAATGTTATTCCAACTGTAGCCATCGCCGCGCGGCGTATCCGCAATTCGCCCCGGCACACTGGCGACAAATTTGCGCCGCATTTTGCCGTCACTGAACGCGATAACGGAAATCGCCTCCGCATACTTGTCATCAAAGGGCTGAAGCATCTTACAGATGTTATATAGGCCGACTGGTACATAAAAACTATTAGTCAAACCACCGGGAAACCCACCCCACGCGCGTATAGCCAAAGATGAATGATCGACAAACACCGGTTTTTGGAGGATTTCAAAGGCTTTCTGCACCTTGTCCAGCGCCACCTCACTCGCATCCACATGTTGTATATCATCCAGATGTATCGAGGTCGTCTGTAACTCCGTGTTCAAAATCTGCTCGTACATGCGCTTTTTCCGCGCATTGGTGGTCGCGAAGTAAAGGTCAGATACAGATAACCTCGTTTTATAGTCGTTTTTTACACTGTTTCGTGTCGATTTCAACGGATTGAAAACATCGCGCTCAATCTCGAATAACCCGTTTAGCAGCTTGACCGTGCTTTCCAGCGTCAAGTCGCCCACCATATTGATGATCTGAAATTTACTCAGCCGTTCCGGAATCGCCATCTCCTCGATCATAATCGGCGCAATTGGCTTTTCCAGCTTGAGCGCAAGTTCAAGCTCTTTCTGGCAGTATTCCGATGCAAGCGACTTTGGCGAAAGCAGCAGCACAAAGCAGTGACTTGCGCCAATCTGTCGCTCAATCTCATTCCACCACTCTTGCCCGACCGATAAATGGTGATCAAACCACACCTCGTGTATCTCAAGCGCACGCTGAAATTCCAATATGCGTGAGGTGTCATCATGTGCATAACTAATAAAAATCTTCATCAGCTTATGAACTCATTTCTGCCACTTGGTTGTTCCCATTAGACCGATGTTAATTGCTAATCTTCATCTTGTTTCGTTTGGGGTAGCTTTACAAAGTACATGTCGTGTATGGTGCCAATTGCTTCGAACTCCCCGCCTCCGTTCACCACATAATAAGTATCAGGTTTCAATTTCGCGACCAACTGAGCATTGATGTTGTCATTAATTTCGTATTGAAGTCGAAAATCCTTACCGAAACGCCGTTCTCTTATTTCGAGTTGTCGCGCTGTGGGAAATGCAGACATGGCGTGAGTAATCAAAACAATTGTCCATATCAACGCAACTGCCAACATCACAATACCGTCAGAATGGAAGGCTGTGCGAGAAGCAAAGGCAATCCACCCGTTTAGAGGTATGAAAAATAATACATGTCCCACAAAAGCCCATTTGGTCAAACGCCGCCGATGAATATGTTGCCTAGCCGATTCATAGGCGAGTGTGCTGGCTCTGTCTTGCCAGTCCTTCCCAAATAACCATTCCATTTCTTGTTCAAGTTCTGCCTTATTGGGGGCATGTTCGGGTAGCGAATAATACAAATCAATGCCCGTTGCAGTCGCAAATACACCCATCACAATTGCCAGCGGTATTGAGCAAGAAGCAGACCCACCACTAACTAAAGCGACGAACAACATCATCAGGAAAACGACCAACCATACACGAAACATATCCTTCTTGTCGCGCAGGGTTTGAACTTGGCGTTGAGCAATTTCATAATCCGAATAAGGTTGCATATCCACGTCCTAATCATTCCCATGAAATCATTCTAATGTAATTTTCATTTAGCCTCATGTCTAATTAAACCAAACTTTCCCTCTGATCTCTGCGGTTAAATTGTATTTCTCTGTGTCTTCGTGTCTCTGAGCCTGTGTGTTAAAATCTTTCGACATTCCATCAACTATATCGCCACCAATGGTCTTCTTCTTCCGACTGTTGGCTGGCGACTGAGGACTATATGCCCAACCGCCTCCAACACGAAACCAGTCCCTATCTCCTCCAACATGCCAACAACCCCGTTGATTGGTATCCTTGGGGTGATGAAGCCTTCCAACGCGCCCGCACCGAGAATAAACCCATTCTGCTCAGCGTCGGCTACAGTGCTTGCCATTGGTGTCATGTCATGGCACATGAAAGTTTCGAAAAGCCTGTGACCGCCAACATGATGAACGAACTCTTCGTCAATATTAAAGTCGACCGCGAAGAACGCCCTGATGTCGACGACATTTATATGCAGGCTGTCCAAGCCCTCAGTGGTCATGGCGGTTGGCCCATGACCGTGTTTCTAACGCCCGATGGTCGCCCCTTTTACGGCGGCACATACTATCCGCCCGAACCGCGTCACGGAATGCCCGCCTTCCGTCAGGTACTCGCGGGTATCTCCGAAGCCTATCAAAATCGCCGCGATCAAGTAGAAGATGCAGCTACCCATCTCACAGAATCACTTAACCGCGAATTCCTTGGCATCGGTGGTGAACAAAACGCCCTCACAACAGATTTGCTCACACAGGCTTACCAGAAAATTGGGCAGGGCTTTGATGAAACACACGGCGGCTTTGGTGGTGCACCCAAATTCCCGCAGCCGATGAATCTGGAATTTATGCTCCGTTCTCACCTTCGCACAGGCGATCCCGAACCGCTTGAACAGGCAGCCTTTACCCTTCGCCAAATGGCTCGTGGCGGCATCTATGATCAAATAGGTGGCGGTTTCCATCGCTATAGCGTCGATTCACTCTGGCTCGTTCCCCATTTCGAGAAGATGCTCTACAACAACGCTCAATTGAGTCGTGTCTATCTTCATACCTATCAGCTCACAGGTGACGAGTTTTTCAAACACATCGCTATTGAGATTTATGACTACATCTTGCGTGAGATGACCACGCATGAGGGCGCGTTCTACAGCACCACCGATGCTGATAGCGAAGGTGAAGAGGGCTTATTCTTTATCTGGAGCATTACCGAACTGCAAGAATTACTCGGTGATGATGCGTCTATCGCCATCGAATATTGGGGCGTAACCGCGCGGGGCAACTTTGAAGGCCACAATATTCTCAATGTCCCCAATGACGATGAAGTGGTTGCCGAACGTCTCAATCTCTCTGTGGATGAACTTCGCACCAAAATTGCGGCTATCAAAAATAAACTCTACGCCGTTCGTATCCAGCGTATTCACCCCGGCTTGGATGACAAAATCCTCACGTCATGGAATGGCATGATGCTTGCCAGCCTTGCCGAAGCCGCTCGCGTTCTGGATCGTTCCGATTATCAAATCGCTGCGGTCAAGAACGCCGAATTTATTCTCAGCAATATGAAATCCTCCGATGGTCGTCTGCTTCGGACACATAAAAGTGGTGTCACTAACCAGCGCATCAAAGCTACCCTCGAAGATTACGGTTGCCTGATTGATGGCTTGCTCGAACTTTATCAGACCACTTTTGATGAACGCTGGTTTGTCGAAGGCCGCGCCTTAACCGATTCCGCCTTAGAACATTTCGCCGCGCAGGATGGCGGTTTCTTCGACACCGCTGACGATCACGAAGCGCTCATCGCTCGTCCGCGCAATATGCAGGACAACGCCGTACCTTCTGGTAATGCCATGATGGCTAAAAACCTCATTCGCTTGGCAGCTTATACGGCAGATGAACACTACGATGAAGCTGCACGTCGCACGCTTGCACTGCTCACTGAAGCCATGCGCCAATACCCGCAAGCCTTTGGTGAATCCCTCAGCGCCGTTGATATGCTCGTTACGGGTTTGGCAGAAATTGCCTTTGTCGGCTCACCAACCGATTCAGCCACCAAATCACTTTTGGATGTTGCCCGCAAACCTTATCGTCCCAACATCATCACTGCGCTCTCACCCGTAGATGTTCCCGCCGAGGCCACTATCCCACTTTTAAGTTACCGCACCCTTCGTAACAGCCAACCAACTGTTTACGTTTGCCGTCACTTTGTCTGCGCCACCCCCGTCACTACGCCCGTTGATGTCGAGAAATTGCTAACACGAGAATAAGTATTTACGTCTTTGTATGGATTGCTCCCTTCCCCTGTTACTATGGGCTATCAGGAGAGTGAGCTTGCGAACGTCACTGATGTGGGCAAGGGTTAGGGGTATAGATTTGTGTAATTTCACCCACTAACCATTTCCCAACCATCCATCAACCTCATACCGCATCTCTCTCCCTCATTTTGGTTAATAACTTGGTCGCGAAAGAGTTACATTTTGGTAACCCATTGCCTCTCGCTTTGTGCTATCCTATTTATAGAGTTGTCGTAACTACTCAGGTAGGGGAGGAAGGGAGAAAAGGAGCAGCATGTAAGGCAGCAGAGAGAGCATCAAGGAGGTTGACACCCTGTTTGCGAGCGGTGGAGAGGTAGCTGCGAATGAGGCAGAAGCAGTCAGCGCCAGCC
>JBBSBM010000023.1:0-80104 GCA_038251275.1 Aggregatilineales bacterium
GAGACGCTGACGCGCGATATTCGTTATGGCACGAAGGTGGAAACGGTGACACTTCAATCCGGCGAAGACAGACAGATGGCATGGCAGTTGTAGTGGAGTGACATTCAACATGAAAATTGGTGTGATCTCACCACAAGATTGGGGACTTCCGGTCGCTTCAACCGAGAGCGAAGAAATGATAGCCGAATTAGGGTTGTCTCCAGCAGAAATGGAAAAGCGTATCCACGCCGCAACTTACCATTGGGCGCATCACCATTTTGATGACGCGGTTGGTGCGTTTTATGGTTTCTACAGCGCTCGTGACAAACGTTTTGAACCGCCGCAGACGGTTAATCTGATTGCGCCTTGGCAATTTCTCGCCAGCTATGACCACTATCATGACCAGACGTTGTTGAAGAAAGCAGAACGTGCCACCGATTGGTTCTATCAACATTTTGTTGTCACACATCCCATGAGTGTGGTCATTGGTGGGGTGCGTGAAAGCCTGCCTAACGGAGAGTTATGGACGAAATTCGCTGCTGAGTTCGTTCTATTGAATGCGGGTTTATACACCCGTACCCACAAGAATCAATATTTGGAACGCGCGCGGCAGAGTGCTATGTTCCTGATCCAATCGACACGCTACAACTTCGCCCCCAAATACGATACTCAACTCAATGTGTGGCACGAAAAAGGCTGGCAGTCCTTCGGACGTGTGATTGAAGCCTTTCTGGTATTAGAAGATATAACCAATGAGCCTCATTGGCGTGAGTTGGCTTTGAAATGGGGCGACTACGGTTTATCTCTGTTGGCGGACGATGGTGGTTTGTACTTGATTGATGACGATTACTTCAACACTGATATTGCTGCCGATGAACTGCGGGCGTATGCGTTTCTTTACAAACTGACCAATCGACTCGACTTTCTGGCGGCTGCCGAAAAGTTTGCGGGTTGGCTGTTGGAGCATCAACGCAAAGATGGTGCATGGCCTTTAACGATTGATCGCGATGGAAACGTCGTGGTTCCGACTGTAGGACCGGGGGATATTCCAAATATCGCGATTGCGCTGCTGTGCCTATATGACACAATTCAAAAAGATCAATATCGCGACGCAGCCTACAGTGCTTTACGCTACTCCATTTCAGTTCAGATACTACCCGACAGCGACCAACCCTATTCAGATGATCCTAACGTCCAGTGGGGATTCTGGTCATGGATGCCGTATTATGATTACACTGTTTCGGGTGATCAAGCGACGCATCATGTCCGTGGATTGTTATTTGCGCTGGATTATTTGTCGGATCATACATGAATGCCAAATCTGCGTCGGATAAACCACTTGTAAGCGAGGTTTCGCTTCAACAAAGGCGGCTGGCAACGGTCGCCCTGTTCGTTGTTTCAGGAGTGGGCTTGATTTTTGAGATCACGCTTACCCGTATGTTTTCCTTATTCTTTCAATATCACTTCACTTTTCTGGCCGTTTCGTTGGCGGTGTTGGGATTGAGCCTTGGCGCAGCAGTTGCCCATTACCTCAAGCCCGCACACGTTCACTCGACGAGAACCCTCACATGGGTTTTGGTGGCGATTAGTTTAGCCTTTTCCATGGCGACGATATTGATCTCTTCGTTGGCCTCGGTTGAGTCGATTTTCCCACGGGCGTTAATCGCGCTGGTGATCTTCTTCCTGATCGGTTTATTTGATGCGCTGATCTTCGAGAATTTCGCGGCCTACAGCGGCTCATTTTATGCAGCGGATTTAATCGGCGCGGCGATTGGCGTGGTGGCGGTGCTGGGTTTGCTCAGCCTGTGGAGCGCCTTCAGCATGACACTGTTTTTGAGCGTGTTAGTGGGTATCATCGCGCTGGCCTTTGCTTATCAGACACGAACCATAACATCAGGCTTTCCGATTTATGCGGGCGGCAGTTTGGCGCTGGCGGTAGTCCTGCTGGTGGCAAATCTGGCGACGGGTGTTGTTGATTATCACCCGTTGGGACTGACTGGCGTGCCACGCGATAAGACGATGGTTTACATCCTGCAAGATGCCAGCCAAGGCGGGAAGATCATTTACACCGGATGGAGTCCTTTTGCGCGGGTGGATGTGGTGCAAACCAATGACGGTGTGTCCAAGTACATCTTCGCAGATGGCGGCGCGGGCGCATTTATGCAGGCTTACGACGGCAATATCCATTCGGTTGATGAACTCAGTAACTCGGTTGAGTATTTGCCTTTCACGTCGGGAACCGTCGATAAGACGCTGATTATCGGCGCGGGTGGTGGTAAAGATGTGCTGCTGGCGCTGCATGCTAATTCACAGGCCATCACGGCAGTGGAGGTTAATCCGGCGATTGTCTCGGCAACGCGCAAATTTGCTCAATACAACGGCAATGTGCTGGATCTGCCACAGGTCAATCTGGTGGAAGGTGATGCCCGTTCGTATGTTGAGCGGACAAGTGATCAATATGATCTGATCTACCTTAATCTGGTGTATACGCAGGCGGTTGAACCAGCCAGCCAAACACTGGTTGAAAATTACATTTTTACCACCGAGGCAATGAAAACCTTTATTGACCATTTGACTCCCGGTGGGCGGCTGACGATTATCTCGCACAATGCTTTGGAAGCCAGCCGCGCGGCGATTACCGCTTTGGAAGCGATGAATGATCAAGGGGTAAAACCCGCACAGGCGCTTGACCACCTGTGGTTGTGGATGTATCCAGCGACGGATACGACGGTTCGGACGAGCGTGCTGATTGTGGGTAAAGATGCACTACCGACTGCGACCGTTCAATCGTTGAATACGGCGGCGAAAGCACAAGGGATGCAATCGCTGTTCACACCGGTTGATAATGAATTTCTGTTCGCCAATCTGCGTAAGGGCATGAGTCTCAACCAATTTATTGAGGCAGACGCGAGCTATAATCTCAGTCCAACCAGCGATGACCAGCCCTACTTCTTTAACCTCGATTATGGTTTGCCGCCTGCGATCAAGTCGGCACTGATCATGTCGGCTTTGCTGGCAGTTGGCTTATTGGTGATTGCGCTATTTACAGGTCAAGTAGCACATCAATCAGAAGACCATTGGTGGTGGCTGCCGTTTATCTACGCCGCACTGATCGGTGTCGGTTTTATGCTAGTGGAAGTACCCCTGATACAACGCTTTCAACTGCTGTTAGGACAGCCGATTTTATCGTTGGCAGCGGTGCTAGCGACGCTGTTGCTCTCCGGCGGACTGGGTAGTTTGATGAGTCAACGCTGGCAGACGAGTAATCTACTGGCGCGGGTTTCGATTGTTGGCATCATTATGACGGTGATTGCAGTTGTTTATTGGTTCGTTCTGCCTTCATTGGTTGAAAGTTTGCTGGTGGCCTCCTTCGCAGTGCGGCTGCTGGCGACAATGGGTTTTACGGCGTTGATTGGCTTCGCGATGGGTATTCCTTTCCCAAGTTTGCTGCGGATGGCCCACGATGGTCGGCAGCAAGTGGCGCTGCTGTGGGCAGTCAACGGTGTGTTCTCGGTGCTAGGTTCGACGCTGGCGACGGTGATTTCGATGCTGGCAGGCTTTAAATGGGCGCTGCTGGTGGGTGCTGGATGCTACCTCCTGTTAGCGGTGGTCGCGTTGTTATGGGCGGCAAAGAACCCCCTCTCACGCACGCATTCATGACACGACAATTTTGGGAGATTGAGGGAAAGGCGGAAGGCTCTCAGAGCCTTCCCTACGGGAAGAAAATTCAGCAGATGGCAAAAGTATCGTCTCGTAAACCCGCGCGCAAGGGAGGGAATAAATAACGTGATGTACCAGATGCTGCGGGATAAGCTGTTGGATGCTTATTTAGCATCTATCCCGTTTATTATCCTGAATGTCATCTGGTTTATCTGTTCACTGCCGATTGTGACGCTCATTCCCTCGACTGCGGCGCTGTTTTATGCGACCAACCGACTGGCTCACGGAAAATCTGCCGATTGGCACACCTTTTTTGAAGGGTTTCGGCGTTATTTCTGGCAAAGTTGGCTGTGGGGGGTGTTGAATGTCATCGCGGCAGCCGGATTGATTAGCAATGAGTTGTTTTATACGCGGACGGATTCGGATGGGTTTGTTTGGCAGCGCGGGGCGATCATCGCGCTGGGTGTTTTCTGGTTGGGTATCCAACTCTATACTTTTCCCCTGTTGTTAGAACAAGAACATCCCCATTTACGGTTGGCGCTGCGGAACAGTCTGGTGATCCTGATTAAGAAGCCCTTTTTCACGGTCAGCCGCGTGTTTTTGATCGGGCTGTTGATGGTGGCATCCACCTTGCTGATGTGGCCGGTGTGGATCTTCTTAACGGCGAGTGTGTGTGCGTTTCTGGCTAATCAGGCGACGCTGACAGCTATCAAGCAGATCACTGGAAAGACAGAGAAAGACAGTTTGAACCGCAGAGACGCAGAGCGTTAGAGAAAAGATTCAGCCATTAGCTATTAGTCTCCAGTCATCAGTCATCAGTCGAAATACAAAGGTCGAAGGTCTATTCGGCGCAATAAGCGGCGAAAGCGGCAATGCCAAAGGGTCATTTTGTGCCAAGTTTTGCCAAAGATACCCCTACCTTTCCCCGTAGTAACAGGGCAAAGGAACCATATAAAGGCAAATTTGGCAGCAATTTCGGCAATGGCAAAAGGTTATTTTATGCCTGATTTGCCATTAAAATTTCAAGGTGCACGGGCGGGATTCATCCATTAGGCATCAAGATAAGGGACAATGAATTAAGGAGACAAGGTATTCTTACTTTGAAGCATCATCCATAAAGGAGAATATCTTGTCTAGGATCAACTATACGCCAGACATTCCGAAATGGGCTAAAGTACTGGATGATTTAGCTATCGAAGCCAATAGCCTATGCCATTTCAGTCAGCGGAAACGCGCCTTGGATGCAGCCGGTTTTGTCAAACTGTTAGTGTGGGGGGGTTCGCTCACCCCCAAGCCAGTCTGAATCAACTGGCACGTGGAGTATCCTTTCACTCCCTGAAGCATAGCATAAGTGTTATGTCTGGTCACGAACACAGTAATACAAGAGCCTGTGAAATGCAGGCTCTTGGCTTTCATTTCAATTTGGGGATGAGGTATGAATGGGGAAGTCCTATGCATCATCCACAAGCGGTTTCGTCCAACTGTACTCCTACAAAAGACTGACGACAGGGCGTTTATAAAACGATATGCTATAAACGGCGAATCATGTAGACTCAACGACGATAGAATCGTTATAGTATTCGTGAAAAGCTGTACGTAAAAGTTTTGTCAGGGAAACTATGAACATATCTGGCGCAAAGCGTAAGGCGAAATCCAAGGCGGATAACCCGTCACTGCCACCTCAATCAACGACGAGGGATGCACCGCAGATCAGCACTGCCCAACAACGGGCGGAGACGATGGCAACGATTAATGCTGCGCTGCTGCAAGCGACGGACGAAGCGTCGATTTTAGCCGCAGTAGCCGAGTATGCTGACGCACAGGGCGCGGCGGGTGTGCTGCTTAATTATGCAACCGCCAACGAGAATGTCACGAGTGCGGATTTCATTCCCGTCGCTCGCTGGATTTTTAAGCAACCGTTCCCATACCGCGTGATTGACGGCAGCGAGAAATTCCACAATGTGATTATTGAAATTCGTGATCTGGCTCTACAAACACTGGGTAACATTTTATATATCGAAGACATCGCGACCGATGAACGACTCAGCGCCGAAAATCGGGCGGATTTTCTGCCGCAGTATGCTATGCGGTCAGAGGCTGTGCTGGGTTTGTACAGTGGTGGACGCCGACAGGGCAGTCTGATCATCATGTGGCATCAGCCGCACATATTTACCGATGAGGAACAGTACGTTTACGAGGAGATTGTTCAGAATTTATCGGCAGTTGTGGCAACGCGCCGTGCGTATGTGGCTGAACAAGAAGCGCGAGAAGAAGCGACAACGCTCTATAAGGTTTCGGAGGCTGTCAATGCTTCCAAGACGTATGATGAACTACTGCGGGCGGTGGCTGTCCTCGAACCACAGGCCGACACTCTTTATTTATATCTGTGGGGAAACTACGATTTCGCGAGTGCCACTGATTATGAAGTGGCCGCGATTCTGGATATGCAAGGGAAAAGTCCGCTTAAACCGGGACACCGTTTGCAAAAACGCGATTTCCCTTTCTCCGGCAAGAAATTCCCGGAACGGTACTGGTTTATTGAAGATACACACACTGACCCTGAGGTCGATGCGATTAGCCGGGCAAGCTGGGACGCGATGAATTCGCGTGCGATCTTGATGGTGCGGTTGGTATATGGTGAAGTTCGGATTGGCAGCATCGCTTTCCATAGCGCGGAACCGCGTTCGTTCAGTGAGCGCAAGCGTCGATTAGCCTTAGCGATTGGCGACCTCGTAACGGCAGCGGTTGAGCGGATTCGGCTGGCACAGAACATGCAGGCGGCGGTGGAAGCACAAGGTGAAGCTTATTTAGCCGAGCAAATCGCACGTGAGGAAATGAGTTTGCTGTATCAGGCATCGGAAGCCATTAATACAGCGACCACATTTGCTGAGGTCATCAAGGCGATTGCGCCTTTAGCACGCGAGATTGAGCGTGTTTACTTGTTTTTGTGGGAGCATTTAGATTACCGCAAAGCGAACTATTTTGAACTGGCAGCGGGCATTTATCAGAATAGGGAAATGCCGGTCGTCATTGGAGCCCGGTTTACAGAATCGCAGTTCCCGATTGCACCTCACGTTGTAAAAGCACGTCAAGTAGCCATTGAAGATATTAACACGCATCCGTTGGTCGATCCGATGACACGGGCAGGATGGGAAGCGTCTGCCGCCCGTGCGCTGCTGCTGGTGGCATTGGTGCAAAACCAACGCTGGTATGGCACGCTGAGCTTCGAAAGTTCAACCCCCCGACAATATTCAGAACGCGACCGCCGTTTGACTCTGGCGATTAGTGATCTGGTCGCGAGTGCTATCGTTCGCATTCAGGCGCAGCAAGAAACGGCAGCCGCACATGCTGAATCAGCCTTCATGTACCAGCTTGCAGGCGAGATTAATGCCGCCATGAGCTATCAAGAAATGGTCGAATCGGTAGCGTGGCTGCATCCGGATTCGGGTGGCATCTTCATGAGCTTCTTCGAACATCTGGATTTGGATCTTGCGAGTTATTCAGAAACGATTGCCTACAGCGCGGTTTCGAATCAATTGAAGAAGCACATCAAGCCGCGGACTCCTATCATCAAGTCTACGATTGAAAACTTGCGACAGGATCGTGTCTGGCTTTCTGAAGATTTTTTCACAGATCTGCGTTTTGATGAAGCCGGGCGCAATTATTATCTCAATACACCCGTGAAATCTGGCCTGGTTATCCCTCTGCGTTCGGGCGAACGTATATGGGGCATGATGACTTTTTATTACCCTGAACCGCGTAAATTCAGCGAGACAGAACGTCGGATTGCCATGGGTATTGGTGATTTAGCCAGCGCTGCGGTGGAGCGTATTCGCTTGCAGCGTGAAACGATTGAATCCAAAGAAGAAGCGGATTTCCTCTATCAACTGGCGGAACAGATTAACGCCGCAACTACGTATCAAGAAATCGTCGATTCGGTTGCGGATTTGCAGACCGATACAAGCGGTGTGTTTCTCAGCTTTTTCGAAAACTTGGACTTAAACCGCGCTACTTACTCAGAGACGATTGCTCACAGTACGCTTGCCGACCCGTTAAAATCCCGCATCCAATATCGGGTTCCAATGGTTTCGACCATCGAAAAATTGCAACATGACAGTGTTTGGGTGTCGGAGGATTTTTTCACTGATTCCCGTTTTGATGAAAAGGCACGAGACTATTATCGTGACATGCCTGTCCGAGCGAGCATCGTCATACCGCTGCGCGCGGGTGAACGGCTGTGGGGGATGATGACCTTCTATTACCCTGAGCCGCGCCCCTTCAGTGAACAGGAAAAGCGAATCACGCTGGGTATCGGTGATCTCGTCAGTGCCGCCGTCGAACGCATCCGTTTGCAGCACGAGACGGTTGCGGCTAAAGAAGAAGCGGACTTCCTTTATAAACTCGCTGAACAGATTAACGCGGCCACGTCGTACCAGACGATTTTGGATTCGGTTGTACGGCTAATGCCAGATGCCGAAGGGGTGTTTTTAAACCTATTCGAGCATTTTGATTATGATCAAGCTACTTATGCGGAAATACCGGCTGCCGCCAATATTTCTGATAACTTGCAGGCGATGGTTGGAAAACACATTCCGATAGCGAATTTCCAGATTTCGGAGGAGCTTCGTAAGCAACGTCTGATTGTTGTTGAGGATACCGAGACAAATCAGGAAATGGGCAGCGCCATACGAGAAAGTTGGAACGAAAGTGGTGTACGGTCACTGGTGATCGTGACCTTCCACCGTGAAGAGCGCTTAATGGGTTGGTTGTTCTTCTATAAGTCGCAACCGCATCATTTCTCTGAGGGTGATCTGCGCCGCGTTCTAGGTATTGGTGATCTCGCCAAAGCGGCGGTGGAACGCATACGACTACAGCAAGAAACGGTTGCCGCGAAAGATGAAACTGATTTCCTATATCAGTTGGCGGAACAGATTAACGCCGCGACTTCATATCAGGCGATATTAGATTCGGTTGTACGGCTGATGCCAGATGCCGAAGGGGTTTTCCTCAATCTGTGCGAAAATTTCGATTTTGACAACGGAAATTATTTTGAAGTACCAGTAGGCGCGAACGTCCCCGAACGTTTTCAATGGATGATCGGAACGCGCGTCCCGAAGGAAAATTTTCCCTTTGCAAAGTATGTGCGCGACCAACGGTTAGTCGTGGTTGATAATGTGCAGACTGATCCACGCATCGACAACGTTTCGCGTGAAAATTGGGAAGTCATTGGGACCAGGGCGTTGATGGCGGTGCTGTTCCACCGTGAAGAGCGTTTATTCGGCTGGTTACTGTTTGTTAGAACAGAACCTCATAAATTTACTGAGCATGATCGTCGGCTGGCACTGGGTATTGGTGACCTTGCTAAAGCGGCTGTCGAGCGCATCCATTTGCAGCAGGAGACAATCGCCGCTAACGAAGAGTCCCATTTTCTGTACCAACTAGCAGAACAGATTAACGCCGCGACATCTTATCAGGCGATACTGGATTCGGTTGTCCACTTGATGCCTGAGGCTGAAGGGGTTTATCTGAACCTGTGTGAAAACTTCGACTTTGACACAGCCAGATATTTTGATGTTCCTGTTGGTGCAAACGTCCCGAAGAACTTAGAGGGGATTATTGGAACCCGTATTCCGAAAATAGGTTTTCCGTTTGCAGAAAAGATTCGGGATCAACGGGTGGTGGTTGTTAACGATGTTCAAACTGACCCGATGCTTGACCAAGTTTCACGAGCCAGTTGGGAAATGATTGGTGCGCGGGCGCTGATCGCTGTCATGTTCCACCGTGAAGAGCGTTTATTCGGGTGGCTGCTGTTTGTTAAATCGCAGCCGTATCATTTCCCGGAACGTGATAAGCGTCTGGCTTTAGGAATCGGTGACCTCGCCAAAGCGGCTATCGAGCGCATCCATTTGCAGCAGGAGACGATTGCAGCTAAAGAAGAAGCCGATTTTCTGTATCAACTGGCGGAACAGATTAATGCCGCGACTTCGTATCAGGCCATATTGGATGCGGTTGTGCGGTTGCTGCCGGATTATGAGGGCGTGTATCTCAATCTATACGAGCATTTTGATATTGACCGTGCAAACTATTTTGAAATTCCGGTGGCCGCGAATATTCCTGACAATCTGAAGTATATTGTGGGGCAGCGCATCGCTAAAGAGCGCTTCCCGATGGCGGAACGGCTTCGGAATGAGCGCTTGTTTGTTATCGAAGATGTGGATAGCGACACCAGCGCGGATGAAGTCTCGCGGGCTAATTGGAAGGTAACCGGAACACGCGCACTGGTGATTGTGACTTTCCATCGTGAAGGACGATTATTGGGTTGGTTGTTCTTCAATAAGTCCGAACCGCGTCAATTTACTGAGCGTGATCTGCGCCGTACTCTGGGTATTGGTGACCTTGCCAAAGCGGCTATCGAGCGTATCTATCTGCAACAAGAAACGATCATCGCCAAGCGCCAAGCCGAAACGTTGGCGAACCTTAACGCGGCTTTCTCACGCGCCGTCAATGAAATTGATTTGTTACGAGCGTTTGTCCCCTATGCCGAGTCGATTGGTGCATACCGTGTTGAGATGACCTATGCTGATCATTTCCGGGAGGACGATCCTTATTCCTCAAATCCGATCGCATTGTGGGAGAGCGGTGAGTATAACGATTACCGCCAATCGGATCACCATCTGCGGCATGTGCCAAGCAAAGATTATTTGTTGGGCAGTCTATGGCTGGATCAACCCGATCAAGTGATGTACAGCCCTGACATCGCAGCCGATTCTCGTTTGGATGAAGAACGCCGCGTGTGGATGCGGACAACATTCACGATGGGTGCGGCGGTCGTGCTGCCGCTCGTGCATGCTGGTGAGTTTCAAGGACTGATCAGCATCAATTGGTCAACTCCACATATTTTCAGCGATGACGAACGCTATATTCTCGAAAGCCTACTCCAAACGCTTCCAGCGGTGATTGCGACGCGTCGTATCTATTTATCGGAACAGGAAGCGCGTGCTGAAAACGAACTCTTATATACGGTCGGTAAAGAAATTAACCGCGCGAAGACCAATCACGAGGTTATGGAGGCTGTTAACCGCTGTTTCCCCGATCCACTTTATGTGGCGATCTTCATGTGGGAAAACTATAACCGGAATAAAGCAACCTACACTGAAACGGTGATCTCGACCGATCCCGGATTGCCCGCCGGAACACGTTTACCGCGTGATGTTTTTGATCTATCCAGTACAGTATCCGGTAAAGTTCAAATCATCCACGATGCCAACGCACCGGAATGGGCGGAGGATGCGGCGGCGGCATCAGCACGGCGATTTGGTATCATGTCGGTGGCATTTACCAGCCTCGTTGAAAATCAACGTGTGGTGGGGGTGTTTGCAGTCGGTTGCAAAACGCAGCGCAATTTCACCGACCGCGAGATTCGCTTGATGTCCGGCGTGACTGAACTTACGGGTGCTGCACTCGAACGCTTCCGGCTGCGTGACGAGACAGAACGCGCTCGTCAACGGGCGCATGATCTGGCGGCTTTGGAAGAACGCACACGCCTCGCCCGTGAACTCCACGACTCGGTATCACAGGCGCTATATGGCATCGGTCTCGGCGCACAGACAGCTTATCGTTCATTGGACAAAAATCCTACGATTGTGCGTGAGTCGGTTGAGTATGTGCTGACGCTGGCAGAAGCTGGATTAGCCGAAATGCGGGCGTTGATCTTTGAACTGCGACCGGAGTCTTTGGAGACAGAAGGATTAGTGGTGGCACTGGCTAAACAGGCCGCTTCCATCCAAGCACGGCATGGCATCGAAGTGCAAATTGAGCTGGGCGATGAACCGCAAATGGTGCTTGCGACCAAAGAAAGTTTGTACCGCGTGGCGCGAGAAGCACTGCATAACGTAGTTAAACATGCCAATGCTACCCGTATCATGCTGCGGATGCAATCTAACGGCAGCTTACTCCAATTGGATGTGATTGATAACGGAATCGGTTTTGAAACATCCAAGGATTTTCCGGGTCATCTGGGGCTGCATTCCATGCGCGAACGGGTGATGCAAATGGGCGGAGAGATTAGTATTAAGAGCGCACAGGGAAGCGGAACTCAATTGAGTGTAACGCTGCCTGTTTAATCTCCAACCAAAGTTGTAGGTCACTTTGCCCCTATGGCGCAGGTTTACGGAACGGCTTTGTGCAATACTTGTACTATGTCGTCCGATTTTATTTGAAAGGCTCAAATTCTCATTATGTCGCTTATACCTTCGGTTATTGCGCGGCCATTTGGCGCACGCAGGCAGGCCATTGTCAGCTTCGGTGATACGCATATGGTGATTGGTTCACCCTTGATTACCGATACCGTAACCGGTTTGAGCCAACCGAGTGATTTCCTGCTGGCAACGCTGGCAACCGATTGTACGTTTGCCTGCCAAGATGCAGCGGAAGAACTGAACATTCCACTGAACAGCCTGACGACCACGACCCGTTGGAAAATTGCCGAGCATCGTGAAGTGATTGTGCGGTTAGGCTTGAATGGGCC
Source organism: Aggregatilineales bacterium (assembly GCA_038251275.1). Taxonomy (GTDB): domain Bacteria; phylum Chloroflexota; class Anaerolineae; order Aggregatilineales; family Phototrophicaceae; genus CFX2. Next base: position 12,167 of record JBBSBM010000023.1, read on the forward strand.
GACTGCCAGTCAAATAAACCAGTTGATTGACTGCATTAAAACAAAAGCATCCATGTACAAATTGCTGTGTCAGGTGATGCCGATTCACTTCGAGGCGGTGTCTTGAGTGCTCTCGAAGATAGTTTATCCAGACCCCTCACCCCAACCCTCCCCCGCAAGCGATGGAGGGGGCAACACAGGATATAGAGTTATTTTCATAGGAGAGGCGAAAATAAACTAGTCATGTGTCAGGTTAACCAGACCAATGTTGGCAGCGTATAAGGCCGCCTGCGTCCGGCTGACAACCCCTAACTTACTGAAGATATTGCTCACATGTGTTTTAACCGTTTTTTCGCCGATACTGAGCGCACTCGCGATCTCTTTGTTGGCTAATCCCTGTGCAATCAACCTCAGCACTTCCGTCTCACGCTCGGTCAATTTTTCAGGCGATTCAGGCGCGCGTACCTCACGCATCAGGCGGGCAGCGGCCTTTGGTGAAAGTTGTACCTGACCATCAGCAGCAGCACGGATGGCACGCAACAGTTCAGGCCCATCGGTATCTTTAAGCAGATAACCAATCGCGCCCGCTTTAATCGCACCGATAACGGATGAATCTTCGAGAACGCTGGTGAGGGCAATTACTTCAGTTTCCGGTATTTCGCGGCGAATGATGCCGATAGCTTCCACACCGCCCATTGTTGGCATCAGTAAATCCATGAGAACAACATCCGGTTTTAATTGGCGCACCATCTCAATGGCTTGAAGTCCGTTAGCAGCTTCCCCAACGACCTCAAAATCAGACTCAGCTTTGAGAAACATCTTGAGTCCTTGCCGTACCACTGCATGATCGTCTACCAATAGAAGTCGTGTTGTCATGGTTAAATTCCCGATGAAATACAATATCCCTATATGATCTCACGAGGCGAGGTTCAATGTATCCGTCAAAAGTTGTAGATAAGTCTCAGTCTAAAGACTGAGGTATTGATGATCTTCGCGTGAAAATCTCGAAACTTCTTAATTATCAACCTGCTCGTCAAGTGAAATATTATTCCATACACATAATGATCTCGTTTTAATAAGCAGCATTTGGTCAACAGAAAAGCATGCCTTTTCCCCACACAAAATTAGGCTCTAACACTTTAATGCCTCGCAACAGCATTATTTCGAAGCCACCACTTCCAAAAAGGTATCATCGGTCTTGACAGAATTATTTTTCAGGCTTATTCTGATACTTAACGCTCGTTAATCGAACAGAAATCCTATGGCTGAACGTACCAATCGCCGCGACAATATTGTCGATGCTGCCGCACATCTCTTTGTCCAAAATGGTTATGATGCCACCTCGGTACGGCAAATCGCAGATGTGGTCGGGGTAACGGAAGCCGCGCTGTATTACCATTTCAAAGATGGCAAACGCGAATTGTTAGAAGCCGTCATTGGCTGTCAGATTCCTGACTTGCTGCATGTAGTGGAAGAATGCGAAGGTGCGGAAACGCTTCAAGATTTCATTGTTCAGTTCGGGCATCGAATGGCTGCACTTCATCCCAACCGCCTCGAAAAGCTGCGTTGGATGGTGATGGAATTTCCGCGTATGACCGGTGAAGAACGTGCCTTGTTCCACCGCAAACATCTGGCCTTCCAGAACCGGATTGCTGTTGCCGTTGACCGTTTTCTGGATGATGATGATGCCGCCAAAACAATGGCTGCCGCTATTGCTTGCATGATGTTTGGTTATGGATTCCTTTTTCTGAGCCTCGATCTGCAATCTGTTTCCGATGTTAAAAGTAATGACATCATCCAATTACTAGCACAGGGCATGGCTGCTACTACCCGCTAAAAATATCTCTTTTTTTGTGTGCCACACTTAACGCTTGTTTAGTGAGCAATGTTGGGAACTGATCCAATCATTCCCGCACAACTTGTTACGAAGGAATAGCTGGAGGAATGTATGAATTCGGTCAAAGATAACGCTGAAACGTTACCGGGCTTCGCCACGCGCTGGCGAGCGCTGCTTTTTATCTGTATTTCGTTAATGGTTGTCAGTCTTGATAACACCATTCTAAACGTCGCACTGCCGTCGATTTCCAAGACATTGGGCGCGACTGCCAGTGAACTCCAATGGATTGTAGATGCTTACGTGCTGGTGTTCGCGGCACTATTGCTAACAGTCGGTGGTTTAGGCGACCGTTATGGGCGCAAGAAATCGCTGCAAATCGGTCTGGTACTGTTCGGCATTGGCTCGCTGGGGGCGGGACTTTCGCCCGATACCAATACGCTCATTGCCACGCGTGCCTTCCTCGGCATTGCTGGCGCGGCTATTTTGCCTGCTACACTTTCGATTATCAGCGCCACTTTTCCGGCAACTGAACGTCCACGGGCTATTGCGTTGTGGGCGGCAGTTTTCGGATTGGGTGTCGGTGTTGGCCCGCTGATTGGTGGCGCACTTTTAGAGCGCTTTGAATGGAATTCAGTGTTCTTCGTCAACTTGCCAATTATCGTCATCGCGCTGATTGGTGGCTGGCGCACGATTGCCGACTCGAAAGATGAACATGCCCCCAAGGCCGATATTCCGGGCGTGATTTTGTCGATTACCGGTTTGTTCGCACTGGTTTACGGCATTATCGAAGCAGGTCAAAAGGGTTGGACTGAACAAAGCGTGTTGATTGCGTTCGCTGCCGCCTTCATCCTGCTGGGGATATTCGGTTGGTGGGAAGCGCGTAATCCAGATGCTATGCTGCCGATGCGCTTCTTCCGTAACATGTCCTTCACAGGCGCAAATACGGCTTTAGCCTTCGTGAACTTTAGCTTGTTTGGCGGTGTATTTTTCTTAAGCCAATACTTGCAAACCATCCTCGGTTATTCCACCTTAGATGCAGGTATCCGTACCCTGCCACTAGCACTGGTGCTGGCGCTGGTCGCCTCACGCTCTGCCATTGTGACCAACCGTTTGGGTGTCAAATACACCGTTTCTTTAGGGATTGCTGTTGCAGGTGCGGGATTGCTATTTATGGCGACTCAATTCAGATTGGATACGCCTTACATTACGATTGCCATCGGTGAAGTTATTTTAGCGATTGGCATGGGTCTGGCGGTTAGTCCTGCGACCAACTCGATTATGGCGGCTGTACCCGTTAGTAAAGCGGGTATCGGTTCAGCCATGAATGACACAACCCGTCAATTGGGTGGTGCGTTGGGTGTCGCTATCCTTGGAACGTTCGCTAACAGCCAGTATCTGGCGGGTGTCAGCAATCTGAAGGCGCAAATTCCGTTGATGCCGGATGAAGGCATGGAAGCCATTAAGAGCAGCATTCAAGCCGCCCACTTTGTGGCTAATGATCCACGAGCCGCACTTTTCAAGGATGTCATCTTGAAGACTGTGGATACTGCCTTTGTGGATGGTATGAGCCACGCCATGATGGTCGGGGCGATTGTGATGTTCGCAGGCGCATTGTTCGCGCTGGTTTTCCTGCCCGCTGTGGCTACACGCATGGAAGACGATGATGTTCCAGCGGCTGTGGGTAAGCCTGTAACCGTTAGCGGTGACTAATTCCTACTCCTCAACAAGAGCGACCCAAATGGTCGCTCTTTTGTTTTGTGTAACGCTCAATCCTGCGGTTCACAAACTCCTCGTTTTTGCATTACTACTTATTACCACTCTTCGTTATTTATTTCGCAAATCATAACAATTTCATATTTAGAGCAAGCTAATGGCCTTATAATAAGGATAGTATTTATTGAGGGTCAAGAAGTATGTCTGAGATAAAAGCACCGCGCTTCAAAGTCACAGGAAGACGGTACAGTCACTTAAAACAAAATTTAGCATGGGATGAAGAGAATAATTCGGCGGAAAGCTATCTAGATGGTTCGACACTGCCAGAAGGTGAAGATTTTTACCGGCAGATGTTCGAACGTAACCGTGCTATTAAATTTGTGGTTGATCTTTCAACGGGACGAATTATTAAAGCCAATCAAGCTGCTTGCGATTTCTACGGCTACACGGCTGAACAATTCAAATCCATGCACGTGACCGACATCACTGTTTTGTCGGAAGATGAAATTGTTGCTGATATGCAGCGAGCGGTTACTGAAAGAGGCACAATTTTTCAAGTACGTCATCGTTTAGCATCTGGTGAAATTCGCGATGTTGAAGCCTTCTCTGGCTTGCTTGAATTTAAGAATAAGCCTTACCTTTATGCGATTATCCAAGACATTACTGACCGCAAAAAAGCTGAGAAGGCTTTGCGTGAAAGCGAGGCACTCTACCGTTTGTTGGCACGAGAAATGCCCAATACCAGTGTGGTTATGTATGATTGTGATTTGCGCTACACCCTTGCCGAAGGCCCTTATCTTAAGCGTTTCGGTCCCATCTGGGATGATGCGGTTGGGAAAATGCCACAAGAGGTCTATACCGAGGAGCAGCTTAAGGTTCTCCTGCCGTTATATAAGCGGGCATTGCAGGGTGAAGCTTTTACATTCGAACGGGTAACCAAAGACTATGCTTACCAAGCCTACCTTACACCTCTGTGGAATGATAACAAGGAAATCATCGGGGGCATGGTTTTGAGTCATGACATCACCGAAGCCAAACAGGCCGAGAAAGGGCTGCGTGAAAGTGAGGCTCGTTTCCATTCGCTCGTCGATCTTGCACCTGTTGGGATCATTCAAACCGATGTAGATGGGAAGCGCGTTTTCTGTAATAGCCGTTGGTGCGAGATGACTGGTATGACGTTGGAACAAGCACTAGGCGATGAGTACTATGAAACGATTTACCCGCCTGATTTGCCACTTGCTTCTGCCGCATGGGAAGACATGATGAAGTCAACCCTCCCGTTTGAGAGCCTTGTTTTCCGGTATCAACGGCCTGATAAAACAACCACATGGGTATCGGGTAATGGTAGACCGCTTTTTGATGAAAATGGGGCAGTCACCGGTTATCTGGGTACAGTGACGGATATTAGCGATCATAAACAGTTGGAAGACGAGTTGATTACCAGTCATACCCGCTTCTGCAATATCATTGATTTCGCGCCAGTTGGCATCGTGGAAACCAATGCACAGGGCGAAATTATGCTCGTCAATATCCACTGGAGCGAGCTATCTGGCATATCGGAATTTGAAGCATTTAACGACCACTCGTCCTCAACCATCCATCCTGATGACTTGGCAATAGCAAAAGCCATACAACAAGAATCAGTCGAAAAGGCTATCCCTGTCAATAATTTCGAGTATCGCTTCCTCCATTCAGATGGAAAGGTGGTTTGGGTTTCAGACAATTCACGTCCTCTATTTGATAAATTCGGGAATGTCAGCAGTCACATTATCACCATGACCGACATTACCGAGCGTAAGCGTTTGGAAGAAGAACTTCGCCAAAATGAGGAACGCTTAAAGACAATCACCGATAATATCCATGATCTCGTCACCCAGAGTGATAATGAAGGCCGAGTAAGTTTTGTAAGTCCATCAGTACGTACCCTATTGGGGATTGAACCGGAAGACATGATTGGCAAATTAGTCTACGACTTTGTCCATCCTGATGACCGGGAAACGATGATGAGTGCCCATAAAGCCACTTTGGAATCCGGCGAGACGCATATTTCAGGTGGAGGTCGTCTACGCCACACAGATGGACATTACATTGACATTGATTCAGAAGGCACAATCCTTTTTGATGCCAAATCGAATTTTGCCGGTACCGTTTTGATTACGCGTGATGTCACTGAACGAAAGCGATTAGAAGATGCGCTGCGTCAAAACGAGGAACGCCTCCGCAATATCACGGATAATCTCCAAGATATGATTTCGCAAAGTGATGGTGATGGGCTTTTACGTTTTGTAAGTCCTTCGTATCACACCCTATTAGGTTATGAAGTGCAGACATTAATCGGCACAAACGCGATGGAACTCATCCATCCTGAGGATATCCCAAATGTCGTTCAGTCATTCCAAGATGCCTTTGAAACGGATACGTATCGTCTCACTGTAGAATGTCGCCTGCGCCATATCGACGGTCACTATATCGATGTCGAGATATCCGGCAAGCTGTTTTTCGACAGTGAAGCGAAATTCATGGGTGGCGTTTTTATCAGCCGTGACATCAGCGAACGCAAGCGCATGCAAAGCCTGCTGCTTGAGACGGAGAAATTGCAAGGTGCACTCGAAAAAGAATCCGAACTCAGCATCTTAAAAACACGGATGATGGAACGCATTGCCCACGAATTTCGTACGCCATTAACCGTGATTCAAGCCACAACCGAAACACTGACCTATTATTTTGATCGTCTGACACCCGACCAAAGAAATGCCAAAGAAATCACAATCAAGGGTCAGATTCAACGGCTGACTGATATGCTTCAGGAGATCGGTATCGTAGTTAACGGCAGTTTTTCACCAGAACACATTCGCCGCACTTCAACCGATATCAGTGTCATATGCCGTGAGTTGGCATCTGAACTCGAAAAGCAATTTAATCGACCCGGCAAATTTGTGCTTGATTTGCCAGACACTGCGGTTGCTAACCTTGATTGGTACGTCACCAAAAACGCCATCATGCACATCATGCGTAATGCGGCACGCTTCTCAGACGCATCGACAGTTGTTAATATCAGCTTATCACGCAAAGAAGATGGCATCTGCCTCCGCGTTGTGGATGGTGGTATCGGTATTCCCGCGAAAGAACAGTCGCGTATATTCGAACCTTTTTTCAGAGGAAGTAATATCGGTGAAATAAGCGGTCTGGGCATTGGTTTGACCATCGCCCGTGCTGCCATCGAAGCTCAGGGTGGAACGATACAGATTGCGGGTGTTGCTGGGCAAGGTACAACTGTCACCATCTGCTTTGCCAACTGATGAGTGAATATAGATAGCAGGCTTATGAACAATCCACGACTTACAAAGATTGAAGCGGGTTATCTGTCAGGGAAGCGTCCACGTGTTGCGGGCAATAATGCACGGTTACCAGAACACGGAATTAATATCCGTGAACCATTCGTGCGGCTGCAATTCGAAGATGGTTCAAGCGGCTTTGGTTTCAGCCGTTTGACCAGCGAACAGGCCGCTGGATTAGTTGGACAACATCTAGACTCGCTGATCTCACTTGAAAATGGCGTTTCAGCCTTTGCCAGAAACATCAATTTCCCGTTATGGGATGTGCTTGGACAGCGTGAAGGTAAGCCCGTCTACCAACTGGTTGGAAAACACGTTGATGCTCATAGGCCGTTCACCGTTCCATGCTACGATACCAGCTTGTACTTTGATGATCTTCATCTGGCAGAGGACAAGGCGGCAGTCGAACTCATCGCTAGCGAAGCACGAGCTGGTTATGAACGCGGTCATCGTGCATTCAAAATAAAAGTGGGACGTGGCGCATTACACATGCCGCTTGTCAAAGGGACACTACGCGATATTGCCATTATTCGCGGTGTACGTGAAGCTGTTGGTGCAGGCTTACCCATCATGATTGATGCCAACAACGGTTATAACGTTAATCTGGTGAAGTGGGTCTTAGCTGAAACCGCCGATTGTGAGATTTACTGGCTGGAAGAACCTTTCCACGAAGACCGCGTTCTCTATGAAAGGTTACATCAATGGTTAGACGAACAACAGTTATCGTTGATGATTGCCGACGGTGAGGGGCAAGCCTCACCCACGTTGATGAACTGGGCGCAAATGGGCGTTATTGATGTGGTGCAATATGATCTGCGCGACGAAGGCTTCGACTTCTGGCTCAAAACCGGACGGCAGCTTGATGCTTGGGGCAAAAAATCCGCGCCGCACAACTATGGAAGCTGTTTTGGCAATTATGCTACGTGTCATCTTGCGAGTGCGATTAAAAATTTCACCTTTGCGGAATGGGATCAGATTGACCTCGATGGTCTGGATACTTCAGGTTATGAAATCCGTGAAGGCAGAGTACATGTGCCGGATGCAGCGGGCTTTGGACTTTGGCTAGATGAAACCCCATTTGAGCAATCGGTGAAATTGGAAGGCTTTGTGGTGTCGTAGGAGATTTTGAAAACAGATGGGCGCAAAGCCTTTCGCCCCTACCAGACATAGGATTGTTATACACGCATGTCGGGGACCATTGCCCGATGCCGTTCGACAAGTGACTTCAGGTGGTAAATCAGCAAATCGACTTCATGATCGGTGCTGTGCTTACCCAGCACGAAACGCATTTGCCCCATGAGCCGATCTTGATCAACGTCCATCGCCAGCAGCACATGACTTGGTTCTTGCTGTCCGGTAGTACAAGCACTACCGCCACTCGCACCGATGCCAACTTCATTCAGGTCGAGCAAAAGCGAGTCGCCATTCAAGCCTTTCATGGTAAAGCTGGAGTGTCCCGCCAGCCGTTCGGTGGGATGTCCGGTGAGGCCAGCTTCAGGAATGGTTGTTACCATGCCCTCAATCAACTTGTCGCGCAAAGGAATAAGCCGTTTGACGGTTTCCTCGCGCTCGGCTTCGGCTAGTCGCAGCGCTTCCGCCAGTCCGGCAATAAGCGCAACTGGTTCTGTCCCACCACGTCGATGCGCCTGCTGACCACCACCGATGAGTTGTGGAGTCAGGGCAATCGTGCGCCGGATATACAACAAGCCGATACCTTTTGGCCCATAAAACTTGTGCGCCGACAGACTCATTAAATCGACATTGAGTGCTTTAACATCCAAAGGCAGCAAACCCGGTGCTTGTACCGCGTCCACGTGGAAAGCCACACGCCGCTTCTTCAGTTCCGCGCCGATTTCTGCAATCGGGTTGATTGTGCCGACTTCGTTGTTGGCGTAAATAATACTCACCAAAACGGTATCATCACGCAGGGCATCGACGACTTGTTGGGCGGTCACTCGACCATATTGATCAACAGGCAAGAACGTAATCTCGAAGCCGTCTTCAATCAATTCTTTGGCAACATCCATCACCGCATGATGTTCAACCGCCGTCGTAATAATATGCTTGCCACGCCCTCGAACACGCATGCCTTCGGCAATCCCGCGCAAAGCAAGGTTATCGCTTTCAGTTCCACCGCTGGTAAAAATCATCTCGGCAGGATTGCAGTTGAGAACAGCGGCAATCGTTTCCCGCGCCTGATTTAGGGCATTTTTAGCGGCTTTGCCTGCGCTATGCAAACTGGAGGCGTTCCCAAACACGGTCATCCAATAAGGCATCATCGCATCCACTACGCGTGGATCAGTCGGCGTTGTCGCGCTGTGATCCAGATAGGTAAATTGTTCAGTCATTATTTTATGTACCTTTCCGCCCTTATCGCCCCATGACGCTGGGCGACATTTCGGTCGGTTGATTTTCTGCTGGAAGCGAGTCGGCACGGTAATGCGTTCCACGGCTGACACGGTTATGCTGTGCGGAAAACGTCACAATCCGCGCGACTTGCACCGCGTTACGCAGCCCAATCAGCTCATCATTCAAACGCTGGCTGCGATAAAACTCTTCAATTTCATGCCACAAATGACGTAGTTCACGTTCAGCCCGCGCCAAGCGTTCTGCTGTGCGAATGAGCCCAACATAATGCCACATGACATTTTTGATGGTCATCATATCCACTTCAATCAGCGCCGGATCAGGCTCGGTTTCACCGCGATAAACCCAAGTTGGCACACGCGCCTCGTCAACAGGTTCACGCGGATTTTGTTCGATGTATTCCGCCGCGCGGTCACCCCACACCAAACCTTCCAATAAGCTGGTGCTGGCGAGTCGATTTGCGCCGTGCAATCCGGTACAACTGACTTCACCAACCGCATATAAATCGCTGAGTGAAGTCCGTCCCCACTCATCAACCAGCACGCCGCCACAAAAATAATGGGCAGCAGGCACAACCGGAATCAGATCGCTGGTTGCGTCAATACCATATTCGGCACACGACTCGACCATCTGTGGGAAGTGGTGACGAATAAAATCCGGCGGTCGCTTGCTGGCAATATCCAGATACACATGTTCGTAACCGTGTTCGAGCATTTCCATGTGGATCGCACGGGCAACCACATCGCGGGGCGCGAGGTCTTTCCATTCGGGCGCATAACGTTCCATGAATGGCTTACCATCGGGCGTAACCAGAATCGCACCTTCACCGCGTACCGCTTCACTAATCAGCAAATTCGGTGCGCCGCGTACACTCAAGGTGGTGGGATGAAACTGGATGTACTCGGAATTGACGACCCGTGCGCCTGCCCGCCATGCCATCGCCAGCCCATCTCCACGAGCACCTTTGGGATTACTGGTGTTACGGAAAATCTGACCGAGGCCGCCAGTTGCGAGAACGGTATGAGCCGCCAACACACGGATGATATTGCTGTTTTCACGGTTGAGGACGTATGCGCCCTGACAGGTAATGGGGTCATAAACCGCTACTGGAGCAAGGGCATGATGCGGGAAAGTAATCAAGTCAACTGCTGTGTGATCCACTAAAAGCGTCACGTTAGGGCGGGTTGCCATTGTATCCAACATGCCTTTGACAATCGCGCCGCCGGTTTTATCACCCACATGGATAATCCGCCGGACGCTATGTGCGCCCTCTAAGCCGTAGACCAGTTCACCGCGTTCATCACGGTCAAACTTCACACCGCAGCGTTCCATCAACACCGAGCGTACTAACTCCGGGCCAACTTCAGCTAACAGCCGAGCCGCTTTCGGGGAACTCAAACCCGCGCCTGCTTCAAGAATGTCATGCACCAGTAGATCAGGTGAGTCATCCAAGCTGCGGGTGACGATGCCGCCCTGCGCCCAACTGGAATTGGTGTCCGCCGCATCCGATGCCCGCGTGATAATCGTCACATGATGATTAGGGTTATCACTCAAGCGCAAAGCGGTGGCCGCGCCCGCAATCCCGCAGCCAATAATCAGTGTATTCGTTCGTATATCATCCACGTAATGCGCCTATCTTGGTATGGAAAGCATCCGATCAAGTGACAATTTCGCGTTTTGTTTAATAGTTTCAGGGACGATAATCTGGTTAATCACACGCCCTTCAACCAAATTCTCCATCACGTTCGCCAGATCAATCGGGCTGATGCGATACATAGTGCTGCACAAGCACGAAAACGGTGACAGCAGTTCCACCATTTTGTCGGTGTACTTGTTCTTCAATCGGTTGACGAGATGCATCTCCGTACCGACCGCCCATTTGCTACCCGCAGGCGCTTGGTCAATCTTCTTGACGATGTAAGAGGTCGATCCAATAAAATCGGCCTTATCCACTACCTGCATCATGCACTCAGGATGCACCACCACGTTCACGTCAGGGTGATGCTTGCGCCACATATCAATGTGTTCAGGCCGGAATTGTTGGTGAACACTGCAATGACCTTTCCATAGAATGATCTTGGCGTTGCGGATTTCATCGTCGGTCAGTCCGCCGTAAGGTTTAAAGGGATTCCAGAGTACCATTTGGTCTAAGGGAATACCCATTGCCTTGCCTGTATTACGTCCCAGATGTTGGTCGGGGAAGAAAAACACTTTCTCGCGCTGGGCGAATGACCATTTGAGCGCACCATCGGCATTAGACGATGTGCAAACGGTTCCGCCGTGTTCACCGACGAAGGCTTTCAAATCAGCCGCACTGTTCATATAAGTGACAGGCATCACCGTGTTTTCGGGATCACTGCCCAGCACATCTTCCAACTCTGACCAAGCCGTTAGCACCTGTTCCAAATTCGCCATATCCGCCATGCTGCAACCGGCTTGCATGTTGGGCAAAATCACAACCTGATCTTCACGGCCTAAAACCACCGCGCTCTCCGCCATAAAATGCACACCCGCGAACAGGATGTACTTGGCTTTGACCTTCGAACCTTCTTGACTCAATTGGTAGCTATCGCCTTGAAAGTCAGCGAAGCGCACCACTTCATCCCGTTGGTAATGATGTCCTAAAATAACAACATCATCGCCCAATATCGGGCGCAGTTTTTGAATCCGTTCAATCGCTTCAGTCTCTTGCTCTACCAGCGTTTCATTCGCCGTTACATCCAACGGCATGACCATTTCTGCCATTTAACTCTCCTTCTTCACTTTTCCTCACTCCCTTGCTTGCGAGGGAGGGTTGGGGTAGGGGTTCATTTACAGCCGGACAATTTTCATGGATAAGTCCAGCGCGGGAGCCGAATGAGTCAGCGCACCAACGCTGATGTAATCCACACCTGTAGCCGCGACACTGGCGACCCGTTGCAGGTTCATGTTGCCGGACGCTTCCAACTTGACACGCCCATTGGTGATCTCAACCGCTTCGCGCATCTGGTCGTCAGTCATGTTGTCGAGCAGCACCCGATCCACATTCAACGGCAGCACTTCACGCAGTTCGTTGAAATTACGAACCTCAACCTCAATCGGAACGCCCGACGCAGATTGATAAGCACGAACGGCTTCAACCGCTTTTGTGATGCTGCCCGCGCCGTCGATATGATTGTCTTTGATCATCACCATATCATATAAACCGATGCGGTGATTTTGCCCACCGCCCTGTGTGACTGCATACTTTTCCAGCATCCGCCATCCGGGCGTAGTTTTGCGTGTATCCAGAATAACTGTTTTCGTCCCCTTTACAGCCCCCACAAATTGGGACGTTAAGCTGGCGATACCACTGAGTCGCTGCAAAAAGTTGAGTGCTACACGCTCACCAGTCAGAACCGATTGGCCTTTACCTTCAACCTCAGCAACTAGTGTGCCGCGTGTGACCGTATCCCCATCGTGACTTATTAAACTTACCGTAATCGTTGGGTCTACCTGTGCATAAACCATTGCTACCAATGGCAATCCTGCGATTACACCATCAGCCTTCGCGACAATCCTTCCCATCAAGCGGGTATCATCCGGCAGTGTCGCTTTGGAAGTTAAATCCCCTGCTTCACCCAAATCTTCACGCAGGGCAAGCTGGATCAAATGAGAAGCTGATTCGGTATCAAACATTAAATTGTGTCCATAAATTTCTTAACATACATGCCGAATAATAAGCAAAGTTTAAGAATGTGATAATCACTAGAAAACAGACACGCACTTAAACGGTGTCAAAGTGCGTGTGTCGGTGTCGTCTATTAAATAGATGGGTTGGCATGTCCCACTATTACATTCAGTTTAACGGATTCAGTCTTTTATAGCCAAATATTAGGGATTTTTAATGTGTATATAAAAGCCTAATTAAGCGGATAAGTACAACGGATTGGTGATACAAGCCACCACTTTTTGCTCTGGATTATTGGTCATCAATCGGGCATAAACGTAGGTTGTATCGTCGCTCCTAATCATCACATTGAATTGTTCTTGATCTCGCATGATGGCTTGCTCAAAGATTATCCCTTGAGCACCGACTAACTGCAAAATGTGTCCTGCTCCATCTTGTACAGCTAAATCAACCGAAAGCCGATTATTGGCGGGACGAACCACAACATCACCCATCATATATTTACCCGACTTCAAATGAACTTGTGGGCCATCAGGTGCATTCGTGATGAAAGCATGTCCAGCGCGTAAGGCTTTAATCAAAGCCGCCGCGTAAGGTTCACCTTCAATGTAAATAGTGGTGGTCGGATGAGCTAATTTGACCTCATTCTCAACGAGCAAATGATGACAATCACTGCCCCCAACCGCGACCAATCGCTTGCCCTGTTTTAGCCGCGTTTCCCAGAAAGCTAAACATACCTCGTTTAAATATTCCCACGGCCCATTCCAAACCTCAACGCAGTCATAGCCTTCAACATTCGGGTACATCCAATCCGGTCCATAAGGACGCGGATGATTGCACGACGTTAAAAAGCCAGCTTCTACCGCAGCTTGAATCGTCTTGCTCATATCCGCTTCAGACGTAACACGAAAATCAATCCACTTGCCATCGCCCCAGATGTTCCAATGCCCCTTAAAAGTGGTGACTTCACAACCGGGTATCAGGATAAGATTTGTAGAGATGCCGTTTAAGTCCATTTGCTGACTGTAATTGTTATGATCTGTCACCGCCAGAAAATCGAGGTCGAGTTTCTCAGCGGCTCGGACAATCGCTTCCGGCGACGAATCACCGTCGCTGTGCAAACTGTGGCAGTGCAGTTCACCTTTATACCAACCGCTTGCCTTTGCCAGACGCGGAGCCGATGTGCGTATCGGCAATCGAGGGCGGAAAGCGACTGACTCACTATCAGACTCAGAAGCTTGTAATTTGACCGTGATTTGATAATGGCAGCCCTGCGCTGCGACCTTATAAAAGCCGAGGACAATATTCCACTCACCAGCTTGGATTGGCCCTGCGACATAACCGGAGGTGGCTTTTTCAGAGGTAATAAAAAATTCTAGCCGTTCGCTGCCACTCCAACCTCGAAAACCAACACCCAAAAAGTCCGCGCCGCGTGGGTCAAAAATGCCAATATCCACCACGTTACCGCCACTAATCGTGGGGTCGGACGAAATAGCCGCATCATACGCGTAGCTGACGTCAATGCGCCCAATATGCTCCGGTACTTGGAAAGGAACCAAGACATAACTCAGTGTCCGATCCGTTCCAACTTCACCTGATATGACTTGATCGTGATTGAACTGCATAACACAATTCCTTTGTGTATTTTTGCGTCATCCTCGGATATTACCGCATATTTCTTGTAATCTGGCCTACCCACTAAACTCAATTCACTTGCATTTAACCGTCTGACTTTATGCATGCACTTTTACAATCCACCGCGAGGATGATGAGAAATCATTCTGCGGACGGACGGTTTATAAGCTATTCAGCGGGAAAATGATACTTAGAGTGAATATGTTTTTCGCACGATTTATTTTTTGTGAATCGATTGACGGAGGAAAGTGAGGACGCTATGAAAAAAGCCCGACTAATGGCTACAGTCGGCGTCCTGTTATTGATGGCAGGCTTTACACTGCTGCTTCAATCACAGGTGCTCGCACAAGAGGCCACTCCCGAAGCTACGCCAGAACCCTATCAAGGGTTGGCAGCCCCGCTAGACGGTGAACCGCAGTACTTGGCGGACATCTACCATGCGTGGGCAGGGTCAGCACATGCTGACGTTACAGCAGAAGCATTCAACCATTGGAACTCGGAAGGGGCTGTCCCTGAATCGTGTGCTCGTTGTCACTCGACACCGGGTTACATTGATTTTGTCGGTGGTGACGGATCAACAGCTTTCAAGGTTGATGCTAAAGCACCTATTGGAACCGTTGTAACCTGTGATGCTTGCCATAACAGCGCAGCGGCCCAATTAACCAGTGTCACATTCCCATCGGGCGTGACAATCGACAATATCGGCAAATCAGCACGTTGTATGCAGTGCCATCAAGGACGCGCATCAACCGATTCGGTGAACGCTGCGGTTGAGAAGGCTGGATTGACGGATGACGGCAACAAGGTCAGCGCAGACTTGGGCTTCATCAACATCCATTACTTCGCAGCAGCCGCCACCTTATACGGCGGTGAGGCGCGTGGTGGATACCAGTATGCCGACAAGTATTACCAGCAGCGAAATATGCATGCTGAAGGTCTGAACACTTGCGCAGATTGCCATGACCAACACACCCTCAAGGTAAAAGTTGATTTGTGCGCGACCTGTCATGAAGATGTGAAGACTGAAGATGATTTGAAGGACATTCGCATGAATGGTTCAGGCGCGGATTATGATGGCGATGGTGATACGCTTGAAGGTATTGCCAGCGAAATCGACGGTCTGCGTGAATTGACACTTCAGGCGATGCAGGCTTATGCCACTCAGGTATCGGGTATGGCGATTGCCTATTCGCCGGATGCTTACCCCTACTTCTTCGTTGACACGAATGGCAACGGTGAGGTTGACACTGACGAAGCAACAGCCGACAACGGATTTAAGGCGTTTACAGCGAATTTGCTGGAAGCAGCCTACAACTATCAAGTATCGGTGAAAGATCCGGGCGCGTTCGCACACAATCCCAAGTACATCATTGAACTGCTGTACGACTCGATTGACTCGCTGAATGCCAGCCTCAAAGAGCCGGTTGATATGACAACCGCCAGCCGTGATGATCTCGGTCACTTCTCAGTCGTCTCAGAGCCATTCCGGCATTGGGACAAAGAAGGTGAAGTGCCTGCGACCTGCACACGCTGCCATACTGCCGGTGGTTTGCCTTTCTTCATTGAAAATGGTGTGACGATCAAGTCTGCACCATCACAATCGTTGACTTGCTCGACTTGCCATGATGTGAAGAACGACTTCGAGCGACTCAAGGTTGACGAAGTGACGTTCCCCAGCGGCGCGAAAGTGTCGTTTGGTGAAGGTGCAGACGGCAACCTGTGTATCTCCTGCCATCAAGGGCGTGAGTCGACTGTAAGCGTGAACACTGCTATTACCAAGTCCAAAGCCGGTGATGACGAGGTTTCAAAGGATTTGGCCTTTAGAAATGTTCATTACTTCGCTGCGGGTGCTACGTTGTTTGGCACGGAAGTGAAGGGTGCTTACGAGTACGCCGACAAGGAATACAACGGACGCTATATGCACGTTGAAGACTTCCAGACTTGTACCGACTGTCATGAAACCCATACGGGTCAGCTCAAGGTTGATGCCTGTGCGGACTGCCATGATGGTGTGAGTACACAGGAAGACCTGAAGACCATCCGTACAGAGGCCGATGGCGTGGATGCAGTTGACTACAATGGCAACGGCGATACCGATGAGCCAGTAGCTGACGAAATCGCTTCATTCCAAGACGCGCTCATGGCGGCTATTCAGACGTATGCTGCTGATAAGGGTGGTTCGTCCATCGCTTATTCATCGGCTGCCTATCCGTACTTCTTCATCGATACCAATAAGAACGGTACGGTGGATGCGGATGAAGCAACCAGTGCTAATGGTTATGCTTCGTGGACACCGAACTTGCTGCGTGCTGCGTATGACTACCAGTATTCTGTGAAAGACCCGGGTGTGTTTGCCCACAATGCAGATTACATCCTACAGGTGTTGTACGATAGTATCGAAGCGGTTGGTGGTAAGGATGCGGTTGCGAAATTCACTCGTCCACCCGTCATTCCTCCTGCTGCTAAGTAAGTAGCAATCAGACTCAGATTTGTAAAATCGGTTGGGGTAACACCTGACCGATTTTATTTTGGGTAACTGACCATCTATTGTATTTCCTTGTATAGCATTTGAGACACAACAACAAGTCTTATGCTATGATTACGGGAGTGAAAGGATTAATCATGCGCCAAGTAATTTTAATTCCTGATCCCGAAGTCGGCGGTTACACGGTAGAAGTACCAAGTCTTCCGGGCTGCATCAGTGAAGGCGATACCATTGATGAAGCACTCGCTAACATCAAGGAAGCCATCGACTTGTATATTGAAGTCCTCACAGAAGATGGAAAACCCATTCCGGAAGATTATCTCGAACCTATTAAAGTGATGGCTGTGTGACCAAGCTGCCCCATATTTCAGGTCGTGAATGTATCCGAGCGCGAGAACGTGCTGGTTTCTATGAACGGCGGCAGCGTGGTGATCATGTTTTTATGCAGCGAGATTCACCCTATGCTGCTGCGGTTGTTCCCCTGCATAAAGAAGTAAAGCCCGGAACGCTGCGCTCAATTATCCGACAAGCAGGTTTGACCGTCGAGGAGTTTGTTGAATTGCTTTAGTTTCTTCCTTTCTTACCTCCTTCCCCAAATTGAAATGAAAGCGAAGAGCCTGCATATTCTCAGGCTCACTCACATTTACTAGACTGATTTCTTGACGCAGATTCCTTAATTAATCCGGCAGACGTTTTGTACTGTACTTTTCTGCCCATATGAGAAGGTACCCTTGCAAATCGCCACTTGTTGCTCGTCGAATGTCTTCTAAAATTGTATCCCCGCTCTCTAAGCGCAAATGAATCCAATCTGCGTCTTCCAACACAAAAAGTAAGTCATGCAGTGCCATATCAACCCATTGTATGCTCAAGGTTTTAACCATATCAATTTGTTCAGGCGACATGGTATACAGTTCATTTTTGTATTCTTTAGCTTTTGTGGTCCTTTCTGTTCGTAGAAAGCGTCAATATAGCCAATTTGCCTATCACGTACACGCTCTATAAATAGTTTACCGAAGCGTTCAAATAGTTCTTGTTTAGCATCCATCAGCCTAGCCCTTTCAGCACTCTAAATGTGAAAACTTCTCCCCATTGATCCCTGCTCTCTCTGCGCTTTGGCGGTTCAAACGCATTTGCCATTTAGCTATAATTGGTCAATAGCAACCTGAATTATTTCGTACCTAGTGGGTCAAGTGGCATGAGGGTCGCCATTATTATTTGAAGGAAAGCGCATGAGTTTCAACTCAGAATCCGTATCCCGAAAATGGCGATATACATAGCGAGTGACCCACTAGGTAGCAAATTTTCTCTCGTAGGGAAGGCCCTGAGAGCCTTCCTTTTGTTCAATATCCTGCCTTATTTTACTTCTGCCATGATAAACGTCGCGGCGGCTTTATCGGCATCCGACTCCGGTACTTTCACATTGAGCAGGTTCTTGGCATGGAACAGATAGGCTCCTGCTTGGCTCAGCGACTCGAACGACACGTCATCCGCGTTCACCAGTCCCGACTTTTGCCACCAACTAGCGCCTTGGCTGAAAGAATCCGTACCATCAAATTGCGCTACCCACACTGTGCCGCCACGGTTTAGTAAGAACCAATTCGGCTTGCTCTTGGATTCAAGGGATACCGCCTTAGGATCAGCCAAGCCCTCACGGATCATAAACTCGAAGTCTTCAACGGGTTCGCCCATCGGACTGACTTTACCGCGTCCGGTAAATTGGTTGATAAACTTGGTCGGATCGTCAAAGGCAGCGAAGCGGTAAGCCGGAGCGGGCGCACGCTGTGGCAGTGGATCATTACCATTATCACCCGAAGGATTTTGGATATCGGTTGTAATGGCGACCGGAACACCAAAATCCGGTGTGCCATCAGTGTTCCATGTGAATTTTTGGACGCGGGTGGTGCGCTTGCCTGCACAGCCATCACCGGGATTGTCATTGGCGTGATAGACAATCCAATCCTCTTTGCCATCGGGTGACTTGAAAAACCCATTATGTCCCGGCGCGTAAACCTTATTATCATCTGAGCGTTGGAATACCGGTTCAGGATTTTTATCCCAAGATTTCGCATCCAGCACATCGCCGCCGCTGTAGGTCAACATCCCCAACTTGTAATCATCCGTACCGCAAAAACTGGCAGAATAAATAATGAAGGTTTTATCCTCGTGTTGAAGCGCGACCGGTCCTTCAGTGACGTTCAAACCCACTTTTTCCCAATCATATTGCGATTGTGCGAGCAGTACACGGCTGCCACTTAGCGTCCAAGGGTTGCTCATGGGCGCGATATACAGTTTTTGATAATCGCCTGTCCAAGACGAGAACAGAAAATAGAGTTTGTCGTTCAACTGCAAGACGCTGCCATCAATCGACCATACATCATGCGTTGGATCAAAGATCCGGGCTTTATAAGTATATGGCCCCATCGGGTCAGTTCCGGCACTTTCCAACACATGCGAATGCTGGTTATCGAGTGTGCCATTAGTTCCAGCCGTGTAATAAAAATACCAGCGCTTGCCGTCCGGCCCATCCAACAAATGGAATTCCGGTGCCCACATGTTGCAGCAGCGGCTGGGGTCCGTTTCCGCGTAGATCGGTTCCTGTTTGGCAACCTTTAAACCGGATAAAGTGGCTGATTTTTGCATGTAAAGCTGAGAGGTTCCGCTGGTTGTCGACAGATAATAGTAACCATCATAATAAGTCAGCCAAGGGTCAGCGCCTTCGACGGTATTTAGTGGATTATGGAAGCTGCCATCGGGCGTTTGCGCGGCAGCGGGTTGATAAAGGCCACCCAAAATCGCGAAGCCAGCCACCAACCAGAGGCTTGATTTTACGGCGGTGGTAATCAGTTGCAGTCTTTTCATGGAATAATTCCCTTCCTTAATCCGTCACTTTTTCAATGATAAAGGTGGCAGCGACCTTTTCTTCATCGGTCGTCAGGGTTTTGACATTGAGCAGGTTGCCTTGGTGAAACAAGTATGCTCCTGCTTGACCGAACGCCTCGAAAGACGCGTCATCCGCGCTGGCGAGTCCCGGTTTCTGTATATAGGTCGCTGCCGCACGGAAGTCGTCGCTGTCTTCATACATCGCTAACCAAACCGTGCCGTTACGGTTGATCAGGTAATAGCCGGGACGACCGACCGCCTCGAAGGATACGGCGTTGGGATCAGCCAAGCCTTTGACCAGCGCGAACTCAAAGTCTAGGGCGGGTTCACCCAACGGACTGACTTTGCCGCGTCCGGTGAAATGGTTGATGTACTTGGTTGGTGCATCGAAGGCTTTGAAGCGCAGCGCAGGCTCACGGACAAACTGCGGCAGTGGATCGACACCGTCATCACCAGATGGATTGGGGATGTCCATTATGTTTGAGACTGGCACACCGAAATTCGGAGAACCATCATCGTTCCATGTAAATTTCTGGACGCGGGTGGTTCGTGTCGGTAAACAGACATCACCTACACGGCTGTTGGCGTGGTACACGATCCAACTTTCTTTACCGTCGGGCGAGGTAAAGAAACCGTTGTGACCGGGTCCAAACACACCATTTTCATCCGAGCGTTGGAAAACGGGTTCTGGATTTTTAACCCACGAATCGGCATTTAGAACATCGCCACCGTTGTAGGTGAGTAAACCGAGTTTGTAGTCCGGTGTGCCGCAAAAACTGGCGCTGTAGACGATGAAGGTCTTGCCCTCATGTTGAAGCGCGACTGGCCCTTCATTCACCGGCGTACCGACTTGTTCCCACGGCAGCGTCGGCTTGGAAATGACCACTCGTGTGCCGCTAATTGTCCACGGATTGCTCATCGGCGCGATGAAAATGGATTGTAAGTTGCCCACCCATGACGAGAACAAGAAGTACAGCTTATCGTTGAGTTGTAAGATGCCGCCATCAATCGACCAACCGTCATTCGCTTGATCAAACAGCCGACCTTTATAGGTGTACGGCCCCATTGGATCAGTTCCAGCGCTCTCTAAAACATGGCTGTGCTGGTTATCAAATGATCCGGCTGTGCCAGCCGTATAGTAAAAATACCAGTGCTTGCCATCCGGACCATCTAACAGGTCAAACTCTGGAGCCCACATATTACAGCAGCGGCTCGGCTCAGTTTCCTTGTAAATCAGTTCGGGTTTAGCAACTTTCAAGCCTGACAAAGTAGCCGACTTCCGCATGTAGAGTTCGCTCGTCCATGTCGTTGTGGCAAGGTAATAGTAACCATCGTAATACGTCAACCAAGGGTCATCACCCGCGCTGGCATTCAGCGGATTATGAAAGGTATGCGGATCGTCTTGGGCAAATGTCAGCGGCACAGACAGCAGAGTCAACATCACCAGCAACACGCCAATAATTGAAGCGGTTGACCATAAACGTATTTTTTTCATAGGGCTTCCTTATTGAATATGGGTCGATGGGGCAAAAGACTATTTCGGAGGGATCATAAAAGCGTAGAAATTTAGAGTGTTCGTAGGGAAAAGGCATATCTTCTCCCTACATTGAAATCGTCTTTAAGCGTTAGCCTGTAATACCCTTGAGGCCATAGGAGAATTCGTTCCAGCGCAGTTCATTCTTGAGGTCATGAATGCGCGTGTCCTCATTAATCAACACACATTCGATGCCTGCCATCTCAGCGAAGTCGGAGACATATTCAGCGTTAATCGCTTGGCTGAAAACCGTATGATGCGCACCACCCGCATAAATCCACGCGGCCAAGCCTGTTTTGAAGTCCGGCTTGGGTATCCACAAGGCACGGGCGACTGGCAGCTTGGGCAGCGGTGCATCTGGAGGAACAACATCGACATCATTGATGAGGATGCGGAAGCGGTTGCCCATGTCGATGATCGAGGCATTAATCGCGGGGCCAGAAGGCACGTTAAACACCAGACGGGCCGGATCAGCCTTACCGCCGATGCCCAACGGATGGACTTCCAAACTGGGCTTGCCTTCAGCGATGGTCGGGCAGACTTCCAACATGTGCGAACCCAAGACCTTCATCCCCTTTGGATTGAGATGATAGGTGTAGTCTTCCATGAAGGAGGTGCCGCCCTCAAGTCCAGCGCTCATGACCTTCATGGTTCGAAGCAGGAACGAGGTTTTCCAGTCGCCTTCTCCGCCGAAGCCGTAACCGTCCGCCATCAAACGTTGAACGGCCAAACCGGGGAGCTGTACTAAACCATGCAAATCCTCGAAGGTCGTGGTGAAGCCTTTGAAATCGCCTGCTTCTAAGAAGCGTCGCAAACCGAGTTCGATGCGGGCGGCTTCACGGACGGACGAATGACGAGCGCCACCTTTTTGCAGGTCGGCGGCAATCGTATATTCCGAGGCATATTGGTCGACGAGCGCAGCAATTTCACTGTCGCTAACTTCGTTCACTTGCTCAACCAGATCACCCACACCGTAACCCGACACGGTGTAACCGATACGCATCTGCGCTTCAACCTTGTCGCCTTCGGTCACCGCCACCGAACGCATGTTGTCACCAAAGCGGGCAATCTGACCTGTTTGGGCATCATGCCAACCGCAAGCCGCGCGCGCCCAAACTGCGATGCGTGTCTGAACTTCAGGATCACTCCAGTGACCGACGATCACCTTACGGTTGAGGCGCATACGGGTCATCATGAAGCCAAATTCGCGGTCGCCATGTGCCGCTTGATTCAAGTTCATGAAGTCCATGTCGATGTCTGCCCAAGGAATATCTTGGTTGTATTGGGTGTGCAGATGGGCAATCGGCTTCTTGAGCGCAGCCAAGCCTTTAATCCAGTTACGGGAGGGTGAGAAGGTATGCATCCATGTCATCACACCGATGCAGTTGGGGGCGGCGTTAGCCTCCATACACACTTTGTGGATTTCGTCGGAGGTAGTCAGAACAGGCTTGTAGACAATTTTGACCGGAATAACCGCCGCACTATCCAACGCTTGGACGATGGCCTGCGAGTGCTGGCCGACTTGCTCGATGGCTTCCGTACCGTATAAATGTTGGCTGCCTGTGAGGAACCAAACTTCGAACTGTTTCAGATTAATCATGCGCGTAACATCCTTGTTCAATTTAATAGGTTAAGTGTCAGTTGTGAACGGCCAGCCATCTTCATCCCACTGCAATGGAACAATTCGCAAGGTGGGGGTTCCACCGTTCCCTGCATCATAGGCGTGATAAACAATCCAATAGCTGCCATCCTCTTCCAAAATGCTGTTATGACCGGGGCCACGATAGCGACTGCTTGGGAAGGTAATTTGTGTGCCGCCGCCCTTCATCATCTCGACAGCTTCTTTGTCCACATAGGGGCCAGTGACCGCTTCCGAGCGTCCAACACGGACGTTATAGGTGCTGTCTACACCTTTACAGCAGAAATCAAAGGAGGCGAAAAGATAGTAATAATCATCTTTATGGATGATGAACGCGCCTTCGATGGGATCGTATTGCACAAATCGCTGTGCCAGTGGATAGAGCTTGGTGTCCTCATCCGACAGCAAACCCGTGTCATTGTTTAGGCGGCGCATTTTGATGCCTGTCCAAAAACTGCCGAAAGCCAACCACGTGTTGCCATCAGTGTCGATCACCAGATTGGGGTCAATACAGTTGTAGCTATCGGGATTATCGGAGGCGATGACCAGCCCTTGATCTTCCCATTTATAGGTTGGGTCTTCAGGGTTCAGGGTGACGTTGGTTTCCAAACCGATGCAGGAATGGTTCGAGCCAAAGGTCGAAACTGAGTAGTAAAGGTGATACTTACCGTTATAGAAGGAGATGTCAGGAGCCCAAATCGAATCGGCTTTAGGAACGTAGTCTTTCGCCCACTGTGGTGTTTCAGGGAGTGGCCCCGGTCGAACACCTTGCCAGTCATGCAAATCTTTAGACGAACGCGTCGGAATCCGCGCTCCGGTGCAGTACAGGTAGTAGGTGTCACCCTGTTTAATGATGACCGGATCGTGGACGTTTCTAAAATTGCCGGTGAGTTCTAGAGCCTTGCCATCGACGGAAGCCGTTGCTTCGGTGGTGGCATCCTGTGCGCTGACGAGCGAGTTTGTTAGCACGCCAAAGCCGACTGCGGCGGCTGACCGGAGAAATTGGCGACGGTTGAGCTTCATGGGCGTAAACCCTCCATAATGGATTCGTTTGCTGATGCAATCGACCTAATTAATGCGCGTTATCCAACCGTTCCATTTGCTCGGCTGACAGCTTCACGTCGAGTGCGCCAAGATTTTCCTGTAGCTGCTCATGACTGCTGGCAGCAATCAAGGGGATCGTTGGATAATCGCTGTGCAGCATCCACGCGATGACCACTTGGTTGACCGTTGCGCCGGTTTCAGCCGCGATGGTTTTGAGCATCGCCAGCCGTGCGTCACTATCCGCGCCCATATAATCCTCAGGTATGGAGCGATCTGGTTGGGTATACGCGCCACCCAACAACACCGAATAAGCCACAATCGGGAAGTTGCGACGACGCGAATAATCAAACAAATCTTCATTAGCTGTGACCTGCGGGGCGGTACTGCCACCGGGTTTGAGTCGCAGATAGCTGTGGCGCTGTTGGACGCAGCAGAAGTTCGTCCAACCTTTTGCTTCACTCAAGCCACGCGCTTCTTCCAGTCGCCAAGCTAGATAATTACTCGCGCCGATGAAGCGCACCTTGCCCGCCTTCACCAGTTTATCGAACGCTTCTAAGACTTCTTCCATTGGTAGGTTGTAATCATCCACATGGGCATAATACAGATCAATTGTATCAATGCCCAAGCGTTGCAGGCTCTTATTGCACTCTTCTTCGATGGTCTTCGCCGAGAGCCCTTGTGGAACGCCGGGGTATCCAAAACCCACTTTGGTAGCAATGATCTGTTGAGCGCGGTTGCCGCGTTTCCGCAGCCATTCGCCCAGCAGGATTTCACTCTCGCCACCTTTAAAGCCTTCAACCCAATGGGCATAGATGTTGGCGGAGTCAATGAGGTTTCCACCAGCGGCGATATATTCATCAAGTAGTGCGTAAGAGGTATCTACAGGGGTGCGCGTCCCAAAGAACATCGCACCTAAACCCAACGCACTGACTTGTAATTCGCTTGAACCGAGTTGAACTGTTTTCACTAGCTGCACTCCATTTGAAATTTTCTCGTAGGGGCGCACGGCCGTGCGCCCCTACCAAACCAATTTAACCATACTAGGTGGTTGGCTTCTGGTCGTTAATTTGCTTGATGATTTCCAACGGTGCTTTGGGTTGGCGATCGTAGGTCAGCAAGCCGTTGATTTCCTGTTCGACATCGGTGATTTGGGTGTAGCAGAAACCGGAAATCGTGTCCGAAGCGTAAATCGACTCCACGACTGCCTTATAGCGCTCAATAAAATCTTCGTCGTCGCTGGCGGTGGTATAACCCCAACCTTCTTGCGCGTCTTTCTTGTAACCGATGCCACCAAACTCGGTCACCATAATTGGCTGGCCTTCATAGGGGAAACCGGGGAGAGCGAGGTCACGGTTGGCAGGCCGCGAAGCCAAGGTCGATTCTTGGGTGGCGTAGCGCGGGGTCAATACTTCACGCTTGCCTTCATAATCGTGCATCGACAAGATGTCGGTCTTGGCGTGTTCCCAACCGTCATTCGAAATGACCGGACGAATGGGGTCAATCGACTTGGTGATGGCGTACATCGCGACCAAGTGCTGTGCTTGGCGCGGATCGTCTTTCAAATTGGGCACGCCCCAGCTTTCGTTCATGGGTGTCCAAGCAATGACGCTAGGATGGTTATAGTCACGGCGAACGGCGGCTTGCCACTCGGTCGCCACACGCTGGATAGCGGTTTCTGAGTAGATATAGACGTTCGCCATCTCGCCCCACATCAAGAAGCCCATCTTATCCGCCCAATAGTGGAAGCGTTGTTCTTCGACCTTCTGATGTTTACGTGCGCCGTTGAAACCCATCGCCTTGGTGAGTTCGATGTCTTTCTTGATGTATTCGTCGCTGGGGAAGGTCAGAATACCATCGGGGTTGTAACCCTGATCCAGCACGAACTTCAGATAGTAAGGCTTGCCGTTGAGCAAGAACTTACCATCTTTGAGTGCCACTGAACGCAGACCGAAGTAACTCTGTACTTCATCCAACACTTTGCCACCACGCTTAATTTTTACGCTGACATCATATAGGTTCGGAGTTTCTGGACTCCAAACCTTCAAATCCGCACCGAGTGAAAAGGTTGGTGTGATGCTGGATACGGCATGGGGATTGGTCGCCCATTTACTCTGATTGGCATTAATATCAATGGTCTGCGTTTCACTGGTGATTGCTTTTCCACCGAAGCTGATGCTGGTTTCGAGTTCATAAGGGGTGTTGATGTCACCGGCGATTTCATACTCGACGCGCACACTGCCACTTTCGAGTAAAGGGGTGATCATCACCCGTTCGAGGTGCAAGTCAGACACCGGTTCGAGCCACACTGTTTGCCAGATGCCAGTCGTACGGGTATAGAAGATCGAGGCCGAGTCTTTTTCCCAATACTGCTTGCCACGCGGCTGGCCTTTATCGCCGGTGATGTCCTCGGCACGGAGGACAATCACATTACTGCCAGTCTTGAGCAACTTGGTGATGTTTAGGCTGAAAGGTGTATGACCACCTTCGTGGAAGGCTGCAAATATACCGTTGATCCACACCGAAGCGCGATAATCAACCGCTTCAAAGTTCAGCATAACCTGCTGACCATTCCATTCGGACGGAACGATGAACTCGCGGCGATACCAAACAATATCGTGAATGACATTAGTGCCGATGCCGCTCAGCTTGGATTGAAACACAAACGGAACTTGAATCAATTGTGAGAAATTATGCTGGTCGAACCAGCCGTCAGCTAAACCTGCGTCGGCATCATCAAAATCAAACTGCCATGTGCTGTTGAGGTTCAGCCATTGGTCGCGTACAAATTGTGGACGTGGGTATTCGGGACGTGGTATAGACATTTTTAAATCTTCCTAAGTGTGTGTGATGGGTACGTTGAATAATCGCGTGGATAAAACTAAAAAGGGAGGAGACCAGCCCCTCCCAGTGAGTATTTTACAGTGTTGCTTCAATCGCTGTGAAGGACAGAGGCGGCAATATGATGGTTGATGATTTGCCATCGATTGTGGGTGAGGCAACCTTGACCGAGATCACATTATTGGGTGACTCGTAGGTGTTCGCCAATTTGGGATCGGTTCCAGCCAATTGATAGACATTGTTGATCGACTTGGGCGCACGATCTTGCCACTTCAAATCAACCGTGAGGCTTTCGGTCTGGCTGCGGTTGACAATGAAAATGGCGTGGGCGTTAGTGGCTTCATCAAATGAAGCGGATACGTCCAATAGCGGCATATCGCCGAACAGCTTGGTGTTGTATTCAGGGGCTTTCACTGCAACGTCCAAGGCCGTACCACTCGCCAACTTGCTGAACAGCATGAAGGGGTAGTAAATCGACTGCTTGAGCATGGCATCTTTGGTCGTCAGAATTGGCGCAATCACGTTCACCGCTTGAGCAAGGCAGGCGATTTTCAGCACATCGGATTTACGCAGGAAAACGTTCATCCATTGGGCGACGACCAGCGCGTCTTCCAAGTTGTAGATTTCTTCGATCAGATGTGGTGCTTGACCCCATCCACCTTCAACATCATGAACCAGACGAGCCTTGTACCAGACATTCCATTCGTCCCATGACAGGAAAACGTCATGCTTGGAACGGCGCTTGGCTTTGACATAACGCAGTGTGCCTTCCAACGTGCCGACGAACGCTTCAAACTCCGCACTCATGGCGAGGTAGCTTGGGGTGTCGTTCTCGGTGTTACCTGCGTAATAATGCAGCGAGTGATAGTCAATATTTTCCCAAGCGTATTCGAGAACTGTGCGATCCCATTCGGGGTAAGTGGGCATTGATGAGTTCGAGGAACCGCACAGGATCAGCTTAATTTGCTTATCATGCCAGCGCATCATCTTGGCGGCTTCGCGGGCTTTCGCGCCGTATTCAGGAGCATCCAAGTGTCCGATTTGCCACGGGCCGTCCATCTCGTTACCTACACACCAATACTTCACATTGTGCGGATCTTTGTAACCGTGTGAGGCACGGAGATCAGCATATTTGGTTCCGACTTGGGCGTTGCAATACTCAACCAGATTGGCGGCATCTTGAATGCTGCCCGTTCCCATGTTGACACCAAACATCGGTTCCGTATTGATCTTCTTGCAGAACTCGATGAATTCGTTGGTGCCAAATTGGTTGGTTTCGGTCGATTGCCATGCCAGATCACGGCGGGCTGGACGCTTGTCTTTGGGGCCAACGCCATCTTCCCAATTGTAGCCACTCAGGAAGTTACCACCGGGGTAGCGGATGGCACGATAGTTTAGTTCACGCAGCGCTTCCAACACATCTTTACGCAGCCCGTTTTCGTCCGCGTGTGGCGAATCCGGTTCGTAAATGCCTTCGTAAATCATGCGCCCCATGTGTTCCGCAAAGCCGCTAAATAGCAGCGGTGAAATCTGACTGATGACGCGGTTCGTATCTAGATAAACGGTTGCTTTGGATGCCATTAGTCTTTTTACCTTACTCAATCAAGATAATGAGAGTTGCCACTTGTAGAGATGCACGAGTCAACATAAACCTATCGATGTTGACTCTATTCAACACGTTCGTGTTTGATTGTTTCTGATTCAATTGTTCTGCGTACCGAACAGCTTCATCCTATAGATTGGACACGCCATGTCCCCTAACTTATTTAGAATGAAGCCTTAAACCCTTATATCTGTTAGCGTCCACCCATACCGGTCATGGTTACGCCCTTGATAATGCGGCGTTGGAAGATGATGTAGAAGACCACAATTGGAACGGTCGCAAATACCGACCCGGCTAACACGATCGGACGGAACGAACCCGCGTAGGCCGAGTTCAAGATCTGCAAACCGACTGGCAACGTTCGCTTTTCCAAGCTGTTCATGGTAATGAACGGCCAGAGTAAATCGTTGTAATGTCCCAAGAAAACGAGAATTGCCAGCGCCGTTATCGCGTTCGTAGACAACGGTAGAATGACGTAACGGAAACGTCCCCAGTAGGTTGCGCCATCTAAGATAGCAGCCTCTTCGAGTTCCGTCGGGATTTGCTGCATAAATTGGCGTAATAGGAAGACACCAAAAACGTTAGCCGCACCCGGCCATATCAACGCATTAAACGTATCAAGGAACTTTAAATCTTTCATGACTAGGAAGTTCGGAATCAGCGTTACCTGCGAAGGGATCATGACCGTAATCAGAAGTACACCAAACAGGATATTCCGACCCGGAAACTTCAGCTTTGCAAAGGCATATGCAGCAGGTGTACAAATGGCAAGTACCGCCAATGTATAACAGGTTGCAGCATAGATACTGTTACCCAGCCACACTACCAGTCTCAGGTCAGGCTGGTTAAAAACCGTATTATAGGCATCAAGCGTCGGTGTTGCTGGAAGAATAGGCGGCGGCCAACGATTCACCTGCTGGTTGGTCATCAAAGACTGCGAGAAGGTAATCACCAATGGGAATAGTACGATAATACCCATCACGACTAAGAATATGTATGTCCACAGATGCCGATAAATATGACTTTGTCTGATATTCATTTCAGGCTTCCTTCATTAATAATCAACGCGTTGGCCGAGAAATCTGAATTGAACAAGAGTGAAAACGGCCATGATGACTGCCAGTGCCACAGCCACAGCCGCACCATATCCCATGCGGAATGAGCGCCACGCGATTTCATATAAGTAATAAATGACGGTATAAGACGCACGTCCCGGACCGCCGGTCGTCATGATGAAGGGCTGACCGAAGACTTGGAATTGTGCGATCACACCTGTAACGGTCACAAATAGCATCGTGGGACGCAGTAAGGGCAACGTAATGTAGAAGAAAAGCTGACGACCGCTGGCACCGTCAATTTTGGCGGCTTCATAAAGATGATCTGGTATGCCCTGCAACCCGGCAATAAAGATCAGCATCGGGAAGCCAAATCCCCACCAGATGGTGGTCAAACTGAGCGCCGGTATAACCGTATTTTCGTCACCTAACCAGTTGACTTGGGAAATGCCCAAAAAGCTGAGACCATAGTTAATCACACCAAATTGGGTACTCAACAACCAGACCCAGATAAGACCAACCACACCTACAGATAATAATTGCGGCATGTACAGCAGGACACGGAAGAAACCAGCCCCTTTGACGGGTTGTGTGACCGCTACAGCCGACACCAACGCTACACTGGTTGTCCCTGCAACCGTCAACAAGGTGAAAACAATCGTATTTTTGACCGCAATCCACCAGACATAATCACTAAACAACTCTTTGTAGTTATTGAAACCGATGTAAGGATGAACAGGCTTCAAAATAGCCCATTCATAAAAGCTCATATTGACTGCGGTAAAAATGGCGCGAATGACGAAAACAAAGAAGAAGATGATGAACGGAGCCAGAAATATATAGGCAGCCATCGCTTCGCGGGTACTTAATCGCAGATGGAAGGGACTACGATTGGAGGCCGCAGCTCCGGATGTCGTCTCTAAAGTTGACATGATGGTTTTTCCTCAACTGACTTTCTGGCTGCTAATGCGCCATCAAATGCTTATACGGCATTCTTTTGGTGAATGATTACACCAAACACAGTGTTGTTGCGGCGACGAAACGTCACCAAATAATCAAAATTTTAAGGCTTTTAAAAAATATCTTAAGTATGGTGAGGGGCAAGTTATTCACTCGCCCCTGCACACTAAATTACCGTGAAAGCCGTGCTAATCGTTAGCCACCAGCGTTTGCGCGGTCCAGAGCCTGCTGCATACGAGATGCTGCATCGTCCAGAGCCTGCTTCGCTGATTTCTGATTGTTCAACGCGGCACTCAGTTCGGGATCCAAAGCGGCATACATTTCTTGAATTGCGGTGCTGCCGTAGTCCAGAACACCATATTCGGCCATACCTTGACCAAGGATGATGTTTGAAGGATAGGTCGCGGGATCAAGTTCCTTCTGAACCGAGAGACGTGCAGGAACCTGACCTGAAGCAGCCCAACCCTTTTGGTTTTCGCTCACCCATTGGATTAAGGTCTGTACTGCGGTCAGCTTTTCGCCTTCTTCAGTAGCGGGAACCATCCAAGTGTGGATACCGAGGTAGGTAGCCTTCTTGTCACCGAATTGGACATTCGGCCAAGCAGCGCTGTCAATGTCGGTGAAGGTAGCGGCCTGATTACGGAACCAAGTACCAGTGGGGAGAACAGCGACGTTACCGGCGCCAAAACCCTGCCAAGTGTCAAAACCGGCTTCTTGGGGCGAGACATGGTATTTGTAGACCAAGTCAACAGCCTGTTGAAGAGCCATTACACCTGCGTCTGAATTGACGGTAATGGTCTTGCCATCTTCGCTGGCAAAGCTGCCACCGTTTTGTACAAGCGCAGCGAGGAAGTTAACACGGGGCCATTCACCAACCGTATAACCCCATTGTGCAACGCTCTTAGGATCAAATGCCGGATCAGCAGCATTCTTGCCATTGGTGTCGAGTGTCAGTTTTTGGAACAGTGCAACCCAATCGGCATAGTTGGTCGGAGGGGTCATTTCAGGATCGACGCCAGCCTTCTTGAAGGCATCCTTGTTGATCCACAAACCACGACCATGATTGTCCAGAGGAATACCATAGGTTACACCTTGATAGTCCATACCAGCGCGGGTGATTGGCGAAATGTCGTCTACCGGGAAGAAACCACCCTTGTCCGAGTACCAGCTGCTCAGATCCTTCAGCACGCCGTAGCTGGCGAACTGGGGAATTTCAGCCGAATGGAGGATGATAACATCCGGTGGCTGACCAGCGACGAACGCTGCTTGGAGCTTGGTATACAGGGTATTCCAAGGAATTTGTTCTACGGTGACCGAGACTTCTGGATGCGCCGCAGCAAAGGGAGCAAGCATGTCGATCAGAGTGACACCATCGGAACCGGTCAAACCGTTCCAGAAGGAAATGTGTGTACCACCGGTACCGAGTTCAATCGGAGGAATATCAGTTGCTGTAGGCAGAGGAACCGGGGTGGCATCCTGTGCGTTGATCGGAACCACTACAAGCGCCATCATCGAAATGAATAAGGCAAGAACTAAACCAAACAGAGCTGGACGTTTTAACATATCGTATCTCCTTAAAGGCAAAAAACATCAATATTGAGTCGTTTCAATTTAGATATGATGACGGTTTTAACTCCTTTATCTACACTATACGTGAGATGGCAAAACGCGCTTCAGTGCATATCGAAATAAGCCGCGCAGCACAACACGTTTTTTATAATCTGAACCGAATCCCAACGATATACGGTTGGAATACTCCTTTACACAACCATGTGCAACGCACAGCACTAAAACCACTGACGGCACAGTGTGTATTAGATAAGCTGGTTCCGACAAACATGCAGACTATGATGTATGGACAGGCCAAACGTTGAAATATGAAGATACTATTTCGTTTAACATAATCAGACTATTTGCCAAAATAAGTTCATCTATGAAATTTAGTATAACGTCTTGTTCTTGTTTGTCAAGTAAACTGTTCATGTATATAATACAAGCTGTTCAGTTGTTTTTAGTTGTATATGAAGCAAGGAAAGTGCAATGTGGTTTTGATTATTGTTGAGCAGTATCTTATTGACCAAATACAGCTTAAAAATACTGTTTAGAAACTCTGTAGATTTAATCTCCGACTAGGCAAATAGTAGAAGATATATTTTTTCGTCTGTGCTTGGATGACTGTACTTGACAAGAATAAATGCTCAATAGCAAATGATGTTTGTGATATCCGTCATGAAAAAATAGTGAAGCCTTACTTCAGATACAGTTGATCTTTACGTCATCACGGACTGAAATGTATGTGCGCCATTTTTCAATAAAGGTTATTAAGGTTTTTTATGAGGAAACAACGACCGAATATGCGGGATGTGGCTCGCCAAGCCGGTGTGTCATTATCAGCGGTATCGCTGGTCGTGAATGGCAAACCGGGTGTTTCGGCTGAAATCCGCGAACATGTCCAGCAAATTATTTCCAATTTGGGTTATAAGAATACCCAGACGAATGACAATGGAATGTCGCAAGCTGTCGGGCTGTTGATCGAGAAAAGCTCGATGCCGGTGATTGTCGATTCATTCTATGGCGAGATTATTCGCGGCTTCCAGACTGAAGCCCAGCGTATGGGCTACCACATTGTGCTCTCGATGTTTGACCGGAATGTTGATAACTTGGATGAACTATGTTCCAGCCTTGAGACAAAAGTTAAAGGGTTGGTCATCGCCAACGATGGCGATATTACGGCAGAGATGATCGGGCAGTTGCAAGCTATTCGTATTCCGCTGGTTTTGGTGGAAAACCACATCTTTAATCAGAAAATCCCAACCGTTATAGGTGATAATTTTATGGCGGGATATAAAATTATGCGCCATGTAATCGATTGTGGACACGAGGCGATTGCTGTATTGAGAGGCCCGACCAAATACAGCAGTTTGGTGCATCGCTTGCTGGGTATCTATGCAGCAGCAGGCGAAGCCGGTATGGTCGTGCCGCTTGAATGGATGCCGAAGCCAGTTTCGGGCCATCCGCATAAGGGCTATATGCAGATGCAGGAGATTTTGAGACTGCCCCACCTACCGACGGCTGTGGTTGCGATCAGCGACAAAACCGCTTTAGGCGCAATGGAAGCCATTAAAGAACATGGACTGCGTATCCCTGAAGATATATCGATTGTTAGCATAGATGATATTGCGGAAAGTGCTTACACACGTCCGCCGCTGACCACCATTCGTATTCCCAAGTATGAGATGGGCGTTGTGGCGTTTGAGAAGCTGCAGCGGCTTATTCAGGGCGATTCTGAACTGCCTGTGCAAAGTGTGGTCTACAGTGATTTAATCGTGCGGGAGTCGTGCTTGAATATAAAACAATTGGCGACTGAACCCTAACCAGCAATCTCAAACAATGTCGGAATTGATGTACTAAAACAGGTTTATACCTTTAGTGTTTTGAGCTGCCTTTTTTTGCCTACCCCAAAACTATCCAGTTGACCCGCCTCTGAAACACCCACATTTCTCAAACAATTAAACGGTTCTTTCTTTACTATTCGAATACTATTGAAAGCGTGTTCGCATAAACAAATAATGCAATGAATAATCATGAGATGATCATTCGGTTGTCTTCTAATTCGATTCTCCCTCAGTGGGTTATTCATTACCGAGGGTGATGAGTCCCTTGCGAATGGCGTACTTAACCAATTCGGTGCGGGTAT
Organism: Aggregatilineales bacterium; assembly: GCA_038251275.1. Taxonomy (GTDB): domain Bacteria; phylum Chloroflexota; class Anaerolineae; order Aggregatilineales; family Phototrophicaceae; genus CFX2. Next base: position 46,417 of record JBBSBM010000023.1, read on the forward strand.
GCAGATTGAGCTTTCGCATAATATTCTCACGGTGGCGCTCGACTGTGTTCACAGAAATGCCCAGTTCGTTAGCAATGGCTGTGTTGGTCGCATCTTCAGCAATACTGGTTAGAATTTCACGTTCGCGCGGTGTTAGACCACCGTAGGTATCATGTTCCTTGCCATCGCGAACACCGCTTAGATAATCAGAGACGAGGGTTTTGGCGATGCTAGGGTCTAAAAACACATTGCCTTCCGCTACCACATGAATCGCTCTGAGCAATTCTTCCGGCGCAGCACGTTTGGGAACATAACCGGATGCACCAGCTTGCAACATCTGAAAGAAATAATCCGCCCCTTCATGAATGGTAAGTGCTAGGACAGCCTGATTTGGAGCAGCAATTTTAATTCGGCGAGTGGCGGTTACTCCATCGACTTCCGGCATACTGACATCCATTAAAATCACATCAGGGCTTTGTTCTTTGGACAGCCGAACAGCCTCCTCACCATTTACAGCTTCACCAACGATCACCAGTTCTAAGTCACTTTCCAATAACATGCGTAATCCGGCACGGACAACCGCGTGATCATCAACGATCAATATTTTGATGGACATCAATAAGCTCCTGTGATTGAGGTTCACTCAGGCGCACGATGAACTCTGTTCCATTGCCCGGTGTCGAGTGAACCGTAAAAGTCGCGTTAATCAGGTTTGATCGTTCTTGCATTCCAGCGATACCCCATGCCGGACGACTGGAAGCAGGATTGAGAGCCGCTTTCGGATCGAATCCAACGCCATCATCTCGAATTGAAAGTGATGGACCGTCATTAAAATTGAGCGTAATCCAAATGCGATTGGCATGGGCATGTTTGATGGCATTGGTTAGCCCTTCCTGAGCGATGCGAAACAAGGTTGTCTCGACACCAGAGGACAAAGTATGAGCCTCACCTATGACATCGAATTTCAATGATGGTTTGTCGTGGTCATAAAAGCGTTCGGTCAGCCAGCGTAAGGCAGCAACCAAGCCCATATCATCAAGTTGAGGTGGACGCAAATCATTAATCAGCAACCGTAGTTCTCCGAGTGAACCTGTCGCCATGGCTTCCAATACGGATAAGCGCTTAACTAATGCATCTGAATCTTTGCCCGTCTGAGCCGCCAAGCCGCGCAAACCAAGTGCCAACCCTGTTAATGCCTGTCCGGTTCCATCATGCAGTTCACGTGCGATTCGTCTACGCTCGCTCTCTTGAGCATTGGTGATACGCTGCAATAATTCACCACGAACTGCATCGCGCTGCTGAACTTCTTTGAGAAGGCGTTCGGTTTCTTGATTAGCCACTTGCAGTTCGGCATTCAAACGTGCCAATTCTTCGCGGCTCAAGGTTTCAGTTTCAAGGCGGGCACTTTCCAAAGCACTTAGCCGTTGTGAACTTTCAACTTCCAACGCTCGCAAAACGCGAATCATGGAAATAGCCACGATGGTTGCCATGACAGCACGGAATAATTGAATTGGAAACCCCATAACTTGCAAGAACACATCACTGTTGATGACGGTCGATGGAAAAATCACGCTGGAACGGGTGACGAGCTGACCGATAACCCCATACAAGGCCAAAGAGACTCCGGCAATGGTCAAATCTCGCACATATAAATCCATGCCCCGTTCACGGAATATTTTTCGTTCTTGCCAGAGTGTCCAACAGGCGAGTAATCCGCTGGGAATGCCAAGGATGTAACGCGCCATCACATCAGCTGCATTCATCCACGCTAGCTCATCCAAATGGTATGCGACCCGTACAAAGACACAGGAAACGGCATACCAGACGAAGGCCGCCAGCGTCAGCCGCCAAATTGGCCTACGAGTGGGACGTGCGTGGGTTAACAATTGTTCGCCGAACAAAAGCAGGGCTAGAAAAGATGTGACCAAGATCGCCAGCTTTAGCCACTGCAACCACTCATAAAGGGGTTGGTGATGATAGTACAAAACCCCCTGCGCGGTCATATCCAGCCATTCGTGGATGCCATGTAAAAAGCCGAATGCAGCCAGCAAGCGCATGGAACGGGCGAACCCCAATTCGGAGGCGCGATCTGATTCGACAAATAAGGCAAGCCCCATCGAAAAGAAGGCCAATCCATAGAAGAAGAAAATGATGATGAGGGCTTCATCCCACGGGAGCGAAAACATGATTGTGCCTCGTGTGGCATGTTCTAAATTAACCCATTCTAGCGGGGTGATTATCGAACATTTATAGGGTGTTCACCCCATATCAAAACTAGGGGGGTAATCGGATTTACGGTTGATGCCGTCTCCTGCTAGGATGAGAGCATAGGTAAGATATGACACAAAGCGGAGGACAACAACATGGAACAACTACTATTAACCCTCAGTATCGCGGTACTATTTTTACTCCGCTTAGGTGTCCCTGTGATTGTGCTGATTACGTTGGGCGTAGTGATTGACCGCTGGCAGAGCAAACGGGAACAAAAAGTCCAACAATCATCTCACAAACATGTCTAACGCATCCCTATAAGCGACTCGACATCACTAGACGTGAGGATCAATAATCCTCACGTCTTTTTGTTGTTTCAACCACTGGTCGTTGCTGCTGTCGGTGTAGCGGTTGGTTTTTCTTTTAACCACGTCCATAGATGCAGCAAATAAGTATCCGGAATTTCCCCTGCACTGAAGGCAGGCATTTTGTCCGCTTTGCCCGTTCGCACCTGTTTATAAAATGCATCAAAACTCAAATCGGTTCCGCGCAGTGATGGAATATCTTTATCACCATTAGCGGTTTCGCCATGACAACGGGCACAGCGCAATGTAGGCCACATTGATTGACCGAGCGCCGCATCTCCGACTTCTAGCGTCACTTCAGGAGCAAAAACGACGATGTCTTGACGCGGGACGGTCTTAATGGCTGTGTCTTCTACGGTGAGAAACCAGATTAAACCAGCCGTAAGAATAATGGTCATGACGATGGCGTAAGGCCAAAAACGCTTTTGTCGGCGAACGATAACCTCAGACGGCAGCGTTGTTGGCAACTCACCTTTCTCGATGGCTTCCAACTCTCCGGCATGTTCTTCAACCATCTCTTCGCGCGTCAGTTTGCCCGTGAACATGCTGCGGTTAAAGCGCTTCAAGTGGACGTTGTACATATGCCAGATCACGATGGACAATACTGCCAATACAGCTTCGCCGCCATGCGCTGCGCGTGCTGCCGGAACAACAGCACCGGGGATTAACTTGGTGGTGGCAATCGGATTCCACATCATGAATCCGGTCGCTGCCATCATGAGTGTACCCCAAACCACCGCTAGATATTCGGCCTTTTCGCCGAAGTTATAGCGAGGGAAATGCGGGTGTGACTTGCGAAGTCCAAGGTTGAACCCAATCCAATGAATGACATCCCAGAAGTCTTTCAAGCCGGGAATCATGGTGGCACGGTAGCCCAAGACGAACAGTTTATAGCTGATGACCCCACCATGAAAAATCGCCTCGCCCATCAACAGGGCGGCTAGGAAATGATGGATGATACGGGCACTTTCGATGCCACCCAAAATTTCGATCAGTGTTTTCGCCCATTGTTCGGCAGCATATTTCTGTGGCAGACCGGTTACAGCTAAACCGACAAAGGTTGTCAACAGAATAATGTGTTCCATACGCTGTGCGGGTGCAAAGCGTTTGTATTCTTGTTGTGCAGGTAGAACTTCTTGTGCCATTTTTCTCTAACCCCCTGACTTCGCACGCGAGCCAAACCGTTGTCTGATTCGCCTGATAATGTCGGTCAAAACGAGGAACAGGAAACCACCGACCACAACAGGGATGAGAACGGCATAGAATGCATTCACAATAAATAGCAGCGGCTGCGACTCGAGTGTGGGTGGGAAGTGCCCGACCCATGCTGCCGGGAAATCCGCCGTCGCACCCGGATGACACTGCTTACAGGTTGTCAGCAGATTCTCGCGGATCACTTTGCTGTTATTTGCATCGACTTTGGCAATGTCGTGCACACCATGACAGTCATAACAGACCGCCTTATTGGTGGCGACGTTGGGATCTTGTTGATTGAACAAGGCAACAGTCGTTCCGTGAAAATCCGTCAGATAACTGTCAAAAACATTCGAGGTAATGTTGTACTTCGACATAAGTTTTTCATCGGCATGACACTTAGCGCACAACTCTGGCGACCGCACGCGGAACAAGTTAGTGGTAGGGTCATTGATGTTATGCACACCATGACAGTCGATACAGGTTGGCACATCGGGATTGCTATCTGCCGCGAACAAGGCCGAACCGTGAACGCTGTTTCGATATTGGTCAAAAATCGCGCCGTGACATTTGCCGCAGGTTAGGGAAATACGCTGGCGTGGCACATCTGGTGTTTGAATATCGTGGCTGCCGTGACAATCGACACAGGTTGCCGCCTCTAATGTGCCAGCATCGATCGCCGCCGCATGTACACTGTCCTGCGACTTTGTATATTCGTCTTCATGACAGTTTTTGCAGGTCTGGTAACGCTCAATCTGGAATTCACGTATGGTCTGTGCTGGATCAGGTTTATGAGGGAAGCGTTGATCGGTATGACAATCGGCGCAGTCCAACGCCCCTTTATCATTATTGGTACCGTGTACCGAATCTGCCAACATGTGAGCATCAACGGTCAAGGAAAGAGTTTCACCACCGGGAAGCGTCCATGTTCGACCGGGCTGCGAGTGACATAATAAACAATATTCATTCGAAGGTTTAGTTTGATCAGTGGATGAATTGCTGATTATCTGAGCAGGGGCAGCGGCTTCCGGCGTTGTTTCGGGTGCTGTTGTAACAGCAGTAGAGGCGGTCGCTTCTGCTGATGTTGTGGTTTCAACCGAAGTGGTTGCTTCTACTGATGCCGTGACCTCAGCCGATGTTGTTACTTCTACTGATGTGGTCACTTCCGGTGCTGATGTACCTTCGGGAGTCGGGCCTTCATCATCCTGAGCCAATGTAAGCAGCACCACGCCGCTCATTATGAGGAGCAACCCTGCTATCAATAAGACCTTCATTGCACTGGAACGTTGAGTTCGTTTAATCATGACAGGTCTCCTAAGCACCGGGTTTGCGGAAGAATGCGACGGCGAAGCCCAGCAGCATGGCGATAACCCCACTGATGACAATCAGTGTCACAGGGCGAACACCACTGGAGACGGTTTCGGTTGTCGAGACGGGTTGTGCATTTTGAATTTCTGGTTCGGCGGTCACTGCCGGAGTGACGGCTTGCGTTGCTTCAGGGCTTGCACCTGCCGCGCCGAGTGCAGTCAGATCATGCTCGGCTGTTGTCAAAAGCGCATTCGCGTAGTTGTAATTGTGGATGCCAAAGCTGCCATCATTCTTGACGAAGTTCAGCGCCGAATTCACCTGATCATAGCGTACAAGTTCCTCGCTGTTTGGCTGAGGCTTGGTTAGGCTTTCAAATTGTGCTTGTGCCGCTTTAAGTCGGGCACGTACAGAGCTTTGCGTATCTTGAACCAAGAATTGCATATCCGTCATACTCAGGTCTTTATGACAGCCTTCGCAAGCACTCGGTAATTTACCATCCGCCGAACCCGGCAGTACCGGCATAAAAGTGTGATTGGCGCGAGTACTCGTACCTACGGATATTTGCTGCATGTGGCAGGTCATACACACCGGGCCATCTGTCGCCTTAAAATGTTCACCGGGTACACCATCTATCCCTGCGACCAACGCCGTTCCTTCAAACATTTCTTTAACCGGATGGTGAACGCCATTGCTATCAGCCGGATTGGTATGGCAACTCATACACAGTGAATTAGCTTCCTGTACCAGTTCAAAGGGTTCCTTCGAATCAGTATGCTGATAATGACAGGTTTGGCAGGTGATACCCCATTTAGCATCTGTGACATTGAGGGGGTCAGGCGCTAGTCCATCACGATCACCTTTGGTAACCGCCGCAATCAACTCAGCGTTTCGTCGAGCATCTTGACTGTGACAGGCTAAACATTTGTCATCCGCCGCGAAATTTTGCGTTAAATCATTGAGTGACGAGGCGTGCTTACTGTTGAACCATTCATTGTACTGCATGTTGGGTTGGCTAGCGTGTCCTGTAACCCACCAATGGTCAGCACTGTCTTTGGGTACTAATTGGAGGAAATCACTCAGATTTTTGCCGGGTGTATATCCGACTGGATAAGGATGGTTATCTTTGCCAACCCCTTGACTATGACATTGACCGCAGACTTGAGCATCGGGTGTGGTGTAAATAGCCGCACGAACTTGGGTAAGTTCTTCATCTGTTGGTTTTTTGCCGACATCTTTGGCTATTTTGACGTGATCGCTGGCAGGACCGTGACACGACTCACACTCTACGCCGGGGTCTTTCCAACGGCCTTTATCAACATCAAAACCCGTAGTATGGCAGTAAGCGCAGCTATCTTCCCAATCGTAGGCGGGCGCAGGCCATGTATCGGCTATTTTATAAGGTTCCCACTGCTTGGTGGTGACATTCCATTCGGCAGGCAGCACCTGATAATCATTCTTGTCCGCTTCATATAAGTAGCGTTGAACATGCTGACCCGAACCGATGACGAATGCAATGTCTTTGGCAGTGAAAGGTCGAGCTTTATCTTCACCCGGAAACTGTACGGTACGCACATCTTCACCGAGATCGAAATCACCTAAAATAGGGGTTTTCTTTTTGCGAACATCTTGGAGTGCTAAAGCGTGATTGCTATCGGCATGATCCTGAGTAATGCCGCGATGGCAGGAGGCGCATTCTTTTGTACCGACGTAAGTCGGCGCTTTGGTCGTCGGCGCCGTATCTTGTGCCTGCACAACACTCGCATTGCCAAACATGAGCAGCGTTAACCCACTCATGATGAACATGCTACCGATGAAGATCAGTAATTTGATCCGTGATGTTTTCACATTGATTACCTCTCCAAAATCGCAGGCTTAAAATCGTTGTCTATCAATAAGCAAGCCAGCTATTGAGTATTTTTGATTTTTAAAACAGGTCTTTTTCCACACTAGACCTGTGAGAAAGACTCGCACCAAAAGTTTCATATTTCCGGTCAGATTGGCGATCTAGGACAGCCTCAGCCGCTGTAACAGACACAGGATTTGCAAAAACGGTTAAGCCAACGTCTTCATCCTCAGATGGTTTCACACCGAGGTTTGTCGTGTGGCAGGTGCTGCATTTGCTAAAACGATCATCGGTTTGCATAGCATCCATATTTTGTTGGCTTGGATGCACCACATGTCCATCTTCTGTCTGAATGACATAATATTGATGAGATGGATTTTGCCTTAGAGTCGTCTCATCGCTGCTGGTATAAGCCTCAACGATCTCATCCGCATCCATCTGTTGGACTTGCTCACCCGACTTGAGATTGACGACTGCCTGCGGCTTTTCAAACGGGTCTAGGACGGTTTGGGCATATAAAGGCAGCGACCAATCCAAAGGATGATCACCGTGACAGGTAAAGCATGTATTCGTGCCGACGTACAACGCACCCTGTAAGGGCATATTCGAACCGGGATGTCCTGCCGCAACCACACGCGGGATGGACAACACAGCTACAAAAATACCAATCAGCAATGCAAAGCTGCCCGTTACCGCGAGGGTAATGGGGAACCACTTTGCAAAACGACCTTTTCCTAGATGCATAAACTCAGCATTCTCCAAGCACAATCTCGTCATTCGTGATTATCACAAACCTAACCATCCCTGTAATCAACCCGAGGCATGATTTTGTATCGTTCTACAGAATGATTGATGTAAACTTTCATTTCACCAACTGGTGCCGAATAGCCAACAAAGCCGCTTGTGTTCGGTCAGACACATGTAATTTTTGCAGAATATGTTGAACATGCGTCTTGACAGTTGGGATACTGATGTTAAGCGTGTCGGCAATGGTATGGTTTGAAAGCCCTTGAACCATCAAAGCCAACACTTCCTGCTCACGGTCGGATAACTGCTCGGTCGGCATATCGGTGGGTTCGGGTGTAGGCGTACTGATGTCCACTGCTTGAGCTAATGCGATTTCTAGTAACGCGCGGTCAATGAGTTCCTCACCGGTTGCCGCTGCCATCACGGCTCGAACAATCTGGTCAGGGTTGGTTTCCTTCGAAAGATAACCCGATGCACCGCTGCTAATGGCGCGCGCCAGATAGCCGGGATTGGCATAGGTGGTAAGCATAATCACGCTGGTACAAGGTGAAACTGCTTTGATTTGAGGTAACGCTTGCAATCCATCCCCATCTTTCATGCGAATATCCAACAGCATCACATCAGGATGCAGTGTTCGCGCGATCTCGACAGCCGCATTGCCACTGTCAACCTCGCCAATGACCTCAATTCCCGGACGTGTCAATAACGCGCGGAGACCCTGCCGGACGATGCCATGATCGTCAACAATAACCACACGAATAGGATTTTTCGGAGCAAAGTTATTCATAAATTCACCTCAACATCTTCTGTGTTTCTGAATGCGGAACAATTGGATGAGGCGTAAGTGGTACCCATACATGAATACGTGTTCCTTGCCCCGGAGTGCTATCGATTTCACAAATGCCGTGAATAAGTGCTGCGCGTTCTTTCATGGTGGTAATGCCCAGTCCATGCCCCTCATTGTTGGTGGAACTCACATCAAACCCCTTACCATCATCTTTGATCACGAGATCAATCCCGTTTCCATTGTGCATTGTGAGGTGGATGTGCTTGGCAGACGCATGTTTGCGAATGTTATTGAGGGCTTCTTGGGCAATACGGAACACAGTTACGCCGACCGTTTTATCCGGTTCGGTTGGTATTTGTTGAATATCGAGTGCCAGCTCTAAACTGGCGATACGTGCTGTTGCCTGTGTGACATCTTCAATGGCCGCGACCAACCCTAAGTCATCCAAGACGGCAGGACGCAGGCCTTCGACAATGCGCCGCCCTTCGATAATGGCCTCGGTCAGCGTATCACAACCCATTTTTACACCATCGCAACCGCCCGGATGGTTGATACCACATTGTTCACGGCAGTTAGTCAGATAGTAGCGTGCGCCCACAAGCTGTTGAATAAGGCCATCGTGCAGATCATAAGCGACCAGTTTACGTTCTTCTTCTTGGGCATCAATCAACTTCTCAATCAGTCGATGTTCTTGGCTTCGTTTACGTTCCAATTCCTGCGCCATTTCGAAGAAGGATTGTGTCAATCCGCCAATTTCGTCATGCGACAATCGGGGAGGTAAGGTCGGTGCAGCACCACCATGACCAAAGGCTGCCGCTTGCCGTCCGAGATCAAGTAAAGGTTTCAAAATGCGGTCACTGGCTATCAACGACAGGGCTAAGGCCAACATGACAGCACCCAAAATTACGGCTGTCGTCATGGCATAAAAAGTGGTCACATCCTCATATAAGAGCGACTTGGGTGTTTGGCGGAAAATAACCCAGAAGCGATCTGGTGTGGTTTCAGAGGGATGAACAGCATCGTAGACATAAACATTATCGGCGGTTTCAAAGTTGCCAAGATTGCCTTTTAGCATGGGGCTGATATCAAGACTGTTTTGCGCCGGATCGAAATGTTCAGGATAAACCAAATAATTCCCGCCTTGATCCAGCATCACCCATGTATCTTGCCCCGGATCGGCTGGTAAATTACGGAGTAACCAACCCGCGTGAAGATCAATCAACAGGACTCCGTCATCATCGGGCAGTTTTAAGGCATAGTGGACGAAGGGCTTTCCTTTATTAGGGGCATCTTGCTCTTGAGCGAAAGCCGATACATAAACGCCGTTGGATTGCAAGCTCATCACAGTTTGGAAGTAATTGGCTGTTGACCGGTCGATTCCCGCTTTGGAAACACTGACGTTGCGACCATCTGCCTCAACACCGACAATTTCTTTTCCGGTAGAGTCCATATAACGAAGAGCCTGATACATGGGGCGAACAGACGAGAACATTAGGAAGTCCTGTGCTACTTCCTTCTGCCATATGGCAATTTGATCTTCCGCGCCGCTGTCATGCTGCAAAGTTCGCAGCATTTTGAGACTGCGAAGCACACTCAAATACAGGGCATCCCCGCCTGCTTGTTTGAGCGAACTAACAATACTTTCTGCTTGTAAGTGAACCTGATGGCTGGAACGTTCAAGTGCTTGACCATAGAGCGCGGTTCGGGTGAAGAAATATCCATAGAGCGCCATGCCAGTTATCGCAATCAGCATAAGCCCCACAAAGGCGAAGATCAACTTCACACGAAGACTGTTCAATGGTCGCATTACTTTTAGCTTTCGCTTTCCGTTTACATTAACGGCGATAGTCACCAACCATTCCCATTATGAAGTTGTTTGTGTTTATGTAGTGATGACATTCATCATGAAGGAAAGGTAACGGAAGAAATTTCCTCCCTTTGTAAACTAAGCTACCCTTACGGTATCAAATGCCACAAGGTTCGACAGATACAGTCGGTATTATCGAAATGAAATGGCACGAGTGACTTCAATGTAGTATTATAATATTACATTCTCGGCCTATGCAACCTTCCTAAATATATTTTACCAAAAGAGGTGAGTATGACAGAGCATGTGTGGGAGAAACCCAATCTACCGGTTTCCGCTTCCAAGTCTCCATCGCAATATCTCAAATTCATCATAGGCGGCTTGTTGATGTTGGGCGCAGTGGTCTACCTGATTATTTCAGGAACAACCAGTGGTGCGCGTTACTTTATCACGATTGATGATTTGGTGAAGAATTCGGAATACGTCGGCAAAACCGTTCGTATGTCTGGTGCGGTGCTGGGCGATACGATTGTCTATGACAAAGATAAGCTGACGATTGACTTTACAGTTGCCAATATCCCCGAAGATACCACTGATTTAGCCCGTATTTTACATGAAGCAGTCGTCAATCCGGCTGCCAAGCGCGTCAAAATTCATGTCGAAAATCAGGTTATGCCTGACTTACTGAAAAATGAAGCGCAAGCCATTTTATCCGGCCAACTAGGTGAAGATGGCGTGTTTTATGCCAGCGAACTCCTGCTGAAATGTCCAAGTCGTTATGACGAGGCCGTTCCTAACCAAGTCCAAGGTGCGTAAGCCCACGCTACACAATCGAAAGGTCTCTCGTTATGCTTGCAGAAATCGGTTTGGTGGCGACGTTTCTCGCCTTTTTCACATCGCTGTATGCCATCGGTGCTTCATTATATGGGGAACGTTTCGCACGAAGTGAGGCTATTGTCCTCAGCGGGCGTAATGCAGTTCTGCTGACCTTTGCGCTGATGCTCACGTCGATTGTAGCGCTCGAAGTCGCGCTTATGACCCAGCAGTATCAAATCGCTTATGTATGGACGGTGTCCAGCCCCCCGATGCCCAACTTCTTCCGTTTTACGGCTTTGTGGGGATCGCAAGCGGGTTCGCTGCTTTTCTGGTCATTCTTAATGAGTGCCTTCGCGGCGGCGGCTGTGGTTTTAAACTGGAAAAGTCAACGGCGGTTGATGCCTTATGCCATTTGTTTCATGATGGCGACGGTTGCCTTCTTTGTCTTGTTAGTCATCCTCTTTGAAAATCCCTTCGACCGCTGGTGGATTATTCCAACCAATCCAGTTGATTCACAGGTCGTTAAAGCCGGACTGATGCCTTTTGGCTCTGTGATTCCCACTCCAAGTAATCTAGCGGACTCGGCACAGGGCTTGAATCCACTGCTGCGGCATTTCGGCATGGCGATCCATCCACCGATGCTTTACCTCGGATTTGTATCCTTTGTCATCCCCTTTGCTTTTGCGATGGGTGCGTTGGCTTCCGGTGATCTTTCAACCAATTGGATCAAAGCTACTCGCCGTTGGGCATTAGTCGCGTGGTTGTTCCTCAGTCTCGGTTTGCTGCTCGGCAGCCGTTGGGCATATGATGTACTCGGTTGGGGAGGCTATTGGGGTTGGGATCCAGTAGAGAACGCCGCCTTCTTACCATGGCTCATCGGAACGGCGTTCTTACACAGCGTCATGATCCAAGAAAAGCGCGGGATGCTCAAGGTCTGGAATATGTTCCTTGTCATCGGCACCTTTAGCGCGGTGATCTTCGGTACATTTGCCACCCGCAGCGGATTGGTTGACAGTGTTCACAGCTTCGCCCGCAGTGAAATCGGTTTCCCGATGTTCTTTTTCTGGGGCGGTATGACAATTGTCTCGGTCTCACTGATTCTGTGGCGGCGTAGTCGGGGTGAACTGCGGGATGAACACTCCAACACCAACCTCTTCAGCCGCGAATCGCTGTTTATGCTCAATAACTTTATTTTTGTGGCGCTGTTTATTGCGATTTTCTGGGGCAGTTTTGGCGCTCCGATTATCAGCGAACTCGTCATGAATACCAACATCACCTTAGGTACTGATTATTTCATGCGGGTGACACCGCCGCTATTCGCTGCTCTTTACATTTTGATGGGCATTGCGCCGCTGTCGGCATGGGGTAAAACATCTCTGTCACGCTTAGGTCAATCCCTCATTATCCCACTGGTGTTGACCGTTATTTCGCTCGTTTTCTTCTATATTAGTGGTGTGACCAGCGCCATCGGACTCCTCGCGTATGGCATCTGCATGATAGCTGGTTGGGTTGCCATCTACGAAACCTACCGCAGCATGATTGCACGGCGGCAGGCACACCGCGAAAGTTATCTCCAATCGACGAGAGCCTTGTTTAGCCGCAATCCACGCCGCTATGGTGGCTACCTCATCCATGTCGGCATCACCATTATCGGACTCGGTGTCATTGGCAGCACTGCTTTCCAACAGGAAACACAGCGCACGCTGGCAGTGGGTCAAAGTTTGGATGTTGGCGGCTATTCGCTGCGCTACGACGGACTGCGAAGCGGACAAATCGCGGATGACGGTCGCACGATGGACATTGCTGATGTTACTGTGCTGCGCGGCGGTCAGGAATTAGCCAAACTTCGCCCACGCCGTGATTTCTTCACGGGCGCTAAAGGCATGGACACCATGACCATCGCTGGTTCCTACAGCACCATTGAAAACGACTTCTATGTGCTGCTCGTGGGTTGGGAACCCGTTGGACAAAACGCGGCGACCTTTAAGGTCTTCATTAATCCACTCATTAATTTGATCTGGTGGGGTGGCTTAGTCTTGATGCTGGGAACGATTATGGCGGCTTGGCCGACCGAAATCCTACCGGAACGGGTACGCAAGGAAGTGGGCGTTTTCGCACCCAACGGACTACTTAGAAAGGGCGTATAAACCAATGAATAAAACTTTATACCGCCAGCTTGCTAATGTCATATTCAGCGTCCTGATCGTGTTTGCGATGGCGAACTCAGCTTATGCACAAACCGCCCCGGCGACCGTTACGGCTGATCAAGTCAATAACATTGCCAAAAAACTGTACTGTCCGGTTTGCGAGAATATCACGCTTGATACCTGTGCAACGGCGGCCTGTGAGGATTGGCGCAATGAAATCCACATTCAGCTCGAAGCTGGACGCACCGAGGATCAAATCATCAATGATTTTGTGCAGCGTTTTGGAGATCGAGTCGTCGGTACACCACAAGATAGCGTCTTACGTGCGCTGTCACTGGTTACACCTTGGGTCATTATTGTCGCAGTACTCTTTGTCGTGGCGCGGGTCATCTTGAGTCGCTCAGGCGGACGAAATAACCCTGCACCTGCTCCGCAAGCAGCGGTGAGTAATAACTCCAACCAAAAGTATCATGATTTGTTGGAAAAGGACTTGGAAGAATGAGCGAAGAATCAACAATGGGGCAAGCTATCCCCGTTAACGAACCGGAAGACCAACCCATTGAGAACCAACCGCTATCACATCGCCTTGGCTTAGGCTCAATCGTGCTGATTATCGGTATTGTCATGGTTGCGGCAGTGTTCGGGTTGGCGCTGGCTCGCCAGAATAAAGCTCAACCGACTGCTGGCCCTGCACCCGAATTTAACTTGACCACTTTTGATGGTCAATCCTTCAAACTGAGCGATCTTCATGGGAAAGTCGTCGTCATTAATTTTTGGGCAAGCTGGTGCGGCCCCTGCAAAGAAGAAGCCCCTGCATTGCAAGCGACATGGGATGCTTACAGGTCACGCGGTGATGTGGTGTTTATCGGTATTGCCTACGCCGATAACGGCCCGCGTTCGCTGGACTTTCTCAAGAACTATGGTGTGACCTATCTCAATGGGCCGGATTTGGGTACACGTATCTCCGCCGATTATCACATTCAGGGCGTACCGGAAACCTTCGTTATTGATCGCACAGGCAGCGTTTTCCAATTCATATATGCAGGTGTAACCCAACCTGCACTGAGCGCGACCATCGATAAGGCGCTGATTAAGGAGTAAGTCATTATGAGTACAGAAGGTGTCCTTGCAGCGGTCGTGATGGTCGTCATCGGCTTGATCTGGTTGGCATTCCCGTTAGTGCGTCGCAAATCATCACTTAATGTCCAAGAAATCGCGACCCAAAAAGAACGTGCGGCCTTGTTGACAAACTATGAACGCACATTAGGTTCTATCCGTGATTTGGATGATGATCACTTAACTGGCAAATTAGTTCAGGCCGAATATGAACTGGAACGTGGGCATTGGGCGGAACAAGGTGTCGTCATTTTACAAGAATTGGAAAAGTACGGCGTTAAAAAGCCGACTAAACCATCCAAAGCTGAGAGCCGCCAAAAAGCTGCTCCAATCACTCAGGTTGATCCTGATGCACAGTTAGATGATGCCATCGAACAGGCCATCGCAGCTTACATCGAATCGACACATTAATATACAAAGTGAAGAAAAATATGATCACACGACACCCATTCATCACATGGATAGGTTTGGGCTTGCTTGCTTTGGCCATGGTCGGTTGTTCCGGCTTGGCTGGAGAGCCTGTCATTGTTGCCACAATGCCGCCAAGTGTCCAAACCGCTCCCCAAGTCGTCAGCGTGCCACAATCCGCACCGGATCTAATTGCCGGAGCGCAAATCTACGCCGCCAACTGTACCCGCTGTCACGGTGTGAGCGGTAAAGGTGATGGCGAAATGGTAACCTCTGGCCAAGTTACAGGCGCAGCCGATTTTACCGACCCCAAGTTATCCCAAAATGCCAAGCCAGCCGATTGGTATGAGATCGTCACCAATGGCCGCTTGGATAAGTTGATGCCGCCGTGGAAGGATAAACTTAGCGATGCTGAGCGTTGGGATGTAACTAACTATGTCTACTCCCTCGGCAACAGCAACACGAATGCTCAAGTTGCCGCTGTACCAACCGCTTCAACAGCGAACACTAATCAACAGCCTGCCGTTACCGAGGATGCAAACAGCAGTCAACAACCTGCCACTACAGCCGACGCCAATACGGTCAGTACCACCGGTATTGTGGGTGGGAAGGTCATCAATTTAACCAGTGGCGGCATAGTCCCTACCGATATGAGCCTGAGTCTGTATGTCGTTAGTGGTCAAAATCCGCAAGCACCGCAACAGGTAATCGACACCAAAATAAAAGCCGATGGCACCTATCAATTCGAGAATGTCCCAATAGGAACAGACCAGCATTATGTGGTCATGGCCTCCTATAAAGATACGGTGTTCACCAGTGACATGGTAGCGGGTGATCCTACGCACCCACAGGTCGATTTGCCCATCAACATCTATGAAGTGGCGGATAACGCGGCGAACATCAAAATTAGCGAGATGGTGACCATGATGAAGGTCAACACCACCTCTAATGAGTTACAGGTGGTGCAGATTGTCAGCTTCACCAACGACTCTGACCATGCTTACCTGAAAACCGTTGATGGCAGCCCGCAATCCACCGGAATCAAACTGCCAAAGGGTGCAGCGTTCCAAGATTTCTCCAGCGGAAAATACAAACTTTCAGCGGATGGGACTGAAGTCTACGATACAGAACCCGTAATGCCCGGTAATCCGCATATCATGCACCTTGGATACTCACTCCCCTACACAGGTCAAATGAGTATCGAACAACCGATTGATTACACCCTAAACGGTAAAGTTCAGGTGATGGTTGCCAATAAAGGGCTGTCCATTAGTGGTGATCAATTCGCGTCCTTGGGTGCAAGCCAATTGGGAAGCCAAACCTACCAGAGTTTTGGCGGCGAATTTACCCGCTCGGCAGGTGACTCGCTGCGTTATGATCTGACCGGATCAATTACCGCAGCCACCACAACGACAACTGTCACCAACTCCAATATCATCAGCCCACTGGCCTATATTTTGATCGCTATCGGCTTGGTTGCCATCGGAACCGCGCTAGGTTTCTTCATGCGTGAACGTACTGACCAACGCAGCAATCCACAATCACAGACCAATGACCTGATGAAGCAAATTGCTGATCTAGATGTGCGTCACAACGAAGGTAAAGTCAACGAAGCTCAATACCTCAAACAGCGCACTGCCCTCAAAGCGCAGCTCGTCGCGCTCATGAAAAACAAATCCAAATCTGGTGCTGAAACGCTGTCCGATTAATTCGCATCCTCAGGGGAAGAAATAGGTTCTTCCCCTTTCCTTCCTCACTCAAGCTCCAAAATGCATCCCTTATAAGACTTCCATTTTTCACAAGTTGATGACCAACGACGCACATGAAAGTGTGTTATCTTTGTCTAAAAATAGGGCTGTTCCGACATTATTGATAAAAGATAGTCCTTAAGAGGTGCAATCGGATGACACAAAAAATCGCAGTGGCAGTCGTGCATGGCATCGGCAATCAAGCGCCAGAATTCGCAGAGGAACTTGAAGCTACGCTGCAACACATCTGTCATAAAACCTGCGGCGAAGATGTGGTCATCAAACCGGTCTATTGGGCGCCCGCGATGCAGAAAAAAGAAGATGCCCTATGGGATCGGATGACAGCCGGTGGGCCGATGAGTTTTAAAGTAATTCGGCGGGTGGCGATCGATTATGTGGCGGACGCGCTAGCCTATCAACCGACCGGCGATGATCGCAAGACCTATGACGACATCCATGTTATTTATGCTCAGACGCTGAGGGCGCTAGCCGAAGAAGCAGGCGAAAAAGCGCCGCTGTGTATCGTGTCTCATAGTTTAGGCACGGTGATTACCAGCAATTATATTTACGATCTGCAAAAGCCGTCGTTGATTAGCGAACAGGTGAAGGCTGAGATGACGAATACGCCTTTAGAGCGCGGCGAAACACTGAATCTGCTCTATACATTAGGCAGCCCCATAGCGTTGTGGAGTTTGCGCTACCGTAATTTTGGGAAACCAATTGCGATTCCCGCACCCGAATTCATCAATCACTATCCCAATTTACAGTGTGCATGGATGAATTATTATGACAAGGATGATTTGATAGGCTTCCCGCTGCGTGATTTGAATCCGGCTTATTCACGGGCAGTCAGCGCCGATAAACAGGTCAATGTCGGTAATATTTTTGAGAGCTTGACTCCACTGTCCCATACGGCTTATCTCAACGACCAAGATGTCATCAGACCGATTGCCGAGTCGCTGATTAATACGTGGAGAACGGTCAATCCCGAGGCGGTTGACGCATAACTGCTTCTAGCTGTTCATCATCACGATGCGGAAACCGATATCGTCAGCATAACTACTACTTGGTAGCCAAAGATCGTTATTTTTCATATCACTCTTCCAAGAGCCGCCGAATTTAGCTGCAATATCATTTCCGCTCATTTCTTCAGTGTTTAAACACCATTCACTAACATTCCCAAAAGTGTCTATTACTCCATATAGACTTGCCCCTTTAGGATACTGATTTACAGGTGTAGTTCCTTCAATTTCGCTTGCTTTGGTGTTACCGTGTGAAGAATCATAATTATCACCCCAAGGAAAAAGGCGAAGTCCATCATCTAATGCTGCTCTCTGCCATTGTTGTTCAGTCGGTAGAGTAATTTTTATTAGTGATAACTCTGGCGCGTGAGAATTAAATCGCTCACCTAACCAATTACCGAAAGCAATGGCTTCATAACGATTTACATTAGCGCGAGGGTGATCATTCGGAGGAAAAGCACGAGATTCAGAGATCTGATTTTTCTCTCGCCAAAGACGGGATCGTTTCGAGAAATCCCACCATTTTGAGTTACGATAGCCATCCTCAGCTTGAACAAACACTTCAAATTGAGCATTAGTAATGGGATATTTGGCGATATTAAAAACATCTACCGAAAAAGTCTGATTGTTTATCGTGACATTCCCCGGAGGGATATAAACCCACTCGAACGGCTGAGGAAGAATATTTTCCACCCCCCACATTTGAGGATGAGAAGGAGTAGGTGGTACAAGTTCATATTCAAAGTGCGAAGACTCAACATCATTCGGTTGTGCCGCTTGCTCGATCCGTTTCTGAACTTCGGCACGTTCGGCTGGTGGAGTGGGCGTTACAGGTAGATTATCGATGTTCTGTTTGAAGAAACGGTCGCTGAGGGTTTCAATAAACGCATTGAAATAATAATGGTAAAAGGGCGGCGCATTTTGTTTCGACAAAAAATCTTGAAGCGACTCCGGCAAGAAGTGTTTTTCATCGTTAAAGTTGAAGCCCTCATCATACACTGGCACGATGTTACGGTTGAGACTGATGGCTTCTTGAATTTCCTTCAGCAACCAATCGTCCGTGTTTACACAGCGTTCGAGCGCACCTTTTGAGAGGATGAGTAGAAAATGCGGACGAGCAGCAATCTGATTGCGGATGATGCCATCAAACGCGCCGCTGTCGATGCTGTTCACATCTAGAAAAACATCATGCCCGCGCTGCTGAAGCGCATTGAATATTGAACGGGCGAAGTGCTGACTGGTGCTGCGGCGGTAGGAAATAAAAATGCCAGACATAGGCAACCTGATGATTAGTGATTATCGGTAAGCCTATTCTGGCAGGATTTGCTTGAGATGGCAATTTCTACAGTGAAACACCCAATAAGCCGCGCGTTATCTGGAACTGTGTGTCACCGGAAGCGCTCAAACGCGGTGAGTAACGCCGAGCCAGTGTATCCACCACCAAGTCGAGTAGATGCTGTGTCCAGAGTGTATCGGGTTGAGTGAGTACCGCGTCCAAATCCGTTTCGTAGGCCGGATTGATGTCAGGATTTGAAGTCACTTGCAAGACAGGTAGAAGCGGATGCCCTGACATAGGATGGTCGCTGACATGGGCAAGCATCAATTCAACACCTGCCGCGCCGATGCCCGTTAACATTTCACTCCATTGACGTGTAGACATGAACATGACATGAAAACCGGATTGCGTCATCACTTGGGCGTAATCCAAAGTGGGTTTGGCAGGTCGCCCATCAAGGACTTCATCCGCAAAAATAGGATGAAGCAGTAACGGATCATTTTCTGCAATCACCACTGAGCCGCCCGCCGCAACAATCATACGGGTTAGGTTCGTTATGTGATGCACCACAGCATCCGTGAGTGCGCCCTCTGTCACAATGCCAACGCGCACGGCTTCTAAGCCAACCTCGGTAATTTGTGGTTCGCCATCTGCCTCCAGTTGGTCGTTAAACCAGTGTGCCATTTTTTGCGTGACCTTGTTGATGCCGCCGTCGAGTTGCACACTCGCCCAACCGTATTCCTGCGGATCAAGCGCTTGATCGTCCATCAGTTCGCGATAATAACCGTTATGGGTTTTTTCACAGCCATGTTCCAAAAGCACAGCATGTTTTACCAGCGGATGACGCAGATAACCGAGTAAAGTATCGGTCAATTCGTTACCGTTTTGTGCGCCGCAGCCTTCAGTATGAACCAGCGTCACATAACGCGAAATGCCTTTGTCGTATCCGAGTTGGCTTTCACTTAACTTTTGGGCGCACATCCGCGCGATTTGCCCCGAACATAAACTGGTCGGCAAAATCAAACCAACTTGATCGGAAGCTGTGCCGTGACGCGTTTTGAAAACCGGAAAACGCACGTCAGGCACTTGAATATCAGTATTAATAACAAGCGGTTCGCCGCTGAAATCGGGATGTTCGAAATCCTTCAAATTCACCGTGCCTGTTTGCCGCCAATCGCGCCAAATTTGTACCTGCGAATGACCGGCCTTTTCGCCTGCCGAAAGCTGACCCGAAGCAACATCAATGGTCAGTTGTAAAGTTTCCGCGCCCAAAACATCCATCGGCGTGTTATCTAGATATGCGCCCGCGTTCACATCCATTTCATCGGATAATAACTGGTAACGCTCGGTGGTGGTGATAATCTTGATGGTCGGCACGTAAGGGAAATTGGTAATCGAGCCGTTGCCCGTCACGAAAAAGAGCATGTTGCAACCCGCCGCAATTTGTCCAGCGATGCTCTCAAGATCATTGCCGGGACTATCCATAAAATAGAAGCCGGGAGTGGTCATCAATTCGCTGTATTCAATCACATCATCGAGCCGCACATCCGGATGACGCTTGGTCGATGCGCCTAACGATTTAAGGTAGATGTTGTACAGGCCGCGCAGCTTATTACCCCCCGATGGGTTGCCATCGGCACTTGCGCCATGCCATGCGGCATATTGTTTAAATCGTTCTTGAAGGAACAAAAACTTCCGGGCCGTCTCCAAGTCTTTGACTTTATCCAGCGTGTAGGCTTCCGCGCCAATCAGCTCATCAGTCTCCGCGAGATTAGCCGAACCACCGTAACGCACAATTTCTTTGGTGACCCATGCTAACAACGGATTGCCACTGATGCCCGAAAAAGCATCCGAACCGCCACATTGCAGACCGATTTTAAGTTCACTAATTGACTCTTCTGTGCGCGAGGTACTGTTGACCGTATCCAACCAGCCCTCAACGATTTTTGTCGCGCTGCTCAAATCTTCTTTGAATGAACGCGTCAACGACATAAATTGGTGAGGCATTTCGTTGATGGGATAGTTATGCTGCGCCAGGTAATCCAGCAGTGGGGCATTATCGACCGCTTCACCACCGCGATCGACAGCAAGGACAGCGCCGACATTCGGATTAACCATGAAACCGGCTAACGTCCGTAATAAAAGTTCACGGTTATTGGGATTGTCGTGCCCGCCTTCAGTGTGGGCAATCGCCACAATGCCGTCGATATTCGGATATTGATCGACATACTTTTGCAAACGCGTTTCCAGTGAGCGCACGAATCCGCCTGTCAGTGCCGATGTACCGAGCAGCACAATCGTATTGCGCGTACCGACTCCACGTGCTCCTTCACGCCGATAACCCATAAACGTTTTGGTATCAGGATAAAGTTCTAACGGTGGCGCAGGCGTAAAATGTGATTCATCAAAAACAAACGGCGCGATTTCATCGGTGAAGTTGGATGTCGTGGGCAGTGTAAAATCAAGCTGGCGATGATGCAGTTCACGCAGCACATCTTCATTACGCGCATACTCGCCGGGAGCTATGTCACGACTGGCGATGCCAAAAGGCTGCCCCCACGACAATAATGAGGCACCAGCAGGAATATCCCGAACCGCAAAGCGATGCCCTTGCAGGATGGTTTCAGTGAGAGGGAACAGTGTGTCACCCATTGTGACCACTGTTCCCGCATCAAGACGGCGAGTAGCAATGGCGACATTATCTTCAGGGTGCGGTAAACGCCCGACATCTTCAAACTTGACGACCATTATTGTTCACCCTTTGATTGTTCAAATGCTGACTGAATTCCATCTGTTTCCATTTTATCGAGATATGTGGTCAACAAGTCAATCAGTCCATCAATTTGGGATAAATCTTGCTGCCAAAACACTTCATTCGACAAAACATGTTCCACTAAGATGCGTGTATCTTGCGCCGACTGCCACTGCTCGTGAAACCACGAAATGATGGCAGGATCATCGTTAAGCGGAATAGGTGTACCCTTCCATTCCCCTTTATAGAACCGAATTAGTCCAGCAAAAGCATAAACAATATGCGGCGGCAGTTTGTGAAAACGTGCGTGGTAATTCAATAACGATGGCATGAGTCGAATGCGGAACTTGGATATGGAATACAGCGCGATATTGATGAGCGGGTGTTTGATGAACGGGTTGCGGAAACGGTTGAGCACATCACTCGCAAACTGCTTCAACTGATCATCGGGATTGTCAAACGCTGGAATGATTTCATTAAACAGTTCGTCGGAAATGAATTGACCCAACCACGGATGCTCAATCGCTTGTTGAACCGTTTGCAGATCAAGCATATAACCCAGCGTCATTAGCGAGGTATGTGCGCCATTGAGTATCTTGACCTTGGTTTGGCGATACAACTCCACATCATCCACAATTTTGACATTCAAATCCGTTTTGTGAACGGGTAACTCCTCACGCAGCGATTGCGGTGCTTCGATCACCCAACTATGATACAGTTCGCCTTCCGTCAGCAGTTGGTCGTTAAAGCCCAACTTCTCCAACACGGACTCGCTATTCAATTTGGGGAAACCGACCACAATCCGATCAACCAGCGTATTGCAGAACTGATTGGCGGTTTCAATCCAACTTTTGAAGGCGAGATCAAGCTGCCACAAATCGGCATATTGCAGGATAAGAGCCTTCAGTTTGTCGCCATTCTGCTCGACCAACTCACAGGGCAATATGATGCAACCTTTATCTGCGCCGCCGCCAAAATGCTGAAAGCGTTCGTATAAAAACGCTGTCAATTTGGCTGGAAAAGACGAGGCGGGTGCATCACTCTGTTTGTCATCAGGCGCGAAAGTTAAACCCGTCTCGGTGGTGTTGGAGATGATGAAGCGAATCTCTGGTTGGTGAGCCAGCGCAAGATATGCCGCATAATCCGTATAGGGATTGAGCGCACGAGTCACGCAGGTAATCAAGCTGCGCTCTGTCACCAGTGTGCCATTTTGTAGGCCGTGTATCTGGACATGGAACAAGCCGTCCTGCTGGTTGAATGGATCGTAGCTTCCCTGTGGTGTGGGTTTGACAATCACCACACTGCTTCCAAAACTGGCCTGCTCATTCAACCGTTGAATAATCCAATCCACAAATGCTCGTAAGAAAACTCCACCTCCAAATTGAACCACCCGTTCAGGATAAGGTGCGGCAGTCTGTGCAGTTTGTCGGTTCAACTCAGGAAGTGTTTTCGTCATTGAATTGTCCTACATTTTTATAAATGGAGTTTAAATATTGAATTGGACAGGCTTACCTACTCGAAACAATTGGATTTCCGTAGGGAAAAGGCATGCCTTTTCCCCTGACATATCACTTTTTCAAAAACAATTGCATACGCTTTTCGACACGTTTGATATGTTGGCTCAACAAACGGACAGCCTTTTTCTTGTCTTCATGCTGGAGCGCCTCAAGGATCGCTTGATGTTCACTTGTCGAATGATTACGGTCAAATAAACCTACGCCGGTATATAACCGTGACAGATGCAGATGAACATGCAAATCATCCCAAGCATCCATCAAAAAACTGTTATCGGCTAAATTGATGAGGGCGTAATGAAACTCATAATCCATCACCATATAATCTCGAAAATCGTTGTAGATTGTACCATCCGAAGTGGACTGCATTTGTTCCACTAAAGCGGTAATGGTTTTAACGGAGCCGGCGGTGATGTTGGCTTCGGTCAGGGCGTGGATTTCTAAAATGTAGCGCACATCAAACAGTTGGTGAAGTTCGTCTGGGGTCAATATATCAGCGACCACAAAACCGTGGTTGGTTTTCTGGCTCACCAATCGTTCCCCATTTGCACGCATCAACGCCTCACGCACAGGCGTATTACTCATATTGAGTTGGCGTGCAAGGCTGTCAATGCTGATGGCTGCACCGGGTTGAAAATCTTGGTTGATAATTGCTTCAAGCAGCGTGTTATAAGCAATATCTGTTAATGACAGGTAAGGCTGTCGTTTAAGTGCTGCGTAATTCAAACTCGGATTATTCTCAGACATACAACAAACTCCAATAGATTCGCTTAAAGTTTTATTCCTATTCACGCTCAATAATATACCGTACTTTCTTGGACTGTTCCGTAATATTGGACTGCCCTTGGAAATTTTTACAGCTCGAAGATTAAGTTTGACAAATACAACAAGACATGGTAGTTTTCATGCATCATGCATGATACATCATACATGCAAGATTAAAAATAGAGAAAGGAAAAGCTTTACTGAGGGAAAAACTATTTGCAACATCAATATCTAAAATTTAACTTATGGAGTGGTAGTTATGAAAATCTTTAGATCGTGTTTTTTTCTCACCCTTCTCATGTTGTTGGTTGTAGGAATGGGCACTACAGCAGCACAAGATAAACCATTTGCAGGTGTTACCGTCCGTATTCTAAGCTTTGATGGCCCCGCAGTTACTGAGCCGCTACTACGGCGCGGACCGGACTTTGAAGCCTTAACTGGCGCAAAGATTGAAGTGACAACGGTTCCATTTGCTGATCTCTTTAACAAAATTCAAACCGACCAAGCTACGGGGACAAACAGCTATGATGCCTTCATTTTGGCACCTCAATGGCACGCAGATTTGATCGTCCCCGGTTATCTAGAAGATTTGACCGCCCGCGTCAACAACGACAAAGATATTCAATGGGATGACATCGGCCCTTTCTTCCGTAATTTCATCGCCAGCTACGACAGCAAAATCTATACCATTCCCTTGGATGGTGATCTACACACAGTTTATTACCGCACCGATGTGTTTAAGGACAACAACCTAACCCCTCCCACGACTTGGGAAGATTACTTGAAAGTCGCTTCTGCCCTCAACGGTAAGGACTTGAACGGTGATGGCACAGCGGATTACGGCTCGTGCATTCCCAAGAAACGTGCTGGACAGGGTTACTGGTGGGTGTTGGACATCGCCAGTGGCTATCTCCAGAGCCAAGGAACCGCACAGGGCATGTTCTTCAATACCGAGGACATGACACCGTTAGTCAAGAATGACGGTTTCATCCGCGCTTTGGAAATTTACAATGAAACCACCAAGTTCGGCCCACCGGATGAATTGAACTTGGATCTGAACAGCACACGTAGCCTGTTCCTGACTGGTCGCTGTGCTTTGACCATTGACTGGGGTGACATCGGCTCATTGTCGATTGATCCCAAGCAATCAACTGTACAGGATAAAGTGGGTACGTTGCTGAACCCCGGTTCAACCGAAGTTGTTGACCGTGCGACAGGCAAGCTTGTACCTTGCGATGCAACCACCTGCCCCTATGCAGTTGACGGTGTCAACCATGCTCCTCTGGCCGCATTCGGTGGTTGGGGTGGTTCGGTCAGCGCCGCAGCCAAACCTGAGGTTAAGGATGCTGCCTATGCCTTCTTCTCCTATCTTACCCAACCCAAACAATCCGGCGAGGATGTGACCTTAGGAAAGACCGGTTACAACCCCTATCGCGCCTCACAATTCGCAAGTCTTGATACGTGGGTCAAGGCTGGCTTTAGCGAAACCGCTGCTAAGAACTATCTAGGTGCTATTGAAGCCAGCGTGAGCAGCCCGAACATGGTGCTTGACCTCAGCATTCCGCAGGTCAGCCGCTACCAACAAGTTGTACTAGATACAGTTGTGAGCCAATTCCTCGCTGGTGAATTCACTGCTGAACAAGCCGCCGACGAAATTTACAAACAGTCGGAAGAAATCACAGATGAAGTGGGACGTGACGCACAGAAGGCTGCGTACCTTGCCTCATTGGGTGTCAAAACAAAGTAAGGCAACCGTCAAAAACACGCGATGCTTTAGCTAGTCTGACAGCCTTTATACAATCCTAAGAGTTCAACTTATTTACCTCCATGAGTAAGTTGAACTCTCATCTCTTTTTTGAGCGGCATTACTATGCAAAACATGCAACAACATGACTCGAGACCATTGGAATTAGCTTCTGTAAAGGTTAGAAAACAACCTTCGAAAACACGGCGGCACGATGCAACATCCAAATCGGCATTACTATTGCCAACGATTGTGATCGTCCTGTTACTTTCAATTTTTCCGTTAATTATCTCCCTATATTTGTCATTTACCCGAGTTACCTTTGTACGTGGTGGGATTAATATTCTTTTTGTCGGTTTCAAGAACTACGAAAAACTGCTCGTGGGCAGTGGTCAACGCCATTTAATCGGCGCAATGGGAAATATTTCGCCGTTTGGCGGGCTGATTTGTTTAGCGGTTAGCGGATGGATGATATATTGGCTTTACAGTTACGTAATTAATAGTAAACGTAGCCTGTTTGGTATGGTCTTGCGTTTGCTGGCAGCCATTATGACCATTGGTTTGGTCTGGATTTGTGTAAGTACATTAAGCGAAACGGGTGTACCCGGCACATTGGTCGTCACACTTATCTTCGTTTTTGTCGGTGTTTTCTTTCAATACACCATCGGTTTAGGGCTGGCAATGTTATTGGTACAAAGTCTACCCGGCAAGCGGTTCTTTAGAGTCGTTTTTTTATTACCAATGATGATTACACCTGTGGGTGTCGGTTTTCTGTTTAGGATGATGACCGACACTTCAATTGGCCCATTTGCCCCATTATGGACAAATCTGGGATTGAAAGACTATTCGTGGGTAGAAACAGGTGCTGGAGCGCGTGCGGCAATCCTGATTGGGGACATCTGGCAATGGACACCTTTTATGTTCATCATTTTATTGGCTGCGCTGGAGGGAGTCTCGAGAGAACAGGTTGAGGCTGCGCTTGTAGATGGTGCGAACCGACTGGATATGTTTCGAAACATCATACTGCCCCAAATCGCCCCTGTCAGCTTGACTCTCATTCTCATCCGGCTAATTGAAGCTTTCAAAATTATTGATCTTCCACGTTTACTAACGGGGGGCGGGCCGGGTACAGCCACCGAATCGCTAACTTTAAACGCCTTTAATGAGTGGAGTGCGCTAAACCTCGGTGGTTCAGCGGCGCTAGGCTACCTGCTGTTGATTCTTGTGACCTTCGTCGCCGTTATGTTTGTCAATACTGTACGTAACAAAATCGTGGAGCGACTCTAATGAACTGGTTTTTTAGAACTTCCAGCCCGTTCCAATTATCGCCGTTTTGGAAACTTATCTCTTATGTGATTCTTGGTTTCTGGGCATTTGTCGTTATATTTCCCTTATACTGGCTGTTGGTTACCTCGTTTAAACAACCTGTTGATGTTGCTAGTGGCCCCAAATTTGTCCCATTTATCGACTATCAACCGTCCTTGCATGCTTATCAAGAATTACTCATTGACGACGGAATTGAATATGTTGGGCGGCCTTATGTGACAACGGTAACTATTGCGATTTCTAGTGCCATTGCTGCGCTGCTAATTGGCTCAGGAGCAGCCTATGCCCTGACACGATTTGAGTACCGACCTAAGCCGGGGTTGATTCTAACCTTTGTCGGATGTGTAGCATTAGCGATTATTATGATCAGTTTAGGCGCACCGTGGCTCATAGCCGTGGTGGTTGGAAGCGTCATCTTTTTTCTGCTGGCTCAAGGTATCGGAAGACGATTCAAAGGCACTATGAACAATGACGATATTGCCTTCTGGCTTATTTCACAGCGCATACTGCCACCCGTCACCGTCATTATCCCGATTTACATTTTGTTTCAGCAGCTTGGAATGCTCGATACACCTCAAGCGCTTATCATTACCTATTGCGCTGCTAATTTACCCATTGTCATCTGGTTCATGCGCGATTATTTCCAAAGCCTACCTATTGAACTTGAAGAAAGCGCCTTCATTGATGGGGCAAACCGTTTTCAAGTCTTGAAAAGTATCATTCTCCCACTATCTGCGCCCGGTTTGATTGCAACCTTTCTTATTGTGCTGGTATATTCATGGAATGAATATGTCATGGCACTTTTCCTCTCAGGTTCCCAGACCCATACCATGCCTTTATTAATTTCAGGACAAAATGCTACGCGTGGTCCACAGTGGTGGAACATTTCGGTTCTAGTGCTGTTAATGATCTTGCCGCTCATCTTTATGGCGATTGCGTTGGAACGTTACATCGCGAAAGGGTTGTTAGTCGGCGCGGTGAAAGGCTAAAATCAATCGCATCCTGTGCACCTTTGAAATCGGTTAAGCTCCGAAAAAAGGCTCAGGCAATGGCGATTGGGTGTACCCATGAGCCAGTCGCACCTTGCAAACGCAAAGGTGTGACGATTAACAGAAATTCGTAGACATGCTTCGCCGCTAATGCTTCCAGATACAGGTTTTCGAGATGGGTTATGCCGTGATGCACCAACAAATAACGGTGAACCGCATGATCCATTGGCGGCATGGCTTCTACGGTCATGTTATCAGCACCCACCAAAATCATGCCCTGCTGGTGTAGCCATTGGGCAGCTTCTAAGCCAATTCCGGCGACTGAATCGCGGTAAGCTGGATCGCCTGTCACGAGATGTTGATAAAATCCCGTTCGGATCATAACCGCTGTTCCCGGCGTTATCAACGTGTTTTGGGCAATCAGCGCTTCTTGGATTTCCGCAGATGAGATCACATACTCATTTGGCAGAATATCAACACCTTTATAACTGGCAACGTCAATCAGAATACCGCGCGTGACAATTGGCGGCATATCAGCGATGCTCAAATGTTTTTGTCCCAGATAACCAACCTGCTCGGCAGCATTCACAAATCGGTTTTCACCGGCGTAAAGTTTGACTTCGCCATCCATACTGACATGACCATTAGTATCCTGCATTTCCCCAATATGGCACAGGGCATCAATATGTGTGCCTGTGTGGGCAGCCATCGTGACCAATTCGGCGGCAGCAGAAGCAGGTGCAATATCCGGTAAATCGCCATGCCGCAAACGCGGCGATAAGGTATAAGGAACCATCGGCGTTGGAACTTGAATACCTTCATTCCAAACCACCGACAAACTATATATCGTACCTGTCTTGACCAGACTCATGAGTTCGGGTGTCAATTGAGGCGTGGGGAGCGCCCCATAAGCTGCGAATTGACCGGGCTTGGCAGCAGTCATTATAAAAATCCTTTTACTAAATTAATTTTAGAAACCAAACATGGCTTTGACAACACCATTCGCTGGATCAAGCCACGTCGGGAAATCGCGGATCATGTCTTCAGGTGATGGGCTGTAAGTAATCCAAGACTTCACATCAATTTTTTTAGTTTCCAGTGCGCCTATCACTTGCTTGAAATCTTGGGCAGTAGCATTGCGACTCGCCAGCAAAGTTAATTCACGGCGGTGGAATTCGGGATCATTAAACGTGACATCCCCTTGGAACAGGCCAACGAAGACCAGCCGCCCGCCCTGAGCCACATAACTAAATGATTTCATCATCGAGGCGGCGTTTCCGGTGGCATCAAACACTACCGTAGGCATACCATCAGGAATGACCGTTTTAAACTGCTCAAGTACATCCTGTTTGCCATCAATACATTTTTCAATCACTTGCTGTTGTCTAGCAAATGTTAAGCGGCTGTCACTAACATCCAGCGCAATAACATGTGCGCCAGCGAGGTGAGCGAACTGCGCCACACCTAATCCAATCGGGCCGACACCGGCCACCACCACATATTCACCCGCCATGATGTTTGCGCGGCGGACAGCATGAGCACCAATACTGAGCATCTCAACCAGTGCCAGTTCTTCGTCTTGCAGCAGCGTTGATTTGTGGATTTTGTCGATTGGTACATTGATAAGTTCGCGCATACCACCGTCACGGTGCACACCTAATACTTGCAATCGTATACAGGCATTCGTTAAACCACGACGACAAGCATCACATACGCCACAGTTCAGGTAAGGACGCACACAGCAGTGATCGCCAACTACTAGATCATGTTTAAGCGTGGTCGGACCGATTTCAACGATCTCCAGCGCTAGTTCATGCCCCAATATGCGCGGGTAGTTAAAGAAGGGTTGGGTTCCGGTGAAGGCATGTAAATCGGTTCCACAGATGCCTACACGCCGAACACGCACTTGTACCTCATCCGTGCCGGGATGGGCCGGCGGTGCTGTATCGACTAGATTAAACTGACCGGGTTCTTGCAAAATAACTGTTTTCACAAAATCGCTCCAAACATAGTTTATTGTTGTAATAGGGTGATTATAATACCCTCACCGCAATCGTACATCATGCACGATGCATGATATGATACACGACAATGCCGAAGCTTTCAATCAGGGTCAATGCTAAAGTTGATTGTAGACCATCTCACCCCTGAATGTGTCATTGGCAAGAAAAACAGAACTGAACTTATGTTCAGGTTTCAGATACCTCGATGGAGAGTAGGATAGACGCATAAAAAAGGGAGTGGCCATGACTGAAACACCAATACCAACATTATATGAGTGGGTAGGTAACGCGGAGAGCTTCTCTAAATTAATTGATGTTTTTTATAATAAAGCAGTGGCAGATTTACTACTGAGTCCCTTGTTTAGCGACATGCCCCCTCAACATCGGCAGCATGTCGCCGATTGGTTTGCTGAAATCTTTGGTGGTCCCAAAGCCTACAGTGCTCCATATGTGGCAGGCGAAACGGCTCATCACCACATGGTATCGGCACATTTAGGTTTGGGCATCACTGAAGCGCAGCGTAAGCGTTGGGTTCAGTTGATGTGTGATGCTGCGGATGAGGTTCGTTTACCATCTGATGCTGAATTCCGATCAGCATTTTTAGCCTATGTCGAGTGGGGAACGCGGATGGCGTTGATGTTCTCCAAGCCGAACATGAAAGCCCCAACCAACGAACCGTTACCTTATTGGGGATGGGGCGAAAAGCTGCCGTATATGTAGCCATACTATTCAACCATTCGAAAAAGTGCAAAGTATGTCGCTTCTTTGGGAAGCGCATCTCATTTTCCTTTACAATAGCTGCCATAAACAGCGATTGGAAATTGAATATGCCCATACTCAAAAATTATCATCACTTTGACGGATTGCACCGTGAAACTGGCCCTATTCGCAACGTGCTAGCCTATCAAGGACAAGCTGCACCGCATACCGGTCAACCGCTGAGTGAAGCCCTGCTGATGGGCATCAATGGCGGCATCACCGTGGGTTATTTTCTATTCGAATACAAAGGTTATCTGCCGCATATTGCCTTACTAACCCGCAATACATTTGATCCACTGGAAACATTATTTGAACGTCTAGCACTCCCGCGTGAAGTCCTTCAGACCTCTAAACCCGAAACAGCGATGAAGAACCTGATTGACGTGCTCGAAAGCGGGCATCCGGCACTAGTTTGGGTAGATATGTTCAGCTTACCCTACAACCTGCTGCCGGATAACATTCCGATGTGGGCAATGACCCCCATCGTAGTTTATGGCGCAGATAGTGATACGGTTTATATCGCTGACCGTTCCGGCCAACCGCTGACCATCAGCGTGGATGAACTGATGAAAGCCCGCGCCCGTGTCAAAGACGAGAAATATCGGGTTATGGTTTTGGACGCACCGAATATGGACAAACTGCCGTCGGCTGTGCAGAAAGGTATCTGGCAGTGCATCAGCCTATTTACAGATGCACCACCAAAGGGTAAGCGGGATAACTTTGGCTTTGCCGCATTACAACATTGGGCGGATATGTTGACCAATACGCGTAACAAACACAGTTGGGAACGTTATTTTCCAGTGGGCAGCCGACTGTATAACGCGCTGGTAGGGGATAATGGACAACCGGGGCTATTCGACTGGATTATGATTTGGGGCGGCAGTGACGGAGCCGAACGCGCTTTATATGCCGATTTCTTGGACGAAGCCGCGCTGATCCTCAATAAGCAGGACTTGAAAGCCGCTTCGGAGTTATTCCGGCAGTCGGCGCAGGCGTGGAACAAGCTGGCAGGAGCCGTCTTACCTGATGACATTCCTCTCTTGAAAGAAGTCCGTGAACTCAAGCTGCGTAAACGCACATTATTCCGGCTAAGCCAATCCACGCTTGATGAACGCAAGGCAATTAACGCCCGACTAAAAGCGCTTAAAGAAGCTGCGGCAAATGATTTCCCGATGAACAATACGGAATACAAAGTATTCCGTGAAACACTGCGAGAGCATGTCCTCAACATCTATGAACTTGAAAAAGCGGCGGTTGATGCCATGCAAGCGGCTGTTATTTGAAGTGTTCAAGTGGATTTATCAATCACCCGCACGTATTCAAGACTGGTGTCTTCTGGCCCGACAATCGAAATGCCCTGCGCTTTGACATAGCGCAAATAATCCAGCATGTCCGCGTCAATCCGTTCGCCGGGGAGGAGGAGCGGTATTCCCGGCGGATAAGGCATGATTTGTTCGGCGCAGATTTCACCGATAGATTGCGCCAGTTGTATGCGTTTGGATGCGGCAAAGTTGGCCTGTCGCGGATTGATAACCATTTCCGGTACATGTGGCGCTTTTAAAGGTTGGCTGACCGATGAAGTGGATATCGGAGTGCTTTTAGCGGCAACGGATCGAAGCGCATTGAGTAGATAATCAACACGCTGCTCATCGTCAGCAATGGTGATCGAGCAAATGATGTGTTTGGGATCAACAAACTCACCATAGACGTTGTGTTCACGGGCGAGATGTTCCGCGAAAATATGCCCGTTCATACCGCTATCGACGACGCGAATCACCAATTTAGTCGGATCGTGGGCGAAGATGCCGTAAGAGCCAATCAGTTCTTCGCCATAGCACCATAAGCCGGGAATGCTGCGGATCGCTTCGCGGGCTTTGGCGGCGAGTTGAATAGTGGTCGTGAGTAATTCTTGACCATGTGTCGCCATCTGTTGACGAGCAGCATCTAATGAGGCCATTAGTAAAGCACTGGGCGAGGATGACTGCATCAGTGACAGGATTTGTTCAAGATGCGCGGTGACGATGAGGCTGCCTTTGAGATGCAGCAGCGCCGCTTGCGTCAGTGCGCCAACCGTTTTGTGGGAACTTTGGACGACTAAATCTGCACCGACTTGCACACCTGACGGCGGCAAATCAGGATGAAATGGCAGGTGTGCGCCGTGTGCTTCATCGACTAACAAGGGAATGCCGTTTTCGTGCGCGAGGTTTGCCAAACCACCCACATCCGAGAGGTAGCCGTAGTAATTGGGCGATGTGATTTGGATGGCTGCTGCGCCGGGATGAGCGGATAACAAATCGCGCACCGTTTCCAATGGAACAGCTAACGGAAACTCGACCTGTGGATGATAAACAGGCGGCACATAAATTGGATTTGCGCCTGAGAGAATTAATCCGCCGTAAACCGAACGATGCCCCGCGCGGGGAACAATGACGGTTTGACCATCACGGACAGACGCCAACATCGACACTTGATTGCCAACAGTCGAGCCGTTGATGAGGAAATAACTGCGATCCGCGCCAACCGCTTCTGCCGCCAAGCGTTGCGCTTCGACCAGCGAGCCTTTAGGCGCATGAAGATAATCGACACCGGGGCTGATTTCGTTGAGATCGGCTTCAAAAGCGGCTTCACCCATAAAATCGGTAATTTGTGGATTCAGCCCTGCGATAAATTTATGACCGGGCATATGGAAAGAATATTCATGTGCATTTTTCGCCCGCACAAGGCTTTCAAGGAAAGGTGTGTTTTGTTGGTTCATAGCGCAGTATTGTAGCGGCAGATTGTAGGCGCGTGAATGAAACACATTGTGCATAGCTCACGAAGATGAAATAATCTTTGATCCGCAGAGAAACCAATTCTCAATTGGCAGAAGAGTTTGAAAACCCGAACCCTCGACAAAGTCACATTAGATGTCTGTAATCAGTTTACACAATGCCTCATTGAAAAATAGAGGTTGGATGGTGACCTAATGACTTATCCGTTGATCACATCATCTTGTATGAACTCCACTGATTTTAAAATGCGATATGGCACAATTTGAGTCTGAAATTAAGCATTATTGAATA
>JBBSBM010000024.1:0-78105 GCA_038251275.1 Aggregatilineales bacterium
AATGCGATATGGCACAATTTGAGTCTGAAATTAAGCATTATTGAATACAGAGTGTCCACTTTGAACCATTTTGACCTTAATAATGATCTCAAATCGATTCCTACAATCGACTACAAATCTTTAATGTGACATTGTCGAAAGTTCGAGTATTCAAACTTTTAAGGGGTGATGCAAGAAGCGAAGAGGGCGCGAATGATGCGCCCCAATCTCCTAATTAAATGCCGTTTAGGTCGATAGCTGTCGCACGAAATCTCGGACGTCGGCTGCAATCAACGCAGGTTCTTCCCATGCGGTGAAGTGAGCACCACGTTCTAGCTCGGTGAAGTGCTGCAAATTGACTTTACGATTGGCCCACTCGCGCGGGAGAGGAGCATCCCAAGGGCAGTGCGCAACCGCCGCCGGAACATCGGGACGAAGACTGGCGCTAGGCGATGGCGCGGCATTGGCGGCCTCGTAATACATGCGGAAAGTCGAGCCGATGGTTTCCGTGAGCCAGTAAATCATGATGTTGGTTAACAAATCGTCGAAGCCAAAGCGCTTTTCAATCTCCTCGCCGGTTGATTCCATCGTCATAAAACTGAGTATCCACGCTGCTAAACCCACTGGCGAGTCATTCATACTGAAGGCGAGACTTTGTGGTTTGGTGGATTGAATCATGTTGAATGCGCCTTGCTTCATCCACCACTGCTGAATATAACCTGCGAATTCTTGCTCCGGCTGGCTGAGGCTAACGAAGTCGGTTGATTGGTCGGGATAGCCGACATCAGTGAGGTAAATACCCTTCAAAACCTCAGGATGACGTTGGGCGATAGCGACGCTAATCATCGAACCCCCATCACCACCCACGCTGACAAACTTCGAATACCCCAACAGGTCGATCATGAGGGTAGTAAATAAATCCGCGCAGTCATCATAAACCTGCGGCTTCTTCTCTGAGAAGCCAAACCCCGGCAGCGACGGCACAATCACATCAAACGATTGGTTGGGATCACCACCAAAACTGGCTGGATCGGTCAGCATCGGAATGAGCTTGTGATAGCGATAAAACGAGTCCGGCCAGCCCTGCAGCAGCAAGATTGGCGTGGGGTTCGGCCCTTTGCCGTGTTCGTGGATGAAATGCAGGTTGATGCCATTCACCGCGGCTGTGAAATGATGAAATTGATTGAGATCAGCTTCGTGCTTGCGCCAGTCATATTTGTTCAGCCAGTAATCGGCGAGATGTTTCATGTAGCCCAGATTAGTTCCCATTGTCCAACCGGAGGCTGGTGCTTCGTCCGGCCAACGAGTACGGCTCAATCGTTCTTGAAGATCGTCCAAAACGGACTGTGGAATATTGATGCTAAACGGCTTAACTTGCGTTTTTGATGCGGTTGTTGCTGCCATTTGTTACTCCTGAATTGCGTTGATTGACAATCTCATTAAACCGCATTTTCAGGGTGGGGTCTTGTCTCCAGACGACACTTATTCGGAGCTACGAATACCTGAAATTTGGGCGGGTGTTTGACCGAGGAAACGCTTCAACGATTTGGTCATGTGCTGCTGGTCGGCATAGCCTGCCTCATAGACTGTGTCGAGGATTGGTATCCCTTTATTGAGGAGCGATGCGGCTTGTTGGGCGCGTTCGATGGAGCGAATGTAACGCTGGTTTAATCCGGTAATTCGCAAGAATCGCCGCTGCACTGACCGTAACGAGATATACTGCGAGTCGCCTTGTAAGGTCGCTTCGACAACCGAATCTTTTCCCAGTAGCCCACTCCGCACCAGCCGTTCGATAAAAGTTTCGACGTTCTCGTAAGTCGGCAGTTCCCAAGCCGAGCTGTTGAGCCAGAATGATTTACTGTTGGGTTTTGGTAGAACCGTCCCCGCGTCGGGTAGGCTGTAAGCAGGCAGTGTATTCATATATGTGCCCAGCTTAAAACGTATGCCAAGCGCCTCTGAACCTGCTGTATGCGGGATCGAATTGGCTTTGGTCATCGGCCCCCATACGCATAGATTGGTTTTACCATTCTGCTTTGTGATGATCATGTCCCAACTCATATCAGCGACGACAATCTCACTGCCGTCACTTTCAGCTTGGACATGCCAAATCGATTCGACTAAAGGCGAGTCCGATAATCTGTCTTCGCGCGTAACAGCCATTCGCTTTGCTCCCGCTTTGTGCGCTGAAAGTTTATAAGATTATTATACTCAACCGATTTTAGAAAATGATGAGATTTATAGCTGGCTCAAGCTTTCCTATACATATTTGATGAGACAGGTGTTTAGGGTAGCGCGAGAAGAATAGGGAAGGCTCTAAGAGCGTTATCTACGGGAAAACAGAGAAAATTCAGCGCACAGCCATGCGCCCCTACAGGAGTTTTTATTGTCTGAAGATCATAGCCAGCAAAAGAAATCTTCTTGTTGGTAAGGAAAAATAACGTCTCCTTCGGGAGGCTCTATCAAAAGAGGATGGTATACTGCCATATGATTACCGGATGAATCAGGAGGTGAACCGATGACTGACCGGGAACCTGTTGAGGTTACTAATCTCGACATTTATGGAGATCCTGTCATACCGTGGAGCAGAGCGCATGATCTCCTCGTAAATAGTCCCGCGGTACCTGATCTGACATTTTTCCTCGGAACAGCACAGCCTAATGGTCGCCCACATGCCGCCGGAGTCGGTGCTCTGTGGTATGACGGTGACCTGTATTTCACCAGTGGGCCAGCGACGCGCAAATCGCGTAACTTGGCGGCGAATCCCGCCTGTACGATCTCAGTCAGCCTGAAAGGGATCGATCTTGTCCTCGAAGGCCAAGCGCAACGGATTACCGAGAAGCCGACGCTCGAAGCACTCGCGAAGTTATATCGTAATGCGGGATCAGGATGGCCTGTGGAAGTGAAAGATGATGTGTTCACAGCGCCCTTCAGTGCCCCAAGCGCCGGAAAACCGCCGTGGTACGTCTACCGATTGATATTTGATACGGTCGTTGGGGTCGCCACCGCCGAACCGAATGGTGCCACACGCTGGCGATTTGAGTAGTGTGCTATTGATGTTAAGGAAGGGCACAAGCCTTGCGCCCCTACATGTGTCTGCATTTTAGGCAGGCTTACGTTCTCGCCCGACCAGCGCAAAGGCTAGCAGCGCACTCAACCACGCCATCGCTGCGCCGATAATCGAGATCAAGCGGAAGGTCTCGATATAGGACACCTTCACAGCTTGTGAGAGCACCGATTTCATTTCCTCCGGAATATCTTCCGGTGGTTTAGCATCCGCTAATTTGGAGGCTTCCTCGTGCATCTGGGTTTGCACGGCAGTTGGAGCGCCCAAGCTGGCAACATTTGCATCCAACATCATGCTAAACCGTACCAGCGCCACCGAACTCACAATGGCAAGCGCCAGCACACCGGCTGTCCGTGCCACCGCGTTATTGATGCCCGAAGCCGCACCACTACTATGAGAAGGTGCGGAACCCATCACGGCGGTGGTCAGCGGCGCGACTGTGATACCCATTCCGATACCGAGCAATAACGCAGCCGGAAAATAGGTCGTCCAATAATCATTTGGCCCGTTGGTCAAACCCGGTAATCCGAACAGTAAGAAGCCGACACCCGCCAAGGCTGGCCCAAGCGTCAGCAGCGGTCGCGGACCAATACGGTCAGCAATTGCACCCATGCGCCGCGAAATCAGCGCTAGAATAATCCCCAACGGCAGCAGCGCTAAACCTGCTTCACGAGCCGGATAACCCTGCACCTGAATCAGATTAAACGATAGAAAATAGGGCACAATCGTCAGCGCCCCATACAGAAAAAAGGTCAGCGCGTTCGTTCCGCTAAAGGTTGGTGAACGAAACAATCCCAGCGGAATCATCGGATGATCGCTGCGTGCTTCCACGATAATAAACATGATTACAGCTAGAATGCCGCCAATTAATGTCACTAAAATCAATGGATGGCTAAAACCGTAGTTAGGCGCTTCAGTCAGGCCAAAAGTTACACCTGCCAATCCCAACGTCACCAGCAGCGCACCTACGAAATCCAGACGTTTCGCATCTTGGTCTTTACTCTCTGGAACATAGTTAATTAGCGCCCATAACGACACCGCCGCCAGCGGTAGATTGATGAAGAAAATCACACGCCATAGGCCAGCACCAGCGAGCAACCCACCGACCACCGGCGCTATCAGACTGGTGAGTGTAGTAAACGTTGACCATGTACCAATTGCTTTTCCACGCTGTTCACCACTGAATGTCACTGATATAAGGGAGAGGCTGCCCGGAACCATTAACGCGCCGCCCACACCTTGCACCATCCGTGCTGCGATCAACACCCCAACCGATGGTGCTAATCCGCAAACCAGCGACGATGCCGAAAACAGCACGATACCGATCATATAAATTCGCTTGCGTCCGTAATGGTCACCCAGCGAACCACCTACTAAAATCAGTGCCGACAGAAACAGCAGATAGCCATTCACCACCCAACTCACTTGCGACCCATCCATTTTGAGTTCAGCTTGGATAATCGGCAGTGCCACATTCAAAGCAGTCGAGTCGATAAATGCCATGCTGGAAGCGAGAATAGTGGCTACCAGCACCCAGAATTCGGTTCGTTTGGTAATGTCCGTATGTTGCACGTTTGACCCCTAACGATTGCCTGTAATATCGTCACATTACCCTAAGCCTAATCGAAACACAACCGAATAAATACTCATCTTTAGCTTATGGTGAAACTATTTAAAAGCCACGTATTGGATTGCTTGTCACTCCTATTCCAATATGCGAGTTCTATCTAGTTTCACCATTAGTTGTTCAACGCCCAACGAAAAACCCGCACACGCAAATCGTTTCGCATTTTTGCAGCTTCCTGAAAGGTTCTGGATGATTGTGGAAGTTCATGGGCGCATAAGACTATTTCGGTGTAGACTTGGTAAATAAGCAAAGCACATCAGGAAGCGGGACATGACAGACAAGGTATTGTTAAGCGCCAGCGACCGTAACATCGAAGATTGCATCCGACTGGCACTGGAATACCAGCTTGGAATTGAACTGATGGTCTTCGCCTTTCCGAACGTTCTGGATGGCGACTGGCAAGGCACAATCGCCCGCTACAAACAGCTTTTACGACCAATTGTAGGCCCACGTTCCATGCACGGCCCTTTTATGGATATGGCTCCCGGCAGTCCCGACCGCCGCATTAATGCGCTTGTCTACGAACGCTACCAGCATGCGATTCGCATCGCTTCGGAACTCGATATTCACCTGATTGTTTTCCACGCCAATTTTATTGCCGCCATTCACAATATCGAATACCGTGTCGGTTGGCATCAGCGCAACATCGAATTCTGGGCACCATTAGCCGAATATGCTAAGCAGTATGATGTCGTGGTAGCCGTCGAAAATATGTGGGAATTTGATCCGGACATCATCGGAGATTTGCTCAAGGAGATCAATCATCCCTATTTACGGGCTTGTCTTGATATTGGTCATGCGCACCTTTTTGGGGAAGAAGCGCCTTTTGATCGATGGCTGTCAACCCTTGGAGACCTCATAGTCCACACCCACATGAATAACAACGACGGCAAGATTGACATCCACATGGGCTTCGATCATGGCATCCTCAATTATCGTTCGGTACTGCCGCAAATCCGTGCTTTGCCCTCGCATCCCACTATGACCCTTGAAATGGATGAAGTCGACTTCATGAAAAACAGCTTGCCCTTGCTCAATCTCGCGAAGCCCTATCAACCCGAATTCCCTTAATTTGCCTTTTTAGGATGCTAACCTTCTTCTTACCTTAGTGTCCTCGGTGTCTCTGTGGTTAAATTCTCTTCGCATTGATCTTGGCGATTATGTGTCTTCCTATCCTCTCCGTCTCAGCGGTTCGACTTTGCCTTCCTCTATTGACTAAAGACTACCGACTATCGACTAAAAATCTGTTTTTTTCCGGTTGATGCCTTTATACTGATACGACTTTTGCATAGCCAGTGAATGAGGAAACAATGCGACTCGGAATTATCGGTTTACCAAACAGCGGCAAAACAACCATTTTTAACGCCCTCACCGGACAAAATCTCGCGACGGGCGCAGCCACCAGCGGTCAATTCGAAGTGCACACCGCTGTCGTCAATGTGCCTGACCAGCGCGTCGAA
The DNA here is from genome assembly GCA_038251275.1 of Aggregatilineales bacterium. Classification (GTDB taxonomy): domain Bacteria; phylum Chloroflexota; class Anaerolineae; order Aggregatilineales; family Phototrophicaceae; genus CFX2. The sequence goes on from JBBSBM010000024.1 coordinate 6,131, forward strand.
AAACTGATTAACATGTATAAACCCAAGAAAACCGGTTACGCCACTGTCACCTATGCCGACATCGGCGGCTTGGATAAGGGCATCAGTGAAGGCGGCCTAAAAGGGCAGTTCCGCAACGAACTCTCGCAGGTAGATGGCTTCCTGCATGTCGTCCGCGCCTTCAAAGATGAAACCGTCCCGCATCCTTACGAAACGGTTGATCCTCAGCGCGACTTGGAAATTCTCGACAGTGAATTTCTGCTTTCGGATTTGGTCATTGTCGAAACCCGCCTCGAAAAACTCCAGAACGAAATCCGCATCAAAGGCAAGAATGTCGATAAGTTCGTTCCGGTTGAAATAGAACTCATGCAGAGCTTCAAGACCCAACTCGAAGCCGAACGTCCCTTGCTTGAACTTGAAATCACAGCCGAAGAAGCCAAAGCCATTCGCGGTTACGGCTTCATGACACTCAAGCCTGTGTTGGTCGTCGCCAACCTCGGTGATGAAGCGCAGGACGTAAATACCCTACTCAAGTATGACCGTGCGGGTAGCAAAATGGTCGCCCTTCAAGGCAAGATCGAAGCCGAACTGTCGCAGTTGGAACCCGCCGATGCCGAAATGTTCATGCAAGAATATGGCATCACCGAACTCAGCGCGGCAAAGGTTATCCGCCTCTCTTATGAACTATTGGCGATTCAATCCTTTTTTACCGTCGGTGAAGATGAAGTTCGCGCATGGAGCGTAGCTGTTGGCGCAACCGCCCCCGAAGCCGCAGGTGCCATCCACAGTGACTTGCAAAAAGGGTTTATTCGCGCCGAAGTCATGGCCTATGAAGACCTGATTACAGGTGGCAGCGAAGCAGCCTTGAAAGCCAGCGGTAAATTCCGTCTCGAAGGCAAAGAATACATCGTTAAAGATGGCGACATCGTCCATATCCGCCACAGCAGCTAATCACGCCTAGCATCTTTTATGACACTTTCGAAAGTACTTAATCTACTGCTAATTATTACCCTTCTCCTTTTACAGAGAAGGGGCTGAGGTAAGGCGTTCTAAATAAGCTATGTTCGTCATTGTGTGATAACCTTCTTGTTCTCCTAACTAAAATTGGTGGAGGAGTCACTTTTCATCGCATTTCATGTATTCGCAAATAGGTTTACAAAAAACCACCCTAGACTTCCCCTATTTTTATCTGTTTTTTGATGCATTTGCCCCTAGGTGGAGAAAATTAATTAAACAGGATGTGAAAAGACTCTGGCAGCAAGCCAGAGTCTTTCGATTGGATCACCCGTTGTAGGCTTGGCGTAAAGTTGGCACGTCGATCTTCTTCATTTTGAGCATGGCTTCCATCGTGCGCCGTGATTTGTCCGGATCAGGGTCGCCTAACATCTCGCCCAAAGCTGTTGGAACAATTTGCCATGAAAGGCCGAACCTGTCCTTCAGCCATCCGCACGGGCCTTCTTCGCCACCATTGGCAGTTAGCGCGTTCCAAAACTTATCGACTTCTTCCTGATTTTCACAGCTCACGAAAAAGGAGATGGCTTCGTTGAATTTGAACTGCGGGCCACCATTTAACGCCATGACTGTTTGACCATCCAGTTCGAAGGTGGCGCTCATGACTGTGCCGGAAGGAACCGGCGCACCTTCACCATAACGGCTGACGTTGATGATCTTTGAGTTGTTAAACAGCGAAACATAAAAATTCATGGCTTCTTCGGCTAGGTTTTCAAACCACAGGAAAGGGGTGATCTTGCTCATTTGGTGTTAGTCCTTTTTTAGATCGATTTCGATTGGCTAATTAGGTTCATGAAACTTGATAACGCTGTCGTAGAATTCGCTCCACTAGCGATGTGTCTGGTCGATACTGCGGGTTATTTTCCTTGACGAACTCGATCATAGAGCAGGCATATCGCACCACTTTCCGTAGGCGTGCTTTGGCGTAATTTCCAAGACGATGCAGGTAAGCCGTCCTCAAACAGACGAGCGCCACCACCAACAATTTCTGGATCTAGGGTGATGCTCAAGCAGTCCAGCATATCTGCGCGAAGCAGACTTTTGATGATGCTGCTGCTGGCAAGGACGATAATATCGCCGCCCTCCTGTTGTCTCAGATCTTGGATAACTGTAGTGGGATCAGCATTAACGATACGGGAGTTTTCCCACGTAGGCACTTTCAAGGTGGAGGAAAATGCGATCTTCTCCACCGAATTAAGCCACTTGGAGAAGGCGCGGTCGCGCGGGTCGGCTGTCTCGTCGTTAGCAACAGCAGGCCAGTAGCTTCCGAAACCCTCGTAGTTCTTCCTACCCAAAAAGACTGTGGTGGCTGGAGATGTGACAGCAATCATGTTATTTCGTGCCCCATTTGTAATTGCATGGGGGACAATCCATCCCATATCGTACTCGCCCCCTACACCTGCCGTTCTTCCGTCTAGTGACAAGGAAATGTTTCCGATGACGGTGCGGTAAGTATCAGGTTTGTGTTGTGTAGTCATTGATATAGCTCCTTTTGCATTTATGTGCGCTGGTTTTCGATTACATACACATCATAATCGAGCAAAAGAGCAGGGTCTTGTAAAAAATGGCAAGTTATTCGGATTCGTTGGATTTGATGATTTGCGCGGGGGTATGTCCCACCCATTGCTTGAGGGATTTGGTTAGATGCGGCTGGTCGTAATAGCCAAGTTCATAGACGGTATCGAGGATTGATTTGCCGTGTCGTAAAAGGGCTGCTGCCTGTTGGGCGCGTTCAATTTGGTGGATGTGGTTTTGGGGTAAGCCGGTGGCTTGTAAAAACCGATGCCGCAGGGTACGTGGAGCAACATCTTGTGGATGTCCCTGTAGGGCAGTGGCGACCACCGTGTCTTGTACCAGTACCTCATTCTTAACGAGTCGGTCTACAAAGGTGTCGGCGTTTTCGAAGTCGGGGATTTCCCAAGATGTACCATGCAGCCAAAATGATTTGCTGGAAGCGTCCGGTAAAAGCGTCTCCTTCGCAACCAGTGACTTTGCCGGTAACTGAGGGATAAAAGTGCCGAGTTTAAACTTGATCCATAAAATCTCAGCACCTTCGCCCCAAGTCGCCAAGCCGGATGTCGGCAGTGATCCAACGACTAACGGCAGTACCTGTCCGTTAACCTTCACTAATACGATATGCCAATGGCTCTCGGCGGGACGTATAGTTGAACCATGACGGATTGTCCAACCGCGCGTTATCGATTCCACAAATGGTGAGTCGGACGCGCGTTCCTCAGAAATCATACTCATGGTACTGCCTTCATAAGACAAACGACAAACCTATCTTATCAATTATGGATAATTGCAGTAAATGATGAAAATGATTCGCATTTTGTGCATATTTTGCATTTTATCCGCTGAAATAGCAGGCGGATGTGAGAGAGCGATCCGCTGAATTGACATTTTGTGTCGGCGGGAACTTCGCGTGATGCCACTGAAATGATACAAATGCAGCGGGAAGCCCGGTCAATGCCACCGCTATGCAATAGATGTCTGCCGCCGCTTTAGTTGCTCGCATTTTAAGCAACAATTGATGGGCGGTGTATGACATAGAACATTCTCCAAAATAGTTCTATTTCCAAGCTCATTATAGAACAAAAGTTCATAGATTGCAACAGGTTTTGGTTCGAGTTTTATGACCTGAACAACACCTCGAATAATTTCCGTCAGACATGGTATGTCCTTATACAGGAGGACACAATAAGGACACCACCCTCACGCGTTGTATGGTAACCTAATTTCAACTGAAGGCGCGGTAAACAAGCCGCCCAAAAAATCCAAAATAAGCCATCGAACATATCGGAAGCTTTAGGTAAACCCAACTGTTTACTGCCGGATTTACGCGCCAATTTTCATAGAAATAGGAAGAAATTGTTATGAACCCGTCAACGATTGCAGGCTCAAAAAACCCCCTTAGTCAAGGATTTTTACTGCGTGCCAGCATCATTATTGCGTTTGGCCCACAAAACTTGTTTATCCTGCGTCAGGGGCTTCGTCGCCAGCATTTGTTTGCCACCGCGTTGTTCAACACATTGGCCGACGTGCTGCTGATCTCGCTTGGGGTAGGCGGTCTTAGCGCCTCATTTCTACCAGCAGTATCATTCACACAATCGTCACAGTAGGTGGTGTTCTCTTTCTGCTGTGGTGTGGTGGTCGTTCCTTGTTAAGCGCTTATCGCCCAAGTGTATCGACGAATCAGGCAATGCACTCACACAATGCCGCCACCAGCTTACAGGCGGTGATTATCGCAACACTGAGTTTCTCATTACGAACCCATCCACTTATGTGGATACACTGGCTATCATTGGCACAAAGAGCCTCTTATTTCCCATCGACCAACGCCTTATTTTTGGCATGGGCGCAATCTTAGCATCGGCTTTCTGGTTTTTTACACTGGCTTTCGGCGCTAGCAAACTGTCACCGATTTTTCGCTCTAAAGTTGCGTGGCGTATGCTGGACGTTATTAGCGGCTGCATCATGCTCGTCTGTGCAATTACAATGTTTGCCGTGCCTCATTTATAGCACTGATCTTCACGAACTATTCAATACCGGCCTGCCGTGCTTTTTGGGCGGCCAAGCGATCGCTCACTTCCAATTTCTTCAACACCTGCGATACGTAATTACGCACTGTCTTGGGAGACAACGTTAGTTTTTCAGTAATGGTCGGGTTGTCATCTCCGGCGGCGATGAGTGTTAATATATCCAGTTCCCGGCGGCTCAATTTAGGAAGCTCGACAGTGGACTCAGATTGTGAGGTCTGCGGCTGGGTAAACCATTGCATGATGTATCCCGCAATACGAGGACTAAATACGGCCCCACCGGTGGCTGCTACACGCAGCGTTTGCAGCATCTCGCTGTGTTTAATGCGCTTCAAGATGTAGCCGGATGCACCTGCTCGCATGGCAGCAAAGACTGACTTATTGTCATCAAACATCGTTAACATCAGCACGTTCATATCAGGATAGTGCTGTTTAATGCGACGTGTGACTTCGATGCTATTTTCACCCGGCATATGAATATCCATAAGGATGAGGTCGGGCTATCAATCGACGAGTTTCTTCAGCGCATCTTCACCGGATTCCGCTTCACCGATGAGCGTCATATCTTCAGCCGTATCGATCAATATTCGCAGACCATCCCTAAAAATCTCGTGATCATCAACAACAAAAATGTTAATCGTAATTTTCATCCTTATGGACAAACGAAATAGACTACGAATATTTTCTGGCGGACGAGGCACGCTTCGTCTGCACAATTGTTTGCGCTCTAATTAGGTTCTCCATTAGTTGTTTCCGCCTCTAGCAGAAGCGGGATGGATACTGATAGATGCGTTCCGTGTGGCTTGATCGGGGCAATGCTAAAAGTGCCGCCAAGCTCCTCTGCGCGTTCAAGCATGGATGTAAGGCCAACCCCTGTCATATAATTGACCGCGATGCCCACACCATTGTCAGTAATATTGATATTGAGATTGCCATCGCTAACTGTCAACTGCACATCGGAATGGGTTGCTTGTGCATGTTTGATCACATTGTCAATCGCAGTGTGCATAATACGGAAAGCTGCTACTTCGACTGCCGCCTTTAATGATGGGAAGTTGTTCCGGCAGATTGAGGTTAATCTGCAATTTGCTTTCGTTCCGGCTCACAAAGTCTGTGATCGCACCGACAAGTCCAAATTGGTCGAGAAGAGGCGGCCTTAGCTCATAAACGAGCTGGCGAATATTGGACAATGTTCCTTCGATTCCGTTCTGGAGATCGTCTAACAGCTTGGCTGTTTTTTCCGGGTTCTTGTGTAGCAATTCCTGTGCCGCACCCACGCGAAACATCTGGGCAGCCAGCGTTGGCCACAATCCGTCATGCAGGTCGCGGCGTAAACGACGGCGCTCCTCTTCACGCGCTGTCACGATTTTCTGTCGCGAGAGTTGCAGTTCAAGCGCACTTGCTCATCGGCAAAGCCACGATACCTGTCAACCAAACCGCGATAGAACACATTTAAATAGCGCAGAATAAAGATCATCACCAGCATCAGGATCAGGAATTTGACTGAGGTGAACTGCGCTGAGTAATTCAGTAAAGGCGCAACTAGATCGCCGATAACATCCCGATACAACACCCATATGAGTGTGAGCGCCATGATACTGAATGTGATAAACATCCAACGTCGTCAACCATAGAGCAGCGCAAGGAAGATGGCTACCAACAGGGCAATATCGCCAAATCCGCGTGTGCCGCCATAAAGCAACAGAACAGGCGGAACGGCGATATGAATGCAAAACACGCAAACGGACTATGTGTCGCATTGAAGCTCGCAAGGATAATCGGAAGAGGCTTTTAAGTGACTGCTGGCGCGAGAACTTTACCCGTGTTCTAACCAATCTTGCATGGGGGCAAGCCAATACATATCCCAACCTTCGTCATGCCCCATGCGTTCGGTGTCATTGGGAAATCGGTTATGGATCAGATGGAAGTTGGTGCTGCTACCTTCCGTGTGAAGTTCCCAGCGTACCAGCGAGTCTTCCCAACCCGTTTGCCAGCCTTTTTGCCGCCATGTATATTCCAGCCAGGATGGCGCGAGAATGTGCGTAAAATGTCCGCTGGTTGCGCCATTGAAAAATTGATACGCGCCACCTTCTCGTAAATCGACTTCAACATGGTTGTCTTGCATCCAGATGCTCATGACAGTGGCATCGGTCAGCGCCGCCCAAACCCAATCAATCGGCGCGGAAATGGTTATTCGTTTATGAATATCGGGCATTGTAAGACTCTTTTGGTATCATGAAATTTGTCGATAACTATAGCCATGCCAGAGATATAAATCAAAAGCCCTGTTTCTGCGCTAGAAACAGGGCTTTGAATGTTGTTTTTCAGTAGGGGCGCACGGCCGTGCGCCCCTACAAATAAATTGATTGTCCTAGAACATGCTGCGGTGATTGTTGTTGCTTCCAGCACCGGGCAGTGAGTTCATGAATTCTTCGTTGCTTTCGGTCAAGCGGAATTGGTTGATGAAACGTTCGTATGCACCGACCACACCCATTTCAGGGTCCTCCTGCAAGTGGGAGAGCATATTACGCATGGTGTAAGCACGAGCCAACACATCCGGCCCCAAGAGCAGTTCTTCACGGCGTGTTGAGGATTGTTCGATGTCGAAGGCCGGGAATATACGGCGTTCTTGCAGCTTGCGGTTCAACATCAGTTCCATATTGCCCGTACCTTTAAATTCTTCGTAAATCAGATCATCCATCTTGCTGCCAGTGTTGACCAAGCAGGTGGCGATGATGGTCAAGCTGCCACCTTCTTCCACATTACGGCCTGCACCAAAGATGCGCTTGGGCGGATGAATAGCGGATGGATCAAAACCGCCGGAGAGGGTACGACCGCTGCTGGGTACGACGAGGTTATAAGCGCGTGCCAGACGGGTAATGCTGTCGAGCATCACCACGACATGCTGCTTGCTCTCCACGAGGCGCTTGGCACGGTTAATCGCCATTTCCGCCACGCGGACGTGATGCTGTACCGGATCATCAAAGGTTGAGGCGATGACTTCAGCATCCACCGAGCGATCCATATCCGTCACTTCTTCAGGACGTTCACCGATTAAGGCGATCATCAAGTGAACTTCGGGATAATTCTTGCTGATGGCGTTGGCGATTTCTTTCAAGACGGTCGTCTTACCGGCTTTAGGCGGCGAGACGATCAACCCACGCTGACCACGCCCGATAGGAGCGATCAGATTGAGTAAACGGGTGGAAAGAATTCGAGGGCTGGTTTCAAGGTCATAACGCTGGTTGGGATAAATCGGGGTCAGGTCTTCAAAGTTGGGGCGATTCTTGGCTTCTTCAGGATTCAAGCCGTTGACTGCGTCCACACGGAGAAGGCCGAAATACTTCTCCGAGTCTTTGGGTGAGCGTACCTGCCCGATGACCATATCACCGGTACGCAGGTTAAAGCGCTTAATCTGCGTTTGACTCACGTAGATGTCATTTGGCCCCGGCAGATAATGCTCTGCCCGCAGGAAGCCGATGCCATCATCGACGATTTCCAGCACACCGCCGCGTAATTGATAACCCTGCTTTTCAGCATTGTTACGCAATAAAGATAAGATGAGTTCGGGTTTTTTCAGCCGACTATAACCCGTTACATTATTCTCGCGGGCAACATGTCGTAATTCTTCAAGTGTTTTTTGCTCTAGTTGGGCAATGTCCATGTTCAGTGTGACTCCGGGGTGGGGTTAATCCCCAAAACAGAAAACCAGATCGAATCGTATTCCATGGGTAGTGAGGGGGATACGTGTGGAAAGGCGACTATCACGCCGATACGCCAAATGACTGCTTAAAATCACTTTATTTGAATGTATAACTCAGTGTGTGTAGATGAAGAAGCGTGGTCGTTTCCTTACTTGGCACTATAGCATATGTTTTTTGAATAGGCAAGACACTTTTCTTAACACTTATTGAAAATATGTGAGATAACGGTGACTTATTCGGCTTTTTTGTTAAGAAATGTGAAAATTGGCAATCAAGCGCTGCTAAAAAGGCTGCTATTGGGGATCAGATTTGTTTATTCATCTGGCTAATAGAAGCTTGGCAGGAGCATTAGTTTACTTAATGATCACAAGGTGATTGACTCTTTTTTGAATATGTGTATACTTATACGTATACGAGAAATGGCGTGTAGATAGGAGTCCTATGCCGAATAAGACAATTTATGTGTCCGAAGATGATTTGCCGTTGTTTGAACGCGCTCAGGAATTATCAGGCGCTAACCTGTCTTCAGCAATCGTTCGAGCGCTAAAACGATTCATTGAGGTTGAAGAAGCCAGCCAGCGCGGATTAGATGAGATCACTGTTATCGTCAATGGAGATGGCGCGCACCTCCGCAAGCGTTTCCTCGGACAGCGCTTGGTGAGACACGTGCAGCAATCCACAAACGGTAAAGGAACTGAAGTCCAGAATGTGTATCGCACGGCGGGTAAACGATATGCCCTGCACACGCGCTTCATGTCCAACTGGGAAGCCACATGGGGAGACCCGGAACAGGTGGGCGATCCCAATAACTGGGGCGTTGGAAATGGCTTCCTACAAAAGATCATGAGTTGGGGTTATGACTGGGATGTCTTTAAGGAGTCCGGTGACTATACCCTTCAAGTCTTCGATACGCTTGAGGAACTCAAAGCTCACATTTCGGATGATTTGTATCAGGCCGTTAGCCTCGCTATGGATGGGCCAGAGATTGAGGACTTAGACATTTGATCAATTTATTTCTATAACCTTCAGCTCACCCAAATAAACGGCGCGATAACTCAGCGTTAAAGCGCATCCCACAGACTCAATTTAACCGAGGATTGCCCACAATCGGACGACCCTAGCATTAACTTTGTCTGTTAACGGGTTCACTGCCAAACGCATTGAACGAATTGATGTCACAAGTGTGCCTTTCAAGCGAAGTCAAAAACTTCGATTTTGCTAGGTCTAGTACAACTTTGCCAATTTCAAATGAAGATGATTTCGATAGAGGAGAATAAGATGAGTACAGTCGTTGAAACGCAGGTTCAAAAGCCAGCCAGTCCGTTGAGTGTAAGTAACTTTCGCCTGTTGTGGATAGGCGAAAGTATTTCATTACTCGGCGATCAGTTTTATATGATCGCACTGCCGTGGTTGGTGCTGCAAATCACAGGCAGTGCCCTTGCACTCGGAACCGTGATGGCGCTGGCGGGTATTCCGCGTGCATTGTTTATGCTTATTGGTGGAGCACTGGTGGATCGTTTTTCGCCACGTTCGGTCATGATTGCGTCAAACTTCATACGCCTTGTGCTAGTGGCGCTGCTGTCGGTATTGGTGCTGACCAACCATATTCAGCTTGAGATGTTGTACGGGTTCGCACTGGCGTTTGGTCTGGCAGATGCCTTCTATTTCCCCGCACAAACGGCTATTGTGCCGCAACTGCTGCCAGAAGATCAGTTACAAGCAGGCAATACCTTTGTGCAGGGTACCGCTCAACTCAGTGGTTTCCTTGGCCCTGTGCTGGCAGGTGCATTGATCGCCCTACTCGGTCATGCGGCCACGGCTGATATTAACCCCGGTATACAAGGCATCGGCATCGCTTTTGGCCTTGATACACTGTCCTTTGTCGTATCCCTGCTGTGCCTCCTTATCATGCGTGTCCCTCGCATAACCAAGCAAGCTGACGAACAACCGAATGTCATTGCTTCCATCAAACAAGGCTTTGCTTATTTGTGGAGTCAGCCCGTGATGCGGGTATTTTTCCTACTCATCGTAGGTGTGAACTTTCTGGTCTTAGGGCCAATAACAGTGGGGATTCCCGTACTGGCGAATACACGGCTGGCAGAAGGCGCGGCAGCCTTTGGAATTATCATGTCGGCGTTTGGCGCGGGGGCACTGCTGGGTATCGTTCTATCCAATGTCGTGCCGCTGAAGCCCCGACATATGGGTCCGATGATGTTGTTCATTGTGTCTTTTCTCGGCATTGGAATCGCGCTGATGCCCTTGTTTACCTCTACTGCCTTAATAGCGGTGATTACGCTTCTGATGGGTATGGCAAATGGTTATACAACGATCATCCTATTTACGTGGATGCAAAAACGTATTCCGCAGGAGCTGATGGGGCGAGTGATGAGCCTAATCATGTTCTCCTCTGTAGGCTTGGCTCCCATCTCGAATGCGCTGGCTGGTGTCATTCTGCAAAGCAACCTGAATCTGCTGTTCATTGGTGGAGGGTTATTGATGGCAACTACAAGTCTGCTCGCCATTACCCTGCCAGCAATCCGAGGGATGGGATCAGAGCCACTGGTCGCGGAGACAACGTGAGTCTGTCGCTATTCAGAAATTGTGTCGATAAATCTCCGTTAATGGTTATCGACGGAGATTTATCAATGAAGGTCGAAATACGGGAAATCCATACGGGCTACAAGGCAACCATATGACGGCTGAATAGTATGTCCTATGCCCCATCAAACTCGGTAAAACGGGCTTCGCCGTTGGCTGCCAGCATATCATTAAGCTTTTTGCCGATGGTCAGTAGGCAGGAGTCGGGTGCTTTGGCATGTTGACCCCATTCGGCAAGCGTGTAGGTTGCCATGCCCAAAATAAGCCCCCCATTGATATTTGTGCCAACCGCAATAATGACCTCTTTGGGTATGGTGTTCGGTTGTAACAGCCACGCAATATGCTGGTTCATTTGGTTACGGCGTGCCTGAACATAATCATTGCAATTCGACACCATTTGGGCAACCGCGTGAACCTCATCGGCTAAGGAACCGGTCAGTGGCGGTGCGCTAGGCATGGCGGTCATTTGTTTGATGATGTCGCTCGCGCTGGCGACTCCGGGCATCAATGTGCCCTGCGGCTGGTCAATGGGATTTCCATTGATGTCACGCGCAGTTGAACGAGGTGCTGTTCGGGCATTGATCGTTAAGACGACAATGATACAAGTTGCGAGAAAGATGAGAAGGCTCGCCACCAACCAACGCTTATCTGCTTTACTGGGTGGCGGCAGTTGTTTGACAAACTTCATGACGACTTTCGGATGGATAGTAAATATTGATAGAGTGCTGCGCCGCCTGTCTGGCTGAGACGATTGGTCGCATATTGATGAGATGGCCCTAATTTACCACCCGAACGCATGAACGAGATAAAGTCATCTTCAGTTTGGGTGGACGCAATCAACGACGAGCCTTTATCCGTGCCCTCACCACTCTCACCGTGACAGGTCGCGCACTTCAAGGCATCATAACGACCTTTACCGCTCGTCACCACTTCTGGGTCAAGGGTCATTACGGTAATAGGGGTTGATGCACTGGCTACGGTTGTGGCTTCGCTGGTTGCAGTCGCCTCGCTGGTTGATGCGGCTTCACTTGTAGATTCCACTGTGTCTGTGGCTGTTGCGTTTGACAATGTCGCTGTAGGCTGGACGAAATTATACGTTGGAATTTGGGTAAAGGTCGGGATGGCAGTCCCCGAACTGCCACCACCCCCACAGGCAGACAAAATCAACGCAAGCAGCAACGAGGTGATGACAAAGAGTAAGGATGAATGGCGTAGATGTTTCATGTCAAGTGCACCTCATTGTATATTACTGCGAACGACTGGGATCAAGCGCTTCTTGCAACCCATCGCCGATAAACGAGAAACTGAGCATCGTAAGCCCAACCAGCAAAGTTGGGAAAAGCGCCAGATGATAATATACGCGAATCGTATTGCCGATACCACCGCCTACCATCTTTCCCCAACTGGCTGTCGGTTCGCTAATCCCGATGCCTAAGAAGCTCAAGCCAGCTTCAGCGAAAATCGCCGATGGTACGGCAATTGTGAATGAAATCAACAAGGGTGAGAGAGCATTCGGCAAAATATGGCGCGTAATGATTTTCCAATCGGTCGCACCTAATGCCCGGGCCGCTGTGACGAAGTCTTTTTCGCGGTAGGTTAAGAACTGTGCGCGCGTCAGGCGCAACGATTCAATCCAACCAAGAACCGCCAGTACAAAGATCACGTTACCGAGTCCGCTACCCAACACGCTCAACAAAAAGAGCTGAAAGAGCAACGGCGGAATAGCCGTAGCAATATCCACCACACGCTGAATGGCAAAATCAATCTTTCCACCTCTGTAGCCGGAAATCGCACCTAGAGGGACACCGATGCTGAAGGCGATCAAGGGCACTACCAGTCCCACTGTCATCGAGGTACGCGCCCCATAAATCAACCGCGAAAGATAATCCCGACTGGAGCTATCCAAACCGAGGGCATGCTGCGGATCAACACCCGGCAATGTACTGGCGCGCAAGTTTAGAAATACACGATCATAAGGATAGGGGGTGATGAAATCGGCGAAGATCGCCAGAAATAACAATAAACCGAAGACCACCAGCCCAGCCATTGCCAAACGGTTGCGCCGGAAGCGCCGGATGGCATCCGTCCAAGGAGAGCGGTGTTGTGTGATTTCGCGCAAGTTGACGGGCGATAGCGGCTTAGCTTTGACCGCAGCCGTAACTTTATTGACCATCTTAACTGACCCCTCTGCCGCTTATCCGCACACGCGGGTCAATCAGCGTATATAAAATATCGGTGATCAGGTAGGTGATACCCCACGCAAATGCCACTAGCAGCACCAAACCCATAATCATGGGGTAATCATGTCCAAAGATGCTGGTCACGAAGAATTTGCCTAAGCCCGGAATGCCAAACACGACTTCAATAAACAGCGAGCCAGTCAGCAAGTTGGGAATTTGGGGTAGCAGCACAGTAATCATCGGGATCAAAGCATTTCGCAACACATGGCGAAACATGATAGAGCGTTCGCTGAGACCTTTAGCCCGCGCTGTACGAACGTAATCCGCGCCAAGTGCATCGGCAACGCTGGAACGGGTATAACGAGCAACTAACGCCAGCGGAGCCAGTGAATAGGTAATAACGGGCAGGAAATAATCCCACGATAAAATCGCCGGGCCGTTAGGCCACAAAGGCCAGATAATCCACTTTTTGGGATCACCCCAACCATTCTGAAAGCCAAAGATCAGCAGCAATAAGCTGGCAATAATAAAGGACGGGAGCGTGATGCCGAGTGTGGAGGTAAAGGTCACCACGTTATCAATCCAACTGTTACGGCGATAGGCCGCGACGATACCCATAATCAAACCCAAGCCAAAGGAGACCACGATAGTATAAACACCCACTTGCAGCGTCACGGGCCATGTGCGGGCAATCAGGGCAAATACCGGTGGATTACCAGCGACAGCGAATGAATAACCAAAGTCCAGATGTAAGGCACTCACAATGTAGTTGATATAACGTTGAGTGACGGGTATATCCAGACCGTACTTGTGATTCAAATTTGCGAGGGCGGTTGCGTCATAACCCCGTTCTCCCAAGCTGAACGGCCCGCCGGGGACAGCATTCATCAAAAAGAAAACGATGGTGGCAACAGCGAAGAGTACAAAGAAGAGTGCGATGAGTCGCCGGATGATATAGCCTGTCATGAAGACCCCGCAGCAATATAATAATGATTTTAGAAAACCTGTCGATTTAATTTGCGATCACTATACAAACTAATTTTTCAAAAAGAATTGGTGTGTCCATCCGAAAAATCGTAGCATAACCGCATTGTTTTTACCTAAAATAATAGGCAGAGGTGAATTTTTAATCCACCCCTGCCTGTTTTATTACAACCTACCGTTTACTGGCTCCGGAAGGTCTTGAAGTCGGCCACCTCTTTGGTGATGTAAAGTGTGCCCCAGCACCAATCGTTGCCCCAGTGCCAAGCACCTACGCCCTGTGCGTCAGGTCGGAAGCAGTCACCAGCGATATAGGGTTGGAAAAGATCGCCCTGAATACGATGGTCAATGAAGATACCACCGACATCTTCAACCAGAATCTTTTCGGCATCTTTATACATCTGGGTACGCTTGGCTGGATCGCTCACCAAGACGTTGGCATCCGCAACCAGTTTGTCGAACTCAGGATTGGACCATGAGTGGCGACCGCTTGAAACCCACACGCCCAACATGTTCGATGGATCAAGATAATCCATACCATAGCTGATCGCGCCCAAGCCGAGTGTCGTAGGACGTGCCAGTAGCTTATCCATATAATCTGTTTGCACCATATTATTGACGTTGATGGTGACACCCAAACATTGGCTGATGGAACCCGCTACCGCCACAAACCACGCCTGATGTGTAGCATTTTCGTTGCGTAGTTCCAATTCTTGTGCCGGGAAATCCTTGCCATCCGGGAAGCCTGCGTCCGACAGCAGTTTCTTGGCGGCATCGCAGTCATAAGACTGAATATCTTTGAGGTCGCCCTTGCTATCTGAAGCCGGGAAGCCGGGAGCAAGGAAGGAATAAGCTGGAATAGCGAATTGTGATCCCATAACATTCTTGACAATCGATTCGCGGTCAACCGCTTTGGCGAAGGCCAAACGAACATTTTTGTCATTGAAGGGTGGGTTGAACGTATCGAACAACAGATAGTCGGTGCGGAAGTCGCCGAAATTCGGGCGATAGTTCGCGCTCAGAACCGGGTCTTTCGAAATAACTTCGAAGTCGGCGGGACTGAGATTTTCATAGGTTACCCGGTCGACGTCGTGGGATTGGAAGGCAGTAAAACTGGTATCGATGGCGCCATAAAAGACCCGGAATTCTTTCAAATACGGCTTGCGATAACCGTTGTAGGTTGGGTTAGCAACTTCAACAACACTTTCACCTGGTTTAAATTCTGACAGCATGAATGGGCCAGATGAGACTGCGGTCTTCGGATCCAGAATATAGCCGGGGCCGATTTCTGCTAATGCCTTGGCCTGCATCGGCGGCCAGAAAAAGAAAGTGCCGGGAGCATAGGGGCGTGGACCTTCAGTTTCGATGACCAGTGTATTGTCATCTTTGGCGGTCATGCCAATTTCTTCGGGCTTGATTTCTCCGGCAACAGCTTGATCCCAGCCCTTTATCGTGCCTGCTGATCCTTTTTGCCACATCCACACGAAGTCGTAAGCATTTGCTGGATCAACCATGAAGCGGTAAGACGCAACATAATCATTGGCGGTCAGGGGTGTACCATCGCTCCAGACCTGTCCGGGGCGCAGGTGAAATGTCCATGACAAACCATCGGCTGATGCTTCCCAAGACTCGGCAGCACCGGGGATAAGGTTCAGGTTCTCATCCAGATTAACCAAGGGATCGCTAAATAGGTCAGCGCCGTCAATGCGTGCGTACACGGTGACGACCGCTGAAAATGAAGTTTGTTTAGCTGCTGCATTGGCTAATACACGGTATATTTGTTGGTCATATGGGGCGGCATCCGCTGGCAGGTCGCGCCCGTAAACATCTTTATTTGCGTCCTGTGCGCCAGCAAATGGCAAGCCAACAGCGGCGAGTATTAACATCGCCGAAAGCGCAATCAGAACCACAGACAGTTTTCGATACATATTGGCCTCCTAAAACCGTTCTCGAAAAAAAATACTTCCAATCATTAAGGATTGTAGGGCAGATATTACACTGTCGCGTGTCTATGCGCAATAATTCCAATGGTATAGAATCTACAAAATGGATAAATTGTTAACATTTTTGGGCATTGATGTTATACCTTACAATATTCACTCATATGAGAGACCGCTTGCTGATTGAGTTTATTCCTGCGCTAACCCATGATCAAATGGAGGCGGATGTTGTTTGTGCGGCTGGAGTTTCGGGCAGGCGTGTGGGAAAGGCGCTCACAAATTCGGTGATAGACGCGGCGCAGAAAATAGGTTATGATACTATGCGATTGGAAATAATGACCTCTTAGTAGAAAGGAGCTGCCCAATGTCAATTGCACAACTTCATATCGGTTTTGGATACGCTCCAGTGAGTGTCGTTTTGTAACGTCTGCTGTTTCCTCCCTCACTCGTGTTTCAACCCTCGATATGACCAAAACTTATTAAATCTGCCTGATTGCTGATTTCGCAACTTGTATTGATGTTTGGGCAGAGCCGCGACTTTTCAGTTTATGAATAAGCCGAATAGGGTGCTTGCCTTATTCCAAACACAAGTGAGTGTGTAACGATATGTTTTCGATTAATCCGCGCAAACGTGACGCGCGCAATATCTATCTCTTTTTTAGTGTCGGCATGGCAATCTGTTTTGCCATGAGCTTCATGGTGATGATGGTCTTTACCGTGCAGACAGTCGGGCTGAGTCCACTGCAATTGGTATTGGCAGGCACCGCGTTGGAAGCCACCATCTTCATCTGCGAAATTCCAACGGGTATCATTGCCGATGTCTACAGCCGTCGCCTGTCGATTGTCATTGGCTATTTCATCATCGGTTTGGCCTTTGTATTTCAAGCCTTCACCCCGACTTTCGCAGGTGTGCTGCTGTTTAACGTCTTTTGGGGTCTGGGTTACACCTTCACCAGCGGTGCAACCGAAGCTTGGATTATCGACGAAGTGGGCGACACCGAGGTCGGTAAGTTGTTCCTGCGTTCCAGCCGTCTTGGTAATCTGCTGGGTATTGCCGCAACGATCATCGGCATCATCTTGGGCAGCTTGCTCATTACCCTGCCGATCTTAGTGGCTGGTTTGCTGTTTCTGGTCATCGCAGTGGTGATGGTGTTGTATATGCCCGAAACCGGTTTTCATCCCACACCTACTGAAGAACGCAGCTCCTTCGGTCAGATGGCGGATACGCTGCGGGCGGGTGTCGGCTTGGTACGGGTGCGCCCGATGTTGATCGCTATTCTTGGTATCGGCCTGTTCTTCGGCCTTTACAGCGAAGGGCTTGACCGTCTCGGTGATGCTCACCTACTGCGAAGTTTTGTGCTGCCAGATTTTCATGGTCTGCCAACGGTGGTGTGGTTGGGTGCGCTTGGTTTGTTCGGTAGCTTGATTACCGCCATCGTAACGCGGGTGATGGAAAAACGCCTCGATATGAAGCGCAGTCAATCATTGGCGCGGGCCTCATTCGGTTTATCAGCGGTGTTGGTGGCCTGTGTATTTGGTTTCGCTTTGGCTGGCAACTTTGTGATGGCAGTCGTCCTCAACTGGTGTATCGGCAGCGTCCGTGCCCTGCTCGGCCCAATTAACACCACATGGATCAACCAGCATATCGATTCGTCAGTACGGGCGACGGTTATTTCGTTGAGCAGTCAGACGGATGCATTCGGACAAATTGTCGGCGGCCCACCTGTAGGATTCATTGGTGAACGCTTGGGCATACGCGCGGCGCTCATCAGCAGCGGCTTGATTCTGAGTCCGGTGCTGTATCTGTACTCGCGCATCATCCGTGCCGATAATCGTGCTTCGGCTGCTGTAGCATCTGTTGTCGTACCAGCGCAACCATCAATAGAAGGGTAATAGCCGTTTCATTTTATAAGGGAAGGTGAAAGTCTTCCCTTACATCGGTTTCCGATAAACCACAAATTCTGATTTCTCAGCGACCTTGTCATACAACAACCGCGCAACGGTATTGCTCTCTTGGGTCAACCAATAGACACGGTTCGCGCCACCCGCTTTGGCGTGGACATAAACCGCTTTAATCAGTGCGCGACCCACACCTTTCCCGCGTGCCGCCTCATTCGTGAACAGGTCTTGCAAGTAACATGTCGGGCCAATGTGGATAGTGGTACGGTGATAAATGAAGTGAACTAGACCGAGCAGTTGCCCATCGCTCTCGGCAACGAAAGCGTGCATCGGTTCATAAGCATCAAAGAAGCGCGACCAAGTCATTTGCGTAACTGCATCAGACAGCGCGGTTTCACCCTGCCGTCCGTAGAAAGCGTTATAACCGTCCCACAGCGGTTTCCAGGCGGCGAAATCCTCACGAGTAACAGGCCGTATCAAAAGGGATTCACTCATCGCACATCCTTGTCTGTTGAAGCAATTATCGTTTCGATATCATAGCGTGTTCGCTAAGCCCTCAATAGCCACATATAGACCACTTCTACGGACTTTGGACTTTACCGCGCGAGAAGTAGCGGCGTTTGGCGCTGCTGAACTAGAACATTTATACTGTGAAGAAAACAAAAGGCACAATGGAGTTCACAACTCAGATGTCCAACCCACTTCATATCGCCATTGCTCAAATGCCGATCACCGGAGATGCGCGAATAAACGGTAATAAAGTGCGTGAGCTTATGCACGAAGATGCAACGGGCGGTGCGCGGTTAGTCCAATTTCCCGAAGGATCATTATCAGGCTATGCAAAGAACCCGATACAAGATTGGGCCGAAGTGGACTGGCAGATTGTTCGTGAAGAACTCGAAGCTATAATATTTTTGGCTTCTCAACTCAAAATATGGGTTGTGTTAGGGTCGGCACACCCACTGACGCCACCACACTGGCCGCACAATAGTTTATACATCATCTCTGACGAAGGCCGGATCATCAATCGTTACGATAAACGAATCTGTTCCTTTACGGAGGTAAACCGTTTCTACACACCCGGCTCTGAACCGGTTATATTCGACGTGGATGGCTTTCGCCTCGGCTGCATTATTTGTGTCGAGATCAATTTCCCGGAGCTATTCATGGAATACGACCAGCTTGGCGTGGATTGCTTGCTGCTTTCGTCTTACCCGATTGATGAAATCTTCTACACAAAAGCGGTTGCACACGCAGCCATTCACAACTATTGGATAGGATTATCCGTGCCTTCCGAATGTGTTCATTTGATGATGTCCGGTTTGATTGGCCCTGACGGTGTACCTCTGAAACAAATGAAGACCGATGAAGGTCTGGTTATTGAGTGTATGGATAAGAATGCACCGGAACTTGATATTGCCCTCAATAAGGCGCGTCCATGGCGTTCGGGCATCAACACCAACGAGAAGTATCAAATGCGCCACCTCAATGATCCCCGCAGTGTGGATCGAACCTGTTTATAGTAGGGATTTCTCGTAGCAGCGGCTCAATGGTTCATTAACATAAATCCCATAGCAGGCAATCAATTGATAACCCGATGAGGCATACAATCCCATCGCTTCCTTTTGATGCACCCCCGTTTCCAAGCGCATCGTTTGGTAGCCAAATTCCCGTGCTTGGCTTTCCAGTGCCGCCAAAATTGCGCGTGAAATTCCTTTGCCGCGCACTTCAGGACGCACAAACATGCGCTTGACTTCGCCCACATCGGCCTCGTCCATCGGGCGCAGCGCTCCACAACCAACCGCCTCATCGCTATACCATGCCACTACGAATGTCGCGCGTGGCACAAGCACATCCGCAGGCTTGAACGCCCCGGAGCCATCACCACCGTGTGAATTGGGATAAAGACTTTTTAGCTCTGCCGAAAGCGCCTTGATTAAATCGACTGCGACTGCCTCAGTTGGATTTTCTCTGGTAATACGAATATCGCTCATCTTCATTCCCCCTATAACCATCATTGCATATGATAAGCGGGAATCGAAAAATGTTGAGATGCGTTTATGTCCATTCAACTAAATGAACGATGTAGGGGAGGACTTATGTGTCCTCCATTATTAAAGGAGTCTAGAACTCCGCAATCGCTGGAATAACTTCCTGCGCTAATGTCTCCAATGGATGCATTTCATGGATGTTCGGCACGATCAGCGACACCTCGTCGAAACCCATTTTGGCAATCACTCGGCACTGTTCGATCAGCTCTTTAGCAGGCTGATTCATACCTGTCAGCGTCAAATCAATCGCCTTGTAGTCACGTCCGAGATCGTCGCAGTGCTGCTTGAGAACATCCAGTTTGTGTTGCAGCGTTTCCATTCCTGCCATCAAGAACAGGTTACAAGCATTCCCATACTTCGCCACCAAACGCAGCGTCTTTTTCTCACCACCTCCGCCAATCAAAATCGGTGGATGCGGTTTGGTGATGGGCTGCGGTGCGTTTAAGGACTCCGCTAACTGATAATGCTTGCCCTCATAGGGCTTAACTTCTTCCGACCACATTTGCAGGACAATTTGCAGCGTTTCTTCCAGCCGTTCGAAGCGTTCACCTAATGGTGGGAAAGGAGTACCCAAACCAAGCGCTTCCCGTTCATTCCATGCTGCGCCAATACCCAACCATGCCCGTCCACCTGACAGCACATCCACATTTGTTACGATCTTGGCGAGGATGCCGGGATGTCGGTAAACCGTGCCTGTAACCATTGTCAGTAGAGTAATTCGTTCTGTAAGAGCCGCCAAATAACCGAGTGTGGTATAACCCTCAAGCATGTTCATTTCGGGTGCGCCCACCACACCGATTTGAAAGAAATGATCCATCACGCTCAAATTCGAAAAGCCATTCGCATCCGCGTATTGTGCGATGTCTTTAATCACGCTGCGGATCGGCTTACCGTGATCTTCAAACTCAACGATATGTAATCCTAAACGCATAATCTTCACTCCTTGAACCATCAGGCTCTTACTTAGTCGGCTAACTAAATTATCACTAAAAATCAAATTGTAGATGTGCGGCGGTTATTTCAAATTATCACGCATTTGGAGGACGAGTCGGCGTAAAAGCAAACGTTCTTCCTGTGTCATATGAGCCATGAGTTCATCTTCAACTTCAAACCACGCCTCATGAACCGGAACTTCCATCGAACGGCCTAAATCAGTCAGGAAAACATGGTTCACCCGCGCATCTTCTTTAGAGCTTTCTCGCCGGATAAAGCCTGCATTCTCCATGCGTTCGATGCCCTTACTGACGGTTGCGGCTTCCACACCCAACCGCCGTGTCAGTTCACCCTGTGCCAATCCGTCTTCGTTCCATAATTCCATGAGCAGGTTTTGCTGCCCTTCGTAGATATTCAGTGCATTCAGCGCCACATTCAAGCGGTTGAAATAGGCTTTGCACAGCTTGACCAAGTTGTAGCCCAGACTCTCCGGTATACGCTTCATTTGACCTTCTGTAATTTACTTAGCCGGCTAAATAATAATCCTAATTTTATCGCCTGTCAATCAATTTGCAAATATGAAAGAGGTGTCTTTTTGTGACTATGGTTTAAGCTATAAACCTTGCAATCGTAAAAGCCGCCGCTGCCGCCAACCCACCTACAAGCGCAGTTTGTAAGCTACCGCGTACTGCTGGTGCACCGGTCAGACGCGCCTTAACATAACCAAAGATCAACAGGGCGATCAAGGTTGCGATCACCGATGCAATTTGAGCCGTTGCCACATCCTTAAATAAGATGTAGGGAAGCAGCGGAATAAACCCGCCTGCCGCATATGAAAATGCGATGGTCAGCGCACTGGTCAAAGCACGGTTAGGATTAGGTTTCTCCATGCCCAACTCAAAGCGCATCATGAAGTCAACCAACGCGTCCGGTTTTGCGGCAAGTGCTTCGACCAGCGGCTTACTTTGTGCTTCAGATAAGCCATATTCTTGAAAAACCTGTTGAACTTCAAGCCGCTCAGCTTGTGGCATCTCAACCGTCTCGCGCTGTTCACGGATACGTTCACTAGCGTAATGTTCAGCATCGCTTCGCGCAGCCAGATAACCACCTAGCCCCATCGAAATCGATCCAGCAGCGATTTCGGCAAGTCCCGCCGTCACAACGATTGCAGTCGAGGCTGCTATTCCCGAAAGGCCAGCTGCTAATGCGAAGGGTACAGTCAACCCATCCGACATGCCGATAATCACATCACGGACGGTATCCCCTGCGGTAAAATGCTTCTCAATATGAGGCGTTTGAGGCATGAGATGACCTTTCATCAACCAACTCTTTTATAGTTCGATTGAGTGTACCCCTAGCGATAGCTAAAGAGCGAACTGCCGAAAGGCATGACTACTTTTGTTGGGTTATGATTGAGTCAGGAGCGAAATTCACCACACAAACGGGATGATGCGGTAGCATACCTTTTGCCGGTAATCTGTGTAGCCGTTCAGATTGGTGACCAAGAATTTCTCTTCCTCAATCGCACGGAACGCGATGGTCACGATCAGCAACAGTGGAAACGGAAATGCCACCCACGAACCCAATGCCAATGGCGTAAAAATCAACAGCAAACTCGCACCCATATACATTGGATGGCGTACCACAGCGTATGGCCCGCTGCTAATGACTTGTTGATCTTGCTTCACTTCAATTACAGCGCTGGTATAGGTGTTAGCTTTGAAGGTGAGGAAAACAATATAGAAGCCGATTGCTACAAACACATCGGCAATGATGCTCACGACAGCAAGCACATTTGACCAGTGGAACCGCTGATCTAAACCGGCGACGATGAATACGAGGATGAACAGGAAGCTGGCGACGCTTTGAATAACCTTTTGCGCTTTGTTGGTTTCGGCAGCCGGTCCGGCAGCAACACGGCTGGCTAGCAGTTTCTGATCATATTTCATCAAATAGAGCGTCACAAAAAGGGTGGATAGGCCAAAAACCGCGATGTAGATCCACGCTTGCCAATAGTTCAGGTAACCAGCCGAAGCAAACAGCAGAAACCCCATAAACACGAGTAAAAAGACCAGGCCGAAAATGGATCTGACGATTAAGTTGCTCATTTTCAACGCTTTCAATCTCTAATCTTGCTTATCGAATTTCCATTGAATTAAATTTTATGGGAATTAGAAAAGAAGGGGAGCTGCTGATTGTCACGTTTTCTCAAGCGGTATTGCTATAAAACGCTGCCCTTACCTTCACATCATTGAAGTTGGGGTAGTCATACTCAGCCATGAGTTGATGGAGGGTGATCTCGCGGCTGTGTTCCATGCCGATGAGTAAATCACCCAGCACAATATCGACCACCAACAGCATCCTACCGAAGTTTTCATACTGCCCTTGGAGCGCCGCGAACAACACCGCGAACACACGGTCGCGTAGTTCCGCATCCATGATGCCACTGCCCGGCCAACTCACCGCCCATTGGTCGTGGTAGGTTCCGATTCGCAGCACATCTAAACGCAGTTGGGCCAGTTGGGCAATTGCCGCTTTACGATCCTGTGCATCAACTAAACGGTTCGTCCCACGATAAGGCGCGTTCGGCAGTTGGGCATACATTTGCCCCGGCGCGGTCATCTCTACCAACCGGAGCAAGCTGCGTCCGGTCAGCGCTAAACCTGCACCCAATGATAGCGCACACTTCCGATAATAACGGACACGAGCCGCATCTTCGGCGTGTTTATCAATACGCCACAGCAGCGACAAAAAATCGCCAAAATCCATTGGCAAACGGGGTGGCTCATCCGGCCCATAAGTCGAGGTCAATTGCGAGATACGGTTGCGTTCAGCAGGATTTGGCATAGTCGCTTCACAGTTAAAGTGAATAATAAAATCTACGGAGACTATACAGCAGTTTAGGGCATCCGCCAAGCAACCACTGACCATCTAACAAAATCAAAACAAGGCTCACGGCCCTATTGATTTACAATCACACTATAAATGAAGAAGTTTATTCTTTACCGAGGATAGCTTCCATCAAATCGTCCAGCGTGATTTCTTCCGCTAACGATTTAGCATCGACGATTGCACGTGGGCAAAGCTCGGATTCGAGATCGTTATAAATTTCTTCAGCACGAACGCGGGTGGTTTGGCGCATCGGATATTGCATGGCAATTGTCAAGATTTCGGCGGCGCGTTCTTTTTCGCCCTTGTCCACCATGACTTCAGCCATTTTGATCAACGTATCCATTATCATGAGCAGTGCTTCATTCTTCATCGCGATACGGAGCGTCTTGTGAAAGCGCTCAAGGGAGGGGTCGTTATAAGTGTCCATCGTGTATAAATACCATTATTGATTTGACATATTATAGCATATGCCGTTCCCCTTGCGAGAAACTTTCATCAAAAGTAAAGGCAATTTATCAGAGGATTAAGAAGTTAGGGATGGCTTTGCAACCATCCCCACCAATTTTGAAATTACAGGTTCTTGACCAAGTTCGAGAAAATGTTACCAATGGCCGGGCCAAGCAGCGCCAGAATGACGATGACGACGACGGCGACCAGAACCAAAATCAATGCGTATTCGACGAGACCTTGGCCTTCTTCACGGGGCATGTACAACATGAGAACTTCTCCAAAAATGAATGAATAAACGACTATCATTACGATAGCATCAATATTAATTTTACGTCAATACGGCAAGCATTAAGGATTCGAGGACTAGTACTAAATTCCCAAAATGAGGCAAAAAAAGAGACAGCCACAACTGCCTCTTCTCAGACTGAATTGAAAAAGCCTCTTATAACTTCTTAACCATGTTCGAGAAAATATTACCGATATCCGGCCCTAAGAGTGCCAAAATCACGATAACCACAACGGCGACGAGTACCAAAATCAATGCATATTCGACGAGACCTTGACCTTCTTCACGGGGCTGATAAATCATACTGCTCACTCCACTGATAATGACGGATATTATTATAATGGGGAACCGAATTAAAACCCTATCAATTCTAGGGACGAGGCGTGCCTCGTCCGCCGAAAATCATTCGAGGTCTTTTTAGTTTGTCCATGAGTATTGAATGAGCGTCAATAAAAAATTAATTCTTTTTCAAATTTAGTACACCACATTGCTAAAGTCGGGGGATACTGTCGAGGTGTTTATCCAAATTTGATAGCGCAGCTTGGACATCTGGTTTCTGTAATTCAGGGTTTTCAGCCATGCGTGAAATCCAATAGCGATCATTCATATTGGTGGCATATAGTGTGTTTTGAACGCCACGCCCTTCTATACCTTGCCGCAGAAGCGAGGGGTATTCTTCTGAAGCATGGAATTTAAGCGTTAACAGTGCCGTTTCGAAGCTCATCTGTCGGCCATCCAGACGCAGCTTAATTTGTTTGCGTGTTGCTTGGTCAATACCGTTCTGATTGGCAGTTCGCGCGACGCTATCCACTAGGCTCAAATACTGCTTAATCCATATTGTTAAAGGAGATGCTGGCACAGGCGTTGTCGCAATTTTCTCACCGCGAAGCGTCATTCGCAGTGCGCCCCAAAAAGCCTTTAAATACCGTTGTATTTGGCTCATCACTAACGTCGCCAATGACGGCGCGCGTATTCCACGCCAGCCCCTACTAAGACCATCACTTGTACCCCCAAAGCAATCACTAACCACGGCGGAGTACTCGATGATGTTGGCAATACCCCCGCATCCATAACCACCGGAGCGCTTGTATTGACCATCGCTACCGATTCAACGGTTGCGCTGGGTGCTGAAGTCGGTTGGAAAGCGACCATATTATTGGGAACGCTGTTAGCCGTTGCCACCATCAGGACAGGTGTGAATGTTGATGGGAAAGTCGCCGTAATATCCGCGTTGTTAGCCGCTGGATCAGGTGACAAACTAAGTGCTTCTTCAGGATAAGGTGTGGGGATATTAGGATCAGTTGTTGCCAGAGCCGGATCGGGTGAGGCATTAACGACCGCATCACCGGGTGTTGGGGTAAATGTTCCAGCTTTTGGCGGTACGAGGAAGATTTCACCTTCCTTTAGTTTGCGATAATCGGCTTCGGACATCCCGTTGAGCGCCAGCATTCCG
Source organism: Aggregatilineales bacterium (assembly GCA_038251275.1). Classification (GTDB taxonomy): domain Bacteria; phylum Chloroflexota; class Anaerolineae; order Aggregatilineales; family Phototrophicaceae; genus CFX2. Next base: position 32,027 of record JBBSBM010000024.1, read on the forward strand.
GGTATATCATTCCACGTATAACCATAAATCAGCGCGATTTGCCCCAATGTATCGCCGGATTGGATTTGATGTTCAATATTGCCGTGCGCGTCTACGCCTACCACATAAGAAGGAGGAGCTTGGGGTGCGCCGCCACCAGAACCACTTTTACCCCCACCAACCGCCGCAGGAGGAACATATTCTGGCCCACCCGGATCACCAAAAACAATCACGAAGCTGGTTCCGGCTGCACCACGCCCGACTGCCACACCGACTTCTTTATAACGGGTGTTGACCAGTCCTGCATAGTGAATACCTGAATTCAGCCAAAACGTCCACGCATTATCAGTTTTTGCCAAGCCGCCGCAGTAAATATTTTCACCTACCGCGTCACTACCATATCCAGCAGCCCGGGCACGGCTGCGCGGGTTCGATCCGTCGGGATGCGTATGTGCCACTGCACAACCATTATCCACCAGCCATTGTGCTTGGCTTTGTGCGGCAGCCGTCAATGAACCGTTTACACTATAGGCAGGCAATCCTTTGCCACTGCGTAAGGCGTTCATGCGTCCCACAATATCGCCTGCTTCATCTTGAGCCAGCGCGAGATTTGCAGTCCACAATAATACAACTAGAAGTAGTGTAGTTCTTTTCATAAGAGCATATTCTATCACATTGGGTTATGATCAAAAAAAGGGTGAGATAAAAGTCCCATAAGACTGGTTTAAAATCAAGAATTCCCCTTTCATGAGTCCTTTAATATCCCAATCGCATATTGCCTTAAAAATTAATGAGTATTTCTACCAATATCATAACCTGCGGACTCGTTAAGGGTTTTTTAAGATACCGATCTTGACTTCGTGGTACTTTAAAGTAATGAAGTTTTTTACACTGCCGGGAGGCAACAATGAGTGATAGTCCGTTTGTTCAATTGGTGATGGTGATTGTGATTGGCTATTTATTCGGCTCGATCCCAACAGCATATATCGTTGCCAAGGCAAAAGGAATCAACATTTTCGAGGTCGGCAGCAAGAACATGGGTGCGACCAATGTCGGACGGTCGCTGGGTTTCTGGTGGGGTATCCTCGTTTGGGTTTGTGATAGTGTCAAAGGGATTATCGCCATCGCCCTTGCCACACTCGTCATGCCCGATAATTGGGCTGCTGCGACGGCTATTGCTGCGACTGCCGCCGTCATCGGTCATAATTGGTCAGTCTTCGCTACACTTCTCACCGGAACCATTCAAGGCGGTAAAGGTGCGGCTATCTGGTTTGGCACGATGTTTGCCATCGCCCCACTTCAACTACTGGTTGCTATCTCTGTGCTAGGGGTCGCCATCATCGCTCTCACACGTTATGTCTCGCTGGCAGTATTGAGCATGTGCGCGCTGGCAACCGTTTGGCTGCTGGTACTCGTCACTCAACATACCATGCCAATTGAGTATGTCTTTTATATCACCGTTGTTGCTGTGATGATTATTTATCGCTTCCGTGAGAATATCCAACGGCTGGCTGCTGGAACCGAGCGCCGTTTGGGGGATCCTGCCTAATAGATCAAAATAGATTGACTTTACAGAAATAAAAAGATCAGCCGCAGTCGATATTAAGACTGCGGCTTTTTGTTGCCTTATGACTTTTTCAGGCTGTTGGAGAATGAGCCGCCCGCCGCTGCTGCACATAACGCCAAGCGACTATGCAAAACACCAGCCACAAAGCGGCGACAGCATATCCAGCGGTCACATCGCTAAAATAATGAACACCCAGCGCAATCCGGCTGATACCAATCAACGTGATGATAAAGCCCGTTGCCAGCACCACCAACAACCGCAGCGCATTATCCTTCAATAGCACACAGATGATATACGCCAGCATCCCATAGGCAATAAATGACATCATCGCATGTCCGCTCGGGAAGCTGTAAAACCGTTCAATCACCAGTGGTGTAGCAAAAGTTGGACGTGGACGCGCGAAAAAGAGTTTAAGCAGCGAGTTCAACACTTCGCCCCCCACTATCGTAATTGACCAGATGATTAAGCCCAGCCACTGCCTTTTCCATGCAAAGATCAAGGCCACCATTAGACACCAACCGAATAAGATTGTGCCTCCAAATAAGCTGATCGTCATAAAGGCCGAGGTACTACCGGACGTTGCCACATCGTGCAGCGTATTCGCCAATGCCACATCAAACTGGACAATCGATTCGTTTTCCGAAACCCCATCCACCAATTTTCCGAAAATAATCAAGCTGACCGTACAAATTAGCAGACCAACTAAAACATACAACGTAAAAAAACCGCGTAGTCGAGTCGGAATAGCCTTCTCTAAGCGTTGCAAAAAATCCATCGTATCCTCGAACTGTAAAGTAGCAGACTAAAAGTGCCTATTTATGGTATAGCACAGCTCCGTTGTTAAGACATAATCCAAGTAGCCAAAGAGTCTTAACCTGAAGGCTCAAATCAGAGGGGTGGAAACAAAAAACGAGAGGCTATAAAGCCCCTCGTCTAATCATCATGCTACAGTCGAACAGAAACTTACGAACCAGCCAATCCTGTCTTTGGGTTGACAGATGGCAGTTCGGTTTCGTCATCGACTTCTTCCTCGTGGACGTATCCGACCATCTTGTGATGATCTTCATCCCACAAACGGATGTGCAATGAACGGATGCTCTTCCAGAAGGTCATCGGCTCAACCGACTGGAACAACTCGCTGTTGTTGTAGCATTCTTCCAGTTCATAGTTGGGGACGCGTGGGCTCAAGTGATGAATGTGGTGGAAGCCAATGTTACCGCTGAACCACTGGAACAGCTTAGGCATCTTGTAATAGGAACTGCCATGCAAACCCGCTTCGGCGAAATCCCATTGGTCATGGCGTTCCCAATACACATCCTCAAACTGATGCTGCCAGTAGAACAGCCATACACCTGCTGATGACGCAATTGCGATAATCGGCAGTTCAACCAAAATAAACGCCTTCAAGCCGATGGTCAGCGCTGCGATTACCAGAATAATCAACAGCATGACATTGGTGAACATCACACTGCGCTTTTCACGCGGATCAGTCGCGGCGTTGATCGGATTCATGCGTTGCAGCACCACAAAATCGAGCGTCGGGCCAATCACAAAAATCACAAATGGGTTGCGATACATCCAATAGCTGAAGCGCTTCCATTTGGGCAACTTGTAATATTCTTCTTTAGTCAGAGTCCAGATGTCACCGGTACCACGACGGTCAAGATCACCAGCCGTTGCGTGGTGGATAGCATGGCTGTGTCGCCACGCCCAATAAGGGGTCATCAAGAAAATACCGGTGAAGATACCGATGAAATCATTCCACTTGCGTGACGGGAAGAATGAACCATGGCCCGCATCATGGAAAATGATGAACATACGCATGGTGAATCCGGCTGCGGGGAAGGCCAGCAGCAGGGTGATGATATAAGAAACTTCCAAACTGCGGTACATCAAGTACCACAGCACGAAGAACGGCAAAATGCTGGTGGCACACATCCATATACTTTCGCGCCAATTAGCTTTTTGGAATGGCGCGACATCCTGTTTCCAAAGTTTCGGGTCAAGCTCCTGTTGCGAAGCGTGTGAAGCGGAAGCCATTACACTCATTCTCCAATCATATCTGCATATACGAAAACGGACGCAACTGAAGTGCTTTAATGACCTTCACCTCAGCTTATTTATCCAATAGCGTAACGTATTATACCAACTTGTACACACAAGATTGGTTAATCATAACATTTGCTCATAAGGAATAACGCATTAACTGGGGTTAAGTTGCGCAGAATATGACAAAAGTAGTCAAACGTTAATGTTTAGCGATGCAAAATAAAAAAGGGACACCTCGCGATGTCCCTTTCAACCAAACCTTTTACGGATGACTCACGCCATTGTATGCGTTGGAGTCTTGGTCGCGTGGGAACGCAGCCGCAGCGCCAGCATGATCAGGAACACGCCGAACGCGATGGCATAGATGCTAACAATCCATAGCACGGCATAAATACCCGGACCCGGATTGGCAATCAGCACAATGCCGAAAATCACCGACAGCAACCCGCTCAACCCCATCCAAAACTCGCCAGTAATTTCTTTGCGGAGTTAGATAGCCGCCCAGATTTCAAATATACCCGTCATAATCGCCCAGAAGGCAATGACATACAATAAGATAACAGCGGTCATTACCGGATACACGAATGCCACGATACCCGCAATAACGCTTACTACGCCCTCTAACAGATGAATCCACCAGCCTTGTTCTGTCCGATGTTGGAACGCTGTCCAAACCGTGGTGACACCATCAATAACCGCATAAGCACCAAACAACAGCACAAGACTACCGAGCGCAATTGTGGGAAACAACAACGTCAACAAACCAAAAAGGATGGCGATCACACCACGCAGCGCGACCAGCCACCAGTTCCGCGATAACAGGTTTAACATGATACGGCCTCCTCATTAGGGTTATAGGGTCAGTTTCATTCACACTATAACACTCCTTTTCCCTATAAAAGAGGCATTCGACCCAAAAATGAGTAGTACTACTTACAAATGGGTGGTCACCATCCACTTTGGAATTGGCTCAATTGGATAGCGACTCTTATACTCATGCTGAATGTATTGTAAAGTCAGCAAATGCCCATAACAGGTTAACCATGCAAACGGACTACCGCTTCACCGATTGGTTTCTACAATATTGGTCACGGGTTGCACTGCCATTGGGGCTGGTACTCGCCCTTTTGAGTCCACTGATCTTCAAAGCCTATGGCCTCGTTGTGCTGCTGGTTTTTCTACAACTCGTCATCTACCTGTTTCATCAGTATGAAGAACACGCGCAGGGGAAGTTCAAAGCCTTTGCCAACCAGATGATCGCGGGTGGTCAGCCCAAAATCGGGGATTTGCCTATCTTTTGGATCAACATCGTCGGTGTATGGATCATCTATCTAATGGTGATTTATGGCGCGGTCTTGAGCAATCCGGCGCTCGGATTGATCGCTGCTTATACCACGCTCATCAATGGCCTGCTGCACATCCTCGCCTCGATTGCCACACGCCGTTATAACCCGGGCCTCATCACCAGCTTGATTTTGTTCCTGCCAATGAGCATTTATACCATCGCCATCATCAACGGACTGCCGGATACGACCTCAACATATCACCTATTGGGCATCGGTGCAGCGCTTGTTGTTCACGCGCTGACCTTCGGCTATCTCGGTTCAATTGCCCGCCGTTAGTCGATCTGGTTTCTTGAGCGCGTATTAAAATTCACAAATTTCTTCACATTCACACTGTATTTTGTGGCGGCGGCAGCGGCGGTCAGAAAAAACGGCGGTGATGGCGGCGAGAAACTTGTTCGCATGATTCGGAAAATTCTGCAATTTCTTCAGATTCGGAGTGCAGTTTAGCACTTTTATTGCAGTTTCGGCGGATGGCTCGCCTGTGAATGCTGCGGCGATAGGTTTTGGCGATGCCGCTGCTGTGGTTGCTGCAAAAACTACCATTCCACAGTCTGATCGATTCTTGGCAAAATTGGCAGCAATTTCGGCAATGGCAAACTGCGGTTTTTGCCAACCATTTCACTACAAAGGCAGAGAAAAATACAAATATAAGTATAAGAACAAATGATCTTAATGTCAAGTTAATTCGACAAAGTCACATTAAAGATTTGTAATCGATTGTAGGAATTGATTTGAGATCATTATTCAGTTCAAAATGGTTCAAAGTGGACACTCTGTATTCAATAATGCTTAATTTCAGACTCAAATTGTGCCCTATCGCATTTTAAAATCAGTGGAGTTCATACTAGATGATCGGATCAACGGATAAGTCATTAGGTCACCGTCCAACCTCTATTTTTCAATGAGGCATTGTGTAAACCGATTACAGATATCTAATGTGACTTTGTCGAGAGTTATAAGATGGTTTGGAAAGTGAGTACGTTGCCTGATGTTAGGAAGGCGCATACAATAATCGGAGGACATAATACACTGACCCCCTCACCCAACCCTCTCCCCCAAAACACAAGGGAGAGGGCTAAGACCGGAGTAATTGATCGATGGTTGAACAAAATCCCGCCCACCTTTTCTTCTCGTATGCACATGCGGATGAAGCGAAACTACTGCCTATTCATGCACAGATGCAGAATGTGTTGGAGCGCAATTTGTGGATTGATAAGGTAGGGTTGGATCGGGGGATTGCTTGGGAGAACGCGATTAAGGCGGCGATTGACGACAGCTACGGGGTGATCTTCGCAGTGACGAAGGTATTTGTGACGCGCAGGTTCATACTTGAAAAAGAAATTCCGTGGGTACTGGCGCGGTTCAAGGATAAGCAAGGGGCGCAAATCTTCCCGATTCTGTTTGATGATGTGGACGTGCCGGACGAGTTGAAAACACCATTCATTACCTATCAGATTGATGCGCGGGATGGTGATATGGCGCGAGTATACGCCGAATTAAAGCGGGAACTGCCTGAAGCCAAGCCGGGAACGCAGCCGTTCGTAGTGAGTTGGCCGCGATTGACGAACTTCAAGGGACGCGACAGCCAATTGATTGAACTGCACAGGAAGCTGGTCGGTGATGGGCAAGTGGGTATCAACACAAAGACCAAGACAGCAGGGTTGCATGGGATGGGCGGCATCGGCAAGACGCAGTTGGCGGTGGAATACGCGCACCGCTACCGTTATCACTATCCGGGCGGGGTGTACTGGCTGAACGCTGGCGCGGATTGGCAAAAGGAAGTGGCGGCCTGCGCGGTGAACCTTGACCGGAGTTTAGTAGATAAGAAAGACGAAGAAAAGGCGCTGGCCTTCCGCGACTGGCTGAAAGACCAAAGTCAAGAGGCGCTGGTGGTACTGGACAATGTGGACGATCCGGCTGAGATTACACGGCGGGAGATCGCACCCAAGCTGACGCTGTATGATCTGCGTGGGCAAACGAAGGCGCGACTGCTACTGACGTCGCGGGTGCAGACGATGCCAACGGGATTTGAGTCAGTATCGGTGAATGTACTGGATAAGCTGGACGCACGGGCGGTATTGCTGGAGGCGTGGGTTGACAGCCAACGCAAGGACAAAGCTGATGTTGAAACACTGGATAAGATCACTTATTTACTGGGTTATCTGCCGCTAGCGTTAGGTTGGATTGAGGCGGCTCTACGACAATTACCGGATATAACGCCAACTGAACTGCTGGAGGAACTAAAAGCGCGGGGACTGGATGACTTGATCCAAGAACTCCAAAGAGGGGATATTGACATCGGGACTCCAGCCTACCATGACCGGCTGGTGGGGAGTGTGTTAGATTGGCAAATTAAGCAGTTGAAGAGCGCGGATGCCCCGACCTTACTGGCACTAACAGCGGCGTTTGGGGAAGCAGCGGTAGTGCCGTTGGAACGGCTGCGGCTGATGATTGGTTTACCGGAAAAAGGGCTGATTAAACCGTTCGCTAAGGCTGTCAAGGATGTGCAAGCCTACAGCCTTGTGGAAACGTTGAACGAAGGCACGGCCTTCCGGCTGCATCCGTTGACACAGGTATATGTATCCCAATATTTCAACGCGACAGAACGGATTAGGGAGGCTGTGCCACGCTTGGTAGCAGCTTATCGCGATCCGCTGATATTGGATTCTCAGACACGGACGCGAGGGTTCGCGACTGTGGTAGAAGATTTGAGAGTAACTCAATCGATTTTCATGTCTGATGAATTAGACGCCTTAACACGGTTGCTGACACTGGAAGAACCACACTTACTGGTGCTGCCAGAAGGAATGCAACAAGGATATGTGATTCAACAGGTGCGGGAGCGGGCATACTATGAAGGGGATTATGACCTGAAAGCTACTTGTGAGAAATGGCTAATAGGCAAATGCTATCTGCATCACACTGGACTACGCTATCCGGCTAGCAAAGCGTTATTGCGAGTATTACCAAGCCACAACAAGAAAATTAGGGGAGTATTGGAAACACATGATGGACGCTTCCTCTCTTGGGCGGATGACAATACTCTGAGGCTATGGACGAAAGACGGTGAATTGCTGACAGTATCGGAAGGACATCGTAGAAGAATTATTGGAGCATTGGAAACACATGATGGACGCTTCCTCTCTTGGGCGGATGACAATACTCTGAGGCTATGGACGAAAGACGGTGAATTGCTGACAGTATCGGAAGGACATCGTAGAAGAATTATTGGAGCATTGGAAACACACGATGGACGCTTCCTCTCTTGGGCGGTTGACAATACTCTGAGGCTATGGACGAAAGACGGTGAATTGCTGACAGTAATGGAAGGACATCGCGGAAGAGTTATTGGGGCATTGGAAACACATGATGGTCGTTTTCTCTCTTGGGATGACGATACTCTGCTACTGTGGACGAACGAAGGTGATCCGCTGACTGTAATGGAAAGTCATAGTAGTGGGCTCAGAGAAGTCGAAGGGATTAGGAGAGTTGAAGGAATTAGAGGTGCACTGGAAACACGGGATGGACGTTTTCTCTCTTGGGATTATGACACTCTGCTACTGTGGACGAACGAAGGTAGACCACTGGCCATTATAGAAGGACACGATAGGAGAATCACTGGAGCATTTGAAACGTATGATGGATGCTTCTTATCTTGGGGTGATGACAATATACGGTTGTGGACAAAAGAGGGCGAACCTCTGAGAGAGAGCGACCATAGACGAGTTAAAGGGGCATTAGAAACACGTGATGGTCGTTTTCTCTTTTGGACATACTACAACATACAGTTGTGGACAAAGGAGGGTGAAACGCTGGTGATAATGAACGGTCACGGTAGTGAGCTCCGAGGGGTATTGGAAACACATGATGGATACTTCCTCTCTTGGGCGGATGACAACACTCTGAGGCTGTCTACAGAAGAGGGCGAACTATTAGCGATGATGGAAGGACATACGAGGGTCCGTGGGGCGCTGGAAACACTTGATGGACGATTCCTTTCTTGGGGTGATGATAACATGCGGTTGTGGGACTATCACAGCGCTCATATTAGCCAAGTTGGCGAATCACTAATTCTATTGGAAGGACATCGTGGAAGAGTTAATGGGGTACTGGAAACACGGGATGGACGTTTTCTCTCTTGGGATTATGACAATATTCTACGCCTATGGTCGAACGAAGGCGAACCACTAGCGTTGATGGAAGGACACCGTAGAGCTTTTAGAGGGATTGGAGGCATCAGAGGGGCGCTGGAAACACATGATGGGCGCTTCCTATCTTGGGCACATGATACCATACGCCTATGGACGAAGGAAGGTGAACCGCTATCGGTGATAGGAGATCGCCTTAGAGGGATTGGGGGGATCAGAGGAGTACTGGAAACGCGTGACGGTTTCTTCTTGTCTTGGGCTTTAGATCATGTTCTGCGGTTATGGACGAAGGAAGGCGAACTGCTGGCGGTGATAGGAATGCATAGCAGAAGGATTACAGGAGTACTGGAAACACGCGATGGCTTCTTCTTGTCTTGGGGAGATGACAATATCCAGTTGTGGACGAAGGAAGGTAAACCTCTGGCTCTAATGGAAGGTCATAACAGAGGGGTCAGAAAGGTATTGGAAACGCATGATGGCTTCTTCTTGTCTTGGGGAGATGACAACATCCAGTTGTGGACGAAGGAAGGTGAACTGGTGGCGTTGATGGAGGGTCATAGTAGTGAGGTTAAAGGAGTACTGGAAACACACGATGGCCGCTTTTTGTCTTGGGGATATGATGATACTCTGAGATTATGGACGAAGGAAGGCAAACCACTAGCAATGATGGAAGCACATATGAGTATCAGTGGGGCGTTGGAAACACGTGATGGGCGCTTTCTCTCGTGGTCAGGTAATAACTCGTTGCAGTTGTGGACGAAAGAAGGTGAAAATCTGGTTCTGCTGGAAGGCCACAGTAATAGCGTTAATGGCGCACTAGAAACACGTGATGGGTATTTCTTGTCATGGGCAGATGATAGTATGTTGCGCTTGTGGAGCAATAAAGGTGCAGCACTAGCGACCTATTCAAGTGACGCACCAATAAGTTGTTGTATCGAAGCGAAAGATGGGCGGATTGTCGTAGGGGATCAGGGGGGACGGGTATTGTTTTTGACGTTGGTAGAAGGGGAATGAGGGAAGAGCCTAAGCCCTTCCCTATGAGAAAATATTCAGTGAGATTACACCACCACGTTGATCTTCGGTTCTTGACCGTTGCGACCCGCGATGAAGATTACCTTCTTGGGTGAACCGCCGTTCAACGCCCGCTGCACCGACTCGCTGTTCATCGCCGCTGTGGTCGCGTCGGCCTCGCTGATGCCCGCCGCCACTTCCACGCGGTCACGCACCTTGCCGTTGATCTGCACCACCAGCGTGACCATATCCTCGGCAGCCTTGGCCTCATCGTATTCCGGCCAACTCTGCTGGTGAATGCTGTAACCGTGTCCCTGTTGCGCCCACAGTTCCTCCGCGATGTGCGGGGTGAAAGGAGCCATCAACAACAGCATATCGCGGATCGCCGCCTTCCATGCCTTCGCGCCGACGTTACCGGCCTTCATCACATCCTTCAGGTCATTACGGAACTTCATCAAGCCCGCAATCGACCCGTTGAAGCTGAAGTTTTCCAGCCCATCCATCACCCGTTTGATGGCTTGATGCAGCTTACGTTCGATGTCGCGTTCGGCCTCCGCGTTTCCCTGCGCCGGTGGTTGATAAGTGGTTACAATATCCCACACATCATTCACCCAGCGCACTGCCCCTTGGATGCCCTTGCTGTCCCACGGGCCGCCCTTCTGCCAGTCGAAGCCGAACATCATGTAGGCGCGCACACTGTCCGATCCATAACGCGCAACCCACTCGTCGGGGTTGACCACGTTACCCTTGCTCTTGGACATGCGCTGGATTTCCAGGTGGTGCTTTAGTTGATCCGGTCGCCCCACACCCTGCATTCCCGGTATGGTCACCACGGCCTCTGGAACAACTTCTACCGTCCGCAGTTCACCGTCACCCACATCCACCGTTAGCAGGTTCTCGGTGCGTTTGATAATCTCGCCCACCACCAACTTGCTCCGTTTCGCCGGAGCATCCGCCGGATCAATCACATCCACTTTATCCGCGAACAACTTGGTCGCCTGCCACGTCCCGCTGGCTACGATGTAGTGACCGCTGCGTTCCTCACCCAGCACTTGCCCTTGATTACGCAGCTTGAGCATCGGTTCGCCCAACTGCATCACTTCGGGGTCGCGCCCGTGCGCCTTCATGATGTCCATCGTCTCCTCGAACATGCCCAAATCGCGCATGGCTTTGGTGAACCAGCGTGAGTACAACAGGTGCATGGTCGCGTGTTCCGCGCCACCAGTATAGACATCCACAGGCAGCCAGTACGCGGCCTCTTCAGGGTCAAATGGGCCGTTGGCATAATGTGGACTCAGGTAACGATACCAGTACCACGAGGAACACATAAAAGTATCCATCGTATCCGTCTCGCGCTTAGCCGGTTTGCCTTCGCTGTCGACTGTGTTCTGGAACGCTTCGTTCAGTTTGAGTGGGCTTTGTCCCGTAGGCAAAAAGTCCACATCATCGGGCAGGAGTACAGGCAGTTGATCATCCGGTACAGGCTCGAATGTCCCGTCCTGCTTTTGAACCATCGGGATCGGTGAACCCCAATAACGCTGCCGTGAGATCAGCCAGTCGCGCAGCCGGTAGTTGATGGACTCCTTACCAATCCCGCGTTCCTCCAACATGGTGATCGCCGCGTCCACTGCCGGGTTCTTACGCCCTTTTTGTCCGTTGGAAATCAGACCGTTCAACGCGCCGCTGTTGATCATGATGCCTGCGCCATCGTAAGCCTGCTCCATCGTCTTACCATCGAAGTGTTCGCCTTCCGGTTGCACCACTGGAATAATCTCCAAGCCGAACTTGCGTGCAAAGTCGAAGTCACGCTGATCGCCGCTCGGCACCGCCATAATCGCGCCTGTGCCGTAAGTCACCATCACATAGTCGGCTATCCAAATCGGGATGCGCGCATCGCTCACCGGATTAATGGCATACGCGCCTGTGAACACGCCTGTCTTATCACGGCCTTCTGCCGAGCGTTCAATCTCGGTTGAGCGTGCTGCCTGTGCGCGATAAGCCTCAATCGCCTCACGCTGTTCATCGGTTGTGATCTTATCTACCAGCGCATGTTCCGGTGCCAACACCATAAATGTCGCGCCCCACAGCGTATCCGGTCGGGTGGTGTACACTTCCAATGGATCACCGTGTTCAGTCTTAAAGACCACCCGTGCGCCTTCACTGCGCCCGATCCAGTTTGTCTGCATGATACGAATCGGTTCCGGCCAATCGATCTTATCGAAGTTCAGCATCTCGTCGGTGTAGCGCGTGTACCGGAAGAACCACTGAGTCATCATCTTTTGGATCACAGGCTGTCCGGTGCGTTCATCCTTCCCATCAATGACCTGTTCGTTCGCCAACACCGTCTGTAGCGTGGGTGACCAGTTGACCATCGCCTCATTGCGATAGGCCAATCCCGCCTCGTAGAACTGCTTGAAGAACCATTCTGTCCATTTGTAGTATTCAGGAACGCAGCTCACCATTTCACGTTCCCAATCGAACATTGCGCCCATGCTGCGCATCTGCTTTCGCATCCGTTCGATGTTCGCTAGCGTCCACGTCTTTGGATGAATGTTGCGCTGAACAGCCGCGTTTTCTGCTGGTAGCCCAAATGCATCAAATCCCATTGGGAACAGCACGTTATAACCGCGCATCCGCATATAACGCGCCCGTGCATCCGAAGGTGTCATCGCAAACCAGTGTCCAATGTGCAGATCACCACTGGGATAGGGCAGCATGGTCAGAGCGTAATGCTTCGGCTTATTCCAATCGACCGTGGAACGATACAGCTTGTCTGATTCCCATTTTTCCTGCCATTTGCCTTCAATTGATTGCGGGTTGTATTTGGTCGTATCTGTCATCTTGTCTCTCTTTTGTAGGGACACGACATGTCATGTCCGTGCCTCATTTCGGTCAGGGTGTTTTTTGTACTTTTGTAGTTAAAGCTAGTGGAATCCAATATAGGGCGTAAGAGCGCCTGATTGTAACAGATAAGGTTGATTTGAAGATGGGAAAGTAGAGGAGCGCGGTAGCTTACCGCATCATAAGGGAAGAGCGACCCACCTCGAAAGTCATTGGTTTATTGCACTTGAACATGATGTAGTCCTTGCGAATCAAATGTGTATGAGCAGAATAACAGGAATCCCTAACTTGGTCAAGTTATTGTCTGCTAGAAACTAAAGTATTCAATTCTAGCTTGAATATTTACAAGTCTACTCAAAAGGTAGGAAGTAAAAATTACCAAATAATAATACTTAGCGACCTTCACCGTGGCTTATGATTTGACATAGGCAAACAGAAATAATCGCCATTCTTTATAGTGCACTAATCACAGCGTAGTTAGCTTAGTGAGTAGCTCGTCATATAGATCAACTATATAATGTTGCGAATGATTTTCAACCACATAAGATCGCCCTTTTTCTCCCATTTGAGTCGCAAGATCACGCCTAGTGTTTAGCTGGCGTATAGCCTGAGCAAGTAGCGTAGGGTCCTCAGGTGGGACACAAAGGCCACATTCAGCGTTGTGTACCATTGTCCATACTTCGCTCTCCCTATCGACTGAGGCAATAATTGGTCTTCCACTTGCCATGATCGTATAGGTTTTTGAAGGCACAGACTCAGAACTTATACCTTGCCTGATAATCACCAGCGAGGCATCTGCTGACGCATACATGAGAGGCACTACATCTACAGGCTGGAAGGGAAGAAAAATAATATTCGACAGATTCATTTTTGCCACAAGGTCGATAAGCGCCCCTTTTGCAGCGCCGTTCCCAACAATCAGAATTCTTAGATCGGGCAAATCCTGAAGTTGATCAGCTGCTGCCAGCAGTGTTTCGAGTCCTTGAGATAACCCAATATTCCCCGCGTACATGACGACAAAATAATCGTTCAATTGGTGTTCAGCAGAAAAGCTATTCTGCTGAGGAAGGGGTTTCATAACGTCAGTGTTTACGAAATTGGGGATAATCTGTAACTTAGCAGATGGGACAGATTTTTGGAGTAAATTGGCGCGGAAACCTTCGGATAGTACTGTAATTCGAGATGCCCCGCGATAGACGAAATCCTCTATCCAGCGGAACACACGAATAACTGATTTGTTTTTTAAGACACCTAGACGGATCGCAATATCGGGATAAATATCCTGCACATTATAGACATAGGGGATACGTTTCAAGCGGCTAATCACCCAAGCTGTTAAACCAATTGTCAACGGCGGAGATGGCGCAAGCACGACATCAAAGTGACCTGCATACAGGCCAACTACTGTCGAGAGCAGATTAAACGAGAGGTAGTTGAGTAGACGTCCAAACAAGCTGGTTTTGTTCTGGGGGACATAGATATAAGTACGGTAAACGCTAATCGAACCATGTAGATCATGCTGGACAAATTTGCCTTGGTAGGGTGTGGCAATACGGTTCTCTGCATAATGCGGGAACGCAGAGATTACTGTGATCTCGTGGCCTTTGTGGGCCAGCCCCTCTGCCAGTTCAGTGACGATGGTTGCATTTGCCCCTGTATCAGGCGCAAAGTACATTGTGATCAACAGGATTTTCATTGTAGATTCCCAAACCGTTGATAGATGGCGAGTGTCTCGCGTGCAGTCTTATCCCATGAAAACCGCTTGAGATTTTCACGACCATACTCTCTAAGTTCTGCTCGGGTATTTTCATTCTGTAAGCAGGCACGAATCACTGCCGTCATATCGTCTACGGATTTGGGATCAAAATAAGCAGCACCATCGCCCGCGACTTCGGGAATAGAAGCTATAAGCGAACAGGCTACCGTCACATTGCACGATTGTGCCTCAAGCACGGTCAATCCGAAGCCTTCATACAAGGAGGGCAAAACAAACAAATCAGCATGTTCGAGAATCGCTTTAACGTGACCGCCCGGCAGGTAGTTCAATGCCAGCACCTTGCCCGGAATACCTGCTTCGGCACTGAGAACAGGGACATCAACACCGGGTGCAAGCCGACCAATGAGCACGAGTTGTTGGGGTAAATCCGCACCAATTTTGGCGAAAGATTGGATTAATCGGGGAATATTCTTATGAGGATAACCCCCGGCAAAGGCCATCACATAATGTGCAGGCAATTGATAGTGGGTGTGGATGGTTTCCCAATCTTCTATTGGTGTATCCGTAAAACTCGTTCCTGTTCCCAATAATATGACTGTGATTTTTTCTGGTGGCAATCCCAAATGTTTGACAATTTCCGATTTTGAAAACTCCGATAGAGTAATCACATGTCGCGCGCGTTGTGCTGCCTGTGTCGCAAAAAAAGCCAATGTTCGTTTGCGTGTTGCAGGCATAACAACACCTTCTAACATCATGAAATTGAGATCCGGCAATGTCACGATTGGTGTGCAAGGTGTGAATAATGGGCCGACATAACCCAGTGAGTGAATCAGATCAATACGCAAAGCCAGTAATTGAAAAGGCAAAATCATTTGCTCGTAAGCATATCTTACTGACCGTCGGGTTGCCTGTATCGGGCAGATAACACGCTTAAAGTTAGGTTGATTCGGTAACGGCCATTGAGCAGTTTCACGGTTTACGAAGATATAGTAGGTGTTTTGGGTATCAATAACCGCTAGATGATTGAGTAACTCACGGGCATAGGTTTCCGTACCACCAACTACGCCGGGTAACATAAAAAGGAGATTAATGCCGATTCGCATAGGGTTTCACCGTATCACCTTATTCCTAATTAGCCGTCTGACATCTGCAAAAAAGACAACTGCATTAGCAATCCATCGACGCAAGAATGCGGGCCGCAAGCGCACATAAAATTCTAATAAGGCTGAAGTGCGATCATACACTGAAAATAAATCATCTTCCTTTGCTTCAGACAACAGACGGTTTCTCGTCAGTGCATATTGCTCTTTCCATTTGTCATCAGGCGCAAGTGCCCTGAAAATCAGTTCGCGATGATACTGCTTGTTAAACACAGTCGATATATAGCGGTGTGCAGTGTTGGAATTATCGACCGAGGCAAAATAGTCACTTTTCGACAAGAAGCCCCAGTATTGTTTGAAGGCAGAATAGAGCACATAGAGGTCAACCATGTATGATGTACTCTTACGATGATATCGGTATCCAAATAAATTCTTAGAACTGCACACCATATATGAGAGGTGAGCCAATTGGTACCAAGCTACGTCATCCGCGCAGATCAACTTTGGAAAAGACGGCAACCCTCCTATCTGCTTATAATCGGCTGACCGCATAACATAGCCTGTTCCAAAAGAATCGCGCTTAAAAGTTTGCCGGCTTCTCAAGTAACCTTCGCCTGTTTCTCGATATGGCATTGGCTTGCAGGCTCGAATAATTTCTCCATCCTCATCAATCAAATCAAAATGAGCTTGAAAAAGCGAAGCATCGGGAGCCGAAGCGATCAATTGCACCATTTCGTTCAGAAAATCCGGATACAACACATCATCCTGACCTAGAATTGTCACGTATTCCGATAGTTCCAAGTCAAGAATACGAGCCCAATTTCCCTCAATACCCAAATTAGAAGTATCGGAAAAGACAGTTAGTCGGGTGTCTTGATAAAAATTAATAATAGATAGCGAATCATCTTGTGAACCACTTTCTAATATCAGAATTCTAAACTGTTGGTAACTTTGCTTAAATATACTGTCAAGCGCTTCGCGTAGGTATAGCTCCCCGTTTTTGACTGGAATAACAACCGAAATTTCCGGATTAAGGCTAGAAATCATCAGTATTTAATACCCACACTTTTGCATCATAATCATCTCACTACAAAAGTAGATTTTATTTCAGCGATTAGCAAGAAAGCCACGTAATGCACGTCGCCAGCTAATCGGCAGCAGAGCAATCTGGCGAACCCAAAGAGGCTGAGTGATAAGTACCTCATAGATTTGGGCGGCACGATCATGTAGTATAAACAGGCCATCTTTTGAAACTTTTTGCTTAACCATTTGCAATTGAGTACGTGCTTCATCAGGCGAAAGGATAGCAAAAACCACAGCCTTTCGATAGCTATGTTTAAGCAAATAATCAGTGTAGTTGTAGGCTATTTGGGGAGTATCTCTTAGCTCATTGGTCGTACACAGAAACTCATAAAACTGCCGCGTTGCTATGTAAAAATTTAAAAAGTTTGCGAGTAAATGCATACCTTGCGAATGCACACGATAACCCGCCAAGGTTTTTGGACTACATACTTTATAGGACAATTCAGTTAATCGATACCACAAAACGAAATCTGCATAAAGCAAACCGGGAAATGCCGGGATGCCCCCTATACGCCGGTAATCTTCTACTCGTGTGACATAGCCTGTCCCGCAGACTTCTTCCCGGTTTTTTAATGCCCTATAAGCGGCAAGGAACTGACTCGCCGTTTCTTTATACGGAACAATAGCAGGATGGTGAATAGGATTTCCAGATTGATCAATTTCCTCATATTGCGCCTGGTACAACGATGCCTGAGGTTCAGATATGATGAGCGCTGCCATTTCGGCTAGAAACTCAGGATAGAGTAGATCGTCATGCCCTATAAATGTAATATATTCGTTTGTAGTCTGGTCAACAATACGTCCCCAGTTCTCTTCGATATTCAGTGGCGTAACCGCAGGAATAACTTTGATTCTAGAATCAGTATATGAACTGACAATTTCCAAAGTACGATCAGTAGATTTATTTTCAAGAATAATGAGGTCGAATTCGGGGTATGTCTGTGCTAAAACACTTTCTATGGCTTGTGCAATGTAGGAATCGCCATTACGAACTGGAAGTATTACGGAGAAGCGAGGTTCAGATGTCATAGATCACCACACTTTCCGAAAGAAGGATATAGATGAACATTAATAGTCTGTCCTTTCGATATACCCTTCAGAACCCTTATATGAAATTATTTGTGCTGGAATACCGACAACAACTGCAAAATCAGGTACATCTTTTGTGACGACAGCATTTGCCCCAATCGCAACGTTATTCCCAATTTTTATATTCCCTATAATTTTAGCGCCAGCCGCAATGTAGACATTATCGCCAATCACTGGAGTCCCCTTATGTTCGCCCCGGTTAACTTGTCCTATCGTAACACCCTGACCGAGATAGCAATTTTTCCCAATGACCGCTCCACCATTTACCACAATACCGCCGAAATGCCCGATTAGGAGTCCCATCTCGATCTGAGTCAGGAATGGTATAGAAATCCCATACTTAATCTCGTAATGTCCAAGAAGTAAACGAGCAATCGCGTATAGAGGGAAAAATAGTGGTCGTTGCCATTTAAGATATACGGATGTTCTCATCCAGAATATGTATTTAAATCCGGGGTTTAGTAGAATGTTTTGAAGAAACGCCCTTAGAGTTGCTTTGCCCGTACACCTATACAAATCAGCGCGAACCCAATAGCGATATTCAGAAAACTTCATCGGCCTCATAACCGTATCCATGTCATCCTTACTGAGAAAATTTATTCCGCTCTTTTGACAAATCTAAGCCGCAAACTGGATGGAATATTTAGGACAGTTCTACGGGTCGATTTATCAAGAAACAGAAAGCCAATTACAGTATAGAGAACACATACAATTATAATAATCACCCAAGATTGAAGCGATGACGAATTAGGCAGGGCATTCACTAATCGGTTGCCGACCCAAAACAATCCACTTAGTGCTAAGAACGGCAGCACATTATAAGTGAAATAACCGGTACTATTTTCATGAATTGTTCTACGTTGAGTCCAAGGAATTTGAACAATTACATAGTATAGATTAATCAATACCCATGTGATTGCAGCCCCTATTATTCCTCCAAAGACAATTAAATAATAGAGTACTGGAACGTAAACTAAAACCCCAACCAAATTGATTGTCAACGGAATGTATGAATGCCCTGTGGCGAGACTCAAAATATAGGGAGCTGACACAAAAGCATTAAGTAAAGCACCGAGCGCAAAGAGTATGATAACCGGATATGTATAGGTGGCAACTACTGTACTTGTCCAAGAATTTAGAATTATATTCCCAAAAAACATGACGATAAATGATGGAAGCGCAACAACATAGATCATTAACTGGGCAAATTTGTTATAGCGCAGTTTTAGACTGGTTTCATCGCCTTGGCTGTGGTTACTTGCTAATGCTGGTAGGAGTGCGGAGGTAAAAAAGCTTTGAAGCGCAAGGATGCCACGTGTGACATTATATGCGAGATTGTAATAACCGAGAAAATTAAGCGGTAGTAAGGTGCTAATTAGAAGTCGGTCTGCCTGTGTAAAAACGACTGATAAAGTCGAGATAACATTCATATCAAACGAAAAACGCCATACGCTTCGAATTATAGGTACAGAGAATCGAGGTTCCAATTTAAGACCGGGCATAATACGACGACACATAACTGCGTTTGCAATAAGACTGATAAGTGCCACGCCTGTCAACCAGTATAAAAATATATAGAGATCACTTTTCAATAGGAGAATGATAATTCCTCCCAACTGTGCGGCAGTGGTACTTATCACGCGAAGCCAATTCAACATTTTAAGGCGTTGTAAGCCTGAGAAAACACCGACATAAATATTGAGCGGCCAAGTGAATAGTACATAAAACGCCGTAATACGTATGCCACCCGCCACATATGCGGGCGATAGCGTTACGACGATTAACCAATGTTGAGAAATCCAGTCTGCCCCCAGAAAAATGACTAGCGCAAATAATCCGGCGACAGCCCAATATATAGTATGGCTTGTCTGTACTAAATCACGACTATTAGCATAATCCGATGAAGTATCTCTGGCGACCTCACGGATAACCGTTGTTGGCAGCCCAAAGTCCAAAATGACTAATAGAGATTGCAGCGAAGCAACGAAGCCAATTAGACCATAAGCCTCCGCACCAAGAAGCCGAATCTGCAAAGGGATAGCGAGAAGATTGAGTAGGATAATCCAAGTGCCACCTAAAGAGTTGGCAATGATGTTTTTTGTAATCCTATTCATATGCTGCTAGCGACCTGTTCTAAACCTTCACGCAAGGCATATCGAGGGGACCAGCCTAATGATTTGAGTTTATGGTTATCACCACAGATGAACATGGGTTCCCATTGGCGGTACGGAATTGCCCCAAAACGGATGAGGTCTTTAGCACCAACAATATCGCCAATCGTTTCCATTAAATTGCGCATGGTAATCGGTATACCGGATGCAATGTTATAAATGCCTTGTGCCTTTTGCTGGGCAAGAGTGACCAACGCCGAAGCAACATCAGTTGCATGTAAATAATCGCGCACTTGTTCACCAGCAGTTGCTTCAAAAGGTTTTCCAGCACGCAATGATTGAATCAAGGCCGGAACTAGCCGCCGCGAGTCTTCCTGTTCACCATAGAGATAAAACAAGCGCCCCCATGCAAAATTGACACCTGCTGCGGCCGCCATATGCTGACCGATCAGGTACGTAGATAATTTACAAGCCGCGTAAATTGTTGCTGGATTGGTAGGACTGTCTTCGCGTAAGAAGCCAACATCCGTATCATATTCGGCACAGGTTCCAACACCAACAAACTGTTGGCAACCGATTTCGATGAGTGTTTGCAAGAGGTTTAAACTCTGCTGCATAATCGGAACATTTTCAGGCGAATAAAGATATTTGCCCGGCTCGGCGTACCATGCCAGATGAATACACGTATCAGGGTGAAACGCCTCGATCTGTGAACGCAGGCTGGTAATATCAGCCAATCGCCCTTCAATACGGATGTACTGCCCGTCTAAATTTTGCAAGCGGTCAAGCGACTTCTTCGGTGTAACCAGTGCAGCAGTTTCAACGCCTTGCTCTAACAACAAGCGCAAAACCACCGAACCGATAAAGCCACTGGCTCCGGTGAGGAAAACCCGCATCAATGGTTTCTCAGGTTCCAGTTATAAGGAATGTGATTATCAAAGGGATCAAGGCGGCTGCTGCGTGATGGATCATGAGCATGTGTACAGCAATTTGCCACGATAGAAACAGGCTCGACCATCCCTTTAAAGCCGTTCCAAACTTCCGGCGGAATAATCACCAATGAATAATTATCTGGCCCGAGGAAAATTTCCATCAATTCGCCCTTGGTCGATGAACCCTCACGTTCATCATAGATGACCAGTTTGATTCGCCCGTGGATACAGGCGTAGTTCAAGCTCATTTCACGATGCAGATGCCATCCCTTAATTACATCTTTATAGATGGTTGAAAAATAGATCTCCCCGAACTGCTGAAAATGGGGATCGGTCGCGCGCATCATATGCATAATCGTGCCGCGCTCATCAGGGATACGTTTGAGCGGAATGATTTGTACGCCGTTAATCATACGATCCTCACTTCAGGAATGGGAATGATAAACTTGCCGCCCTGTTCACGGTATTCAGCTTGCTGTGCTAGGATTTCATCGGCGAAATTCCATGTCAACAGCAGTACATAATCGGGCACATTTTCTAAGAGCTTAGTCGGTGAATAAATCGGCAAATGTGTGCCGGGGGTGTAGTGTCCCTGCTTGACGGTACTGCGATCAACGACATACTCAATTAGATCACGTCCGATGCCGAAATAATTTAGCAGTGTACTGCCTTTTGCCGACGCACCGTAAACTGCAATGCGCTTGCTATCGTGTTTGAGGGACTCCAACGTTTCGCGGAGTTGGGTACGAAGTTGCTCAACTTTTGAAGCAAATTGTGCATAGAAATCAAACTTGTCTACACCCCAAGTTTTTTCTTCTTGGAGCAGTGATTTCACACGTTCAGAAACATCACCTGTCTTACTCGCGAAAATCCGTATCGAACCACCATGAATTGGAAGGCGTTCAACATCTATGATGGACATACCATGTTGACGGAATAAGTTCACAAGGGCTGTGAGTGAGTAGTAACACAAATGCTCGTGATAAATGGTGTCGAACTCACAATTATCGATCAAGTCTTTGACATAAGGCGATTCAATGACGGCGACACCTGTTTCTTTGAGCAGCAGCGCTATGCCACCGACCACACCGTTGAGTTCAGCGACATGTGCCAGAACGTTGTTGGCGTGAATGATGTCGGCTTGTGTGCCTTCGGACTTGAGCTGTTCAGCCAACGCTTGCCCGAAAAACTCAGCAATCGTGTTCACACCTTTTTCATTGGCAACTTTGGCGATGTTTGAAGCGGGCTCAATACCCAAACTTGGGATGCCTGCCTTCACATAGTTTTGCAGGAGATAACCATCATTGCTGGCAATTTCTGCAACTAATGAATCAGCAGTCAAGTGTCGATCATTAATCAGACGTTTTGCAATCGCTTCTGCATGTTGTAGCATGGTGTCTGAAAATGATGAGAAGTAGAGATAGTTACTGAATAACTGTTCCGGTGGCACGGTTTCAGTAATCTGTACCAACGAGCAATTCCCACAAAAGACCAAATCCAGTGGAAAAGACGGTTCAGACTGCTGAAGTTGCACTTCAGTCAACAGCGAATTCGCCAAAGGAGTGCTTCCCAGCGATAAAACGAGTCTCAAATCACTACTGCCACATGAACGGCAGCGAGTTTCCGTCGTCATAGTTTTCCAGTCTTTGTTAGGTAATCACGATACCAGTCAATGGTTTCAGTCAATCCTTGTTCAAGGGTAAACTCTGACTGCCAATTGAGTAATTCATGGGCACGGCTTGAATCCAGATATTGGGAACGAATTTCACCCTGTGCGATGTTCTGAATAATAGGCGCAATATCTTTGCAGCCCATCAAACCTTGAATGATCTCAACTAGTTCCAATACAGTAACCGCTTTACCGGGGCTGAAGTTGAATCCACCTTGAACGTCGGTGTTATCCATACATTCAGCCATCCGCATGTAAGCGCGGCAAACGTCCTTCACATAAAGGTAGTCGCGTATAAATTGGCCATCACTGCGAATGATGAGCGGCACACCACGCAAGCACGAGCGAATCGCATCCGGTACAATCCGGCTCCAGTTTAAATCCCCACCGCCATAAATATTACCACAACGGGCAATCGTCACCGGCAGTTGGTAGGTATGGATATAAGATTGTGCAATGAGGTCTGCACAGCTTTTGGATACCTCATAAGGCTGTTGACCTTGAAGGGGCATGTCCTCAGTATAGGGCAAATTCGGTTGATCGCCGTAAGCTTTGTCGCTGGATGCAATCACCACACGCTTAACCACACCTCGAAGTTGGCGACAGCTTTCGAGTAGGTTATAGGTTCCGCGAATATTGCTCTCAAAGGTTGGAAGGGGTGACCGATACGCCGCACCGACAATCGGTTGGGCTGCCAGATGAAAGACTGTATCAATCTGATGCTCATTAATCGCGCGTTCGAGCGACTCGTAATCTTCGAGCTGCCCATTCACAATCGAGGTATTCAGATAATCCCCTGAACGATAAAACTCGGACTGAGGATCAGCATCTCGTACCAAGGCGATAACCTGTGCGCCGGATTCGAGTAAGGCTTTAACCAGCCATGAGCCAACTAAGCCCGTCGCGCCGGTCACAAAGACGCGTTTATCAGACCAGAAATTTACCATAGTTTCCAAGGCGCTCCGCCGCTTTGCCAAAGGCTTTCCAGATAACGTTTATCTCGAAGTGTATCCATACACTGCCAGAAACCCTCGTGCAAATAGGCCGCGAGCTGCCCTTCAGAGGCTAATTGTTCCAGAACATCGGCTTCCATAACCGTTTCATCGCCGTCGATGTAATCAAAAATGGCAGGTTCGAACACAAAGAAGCCGCCGTTGATCCAACCTTCTTTGATTTGCGATTTTTCGACGAAACTTGTCACGGCATTATTCTCGAGTTCCAATGTCCCGAATCGCGCAGTCGGGCGAACAGCCGTCATGGTTGCGATACATCCACGTTCTTTATGGAACTTGAGCAGTGCATTCAAATCAACTGATGACACACCATCGCCATAAGTCATCATGAAGGTTTCGTTTTGCAGCCACGGTTTAAGCCGTTTGACACGCCCACCGGTGTTGGTTGATTGCCCTGTATTGGGAAGATGGACAATCCAATTTTCGCCCGCGTCACTGCCAGACATTTCCACTTTGCCTGTGTTTAATTCTACCGTCAGGGACTCGCGGTTCATATAGTGGTAATCAAGGAAGTAACGCCGTATTACATCGCCTTTATACCCGAGTGCCACAAAAAATTCATTGTGATTATAAAAGGCGTAGTGACGCATGATATGCCACAAAATAGGATGACTGCCAATTTCGACCATCGGTTTGGGTCGAATCTCGGTTTCTTCGGAAAGGCGTGTTCCCATCCCGCCCGCCAGAATGACAACTTTCATAAGATTACCTTAATACTGGTTATGAAAAAACCAATGAGAAAGTGTACACGATCAGAAACACGCTTATTAAAATAACGACTTCACCAAATCACTATGATATAGCGCAATGTAAAGTCGCCAAGATGGAGCCTCTCAAATAGAACCCTAAACACACATTAGAGTACCACGAAAACGATTTTGCAAGCGTTAATAGAAGAGAGGATACAAAATTTATTCCACCCACTTAACCACATAACTCTTAGCATCGGCCTCAACGAAGCGGATGAGTTGTTCGGCTTCGGCAGACATCTCCTCACGCTGAGACTTGGTGAGAGGGACAAGCGGCTCGATGAGAAGCGTTGCTACGCCTTTGGCTTTTTCGACTTTCCAAATACCACCGACAAATCCATCGACTAAAATGGTGGCGGCGACTCGCAGTGCAGGTAGATAGACTTTTTTGCGATGTTCGTCCGCGAGGATGCGTGTACGGCTTTTATGCGAGAGCAGCAGGTTATCGTACTCCGGCAGGAAACGTATTGGAGCAGAGGCATCACCATCCGGCACGGGTGCATCCTTTACATCAAATAATTCTTTTTTCTTTTCATCCCGATAAACGTTCAATTCTGGCCTCAGTGACTCGAAGATCACTTTCAAATCAGCCAATTTGAGAAATGACCACGTTTGTACATCAGCAATAGTTGCTGGACCAAAGGCAGACAGATAACGCAGCACTAATTTACGTGTATGGTCTTCCTGTGAAATGGGCTTCCCAAGCCATTCGTCAACCAAGGTAAAGGCTGGCGTACCCGGATAACTCCAACCTGTGCTAATTGGAACCTGCACCATCGGAATATGAGTCCGCACCGTGTAGCGCATCGCACCCACATCCGAGTCAGGCATCTCGGCGCTGAGCATGGCACTGATTTCAGCGAAGGTACGCGGTTTTTCAGCGATAAAATCATGGGCGATTTTGAGGACGCGTTCTTTATCAATCGGTGTACGATTTTTAGCAATTGATTCGGCAGCACCTTCCAATACAGGCTTCATGGCTGTACGGAAACGTAGATAATCTGCCGCGCTGACGAGATGCAGAGTCGCCCGCATCAACGTGGCTTTGACTACTTCACGGTTTTCAATAGCGCTGGCAAGATCGCTGCGTTGGAAATCTTTGAGTCTTGTCCATAATCCGATGTAGGGAGCGCTGGCAAGCTGCGCCTGCATTCCAACCAATCGCTCAATGGCTTCGGTAGGCGTAATGGTCGAACGTTCCAATAGCATTTGACGTGCTAAAGTCGCCCGATTCAAATCACGCAGCGTCAGGATACGATCAGCCACATTTTGCGCCTTTGGTGAATGTATGTTCTAACTCGAAATCTTAGCACAACTTGTGTTAACAAAAAAGCCACCTGTTTGCAGATGGCTTTTTCTTTTATATCCGTGAGATGCTTACTCAATCGGTTCTTTGTAGATGATGTAACGTCCGATGTCATCACCTTTGGCGATGCAGGTTGACAGGTCGATCTTAAATTCGCGACCGCCTGATACCCAGCGTAAACCCTCTTGTAACAAGCCTTGTCCAACATAACAAACAGCTTTGTCAGCCTTGCGCCCCCAACACATCGGGCAGCGTTCGAGGGTGTAGATGATGCGGTCGTCACCTTCTTCGCGAACATTACTGATCTGGTCGCTAAATTGGCTGAAGATGTTCGCCATCGCAGGAACACCAACCTTCAATTTAGCGCTGAGGGGCAGCACCTTGAAGGCCAAATCGCCTACACCTGCCAATGCACCGAAACCACGCAAAGCATCAGCAAACAATGTACGACCGACGCGCAGCGCCAAACCACGACCACCGCGCGGACCATACATTTCTTCCAATGCTACACATAAGGCTGTGAAGTCAGCGAAGTCAAATAATTTATCCAAGTTATCCGGTGGATAATTGCCGATTAAAACATCTAAGTCAGCCAAATGCAAAACGGCGTTCAAACCGTTTTTACCCATGACCTCTTCCATCGCATCGAGGAAGATACGGGCGAATTTGTTGGGATAATAGTAACCACTCTTTACAGGTGGCATAGGGTTTCTCCTCTACAGCGAGTCAAGCGCAACGCAGGATAAAGCTGTGGTCACCATTTGGGCGCAGCATAAACTATTTCTAGTCTATCACAATTGCGCTGTACGCGCAGTATGCCTTAATGCTATTTTTCACAGTGTACATATTCACCTATTGTACCCGATGCTAAAATAACCACTCAACCAATTTTTCAGCGCAAATGAGGGTGCAATAAGTGACCACTTCCATAAAGGCTTTTATTTTTGATCTCGACGGTGTAATTACCGATACAGCCGAATTCCACTTTCTGTCTTGGAAGCAGTTGGCCGAGGAAGAAGGCATTGTCTTCACCCGTGAGGACAACGAACATTTGCGCGGTGTGTCGCGCCGTGAAAGCCTGAACCGAATGTTGAAAGGCCGCCCGATTGACGAGGCCACCGCGCAGAAGTGGATGGATCGTAAAAATGCTTACTACAAAAACTATCTCAGCGAGATGACTCCCGATGATGCGCTGCCGGGCGTGCCACAATTTTTAGCGGAAGCCCGCGCGGCGGGGATCAAAATCGGGTTGGGTTCAGCCAGCAAGAACGCCGTTGAAGCGCTGGAAAAGTTGCAACTCGCATCGGCATTTGATGTCATCGGAGATGGCTACAGCGTTGTCAACGGCAAACCCGCCCCTGATTTGTTCGTCTGGGTTGCAGGTGGGTTACATACACCGCCTAATCAAGCTGTCGTGTTTGAGGATGCCGAAGCGGGCGTTGAGGCTGCTTTAGCCGGTGGTTTCTGGTCAGTGGGCTTAGGCAGTGCCAATGTGAAAAAAGCGCATTTGACCGCCAATGGTATCGCCGATTTGACCGTACAAACCGTCCTCAGTCGCATGGGGTGAGGAAGTATGATTGTCAAGCTCGATTTCATTGTGAGTTTAAGTATTAATGTCATTTTGCCATTAGCCAAGACTCTGTGATGGGCCTTGGGCTGGCGAGCAAAATGATTTTAAGAACATCATTATATTCACTTGCAACGAACAAAGTTAGATTTACTTTCCTTATCTTGAGTGACTAATTAGAATCCGTTATCAATTTTCCTATCATCACATCCCAATTCTGGATCGTGCCATAAATATCGGTTGTTTCTAAGGTGCTGCTGTCAATGAACCGTACTTTGACCACGCGTGCCGCTGGCCCATCAAAGCCATAAACAGAACCACGTTCATCGACATATCCCGAGAGATTCTGCAAATCCCAGATGCGAACCATATCTCTCGCCACGACCAGATAATGCCCATCGGCTGAGACGGCAATTTGCCCCGATGCAGCAATCATAGGTTGCGTATCTAAATTGACACTTTCCAGGGTATTGAGGTTACAGACTGCGACACCACCCACATCGTAAAACCCCTCTGGATTCGCGGTAAACGACACATAAATATTGCCGTTGTTCAGGATGACGAAGTTGTGATTTCTGAATTGGTTGCAGAAGGCTTTTTCCACACCGCTATCGAGGTCAAATGCGCTCCCGCCGATAATGACCTGATTACGTCCATAATCCCAATACGTGCCATATCTCAGCGGTATCAAGCGGACTAGCGGAATAATAGTGCTGTCAGCCGCACGCCACATAACCGTTCGGTCTTCAGTTTGCAGGAGCGCATAGGCATCATCAGCACTCCAAACCCAGAATGGTGAGTAGAAATATTTCCAACTGCCGGGTGTCGAAATCCGCTCAGGAAGAACTTGCAGTCGTGTCAATGTATGAGCATCCCAGACAACCACGCCCTGTCCTTCAACCTGCGCTGTAAAATAGTGACATTGCGGTGACCAACCCAGATTCGTAATTTGAGGCAGCGACTCTTCAATAGTGTTCAGCACTTTCCCGCTTGACCAATCGACAAGCAGCAAACGGCGGTTTCGCGCTTCATAGCGCAGCAGCAAATTGGGTCGTTCATCACCAGATTGGCAGTTATAGGGAATACCATCACCCGGCTGCCCATATATTCCTGAAACACCGGGCGATGTGGATCGTGGCGCACTCCAATTGGATGCTGGAGCTGCTGGAATCACCTTACCGAGAAACGCCCCGCTAACAATATCCCAGCGCGTGAATGATTTGTGTTTATTATCAGCAGTTGGGTCGACAGTGACTTCAAATGTTGTATTGTCTACAAATGAGAAGCTGTACGTGTTATATGTTCCATAGTCGCGGCTGTATGAGGGAGAACTATCGGCATTGGGACGTGTTAAATCCCAGAACAGTAAAGCACCTTTCGTTTTTGCCGCAAGATAATGTCCATCAGGACTAAACACAAGATAACTATAGGCAGGTTTGAAATGGAGCAATGGTGTTCCATGGTCTCGATCCCAAATGGCTTCATTGGATTCTTGCTTAGAAAAAACACCAAGCGCGTAAATGTAATAATAAGGTTGACTATAAACGTCGATTCTACTGCCATCGGGTGAGAGTCTAAAGGAGACAATACCTGTAGGTTGTGGAACAGAATAAAATGCAATCTGCTGCCCCGTATGAGCATCATAGGCAGTTACCCCATCCGGTGTATTGACACCTATCGCGAGCAGTTGTCCTCGCTTTTCGTCCCAACTAAAATCGTAGAAATTGGTAACTTGGGGAGAATAACCGCTTCGGGTAATAACACCCTCATGGAGTAGCGTTTTGGTATCAGTCGCCACATTCCACAGGTAACCACCTCTGCGTGTCTGGATAAGCGCCAAACCGCTATAAGGTGACCAGCTAAAAGGATGCGGAATCTCATGTGCGTCTGGGAAGATTGCAATACGTCTGCGTAAGACCACATCCCATACAACAGTGTCGGTATGATGTTTGTCACCCAACGCCGCAGAAATATATCGGCAGTCCGGTGACCAGTTATTCTGTCTCCAAATGGGGATATCACTCTGTTCCAAAACAAGCACGGTCTCCTTGTGATTCGACCAGCCTGTTTGTAAGACAATTTGTTTGCTAGCCGAGTTGTAACGCAGAAACAAATAAGGAGCATTCCCCGTGTATCCATTGCAATGATAGAGCGTGCCTGCAATGGTAATATACCCGTCTTGATTAACTCGCTCAGCTAACGGCGGCAGTGCTATAGATTCTCCGGTGGTTATGTCAAAAGCCACGCGTCCTACGTTCTCAAGCCGAATGACGACTTGTCCCGCAGAGAGATTCCAATTCAATGCTGTGAAGTTACGCTTTGTGATTGGATTAAATTGGCTGGTTAACAATACCTGTATATTTGCTGGAAATTGCCATAAATAGGCTCCTGTATCGCTTTGAACAACAGCAACCCCACTATTCGGTGACCAGTCAATGCGGCGTGCCTGAGGGATCAATCCGATGCGTCGACCATCCACCGTATCCCACACATAATAGTCCCGGCTTGCGTTCACCGCAGCCACTAAATACCGGCAGTCGGGCGACCATCCAATGATCCAGAATGCATTGGTTGCCAGCCCCGACTCCAACACTTTTACATCTGCGCCACTTATCCAATCTACCAGAACAAAGCGGGTGTTTTGCAGCTCATAACGCGGAAAGATTGTAGGCTGGTAATATGTCGCATCAATGTTTTCACAGTTGTCAGGGATACCATCACCCGCAGCTCGGAGAAAATGAACACCAGAGAAAAGAATCACGAAAGAAATCAACACAAATAAAGGATGACTAACCCGCTGCCCCATCGTATTAGACTTTCGATGTATTAATAGATATATCTATAAGTGTAATGCTGCGCACTAGGAAGTCTATGATGCAAAGACTACGCTTGCCCTCCTCTGCTCGTGGCTTTCGATACCGTTCGACCTATATGCCTCTTGATAGAGAAACGGGACTAATCTACGAACCAACCTCTTGAGTTTAGGGAACGCAAAGTCTCTCGTTTCTCCTGCAGCAGGCTATTTGCCCACCCTTTCTAATATACAAGGGGAAGATCTGTGGTTCTCGCTTCCATTGTTACTACGGGGGAAGGTTTGGGCTTAGGGGTCTGATTTTTTCCGCTTTCGGCAAATAACCCCAACTGGCAAACGCGAGGTCATTCCCTTTATGACGTATGATAGGCACCGTAATTTGATGTTGTAAGTCGAGCAAATACAATTCCAAATCACCACTACGCCGTGTAGCAAAACCTGAAAACAGCACATAGCGTTGATCTGACGACCAATCAGGATATTCAGCAGTGCCTGCTCGAAAAGTAATCTGCCGTTTTTCACCGCTGTCCAAATCGACAATAAAAAGCTGTTGCGATGTACCGTTGGCACTGGTATCCGTCATGAGCAGAATCGACTGACCATCCACAGAAAATGATGGCCACGAAATTCGATTGTCGCCCACTGGAATAGTATGCAAATCGGCTCCACAGCCGTCCAGTTTATCGAAACAGGCGGTATCCAACCACACCAATCCATTTTGCACATAATCCGAGAAGGCCATGCGGCTGCCATCACCTGACCATGCTAATTCTGTCAGGAGATAGAAGTCACTTAAGATAACGCTCTTCTCCAAACACGGACTATCACCCTGCCAGCAGCCGCTGGTTTGGATCGTTGTACTCACGTTGCTAGTGGTGACATAAGAGGCAATCGTTGTGCCGTCCGGCCCCCACGCGATGCGGTTATCCTGCAACGCGGGATTGACCGGAACCGGATCGCAGGTTCTTTTAACCAGCAGGCAATCGGTGGGATAAATCATCCAGCCGTCATTTAGATGCACCGCAATGTAGTTGCCGTTGGGCGACCATTCCGCGACGGGTAACGAATAGAGTCCTTGAAGTAGGAAACGTTCACTGCGGTGACAACCTGACCAAAAAGAAGAACAGTTGAGGTTCATGGTAAATAGTTGGAGGTTGCTAGTATCGCTATACAGGATAGGTGGAAAGGCAGTTTGCATACCGCGACCTAGACCAACCCAGCCCACGATGAAGACAGCCATCACCAGCAATAGACCGAGACTCAGACGACTGAAAAGTCTAAACATTATGAAAAATAAGTAAATATATATATTTTATGGTTCATAATCATCAATGCAGACGTATGATGAGACTCAGAGGTTTGATTGAATGGACAATTGACTCGGTGCGAATTCAACATAATCGATAGAAAATGGCCTAAAGCAGCTATGCAATACGATCATGATAGCACTACCCTAACTCCCCGATACATTGTCGATTCATTTCAGAGCGCCTACCGTCAGATCTACGGGCGTGATGCACAAGTCGTCCATATGTTTGCCGAGTGGTACACTGTGAATGGTGAAACTATACACCGCATGACGCTCTTTAGCGAAACCTCCCGCCTGCGCGAACTCGCCCGCGTCCAACAAATCCAACAATCTGGTCAAGCTGTACAACCATCGCCCCGAAAACCAACTGCCGATCGCAGTATGGTACAACGCCTTATTGCCCGCCTGCGTGGGGCATAAAAGTCTCGGATATGGCACGCTGTACCGCATCTTGAGATTGAAAATATCGCTGTTGTTTAAGAAAGCCTCCTTCCACAGCAACTACAATCAAACCCGCTGTAAAAGAACGACTAGGTGCGTGACTAATAACCCCCCCCGTGATATTGAAGGTGATGGTTGTGAGGCGGAAAACTCACAATCAGGGTTAGAGCATCAGCGTATTGATAATCTCCCTACAGGTTTCGCTGGGAGATTGATTTGCTGTGTAAATTGTATATTTGGCAAGTTGGGCATTCGCCGGATGCTCGACAAAATGACGGTTCAGTTCAGCAACCTGCTTTAAATCTTCGGGATCACAATCCGGCACAAGTGCTTTAAAACGCTCCATCACGATACGTATTGATTCTTCAACATCCGCGGACGGCAGAAGCAAAACCACCTAGGGATATGGAGCAAGAACCTTTTGTAGACGCTCGAAATGGTTAGGATCATCATAGACCGAATTGCCTGCGCCGAAGGGCATCACATAACCGGATGGATAATCCTGAAGCATACGTTCGACGCTGTAAATTTCAAATGGTTTCCGATACCTACCACGTGCTTTTATACCACCCTCAAGCCGAAGCTGCTCAGCGTATTCGGGGTCGTAGCCAATCTCAGCATAATAAGCCCATCTTAGATCATCAATTTCGAGTACGGGTAGATTGAGCGCTTCACCGAGGAGTTTGCCCGTAGTGGTTTTGCCCGCTGCCAGCGGCCCGATCAGAATGAGGTTGGTGTCTAACATAAGACTTCATTCTCCCAACTCACGCAAAGATGACCGTTTTGTTGTTGTAGACCAACACTTGATGATTAAGGTGATAGCGAATCGCTCGCGAGAGAACCAACTTTTCTACATCCTTGCCTTTGCGTACCAGATCCTCAACCGAGTCGCGATGATTGACGCGCATGATGTCCTGCTCAATGATCGGTCCTGCATCGAGTTCGGCAGTCACATAATGGCTGCTCGCACCGATGATTTTCACACCACGCCCGTGCGCCCGATGATAAGGTTTGGCTCCGGCGAAGGCCGGCAAAAACGAGTGATGAATGTTGATGATGCGGTTCGGGTAGTGACTGACAAAATTTTCTGAAATGATTTGCATATACCGCGCCAGCACCACAAAATCCGCCTGAATCGCTTGCAGAAGGGCTAACTGGGCTTGCTCAGCTTGGAGCTTGGTGTCTTTGCTCACCGGAACAACACGGTAGGGAATGCCAAACTTGGCGGCGAGATCACCCATATCTGGATGGTTACTGATAATCACTGGAATTTCGACTTTCCACTCGCCCGATTGCTGCCTGTAGAGAATGTCGTAGAGGCAGTGAGATTCCTTCGATACAAAAATCGCCATGCGCGGAATCTGGTCGGAAAAGTGAAGCTGCCATGTCATATCAAAGGAGGTGGCGATTTCACCAAAGCGGGTGATAATGTCCTCACGCTCAATTTGGAAATTTGCCAAATCCCACTCGACACGCATAAAAAACACGTTTTCCTGCGCATCGACATGCTGGTCGAGATGTAAGATATTGCCGTTGTGGCGCGAGATAAAATCAGTAACGGCGGCTACTATTCCCTTACAATCAGGGCAGGAAATCAGCAGCGTTGCGGATAAAGGGGCATCCATTTTTGTCTTTTGCCTATTAAAATAGAACCATTCTCGAAATGAAGTGGCTCATCAATAATAGGAAGACAATAACATATTTCTGTTAAATTTTCGCTGTGAGTCATCGCATCATCCAACTGGGGGATTTATATGGCTGTACTGAAAAACATCAATCTCGCCTTGAGTTTTCTGCTCGAACTTGCAATGCTGGTGGCTTTTGGTTATTGGGGATTCAACACCGGTTCATCCACCATTGTCCATTGGATTTTGGGATTAGGTGTGCCAGTGGTCGCCATCGTCATTTGGAGTGTCTTCAATGCGCCATTATCCAAGCGCCGGCTCACACGCACACCGCGTATCATTCTGGAAGTCGTGATGTTTAGTTTGGGCGCACTTGTACTGGCGGTAGTCGGTCAAACCACATGGGCAGCGATTTTTGCTGTGTTCATTGTGGTCAACCAGATCCTGATTTACATCTGGCAGCAGTAGGGGTGCAAGGCTTTGCGCCCAACATCCAACTCTTTCTATACATTCGCTGGATTTTCCCACGTGTAGTAGATGAAGTCGTGAGGCGAAGTCGCTCCACCGAGTTGATGAATGAGTGCCAAAATTTGTGAACGATGATCGGTACTGTGGTTGATAATTTGCATCACCGACTCCCAAATTGGTGTGCGATATAAACGTCCATCCGTTCGGCTGATATATTCAGCAGCTCCTTGAATATCCCCGTCCGGCAAACCATTTAAATAGCTTCGCCAATTGGCTTCAACATCATCCCATCGGGCGCGGATAGCCTCGTAAGTTGGGAAAACATCAGCCTCATGGAAAATTTCGGGCGTGGCCGCGCCTACTCTGGCTAACCAAACCGCTTCCGCATCCATCAGATGTACCACTTGCTTGTGAACTGAACCGATTGAATAATCACTTGGACGCTTGAACTGTTCTTCGCTCAAAGCCATGATATGTCCCCAAACTTTGCGATTCGCCCAAAAGTTGTAGTCAAATAAGCGTAGTGCATCCTGTTTATTCATGCATGTCCCCTTTTACGCGTCCGTGGAAAGCCCATTATGACCGTCTTTAAATCTCACGCCAATAGATATTTAGACCGCTCGAAATGGACTCATACGCCATCAGAGTCTATTTAGTGTTAAAATCGCCCTATGTCTTGGGTCATTATTCACAGAGGATTTCATGTATGGTCAAACGTTTGTTTATTGTGCTCGCCATTATAATCTTGGCGGTTCCAGCGCTAGCGCAAACCGCGCCCGATCCAATTAATGCCGCTCTCCAAGATCTCAGTAACCGTGCCAATCGCACTGTGACGCTCTCGCAAGTTGCCGAGTGGAATTACCAACAAAGCGTCTATCCGTCGCCAGCATTGGGTTGTCCACAACCGGGGATTGCCTACGCCGATGTGCTAACCAGCGGCTTCCAATTTATTATCACCTATGCCGGAACAGTTTATGATTATCGCGTCTCGGATGATAAAAGTATCGTGGTGCTGTGCGGGACAGCCCCTGCACCTGCCACCGTACCACCTTGTCCACCACCTAATGATGCAGACTTCCTGCCGCCTCGGCTAAGCAAAGGGATTCAGGCGCGGGTAGTTGAGAATGGGCTGCCCAACATCATCCGTGAGCAACCCGGCAGCAGCAGTAAATTACTCGGTCAAATTCCTGCCAACGACACCTTAATTGTGATTGACGGGCCACGCTGTACGATACTCGACAAAATTGTGTGGTGGCAAATTAACTATAACAATCTCATCGGCTGGACAGGTGAAGGACAAGCGGGAACTTACTGGCTTGAGCCGGCCGATATGAGTCTGACACCAACTGTACCCGCACCTGAAAATGTGGTCATCACCACCGACAATGCCTCTCAAGTGAACATCTTACTAACGCTGAACACCCCCCTTGCCCTTTCCGCCGACGGAAAACTCTACGCATGGACACTTGAAGATGCGATTGTGGTTTCAGACATCCGTTCGCAAGCACAGATTACATCCTTTCCCGAAAATGCAATCAAAATCACGAGCTTGGCTTTTAATGGGGCGAGTTCGGTACTGGCCGCAGGTA
The DNA here is from genome assembly GCA_038251275.1 of Aggregatilineales bacterium. GTDB lineage: Bacteria > Chloroflexota > Anaerolineae > Aggregatilineales > Phototrophicaceae > CFX2. The sequence goes on from JBBSBM010000024.1 coordinate 67,548, forward strand.
TGGAAAATGGCGAAGTGCGTCTATTTGATCTCACATCGCAGTCCGCGACCAGTCGCGAAATCCTGCGTATGACCGGACATACCGGAGCAGTGACCGCTGTCACCTTTAATCCGGATGGCACATTGGTTGCCAGTGGCGGTGTAGATAAGACAGTCCGTTTGTGGAATATCGCTGATGGTAAAGCATTAGCTGCTCTTGATGTGATGAGTACACCCATCATAAGATTGGCCTTCACATCTGACGGCATTCATCTGGTAGCCCGTGACCAAAACGGCAGCAGTGTTATTTTAGTCGTAAAACGGGGGCAGTCGGGTAAATAATTATGCCAGTTAAAGCCACACCCCAACCCCCTAAACTGCTAATGGAAACCACCCTCAATCGCAAGCCGTTCTTCCGGCGAACAGGGCTGTCAATATTAGGCTTTATCACCGCCTTAATGGGCACTTGGGCGATTAATGAATCAAGTGACTTTGGTACACTGCCGGAAGGTCTGTGGTTGCCACTGATTATTGTCGTCTCTTTGCTCGGTTTATTGTTTTTCATTCGGGCGCTGATCAACTTTATTTATTGGCTGCGCGGGAAAAACGAAACACTCAAACTCTACAATCAAGGGCTTGTCCGCACAGTTGGCAAGGACACGGTCAAATATGGCTGGGGTGGATTGCATACTTACCGCGAAGGTAGTCGTGTGCTGCGACTAACGATGCAAGATGGGCGCGTCCTCAAAATTGATAACCGTTACGGTGATCTCTCGGAATGGGCAAAGTACATCCGTCAATACGCCGCCCGTGTGACCGGTGTGTTTATCGCCCGTGCTATCCGTGAAGAACGTCCGGTAGTTCTCCACCCCAAATTGACCATCTGGCCGGGTGGCGTGGAAATCGATAAAAAAGAAATCCCGTGGTCGGATGTTGATGTGCGGCTCATGGGTAAGCAGTTGGTGGTATTCCAACGTGCCAAATCCGGTAACTTTCAAAAGGTAAAAGCATATAATATGCATACGGTGGATAACGTCGGTGGCTTTTTGGAAGTCGCCCATTCCACCATGAAAAATCATCAGCGAGACCGTTTTGGAGTATGAGCTATGCCTCCACAACCTGTCATCAGCCGCCACCGTTTGCCCAAAGGCTATCGTTATGCACTGGCTGCGCTGTGGGTGACACCGGCGTTGATCCTGTTTATGAGCTTAATTGTGGCGCGTGGCATCAGTCCTCATCTGATTGACCCGCGCCTCCTGCTGCCGTTAATCGGTATGTCGCTACCTGCGCTTTATATCTGGCGCGAGGGGGTGGATGTGCTGCCAGAAGGCTTGCACATCCGCCTGCATGGGTGGCGCTACCGCCGTTTTGAAGAACTCGATAACTGGTATCTGGATAAGCGCCCACAGCGCCGACTGCTCACCATTTGGGATCAACAAGGGTGTAAGGTCTTGGAAATCCACGCCGCCCACCTGACCGATTTGCCCACACTGCTCCGCACACTTAAAGAAAAACTCCGCTACCGCAACTGGCCGTATTGATTATTTACCGCGAGGTGACCCTATGGCAGAAAAAATCATCACATTGAGCATTCCAGAGGCGCTGTATGAGCGTATTCAGTTTGAAGCAGAAGATTCTCATCAGCCGTTCGAGGCCGTTATGCTCGACCAATTATCAATTCTGTTCGAGCGCATTGACGTAGCAAATGATGTAGACAAAGCTTTAGATGCATTGGACAACTTCAAAGATTATGAACTCTGGGCAATTGTAAGCCGCCGTCTATCCACGACCAACACAGATCAGTTACACATATTAGGCAGCGAAGAAAAACGCTCATCATTATCTGCCGAAGAAAAACGTCAACTCGACCAACTCTTAGGACAAGTTAATCGCGATATGCTATTACGATCAAAAGCCTTGATGTTGCTCAAGGAACGTGGGCATGACATAACAGCTTATGTGAAAACCGGCATCTAATGGTCTATATACCCGACAAACTACGTGAGCAGATTATTGCTCGTGCAAAAGGATTATGTGAATATTGCCAGACGAACAGAGATATTGTCGTGTATATGGAAATTGACCATATCAGACCTGTTAGCAAAGGCGGAAAAACAGAAGCAAGCAACTTATGTTTAGCTTGTGTCAACTGCAATCGAGCAAAAAGCGACCTTACGACTCAAGACCAAATACTATTCAATCCACGTACGGATTATTGGGATGCACATTTTAAATGGGATGAATCGAGAACTCATTTAATTGGTCTTACTTCTATCGCACAGCAAACAATCGACCGTCTAAAAATGAATAGCGAACTGGTTGTGAAGGCGCGCGTATTTTGGGTAAAAGCAGGTTGGCATCCTCCCAAAGTTCACGACTAAGCTAATATTCTCAAAGACAAGCTCCGCTATCGCAACTAGCTACATTAACCTCTTATAAGTGATTGGCTTTTTAGGTAACAGCCAAGCTATGAAAACTGAATGGTTTTCAGAAGAAGCGCGACCAACATCAACTGCTTTGCGTAAAGGGTAATAGTAGGGTTTCGCGACTATTTTGGATTCAAAATTGATTAAGGAAAGTGATATGCGTTCACAACGATTATTTGGAAACGCGCCGTCCCCACGCGTGCGTCAGACCCGGTTCGCGCTACGTGGGGTCATCTTTGTGGTATTGCTAACATTATTGACTGCGCCGATTGCGGCGTTACGGGCGCAGGATAAGGTGACAATTACCTTAGGGCTGCCACAGTTCGTCGAAACAGTAATTACCCCGGAACTCATTGCACAATTTGAAGAACAAAATCCCGGCATCAAAGTTCAAACCGTCGCGGGGAATTTCCCGGGCTTCCCATCCGCCACAGAAGATGTGACGAAACACTTTGAGGAAGTCGAAAAATACATGAGTGCGGCTGACGTGAACTTTATCAGCAGCAGTAACATCTCGCCGGAAGCGGCTCAAGCAGGTTACTTCCTCGATCTATCACCGCTGATAAGTACCGATACCACGCTCAATCCCGATGATTTCTTCCCTTCTGTCTGGCAATCGGTACAGTGGGACGGCAAGGTGTGGATGATGCCTGTGTCTGCCGAAGTGGTAGCAATGGCTTATAACAAAGAACTATTCGATAACGCAGGATTGGCTTACCCCAGCAGCGCGTGGACAGTGGATGATTTGGACAAAGCGGCGCGGGCATTAGCAGAAAAAGATGCTGACGGCAAAGTGACCAAGCCGGGATTGATCATACTGGGCGGTTACACCAGCCTGCTGGTACGCAGCCTATTGGGTGAAAGCTGGTATGACAGCAGTGTTACCCCTAACGCACCGTTGTTCAGCAATCCGGCATTAGAACCTATTCTGACGACCATCGCTAAACTGCAACAGGACGGCATTATCTCGACCAATTTCAACGGGCAGCTTGGGGATATTCCGATGCGAATATCGAGCAGTATTGGCTTTTCAGGATTGCTCACAGGCGAGGCCGCACCGGGAGCGTCACTCTTACCGGGGGGTAAAGCGGGTATTGATGCCCAAGGTTTTGTTATTAGCTCCGGCACACTCTACCCCGAACAAGCTTATGCACTGGCAAAATTTTTGAGCTTCAGCCCATCGGTGGGCAACAGCTTCTTGAGCCCAACGCCTGCCCGCCAGAGTTTAGTGGGTGTTCAACCGCCAGCCCCTTCCGATGATTCAAACGCTGCAATCGTGGCTATTCGCCCCAACTCACCGGAAATGCAGGCAATGATTGCCGAAGGGCTCAACAATGGTCTGCCAGCTTCTGAAGTGCGTTATGGCGATTATATCGTCAAAGCGCTGGCACAGATGAACAAGGATAACATCGACGCGCGAACAGCCTTACAAAATGTAGAAGTGCTGGCAGTGTCTAATCAGAAAGCGGCGGCGGATAAGCGCACTAACTTGATCGTTAATGTGGCGACACCCATTCCTGAAACTATTCTCGATGCTGGCAAGGTCAGCCTCAAATTTGGGATGCTTTCGTTTGTGACACCGATGCCTAACAAGGCTCAATGGGATCAAGTTATTCAAGATTTTGTGGCGAGTGACCCGCAAGTCGGTGAAATCAAACTGGATACGGGTTTGAACCAACCGGAGCAATCGGCTAAGAAGTTCGACTGCTTCTACCTACCGCTGAACTATGTTCCACAACTTGATCCTACGACAATCTTGAACCTTGACCCTTTCATGGATGCTGACCCCTCATTTGACCGCAGCGATGTAATCAATGGGGTACTGCCACAAGTACAGCGCGATGATAAAACGTGGGCGCTGCCGATTGTCATCCAACCGGAAGGGCTGAAGTATGACTCGGATGCCTTCCAGAAGGCGGGTATTCCTACGCCGGAAAATGGGTGGACGATCAACAGTTTCACCGATGCACTGAAAACCTTGAAGGCGGCTAATCCGGATAAATATCCGTTTGAGGCACAAGGTGTCGGTGGTACTTACTTACTGCTGTTAACAGCAGCTTTTGGTGGCATGCCAATTGATTACCGCACCAACCCACCGACTTTCAATTTCAACGATGCTAACAGCATAACCGCGCTGCAACAGGTACTTGATCTGGCTAAAGAGGGCTACCTGAAATACGGCGAACTGGCAGGTAACGGTCTGGCTTCATTCAGCATTGGTGGCGGAGGTGAACGCGCACCCATTTATACTGAGTCACTAACTGGATTTGGTTTCGAGCCAGCACCATCTGAAAACAATCCTTACCGGCTGACGACTTATCCAACGGGCAGCACCTACAACGGTGCAACCTATTCGATTGGTACGGCTTATGTCAGTGCCACATCACAGAACGCTGAAGGCTGCTACCGCTGGCTGAGTACACTCTCACGCCATCCTGAATTATTTACAGGAATGCCTGCGCGCTTGTCATTACTGGATGATCCGGCGGTGATTGCGACACAGAAACCGGATGAAACCGCTTTCTATAAGCAGTTTGCGTCACTGCTCCAAGACCCGAACACGATTTCGTTCCCATCCCTGTTGTCATCCGCATCACCTTCGACCTTTTTGATCCAACGGTGGATTGATAAGGCGTTTGATAACTACGTGCTGCATGATGGCGATCTGGCGACTGACCTCGCGACGGCCGAGACTTTTGTGAAAGCCTTTACTGAATGTACAGTGGCACTATCACCTGAAGATCAGAAGAATCAGTTGAAGTATATTGAGTGCGCCACCAAAGTTGACCCCGACACCAAATCTTTGTTTGGGGCGCTTGTCGGCAGTTCAGGCTCATAAATCCTCTTCTCTTAGTCAGGGGCGAATACGATTATGTATTCGCCCCTTTGATTCGCAAATTTCTTCAGTTTCTTCGGTTTCGCAAGTGAAGTTTGGTAATTTATGTGCAGTTTCAGCGGATGGCCCGGTGGAAACTGCTGCGATGTTGGCGATGGGTCTACCGCCCCGCAAGGGGACTATAGCCGCCAAAATTGCTATAAAGGATGTCTTTTGGTCGAAACAGAGGCAAATTTGGCAGCAATTTCGGCAATGCCAATAGGTGATTTTGTGCCTGATTTGCCATTAAGAATTTTAAGGTGCGCAGGGATACCCCTAACCCCAGCCCACATCAGCAACGTTCGCAAGCTCACTTTGCCGATAGCCCGTAGTAGCAGGGCAAGGGAGAAAATCACATACTCTGATAACTATGGTACAACAGGTGATGGGCTAACGGGTTACATTTTGGAAGAACATTTTGTAACTCTTCCGAGGTATTGGCGCTAACTTAGCAGGCGAGACGATCTAAGACAACGTTAACGGAGGGTTGAGGAAAGGTTTGAGCTGGTTAGACTATCTAAACAGTAGGCATAATTTATGTAGTGTGGGTTATGGATTAGGCGATTCTTGGAGGGGGAAAATCGAGACGAAACGATTAGTCGATAAGGCCAAATCAGGATACTTATTTACTAGCTCATCTTACGCAGTTTGCCCTCACCCTAAGTCCCTCTCCCTCAGGTAGAGGGACTTCCAATGCGCTGAATGTCTAGAGACGTTTTCAGTTCAAGGTGTGGCTTTTGCAAAATCGTGACCGTGCGTAAGGTGAGTTACTAGGTAACTTCGCGGCGACCTTTCTGGATGGCATTCCAAGTCTGTTGAATAATGTTTCAACCTTTGTGTGTTTGCGTTACACTTCCGATTTGCCTTTAATAAGTTGGAAGTAGGTCAAACGCATCAAACATAATCAAGGCTGTTTTGCCGCAAAAAATCTTCACATTTTGCTTGACCCCACAAACTTTTTTGCTCTCAATAATTGTTTTAAAAGGATCACCTGATAATGGACAAAATACATTTAACACCTCAGCAGTTGGCCTTTATGGATACCTTCGGCTACCTGAGCTTTCCGGGACTGCTCAACGACAAAATCGAGGCCATCCAAAACGCATTCGAAGCTGTCTGGACGGAACGCGGTGGTGGGATGGATGGCAAACCGCACGCAGGCAAGATGCGTTCGGTCATTGTGCCGTTCATTGATCAGAGTGAATACCTTTCCGGCCTGCTGGATGACCCGCGTGTCAACGGTATCTTCAGCAGCCTGCTCGGTGAGGACTTTAATTACATCGGCAGCGATGGTAATTTTTATGTTGGCGATACAAACTGGCATTCCGACCTGAATTGGGCGGGTGATGAGATTGGCACACCGCGCCTTAAATATTACAAAATGGCCTTTTATCTTGATCCACTGACCCGTTCGAGTGGTGCGCTGCGGGTTATTCCCGGCAGTCATCGCTTCGGTGAGTCCTATGCCGAAGGTCTGGAGAAACAGATTCGCAAGTCACAGGATGTGTGGGGGATTACCGGCGCGGAAGTTCCGGCTATCCCGTTGGAAACCACCCCCGGTGATGTCGTGGTTTTCAATTTCGCGACCAAACACAGTGCATGGGGCGGCGGAAATCAGCGCCGCATGTTCACCATCAACGCCACCGCCCACTACCAACCGGAAGACATCAGCTATTTGAAGGGCATCATCAGCGGGGCGGCTCGTTTTTGGATTGATTCGGTCTACGGTGAGCGAATGCTGCGTAGCGCTACACCGGAGCGCATGATTCATCTACGTCAATCGCTGGATAATCAGGGGCATCTGCTTGAAGAAGTCCGCAAAGCCAAATTGACCATGACTGAGCCAGCGCACGGGTAATCTATCCCTAACTGATGTTGTCTAAGGTAAAGAGGTGTAAACATGCCAATTTTCAATACCCCGATCAACACAGATGACAACAATCTCGCCAAGGTGATGGGGCAAAGTTTGCCCATCGCCTTGTATCTCTATGACAACCGCACCGGAGCAAACCGAACGCTGGACGAAGCGATCAACAACGCTGCTAAAGAATATGCCGGACAAGTGCTGGTGGTGCGCGTGGATGCGGCTAACAACCCACAGGCGAAGCGTGACTATGGGAATCTGGCAACACCTGCGCTCGTCACCTTGGCAAAAGATGGCAGCAACCGCAAGATCAAATCACAAACGGGAAGTGTCAATGCAGCGGATGTTCAAGCGCATATTGCCTATTTACTGGGTAAAGGTTCTGCACCCAAACAAGCTGTGCCAGCCGCACCTGCCGCAAGCACATCAAACGCTTCAGCGAATGGCAGCAGCACTAAACCACAAGTCGTAACCGACGCGACCTTTGAGAGTGAAGTACTCAAGAGCAAAGTACCTGTGCTGGTTGATTTCTGGGCACCGTGGTGCGGCCCATGCCGGACGATTGCGCCGGTAGTCGAGCAAATGGCCCAAAAATATGCCGGACGTGCCAAAGTCGTCAAAGTGAATGTGGACGATAATCCGCGCATCGCCCAACAGTTCCAAATCCTGTCGATCCCTACGCTGATGACCTTCAAAAACGGCAGCGCGATTAAGCGTCAAGTCGGGGCAAATCCCACCATCATTCCGAGTATGATTGAGGAAGCGCTGCGGTAAGCGCGCAAAAGCGGCAAGAATAATTACCTATTCGCTGCTGATCGTTGCTGTGATTATTACAGTCTTTATTGCGTTTTATATAGTGGCTTCACTAATGAATTACCGCTATACGCTAAATTGACACAAACCAACAGTACGTTTCCCAAATAAAAGGGCTTGCCAGCGGCAAGCCCCTACCAAAGACAATTCTTTAAGTTCAAAATTTATTCGATGAAGTGCTTCGTTTTTGTCCGCCAGCAAGCGCATTACGAACCTGTCTGTCGGCGCTGCTCTTCTAATTTAGCAAGTAATCGTTGTCGGAGGGGATCGTTTGGATGCTCGGCTTCATAAGTGTTTCGGGCTTCAGTCGCCAGTCGCCAGTTGTCGCTGCCGCAACAGATATTCATCAACATCTTGACGGTTTTCGAGATAATAACCGATGACTAAATAAACCTGAGACAGATTCAAAACAGGATAGTGATGTGCAATTTCTTCGGATGACGCACCCCGATTAAAATCAGCAATAACGGTTTGCAAAGTAACTCGACTTTGCCCCACCCGAATAATACCGTCATCATCGGTTCGTAAGGGAACTTCAATAGCTGGGATCATTTTCCAACCTTTCTGGTAGGACTGCATTAAGTGGTGGAATGCGAATTTTAGAACATCATTCCACGATTAGAAAACTTTTAATGGTGTTCCACAGAAAAAGGTCGCAGCAGTGCTGCCACCCCTACAAAATGCGGAATGAAGTGTGCGGTATTAGGGACTTCGGTAGCGTGCTAAGGTTCGTGGTTCCCAAATGAAGATAATGATTACCACGATTAAAGCCGAGATGATGCCCGAAATGCGCGGATCAAAGTAGGAACCGTTCACCGGATAAAGCTGCCATGTGAGGTTAATCATCACGTGAAAGAGTGCCGTGATGAAGACACTCTTACCCGTGTTGTTGTAAAGCCAAACCATGATAATCCGTGCGGATACTGTGCCGAGTGACCACCACGCCACCCACTCGACCGAACGGTGTGCCTGCGCCAACGGGATATAATGCCAGACCGCCCACACCACGCCGAGGATGAGGCCAGCGCGCAGCATACCCCACCGCGCCTGCAATGGATCAAGCGCATACCCCGACCAGCCAAGTTCCTCACTGATTGCGCCTACAAAGAACAAGAGAAACAACATCAGCGTCGGGATCAGCTTGATTTGCAGGTCAGGAATACCAGTTCCAGTCGCCCGTTGGAAAATGAAGGCCAATCCCGCTATCAATGGTGTCAGCAGCAGTGCTGGCGCAATCCACCAACCCTTGTGAACCTTCTTCAAATCAAAAGACCGTTTGAGAAGCGCCACTACACCTGTCATCTTGTTCTGACGATAGGTCAATATCACAGCAGCGATTAACGGACAAACAACTGCGAACGCCGCCACAGGCAATCCCAGCATCAACTCGGTTTGAGTAAGTGAACTCACTAACCAGAAGGGAATAGTCAGCACGAAAACAAGCAGGAAGAACTTAAGCGATGAGCCTGTCATTGTTTCACTTGGAGAGTCGATGGTTATATTCATACCCTCTATCGTGGTGAATTTTTTATAACGTCAAAGTGACAAAGCACACCTTTCTGCATAAAGAAGGTAATGTAGAAAATAAAAAGGGCACACAGCCGTGTGCCCCTACGCGATACGAGATAAAAGTATTAGCTCGAAGCTGCCTGTGTTGCGACCTTATAAACCTTGACATTGCCCTCGTCAAAAACCTGCTGCAAATAACTAGCAGATGCAGGATCAAATTTGCCGAGTTGGGCTTCCTCTGGGCTGTAGATGAGGTAAGTTACTTTGTAGGTATCGAGTATCGCTTGACGGTCAGCCTCGCTGGTGGCTTCATTATAGAAGGTCTGCACCATCGCGAACTTGTGTTTGAATTTGAGCGTCTGCGCCCAATGCCGGACAAAACTGCGTGCGCCGGCCAAGGCTGGACAAAATGTCCTAAGCCTACTGTTTGTTGTTAGGGTAAGCAATAGACATCTTTCAGCATCAACAGACATTCAATGGCTTGATCCGAATAGCGCATTTGCCCCTACGCTCTCGTCTACCGTCCACTACCGGATGCCAATTGGCCAACACATCCTCACTAATCCATACTGTGATTTCACCCCGTTGCCCTAAACTTTGATTGTATGCTACTCAATTCCGAACTTAGTAACGGGTTTTCTTTGCTTTTGCTTGTTGTTTTTTCATCCTCCTATTCTACGGAACTACTCATTCAACAACGCTATTAATGTTCACAACTTGGGCAGTGGCGATATGGTGGCGGTTCAGTCCAACCGATCACACTCCATTCAAATGTTCAAACATTATGTTCGATTGGCTGACACCGTTTGCCCTATTCGAGAATAATTTCTCGATAAGTAAACGATACCGTTGGCGAACTCATATAGCGTCGAGAGCAGCAAAGGCAGATATGCGTGTCTCGGCTCGGTCAACCCCAAAAAACCATGCGGCAAGACGTTCAAGATTCATCGCGGCAGCCGTCGCAACATGTTGGAGATGCGTCTTGCTCTGTCCAATGTATCTTGCCTGTCGGAAGCCGAAAGCACGTACTGCCTGAGAGATAGTTCCCTCGATACCTGCGCGTTTTTTGTACAAGGCAACGCCCTCTTCGGAA
>JBBSBM010000025.1:0-76220 GCA_038251275.1 Aggregatilineales bacterium
TCCACGATCACATACACCCACAAGCAAAAATCATCAAAGTTCTCTATCATTATCTTGTCTCTCGTTTCGGTTGGGATTTGTTTGGTCCCTTAACCCTACCGAACGAGAGATTTCTTGTCTACTAACTAGCATAAGACCCAAGTAGATTTCTCACAGCCCTTGCAATGACGATGTCTTTGGAACTGTGGGAAATGAAGATAGATGGTGTCTTGTTGAGTGACGACATGGTCCTACACTTAGTACTATTTAGTGTTCTCTTGCAACTAACTCGGTACGCATGACTTGGTACTACCCGGTTCCCGCTATAGTCAGTAGCAAACGGACGTTGCCGTTTGTATTTCCGCCTGCGTGGCTGAGGATAACCGCGTAGGAGCCATCCTGCGGCAGAACATAATTGGTGATTGCTGCGTTCATGTTCCCGCCGCTGTCATCATCGGCAGTTAGCGGATTGAGTTTGTTGTCTGCCAAAATGAGCAGCGAATCGATTTGCTGGTCTTTCTGGGTGCTTGTACTGAGGGTTATCTTTTCTCCAGCATGACCAGCAAAGACGAAGATATAAACCTGTCCTTTTGCCATTGGCACGACCTGAGACTCACCGGGGCGTATGTCCAAATTGTTTTTTTGGTCATCCTGATTGATATTAGCTTTTATCCATGTCAAATAATCGCTAGCAGAAGCCTGTTCATCGCCCAGTTTTTGCTGCACCAAACCACGCTTAAGGTAGGTATCGGGATTCTGTCCATTTATCTTGATAGCTTGATTCAGGTCAGCCAGTGCCTGCTGATACTGTTTTTGCTCGGAGTAAGCAGTTGCCCGCCCTGCATATGCCCAATAATTATCGGGTACCGCATTAATATAGGTATCGAACTGCTTCACGGCATCCGCATAATTTTTAAGCTCATTGTCCAACAACCCGAGGAAATAATGCGCGTTGGGTTCATCCGGGGTGATGCTCGCAAGTTTTGTCATATCTTTGAAGGATTTTTCGTATTCGTTCTGCACATAATAAATCACACCACGTCCGAAGTACGATGTAGGATCATCTGGCGAGAGTTGGATCGCTGCACTGTAGTCGGCGATGGCAGCCTCAAAATTAGACTGGATACGGTACATCTCGCCGCGTTCTGTGTAAGCACTGCCTTTAACTTGCGGATCAAGTGTTGGCAGCTTAATCAGATGATTCAGGTCGACTAACGCCGCATCGTAGTTTTTTAAGGCGATATAACTTTGTGCGCGTTGGAGATAAGGATCAGTAAAAGTGGGATTAAGTAATATCACCAAGCTAAAGTCCGAAACAGCTTGTTCGTACTTTTTATCGGTGACCGCTTGCAGCGCTCGCTGATAGATATCGAGCCCGAGAATTTTAGTTGTGCCGCCACCATCTTGAGCATATAGTGGAAGCATCGTGGCGGTTATGATGCCCAGACTGAAGATGAAGACAAATAGTTTACGCATCTTATGATCTCGCCTACCCAGCGCATCGAACTATGCAGACACTATAACACATTTGCTGTTCTCTGCCGTAATGGTCTCTACTGATTCTTAACTATTGCAATCCAAAGGGAAGTCGATATGCCGATAGAAGCGTTTTTGAATGTGGTGGCCTGTGTTGCCTTAATTTTGTTTGGTATTTATGCATTGCTGCGTCCTTTTAATGCGGCGGTACTGGCGCATCTCAAAGCTGATGATGCAACGGGCACAGCCGAAATTCGCATTAATTTTGGCGCTCTTTCCCTGATGATGGGTGTCGCACCGCTGGTTTTGAATAATCCAGTTGCCTATCAGGTCGTAGGCATCGTATTTTTTGGTGCATTCGTAACACGTTTAATAGCGACTGTGGTTGATCATCCCCAAATTGAACGGCTTTATATCATTACGGGAATTTTCGAGTTAGTGGTTGGGCTTACTTTACTGATACGCTAAAGAGAGACGTAAGTGAAAATAAAGAAATTAGTCACATTGTGCATTTTGTCACACGAAATCGTCATTTAGCCTAAAAAACTGATATAATAATACAGTTCACATTTTAGAGGTGCTGACCCTAACGATGGCAGATCGTTTCGTTATCGCCAATGCCCGTCGCTTACCACTGTTTGCACGTCTTGATGCACAACAGATGGATTGGGTTGCCAGTGTGACACAGGTCTTGCGCTTCGAACCCGGCGAAGAATTATTTCGTCAGGGCGAGATCGCGCAAGGTATGTTGATGGTCATTTCTGGCAGCGGTTTGCTCGTACAGCGCGGTGCAGATGGCATCGAACGTCCTTTTGGAAAAGTTAGTGCAGGTGAGTTTATCAACGATACCGCACTGTTTAATGAAATCACCACACAAGCAACACTGCGTGCTGCTGAAAGTACGATTGCCTTGTTCCTCGCCCGCCAGCAGATGCGGAATCTGTTAGCCCATAACCCCGAAATTAAGAATAATCTCAATATTCCCGGTTTACCGAAGCTGCAAACCCAGCAGGTTCAGCAGTTTCATAATCAGCGAGAAAACGAAAACACACTTCTAAAAACACGCCGACATATAGGTGCGTTTTTAACAAAGGCCATTGGCATCGGTGTTTTGATTTTGGCAATCTGGTTTGTGGCAGCGACTTTCGCGGGTCTTGTTCCGGGCTTCCCAGCCTTATTACTGGCTTTGCCTGCGACTGCGTTATTAGGCTTACTGATTGCTTATTATTATGCCGAGTGGGCCAACGACGAACTGATTATTACTGATCGCCGTGTGGTCAATATTCAACGAACCATCCTCAATTTCCAAACACATGTGAATGAAATTCCGTTGGATGCTATTCACGAAGTTAATGTGAAATTACCTGCCTTGACCGATATTGCGGGGCGGCTGTTAGGCTATGGATCAATCATCATCAAGACATCAGGTGACAATAACAACATCCGTCTTGACGAGATTCCCAATCCTAAAGATGTGCAGCAGGCCATTTTTACCCACCGCGAGAAATACCAGCAGGCCAAGCTTGAAGAAAACCGCAACGCGATGCGCGGTCAATTGGTTGCCAATGTCATCGGCGGTGATCCAACCGCAGGAACTCCGGTTGATACAGGTGCGCCCCCCGGCGTAACCAACCGCCCGGGTTTGTTCACCATAGAATATACCAATGAAAAAGGCGAAACGGTTTACCGCAAACACTTGCTGGTTTTGCTAGCCCATCTCATACCGTCAATCTTGCTTTTTATGGGCGGGGCGACACTCCTATTGGTTGGCGTGGTTAGCTTCATCATTCCTTTAGGGATTATGTTTTTAGCGGGACTGTGGTTCTATACCGCCGATTGGGATTGGCGCAATGACATGTACATTATTGGCGACCAGACCGTGACCATCATTCATCGTCGGCCAATGTTTCTACAAGATCAAAAAGATCAAATCTTATTGGCACAGGTCGACAACGTCGTTTCCAATACACAGGGATTTATGAACAGCATCTTCCAAATTGGCGAAGTTAAGTTGCTGTTGACCGGAACAGATGAGAAAAATGCAAAACGCTTCACCAGCGTCTATGCGCCACAACGAATTCAACAGGAGATATCACGGCGGCAAGATCGCGCCGCAGCCCTTAAGCAGCAGCAAGATGCACAACGTCAACAGCAAGCCATTATTGATTACCTGTCCGTGTATCATGAAACGGTTGGCACACAACCACCCGCGCCTAATGGTTCTGGACAAGGGCTTACTCCTGCGCAGCCAGCCAACAATTATTCGTCACAGACCGCACCAACTGCATTTGGCTTGCAATCCGGCAGTTACAGCGCTGAAGATGACATTCCGCAACCGCCGCGCGTTCGTGATCGTTCACGGCCACCGGGTATCCCCCGTGTGCGTCGTGATGTCCCGCCCGGTTCTTAACGAGAATAACCGTATATGCCTGTTCAAGTGTACTGGTTTGATGAGCCGTGGATAACGGCCATTGACCTCAGCGGAAAGGTCACCACAGATGACATGCGTGAGGTGATTCGGGCTTGCCTGCCGAACCTCAAGTCGCATCCTGTGTACTTTCTGATTGATATGACGGCGGTTACAGGTGTAGAAACAAGTGTCTTTGAGTTGTCATCGCTCAGCGAATGGATTTATCACCCCAACGGTCGCTGGTTTGTATATATTCAACCACATCGCTTATTCAACGCCGTCATGAAAATGCGGCAGCGCGGCAACTATAAATCTTTTGATACGCGTGAAGAGGCCACCACTTTTCTACAAAGCGCCACGCAGAACGAACGCCAACGGATAATTTCACCCAATAAATCCGGCTAGTCCGTTTGGCTCTTGTCGCTAAAGCTCTTTTAGCTATGCTTGAATTGTGCGATAATAGATCCATACTGTCCAATGAGTAAATAGTTCAAGCCAACATGACCCAATTAGACATCATTCATCCTGATAATCCCGTTCTTCGCAAAAAAGCTAAACGCGTCACCAGCTTTGATAAAAAGTTTCAGACGCTGGTTGATAACATGGTTGAAACCATGATCGAAGCGCCCGGTGTCGGCTTGGCCGCTCCGCAGGTTGCTGTTAGCCAACGGATGGCAGTTATCCGCCTGCAAGATGACGAAAAAAGCAAAGAAGAGTTTGGTGATCTAGCCGGAAAACTCTATGTGGTCGTCAATCCGGAAATCATCAAGACCAGCAAAGAAACCGTCGAAGGGGTAGAGGGCTGCCTCTCCATTCCCGGTTACCTCGGCACCGTTGATCGCTTTGAAAAGATCACTATTGACAGCCTCGACCGCTTCGGCAAACCTCAGCGCATCAAAGCCGAAGGTTGGTTGGCACGCGTATTCCAACATGAAATCGACCACTTGGATGGAAAACTGTACATCGACATCGCCAAAGAAGTTTGGGAAGTACGCCCCGAAGACGAAGATGATGAAAATGTCGTTGCGGAGTAAGTCGCATTGAACAACCTATGAAACGGTCTATGCTTCGGTCTATCGCGGGATGGTTCGTGCTTGCTTTGGTGATGATGCTCGCAGCCTGTCAACCGCAGGCCGCGACGGCTGATCCTCAAGTAGCAGTCCGTCGTCAGCAGGAACGTGCTGCACTTCCGGGTGTCACTGCTGTACAAAAATGGCAGCAAATCAACATCATCTCTCAACCTGAAAATAGAGCCCCGAGCATTATCCCGTTGGATAATGGCGATTATCGCATGTATTGGAACGCGCCATCATTGAATGGTATCGGCAGCGCCACCACGCCCGATGGTTTGCGCTTCAATACTGATGATGATGCCCGCTTGATTAATGCGCCAGCGGATCAGCCCGATTGCTCCATCGGCAAACCGTGGGTGATTCCAGTCGTCAACGGCTATCGACTTTATTATCAAGGTCAGGCTGATAACTGCCTTGCGCCCATCACCACTATCGCCGCCAACGCCCGCATCTTCAGCGCTTTTTCGAGTGATGGGCAAAAATTCGAGCGTGATTCCGGCGTTCGTATTGATGTTGGCGATGTCACAGGGCTTATCGCAGCCGGACACGGTCGTGTTATCCAGACCGATGATGGCAGCTTCCGCATGTACTTTACCGCGCTGCTACCGGATAAAGGCACAACGCCTTATATCATGACTGCCACCTCAATCGACACCTTGGCGTGGACTGTCGATGCCAAACCGTTGTTAGAAAATGGGCATGATCCGACTGCTTTACAGGTCGAGAACACCATTAATTTGTATGTCAGCTATATGACCGAAAACATACTATTGTTGCAGTCCACCGACAGCGGCTTGACCTTTACCCCGACCGCATGGCTGGAATTTTACGACGCGCAAAATAATCTGATTGCAGGTATGAGTGACTTGGACATCATTGATGTAGCCGATGGCAGCCTCGTGATGTATGGCAGTGGCGTAGGGACAAAGGGCATTTGGACATTCAAGCAGGTCGCACCATGACACCCATCAAAAATATGGGACCCAAAAGCCGCGGGTGGCTGCATGAAATTGGCATTGATACGCTGGAAGATTTGGAAGCTGTCGGCGCGGTTGAAGCCTATCGACGTCTAAAAACCGCGCGTCCCACCGAAGTGACGCTCAACGCATTGTGGGGAATGCAAGCCGCGATCCTCAATATTCACTGGAACGCTTTGCCGCCCGACATGAAAGCCGAACTCAAAGCCCAAGTTGAATAGATGGTTGGCAAAACGACCAAATGAATATTGTAGGGAAAAGGCATGCTTTTTCCCTACCCAAACTGAGAATATTTTCCCCGCGCATTATCCAACCGCTTAATCCGCTCACTTTCATAAGCCTGATACAAACGGCCTTTTTTGCTGATATGTTCGCCCGTCTTTAAGGCTTGTACGAACGCATCTAAAGCCGCTTTGGTGCGCTTGCTCAGTTCATTATTCGGAAGATCCAAAATCTCTTGAACATTAATGGTCACACGTTTATGAGTCATGATAAATCTCGGTTGTCTAAACATGAACGACTGAATTGCTATAAAGATAAACGGATTGACCATGACTCACATGGGAAAACTGGTTTCAAAATTTGCAGAAATAGACTATTCCTGAGCATACTTTTGCTCTAGTGATTTTTGATTTCATAGGCTTGCACGTGGATACAACCCTAACGCCTGTCCCATCCATCCGTTACCAACACGCGGCTTTAGGGCTGATCATCTTATTGCTATGTTTGACCACAACCTCATTTCTCGGCAGTGTCCTCACCCAATGCACCTTTGACCCTGTTCCCTGCTACGATCTTGATCGACAAATCCTCAGCCACACGGCACTGGCCCCCTTTCGTTATCGCGTCCTCGCGCCAACCCTCATGAGTCTGGTGGCACAACCCGAACAGCACGGCGCATGGTTCACGGCTGGCGCAGTCGTGCATATCCTCGCCTTTGTGATCATCTTCACCACCCTATACCTGCGACTCAGCGCTGAAGTTGGCAAAGCCAAAACGGTGTTGGGTTTGTGCATCATGGCCTTGATGCTTATGTTCGCCTTCAACCGCTATTTCCTAACCCCTACCAGCATCATCGAAGTGGCACTTTTGTCGCTATTACTGGTGACATGGCGCAATCGTTGGCTGGCCTTAGCCTTAATCGTCCTTGCCAGCTTCAACCGTGAAACCGGATTATTGTTGGTGGCTGTCTATGCTGTATTGCTGGGAAAATCAGGTATCAAACGCAGCCTCGCCTTATTGTTCTTGTGGGCGATCATCACCGCTGGCTTACATCTCGCCTTAGGATCAGCCGCCCACGTGCAAGGATTCATGGGTACGCTGCAAATCAACCTGAACCATCTCGTTCATGGCCTCTTCATCAACTTGGTCATGCTGCCGATTTGGATTTTAGCCTTCGTCGGTTATCGCAAACTTCACAACCCGCTTGATAAATGGTTCTTGATGATTGCTGTCTTATATATGATCGCCGTCTTTGTCGGTGGCATCCTCGATGAATCCGCACGCATGGCACTTCCGGCAATCCTCTTAGTCTTACCCCTTGCGCTGCGTGGTCTGCCTTCTGTTTGAGGCTCTATGCTTTTACATTGGCGAAAAAGACTAATATCGGTGAAAATGATTTTCATACTTTCTAAATAAGATTGTTTGAGAGAAGAATATGAACTCAGTTACACCTGACTCTAGTCCTCATACAACCACTCAACCAATTTCTGCTTTTCCTCAGATATTTATAAGCTATTCTCGTCGTGAATTTTACTTTGCCGAGTCCTTGTCCATTCGTTTGCAGCACAGCGGCATGTCCGTTTGGTTTGATTCTCAACAAATCGCGCTCGGTGAGAACTGGTCTCAAGATATTCAGCAGGGCTTATCCGACTCAGGTACATTAGTCTTGGCTGCCTCACAAGCCTCTATCGCTTCCCCTTATGTGGCGAAAGAATGGCAGTACGCGCTCGAAAAAGGCAAGCCTGTTCATGTCATTTTCTTTGAAGCCGTTGATCTCCCAGCCGAATTGATTAAAAGTGCTGCCAGCATCATTGACGGACGCAGCGGCTTCGAGGCGAACTATCCGCGTCTGCTAGCCAGCATCAAGGGCGGGACGACCATACGCGACCCCATGCCCACCAGATCAAGCTTTGGGATACCAACCAAATTCTCCCCTTCATTGCAGGCGCTCATCATATCCAGAACAGGACTGGCATTGATTTTTAGTTTACTCATCTGGATCGACATCTTACCGCTCCTACAAAACAATCAGCAGGCAATTTTCTTTGCAGCGGCAGGGCTGGCAATGGTTGTACTTTTGGTCATCAGGCCGCTGGCGGTTTTATGGCGCATCTTACGTCGCAATTTTGTGCATCAAGATGTGATTTACATCACATCCTATCGGGAAGTGTTTGTCCTCGTCCTCGCCATTGGCTATCTGCTCTTTATCAATGTGCAAATCCCAAAGACCAACACCCTCATTTTGGCGCTGATAACGGGGATCTATTTGCTTTATTGGTGGCGCTTCGTGCGTCCCGCAAAATGGAATATCGATCTCTTGAACTGGTATCCTCTGACCGCACAGCCTCCAACCCAGTGGCGTGCGATTGCACAGCGTCCTTATCTCAATACTGAATTGGACATTCAAGTGAGCGCCCCGGTTGTCAGTGGGGAAGAACCGCAGTACCCGACACTCACTAAACCCATCGAACGTAAACCATCAGGCAAATGGTTTGAGATTAAAGTCGAACCAACAAAGCCTCAACCTGCCGCACCTACCGTCATTACTCGCGCCCACAGCACGCTCAAAGGCACTTACTATCATGTCTATCATGCACTGGCGGACACCGATGCTGCTGATCGATTCAAAAAAGGTCTCTGGAATTTCGGCTTAAGAGAAACTTCTGAACTTGAAAAAGCCGACTATACCATGCTCTATCTCAGCCATCGCACCTCGAAAACCTTTGCCTATCAATTGAGCCAGAAGCATCCCGATCTAATCTGTATCTTGGCTGAAAGTATCAAAATGCCACAGGATATTCCCGCCTCCTTCAAGGGCATCCAGTGGTTTGATTACCGCACTCGCCAAAGTGATCGGTTGTACGCAGCCTTAGATGCCTTGGGTGATACTAGCGAAAGTGTGCGAGCCGTTCAAGCGTTGAATACCCTCCCGCCCCAGTTGAGCGCTTATAAAATGAGTCCTGACCTCGAAACCGTTTGGAATACGTTTGGCTGTGTCGGAACGGGCTGTTTGGCGCTAGGGCTGACCGGATTAGCATTCGTCGCTGGTGTCATCGTTGTCGGAACATTGAACATTCGAGTGCTGCTGGCTCTGTTGATTGTATTAATGCTGTTGGCAAACGCGGTATTTTTCTATCGCACGGCATGGCGGGCAGCAACTTACCAATCAATCCATAGCAAGATTGTTTGGCTGGGTCTAATTGGCGGCTTGGCTTTGGTAATTGCTATCCCGTGGTTAGCCACAACCATCTCACCCATAACAGACTTTTTCGGTGTGCTTGTCTTTATCATTATCGCATTCTTTGCGTGGCTGCCTTTAGCTTTCAGGGTTGGTTATTGGAATAGACAGAAGCGATTTTCTTCTGATGACGATCCATTTGGAACACCTACTTTACGCCTTTCTCGGAACTGGCTTGCTTCACAGCTTCTAGTGCTGGTCGTAGGGATTATCGGACTCAATGTACTCTGGACAGGCAAACTGGCTTTAGGGGACTTCATTACTAATCTGATGCTTGGCAAATGAGACAACCAATCGCTTTTTCGTAGGGACGGGATATATGCCGTCCGCCACCTAATTACCATTTCGATTAGTCAATCACCGTGATACTTTTTGCGTCACTTCAATCAAACGCCCATCGGGATCAAGCACCGTTGCCCGTCGCCCCCATGCCGAGTCTTTCGGCGCGGATAACATCTTGATTCCCATCTCTTGCAACATCTCCGCCACAGCATCCACCGACTCAACCTTGATGCCAATCATCGTCGCACCACCTGCTTTACGATCCAGTGCTTGTCCCGCCTCCGCTGGGAAAATTTCCATTGTCACATCGCCAAGCTGAGTCGAATAATGAATCGCACCCGTTCCATGCTGTTCCTGCACAAAATCGAGGCCGAGCGCCCGATAAAACGCCAACATCGCCTCAACGTTACTTGTCCTCAGAACAATCAAATTCATAGATGGCATAGAAATAAGCCTTGTCACTTTGTTTTGTATATCAGTGTTCCACTTTAGCCATTAACGCTTTAACAACCGCCATCAAATCAGCTTTACAACCCGCTGAAATGTCTTTGTCAGACAATGCCGATAGTTCGTCGGTAAACGCTTGTAGTTCGTTGGCATCAATGTGGGGCATCAGCGATTGTTGAACGTTAGGCTGCACTCCGCAGTCTTGGATGATAGTGTGCAGCTTTTCGGGTGAAGGCGCAAGGACAGTAATTTGTACAGCACCGTTCAGAATGGGTTCGGTGTAGTCATTAAATATAGTTTGTGCCAAAGCTGGCGAACCCGCTCCATAGCGGTCAGTGCTATACGCTAACCGACCACCATAACGACTAAGAGCCATTGCCTTTAAGAGACCTTCCGCCTGTTTTTCGATGGTGTCGAGTAGTTTACCGCTATTAGCATCCCAAATGGTGATGCCATAACGCGCTCCTGCTGCCGCAATAATCTTTCCGTCGTGCGACCATTCCACATACCAGACAACATCTTTAGTTTTTGGTACTACTTGTACGGTATATAAGGTTCTATAGGTTGCCAAATCCCAAACCTGTACCGTTCCGTCGGAACCGCCCACTGCCAATTTTGTCCCATCTGGGCTGGTTACCAGCGACACAATAAATGCATCAGATTTTTGTTCATGGACAATCGAATTGGTCGCTACGTCCCATAATCGAATGGCCTTATCTGCCACAACGAAAAAGAGTTGTGTTCCATTTGGATGCCACGCAAATGTTTGTACATCATCCAAATCTAAAGTTGTACTTTGCAGTGTCTTTATCGATGTTCCCGACGAAGTATTCCATACATTCAGATAGCCTCGCGCTGCTGCAAGATCGATCCCGTTAGGATGCCAAGCTATTTTATGCGTTGATGTTGCTCCCTGCTGTAGGATTGTCGATAACTTTTCACCACTCCTAGCATCCCAAATTTGAATGCTATCAGAAATACCTCCTACAAGTGCTGCTATCTTCGTATCATCAGGACTCCAAGCTATACTCCCCACATTCCCGCTTGTCTCAAAAAATGCTATGATGGAATGATCCCGAAGAAGGTATACACCAACTTGCCCATTAATGATTCCTCCCACAGCTAACATACTTCCATCAGGACTCCATGCCAAGGCACGAACGATGTCATGCTCTGATTGATTTTGAAATGCTAGGCTTGAATAGGATGTGCTGAGTAGAAGTCCACCGCCGATCATGAGGATTCTGAAGAATGAGGCAAGCTTTCTAATATTCTGTGTCATCTCAATAACCGCCTTGCTCAAAGTCACTAGTGGTCAACTCAGATTAAAAGCTTCATTTATTATATTCTGTGTTTGAATCCACAAACCAGCTCTACCCAATTCCAACCATTTCCCAACCCGCTTAACAATCTCACTCCTTCAAAATGGTTAGTGCCAACCTCGCCAAAGAGTTACAAAATGTTCTTCCAAAATGTAACCCATTCGTCCCTCAAATCGTTTATCATATCTATGGGGATGATGTAGGGGTTTGCCGACGGCAAACCCTCTTTCTACCCCGCCGCACATTAACATCTGACCAGCTGCCGCCATCGCCGCCGCATTTTCTGAATGCCACTGCCGCCGCCATATTGATGTATCGACGTTGATTGGCGACTGATAGCTGATGACATTACCGACACTGACGACTATGCCGACATTTCCGACAAAAGCGCCCGCCGCCTGTGCTGCATTTGCCGCATTTTGCGCTTGTTCAACCGTTTGATGGCGGACGACTGATACCGACGACACAAACTTCACTTCCGAAATTGCAGAAACTGCCGCATCTTCCGCAGTTTCGGCATCTCGCTCCCTCAAATCCGCACTATAAACCATTTAGGCATTTGCGGTTTTTGCAGTTTTATCGCTTCTACCAGATGTATCACCACTATCTACAGCGGATATATATTGATGTGGAGTAAACCCGCCACCGCGACCATCAACGGCGCGAGAATAAGAGCCGGAAGAAAGTTTGCCATGCGTGGCTTCTTGATGTCCAACAGAATCAGCGCCAGCCCCATCAGCATCAGACCGCCCACGCCTGTCATCTCGTTAATCATCGGTGTGGTCATCACGTTACCTGCTACAGCGCCCAACAGCGATAAGCCGCCCTGTACCACCAGAATAGTCACCACACTGAGGCTCACACCTACCCCAAAACTCGCTGAAAAAGCCATCGCTGTGAAAAAATCAAGAATGCTTTTAATAGCAATCTGTTGAAAGCCGACCGCTAAGCCCATGCCATCCTGTATCGAACCCACAAACGTCAGTGGCCCGATGCAAAAAACGAGGCTGGCCGTTACAAATCCGGTGATAAATCGGGTGCGCGAGTTCAGGTTGTCCGTGTTCTGTGTTTCATCCTCAGACGGGGAAGGTTGAGGTTCTTTCGATAATTTGGACTGTAACCAGCCGCCGAAGCGTTCTAGCTGGGTCTGAATATCCAGCAGTTCACCGATAATCACACCTATCGCAATGCTCAACAGCGGAATGATGATGTTCCCACTTTTGCCCGCGTTGCTAATACCCACGAAAATCGTCACCAAGCCCAAGCCCGTGACGACCGATTCTTGAATGTTCTTCGACAAACGGTTTCCGACCAGCAGCCCGATAACGCTGCCAATCGCAACCGTGATCATATTGAGAATTGCGCCACCCATAATAAGCTCTTTACGTAGAGCCAACGGCCTTTCGGTTGGAGGATTGACGACCTTGTTTTTGCGAGGTGTCCATCACACTTAAATAATCATGCCTGTGTCTGAGCTCATAAAACCGGCGCGAGTTGCTCCACATAAAACTCAACGATTTTTCCGGTCATCTGCAAAGGATTTAAACCCTCGCTGTCTTCAGAAGATAACATGACCGAAAGGGTGCTGTCCCACTCTTGATTAGCGCTGCTGCCCGTAACATCCGAAATCACGCCGCACTCAATCGTTTTGATGTGCTTGTTGTCACTGTTGACTTGTGACACGGCATACAGATGCGACGAATCAAGGTTCACGATGTCGCAGCCTTGATGCCGCGCCGACTCCAAAAATGCCTCATCCTCGCGGTAAAGTGTATCACCCGTAATCGCTTGGACAGCATAAATCGGTTGGGCATTCGTCGCCTGCCAGCGTTCTAAAATTTCGGTGATCAAATTCGGGGCTGCGCTGACAATCGGCTCATTTGTGTAATACCGTGTTGTACCATCCGCAGCCAGCGCCTTCTCCACCAGATAAAAATCGCCCATTTTCAAGCTCTTAGTACCGAGTCCACCCGCTAATCCATAGGCGAGTATATAGTCAAAGTCGTAGTAAGCCAGTTCTTCAACCGTTGTAGCGGATACCGGCCCACCATAAACATGCACTAGCGAGAGAAAATTGATCCCGTTGTAGGACAGCTTTTTCACACTATCCGGTGACACATGGATAAAGTACTGGTCACTGGTTGAAACCGGATTGTATTTCTCCAAGATGCGTGGAGGGGGACAGTATGCCACAAGCGCAATCTTAATATCTCCGAATGTATTTCGAGGGAAACGCTGCCCAACCAACTTGGAAGGTGTAAGATGCGGTTGTGTTTTTGGGATCGTCATGAATGACTGCCGTTAGCGTAATATTCACGCCGGAGTAAGGCGAACAGGTGCAAGTCATAAAAGCTGCTGTTTTCGAAGAACTGCTCGTGTTGGATGCCTTCATCCTTAAAGCCGACTTTGTGGAGCACCCGTCCTGAAGCCGGATTACGACCATCTGCGTCGGCTTCAATCCGGTTGAGGTTCATATTCTCGAAGCCGAAATCGACCATCGCCCGAACCGCCTCAGTCATCAAGCCTTGCCCCCAATAGCCACGTGCCAGATCATAGCCAATCGAAGCGCGCCGGTCATGCCGCACCCAATAATTGAAGCCGCACATGCCAATAACCGTCGGATCATTTTTGAGTGTGATACCCCAACGCAGTTCTGCGCCGTCCACATAACCAGCGCGAATAGCTTGAATCAAGTCGCGTGCTTGGTCGATGCGGTCATAGGCCAGCCCGGTATTGTAGCGCGTGACTTCAAAATCACTGCGGATGCTATACACAGCCTCAGCATCTTCTATTGTTAATTCACGAAGACAAAGGCGTGGTGTTGAAAGTTTTGGGAATATGCCAAAGTCGAACAATTCAGTCATTTTTGCTGTGCTTCCGCCCGCATTTCTGCCCACAGTCGTTCAATTTCCAATACCAATCGCCTGCCACTGCGTTCCATCAACCACACTGCTTCAATCTGATCCTGATTGAGCACTTCGTTCTTACGCATGTGGTTGATGTGTAGAAAGTAAGCGCATTGTAGAACCATTTCCATCGGCGTGCGTGCGGCATACATGAGCCGGTAGCGCGGATCATTTACCCGTAGTGCAGTCGGTGTTTCCAGTTCAGCCCCATATTGATCAACTGCTTCTGTCACCTTCTGCATAGGTAGAAAGATTTCATTCAATCGTTGGTGCTGGCGCGGCGTGAGCGTCCCAAAGCGTTCACGAACCAGTGCATCATACCCCCGCCGGATGTCATCGCGCAGGCGTATTAAATCAGTTAGGGTAGCCGTATTCATGGTGATACAACCAATCTTATATACATCCCCTATACTAAAGGGCGTATTATATGTCCACCATTTTACCCTATTGTTTAGGCCACAGTGCGTTTCAGATTTGTATAAACATCTTAATCATCATAAAAGATTGCCACTATGGGATTGTTTAAGAAGGGCTGAGTAACTCATTCAGCCCTTCTTACAGCATGTTTGGTTGGTCTAATTCTTGGTCATGGTGATGGGCAAAGTCGCGCTGCACAAATGACCTTCAACCATAGCGGTATCAATAAGCGTACCATTCATCTGCGTTGGCGAAATCACCTGTAAGATCAATTTACGGTTAAAGGTCGCGCCTTGATTATCCACAAGATCATATGAGCCAGAGAAGGTGTTTCCACTGCGAACCAACGGCCCTCCGTCGACATAAATCAGCGATGAACTTGCCACCACCACATTAAATGTGTCTTGGCGTGAAGCAGGCATGAAGTCGAAATTACTAATATCACTGCATGATTCTTTGCCATCACCGAAGTTTACTGTCCACGAACCACTTTGAGGTGTGTTACCACCACCACCGCTCGGAGGAGGATTATTGCTACCACTATTATTACCTGTAGTTGGAACGGTAGGCGGCGCATTTACGATGGGCACGACTGGTGGTGCGTTGACATCAGTTACTTTGTCACAATCACCTTTCGGTTTTACATCATCTTGTTTCACCCACACTTCGTTGGCGGCTTTATCCGGCGCGACTTCGTTTTTGTCGAGTTTCCACCACTTGCTTCCATCTTTGGCTTTGGCTTGCCCTAACACTTTATAGGATGAACCTGCCGATAAGAAGATGATCGAACTGCGATTCTCACCGGGACCAACACGTACATGTACCACGTCATCACGGGTTGTGCTGACCGTACAATTCACGCTTTGGCTAGCAACGGTGGCACTGGTCGAGCCTGTTATTTCCTCAGTGTTATCAAAGGATTCGACAAGGGCGAGTACGGTATCTTCTTCGCGCAGCTTACCCGCTAGTGATATTTCCTCGACGATGCCGACGCTACCATTGGTGAATGGGATAACCATCACCCGCGCCCGACCATCATCCGCACTGTAATCGTACTGGATGCCTTTACGCTTACCGACTTCGAGCGGCTCGATTTTGCTTTCCTTAAAAGCGCGGTCAGGATAAGCCTTCGTGAAATAGGTTTTCAGAATGTCATTTTGGTCGGCGCTTTTAATATCCACGCCGATAGCTTGCAACTCGGCATAATCGAGTACAAACAGACGGGTTTGGTCACTGAGGAGCAGCAGTGGGGTACTCTTTTTGTCGACCTTCCATGCTTTGGGATAGCTAAAGGTTGCGCCACTTTCGAAGGTATATGTCTCGGTCAGTTTGTCCTGCGCCAGTGCAGGGAAGATGAGTCCAAATACAGTTGTAAAAATAATGACGAATAACGTTATCCGTCCTAAACGGTATCGCATAATAACCTCTCTAAACCACACATTTTTCTATACTTTTATAAGCTTACTTTAGATTAACTCGCGCCAGCATAAAAGTCTTTTAAGATGGGTAAGATTAGGTAGCACATTTCAAACTGATAGTTGTTTTTAAGCCATGTGCGTCGAACTATTCCTCAAGCAAAATCATTACAAATTATTCATGTTTTCGGTCACATAAACTTTTTGTCCACTTGGCCCATTAAGAAGTCAAACACTGTTCCTACTCGTCAGATTTTTTTGAGATTATCTTAACAAATGCAAGATGATAAGGAGTTAAAAGTGTTTAAAAGTCATAACAGCCAAGATAATGATCTATCAACTAAGGTCAATAAAGACTGGTCAGTAGATAGTTTTGTGATACAGGGAGACGCCATCTACGATTACGAGCGTATACCCCCTGCGTGGACGGGTGTAGATGAGCAACCGATTGTTTACACTTACGGTGATAGTGATTCTCAGCAACATAAGCGTTCAGAGGCTGTTTTACTATCGTTATGTACCGTAATATTGGTGCATTATCTTGTTGATTTAACATGACAATTTTAGGGAAACTTGCACTTTTTCGCTATCAACAAAATGCCAATAATTACACAGTATTTCCAATCTAAAACAGGCTCTCAGATTGTCATCAAGACAACAATCTGAAGAGCGCGATTCGTTATCAGGGTTCAGCTCATCAATAACTGAGAGTCATGAATAGATGTTGTATGCTGGAGACTAGACGAAGATCATTTAGTCTCCAGTTTTTATTTCACCGGATGTACAAACACTGCCCCGCCGTTGATTTGCAGTGTGATGATGTGGTTGGTTCAATTCCCAGAGGACAGCACTTCGCGTATCAAATTTGCAATTTCATTCGGACTAATATCAGTACGCTCAGATTTAACGTAGATTGTTAGCAAAATTCGGTCGATGCTGTTTTGTAGGTAATAAATTACCCGAAATCCTCCACTTTTACCCTTCGTAAGATCACTACTTTTCAATCGCACTTTGTAGACGCTATAACCAACATTTGGAATTTGATCGCCGGGTGTTTCACCTTGCCGTAAACGCTCAACTAATGGATCGACATCATCAATCACATGACGATATTTCTTTTTCAATGCTTTGACATCGCTCAAAAATGCTTCTGCAAAGATGATGTTAATTTGGGGTTGTGTCATCTTCGATCATTTCGCGAAGTTTGTCATAGGGATATACGCGGCCTGACTTGACATCCTCTAGTGCTTGGCGTAATCGGCTAGCAACATCGACTTCATCATCCGTTTCTTCCTCGGATACCACTATTTGTGCATCAGCTTTGGCGAGTGCCAATAGATATTCGCCTGCGGTTTTGTAGCCACGTTCATGTGCTTGTGTCTCAAGTTGCTCACGCTCGGTTTCACTAACAGGAGTATCAAGTAGAAAAAGTTGCGCCATCAGATTACCCTTTCCCATTTGCTCCATTATAGAGCAATTTGTAGCTATTTTACCGGATGCACATACACTGTTTCACCGTTGATTTTGAGGGTGCGGGTGTTAGTGGTACAATAGAATTTGTTGTACTATAATAAAAACCACATTTATATCAATGGGGGATTTTAAATGCCTAGCGAATATATGACCATATTTGTAGGCCATGAGGAAAAAGGAAGGCAAATTGTATATATGATAAACGGTGTTAAAACCGCGAAAAAAAAAGTTATTTGGAGAAGACACCAGCGTCTGTCCAACATTTTCTGAGTATATGACTAAACTCTCCAGCCAAGGCTGGGAACTGTTCAGTAATACACCAGCAGGATATGGAACAATGGAAATTATCTTACAGCGTCCTACAACTACAAAGTAATTATCTTGTAAATTTAAGTTGAAGGTAAGCTGCTATAGTTTTCATCCTGTGCTCAATCTACTCTAGTATTTTACATTTCAATCGTCGCTTTTCATCTCTTACTAAATTCGGATACCCTCTATTTACAATCTCCTAGCGAATTTGGTGATCTAAGGATTGTAGATATTCGTCAATACTCAGAACGTCGTTTCTGCACGGCTTTGTATTTCTCTTTGTCCTGCTTCTGGTTGGCTTCAAAACGTGTTGCTGCTTCTTGCAAGCGGCGATCAATCTCTTCGCGATGATCATAATAAAATGACCATGCCGCATGAACTTCAGCCGGTGTTAACCCATAATCAGCACAGATACGCTCCATTGTTCATTCCGGCTTATCCATTAAAGTCGAGAGAAATTCAACTGTAACACCTTTAACAATGACGCGATAGTAATCGGATTGCGGTTTACGTTCTATTTTGTTGGAGTTATGGCTTTGAGAGGTCGTCATTTTCTGCTCTTTGTTTGCGCTCATAATTGGCTGAACCTATTTTT
The DNA here is from genome assembly GCA_038251275.1 of Aggregatilineales bacterium. Classification (GTDB taxonomy): domain Bacteria; phylum Chloroflexota; class Anaerolineae; order Aggregatilineales; family Phototrophicaceae; genus CFX2. Next base: position 18,542 of record JBBSBM010000025.1, read on the forward strand.
ATGAGCATCTGCATGATGTAGGAAAAGCCGACTACCACAATAGGAATGACACATCCCGCAGCGGAAATCACCTGCTCAAATCCTGAAGTAAGAGGGCGTGTACCAATAATCAGTAATGCGCCCCCAATAATTAGTGAAATGCTTGATGCTAATCCGGTTTTACCAGTCAGATTAACTGGAACACCGGCCCAACCGCGTCCAAGCTGAAAGTTCAGTTCGCCTTTGAAGATGCCGGAAATACCTATTACTCCCATTAATGAACCTATAATAATCCACCCAATGGTATTCAATGTTCCAGCATCCACTATCAACCTCCTTAGCGAGTTTGCTCCTACACCACAATTGCGCCTTCGTCACGCGGCGCACCGAGATAAGCACGTTCTTTGTCTACGATTTCTGGTTCGAGTTTGACGATCAACGGCGAAGGTTCACGCAAGGCTTGCCCCGGCTTGAGATCGCTCTTTGTCCATGTGCCGATGGCCTTGCTGCCGTCGTAGATCAAGCCTTTGTGCGGACGCGTTTCCTCTTGATACTCGACGATTTTCTGCTCACCGAAGATTTGCCCCTCATAGCCGAGGAACTCATGCACCTTTTGTGAGGTGAAGGGTAAGAACGGCGACAGCACGGTTTTCAGGTTGTCGATGACACGCAGCACAGTATAGACCGATAACGCTGCATCGTCGGGATCCACTTTGATGGCTTTCCACGGCGCACGACGATCCAGATAGGCGTTACTCTCGCGAACCAAGGTCATGGTTTGTGTGAGGGCTTCCTTAAGTTTGACAGCCTCAATTAATCCGCCGATGTTTTCGAACGCGGCTTCCGACTTTTCGAGGATGGCCTTATCCTCCGCCGTGAGTTTTGCCAAGTCGATACTCGGCACTTTGCCTTCATAACGCTTGAAGGCGAAACTCAACATGCGGTTGGCGAGATTACCCCACGCGGCTAAGAGTTCACCATTCACGCGGTTGAGAAAGCCATCCCAATTGAAATCGCTATCGGCACTTTCAGGGAAGGTGGCTGCGGTGTAATAGCGAATCGCGTCCGGTTGGTAACGCTCCAGAATATCCGGCAACCAGATTGCCCAATTGCGACTTTTGGAGAATTTGTCGCCTTCGATGTTCATGAACTCGTTGGCAGGAACATCGTAGGGCAGTTGCAGATGAGCATCATAATGCTTGCCGATACCGTCCTCATCCCCGTTGTAGATGCCATCCACGCCAAGCAGTTCCGACTGCCAGATGATGGTGTGGAAAGGGATGTTATCCTTGCCTATGAAGTTGTAAATCTCGGCCTGCGGGTTGTACCACCAGTCTTTCCACGCGTCAGGCTGACCGATGCTCTTGGCCCATTCCAAGCTGGCGGAGAAGTAACCAATCACCGCGTCGAACCACACATACAACTTCTTGGTTTCCCAACCGTCCAGCGGTACGGCGACACCCCAATCAATATCGCGGGTGATGGGACGACCATGCAGTCCGTCCATAATGAAGTTGCGGCTGAAACGTACTACATTCGTTCGCCAGTGTGATTCATGCTTATTCAGATATTCAATCAGTTCTGGTTCGAAGCGTCCCAGATCAAGGAAGAAATGTTCGCTTTCGCGCACGATGAGCTTGTCTGAAGGATTACCTTTGTTACGTGGATTAATGAGCTTGGTGGCATCCAACAGGTTGCCGCAGTTATCACATTGGTCACCACGCGCGTTGGCATAATGGCAGATATAACATTCACCTTCGACATAACGATCCGGCAGAAAGCGCTTCTCTAACTCGCTGTACATCAGTTCTTGCGTCTCTTTGTAGAGACAACCGTTTTCCAGCAGCTTGAGGAAGAAAGCTTGTGTGACTGCGTGATGATTTTCGGTATCGGTATGCGTGAATAGATCATAGCTGATACCGACCTTTTGCTGTGTCAGCAAAAAGCGTTCGTGATAATGCTCGAAGACTTCACGCGCCGGAATGCCCCGTTTATCAGCTTCGACTGAAATGGGTGTGCCGTGACTATCGGAGCCAGAAACCATCAGCACACGGTTGCCTTTCAGCCGATGATAACGGGCAAAAATATCAGCGGGCAGATATGCACCCGCCAAGTGACCGACATGTAAATCGCCGTTGGCATAAGGCCACGCGACGGATACGTGAATCGTTTTGGGTTGAGTCATGTTCGTTGTTCGTCCTTCGTGTTTAGGCTCGTCTGAGAGCGTATCGTGAAAGTATCAAGTTAAAATGGGTCAATCACGCCCATCATCAATGTGCTTATTGGGAGTGCTGCCGAGTATTATAACCCGACTTCACTCAGGATTTCGCAGGCCGCTTGAAGTAAAACACTTCCGGGTCGCCTTCATCTACGTGAGCTACTCCGCTGATGATATATTTTAGCTTTTCGAGTAAGCTCTGCATTCGTAAGTTGGAGAGGTTGGTCGATGTAAACAACTTCTCGTCTGTGCAATTGGCTTCTATATGCTGCATCAGCACTGATCCTAAGCCGTAACGCCGGTAATCGCTATGCACGTACAGGAGTTCAATGAATGGAAAGCCGAAGAAATTGCGCTCCATAATAATGTACGCTACAGCCTGACCATCAACCTCGGCTACCGTACAGTGACCTTGTTCCACTGCTTGGCGGATAAACCCTCGACGCTTTTCGTCACTTTGCGCGATGAGGTCAAAGGCCAATATCACGTCAGTATCGGCGCTTTCGGCTGTTCGAATAATTTTCTGCTCAATAGTCTCTGTCATCATCTTTGCTCGACTTCTCTTTACAGATAACTGCCAACTGATAACTTCTACAATAAAAAACCGCCTGCCTTATGAGGACAGACGGTTCGAGTTGCCAGTTTGTGGGGTTCAGTCACCGCGCACGGGGCAATTGCCTGCGTCTATCCTGACGTAAGCTCTGCATCATGCCCATAGGTGAACGGTTACATTTATTCATGTGGGAAAGTATAGTTCAACGCAGGGAGTAGAGTCAAGCGCTTGCAAGATACAACAGGTTAATCCCCTTCAATTTTCGTGTTGCATACCGGAACTATTAGCGAATACGGTTTGCAAATCATGGCTCAGGTGCAGGGCTTCAACAGCCGCAAGCACATCTAGCAAATCGCTAATAGTTGCCCGATTACTCGGTCGTGTCGCATAAAAGAGGTAGGACAACCTGAACAGCCAAAGCGCATGTTCGACATCCGGTTCTGAGTGGATATAAAAAGTAATCCAACCGGTTTCTGGCAGGAGATGGTGCAGCTCGGCGCGTTTTTCGGCGAGAAGTTGGGTACGAATTTTGGTATTGAAGGGAATATCGACCATGCCGTTTGAATGAATATGACCAATTTCCACACTGCCGAGGTTGAATTCCAAGCCACCAAAACGGTGAGGATTGGCTGTCACACCCGGCCATCCGGTCACGGTTTGTTTGATGTGTTCAATTTGGTCGTGTATAACACTTCCTTTAATACTCGTTTACCTCTTCTATTTTCTGTTTAATTTTTGGGGTTTCCACTGGCATTCCGACCAGAATTTTCTGTACAAGTGTTCATCAAAAGCGCTTTTCAAGGACTTAACAGCCTGATAACATGTAGTCATTGCAATTTAGCATAAAAGTTGGTTATAGTTCTTCCCCAACCTGTAACCCAATACGCATCTTTGGACATTATTGATTATGGCATCAAAAGTAGAGGATCTTCCACTGCCGGAATTGAATCCCCAAACCTATTTCAACCGCGAATTATCCTGGATTGAATTCAATCGCCGCGTACTGGCGATGGCACAAGATGAATCTGTGCCTTTGTTAGAGCGTGTCAAATTCCTTGCTATATTCAGTAACAATCTCGACGAGTTTTACATGGTACGGGTTGCCTCCGTCCATGACAAAATGAAAGTGCTTGTACCGTCTGCGCGACCTGATGGTTATCAACCGGGGCCGTTGTTGTCTGAAATTCGTAACCATGTCATTGATCTGGTTGCTCAACAACGTATCGCTATGCGTGAAATCTTTGCCAAAATGGCCGATGAAGGCATTCGCGTCATGGAAATTAGCCAGCTTGAACCGGCTCACCGTGAGCTGGTGCGCGAATATTTTCATAACGAAATTTTTCCGGTACTTACCCCGCTGGCAGTTGATCACGTGCATCCCTTTCCCTTTATTTCCAATCTCAGTTTAAATCTGGCAGTGTGGCTCAAACGCGCCAACGGGCATGGCAATCAAGATACTGAGTTTGTGCGGATTAAAGTACCGGAAGCGCTGCCTCGTCTAGTGGATATTGGTAAAGTTCTGCGACGGTATGCCAACGACTCATCCATGAAGGATAACTTTTTGTGGATGGAAGATGTTATTTCGGATAATCTCGACTCGTTGTTTCCGGGAATGCGGGTGTTGGAGCAGTACCCTTTCCGTGTAACACGAGATGCTGATGTGGATTATGAGCAAGAAGATGAAGACATCGGCAGCATGAGCGCCTTGATTGAAGCAAGTCTGAAAGAACGACGCTTCGGTTCGGTTGTACGCCTGAGCGTTCCCGATAATATTAGTGACCGCACCCGTAACCAACTGATTAAGCAGCTCGGCGTTGATCCGGAGCGTGATGTTTATTTGATCGACGGGGCATTGGGGGCAAGCAGCCTATTTGAGCTTTCAAGTGTTGACCGCAATGAACTCAAATATCCGCCTTTCTTGCCGCGTGTGCCGGATAATCTAGGCGAGCATGATATTTTTAGTGCAATTCGCAAAGGGGATATTCTGCTTCATCACCCCTACGACTCCTTTTTGCCAGTCGAGGCATTTTTCCGTGCGGCTGCCCGTGACCCTGATACACTGGCGATCAAGGCGACACTTTACCGTGTTGGTAAAAATTCACCGATCGTTGAAGCGCTGCTCGAAGCGCGTGACAATGACAAACAGGTTGCGGTGTTGGTCGAACTTAAAGCGCGCTTTGACGAAGAGAATAATCTGGAGTGGGCGCGGCAACTGGAACACAAAGGTGTGCATGTCACTTATGGCGTGGAAGAACTTCCGGTTAAGACACACGCTAAAGTTGCGTTAATCGTCCGGCGCGAAGCGGATGGTGTGCGTCGCTACATTCACCTCGGTACGGGGAATTACAATGCAGGTACTGCTCGCCTCTATACTGATATTGGCTTGTTAACCTGTAATAACGAAATCGCGGATGATGTTTCCAAACTTTTTAATCGTTTGACCGGTTATGCACCGGCGACGACTTATAACCGTCTACTGGTTGCACCGGAGCATTTACACGCGAGTATCATCGCGCTGATTGACAATGAAATTGCAGCTGCACTGGCGGGTAAAGAAGCTCGGCTGATCTTTAAGATGAACCAACTTGAAGAAGATGTGGTTATCCAAAAATTGTATCAGGCTTCGCAGGTGGGGGTACAGGTTGATTTGATCGTGCGCGGTCTCTCGTGCCTTGTGCCGAATATCCCCGGTGTGAGCGACAACATCCGTCTTCGCAGCCATATCGGACGCTTTTTGGAACACAGCCGCATTTTCTACTTTCAGAATGCCCCACCTGCCAAACGTTTCTATTTGGGCAGCGCTGATTTGATGCGGCGTAATCTGTACAACCGTGTTGAAGTGGTTTTCCCTGTTTTAGAGAATCGACTTCAAAAAGGCATCATGCGGATGCTTTCGACCTACCTGCAGGACAACCAATTATCGTGGGAAATGCAGCCGGACGGCACTTATGTGCGTTTGCAACCACAGGCAGATGAAGCACCGCTTAATGCGCAGATGGCCTTCATGGACGATAGCTTCGGGTTGCCATTGACACCCTGATAATTGGACAAATTATTAAAAGCATGACACAATGTGCCCATGTAATTGTAATATTACGTGGGTTACAGACATTAAAGAAATTGTTCCTCAAAATTATTGCCGTAAATTAATGCCTTCATAAAGAGTGTATATTTTGTTGATATTAGTTGGCCTGCTCAGCAGGTTTTTATACGCATTTGTGAAGGTGGTCTATGTCTCAGGAGAGTTCTACCCAAACCCCGATTGAGCTATGTGTCATCGAAGGCGATGGCATTGGTCGCGAGGTAATCCCCGCTGCGGTCGAAGTTTTGAAACGTGTTGCCCCCGATGTCATTATTCGCCCAATGGAAGCTGGTTGGGGTTATTTCCAGAAGCACAAAACACCGCTTCCTGATGAAACCATTCAGGTTGCCCGCGAATGTAAAGCCATTTTGTTCGGCGCGGTATCCTCTCCGGCGTATCCGGTAGAAGGTTATTTTTCGCCTATTGTCCGCTTGCGACGTACGCTACAGGCTTTTGCTAATTTGCGGCCCGCCCAACATTTGCCTGTCCCGACCTCGCGCGAAGGCGTGGATATGCTGATTGTGCGTGAGAATACCGAAGATTTGTATATCGGTCATGAGCATACCGAGGATGAAGGACAAACTGGTATCGCTGAAAAGGTCATCACTCGTGATGCTACCGAGCGCGTTACCAAGTTGACCTATGAACTGGTAAGACGCGTGGGACGTAAGAAGGTCACGATTGTTCACAAGGCCAATGTCCTAAGCCAATCAGATGGACTTTTCCGCCGTGTGGCATTGGAAGTCGCCGCTAATTATCCTGAAATCATCACTGATGAACTCTATGTGGATACGGCTGCTTACTGGATGGTCAAAGACCCTACCCGCTTTGATGTGATCCTGACACCTAATCTGTACGGTGATATTCTTTCGGATATGGCGGCAGCGTGGGGTGGTGGTATGGGACTTGCCCCTTCGCTGAGCTTGGGCGAGAACGTGGCGTTGGCTGAACCGGTTCACGGCAGCGCACCAGACATTGCTGGTAAAGGTATTGCTAACCCAACAGCGTCGATGTTGAGTGTAGCGATGCTGCTGCGGTTGTATTGGAACCGTCTAGAAGCGGCTGATAAAATCGAGCAAGCAGTCCGCAAGACATTATCAGAAGGGGATTACACCATCGACATTTATACCGAGGGTGCAATTTCCACAACCGACTTCACAGAGCGTGTGTGCAGTCATCTGGGTTAAGTTCGTTAATTCTCAAATTCAAAAGCGTCGAAGATTGTTCTTCGGCGCTTTTTGATTCTGTTTAGCCGAAGCCTCAAACTCAGAAGATTAGAGATTGGTGTAATTAGGGTTAAATTCATAAAATTTTTACAAAACCCTCAACACTTTAATGATTCTTTTGGTGAAAGCAATGCTACGATAAGAGCAGTTTGGTAATAGTATTTATTCCCTATTGGAAACGTATTGAACATTTCAATTCGTAAGTTGGGAGAAAGAGGTCCGCGAGGATCATGAAGCAGACTATATTGATTGTTGATGATGAAACGAGCTTCCTCGATATATTGCAAATTATTTTGCAACGGGCCGGTTACAAGACCTTGGTCACCACTAATGGCAAAGAGGGGCTGAGCATGGTTTACCAACACAAGCCTGATTTGGTGGTGTTGGACGATATGCTACCCGGTATCAGCGGCGGCGATATTTGCATGACCTTGAAGAATGACCCAAGCGTTAGCCATATTCCGGTCATCCTTTATAGCGCTGGCCCGCGTGTACGTGAACGTGAATTCATCCGGCAGATTGGGGCGAACGCGAGCATGTCCAAACCCTTTAAGCCGAAAGAAGTGGTTCAACTCATCGCGAATTGCCTAGGGGCTTCTCCGTTCGCTGCTGCCGTTTAAAGCGTCTGTGTGTGATAAGCCGACATTTCAAGACCTTCGATGTAAGGTCTTTTTGTTTTATGTACCCAGTTTACAAACTGTGGACAAGGGCGGTTGCCTCATCAACAACTTCAGCAAACAGCTGATTCATTAACTCGTCTGCGACTTGATACGGTCCACCAAAGCTGCCATCACCGATTTGCTGGCGCGTGGCATAAATATCGTTATCGTCGGTTAGCCGTTCAACCCATTCTTTAATTTCTTCAGGGGACTCGGCAACACGATTAAAGGGGAAATTCTCGCCCCAATTGGCGTGATTTAGCTTTAATTGGTTACGCTGCCCGAATGACTGCACTGCTTTTTCGCGCCACCAATTGTACCAAACAACATTTAGAGCATCATCTTTTTCATGGATTTCATGGAGGAAGGTCGGCATTTGATTGCCACCATGACCATTTAGGAAAAAGAATCGCCGGAAACCTTGATGAAGTAAGCACTCAAAAATTTCCAGAATGACAGTGCCGAGAGTATTTTGCGTCAGGCTAATTGTGCCGGGGAAGGCCGAAAAATAGCGACTGTAGCCAAAGTTGAGCGGTGGAGCGATCAACACCTTTTCACGTTCAGCGACGGCATCAGCAATTTTGGAGGGAATGATAATATCAGTCAACAGGCTGAGGTAAGCGTGCTGCTCGGTGGCACCAGTAATGATGATTATCCGGTCGTCTTTTTCCAGATATGCTTCGACATCCATCCAATTCATATTTTCTAGTCGCATGATTGCCTCTTATGAAACGCCAGCCTATGAGGTTATGAGTTATCCGTTAGTCGATTGATAATATACGCAAAGTGATGAAAGTCCAAGATATGGTGGAAAAATGTTTAGTTGTGAAGCATTAAGCCATGTTTAGTTCTCGAAATATGCTAGTTAGCGCCGAAGCAGTGGTACCACTTCGGCAAAGATAAAGCTAAACAAGAGAATTGCCAAGAGAACGACGATGAAGATGCGGGTGCGTGTCCAAAAAGGTTGGCGCATGTTGCCAACGCGCCCCATTGTGCGGCGGTCATAATCAACCGCCGAGTCTTCGCCAAAATCCTCAACGTCACGGTCATCAGGATATTCATCTTCGTCAATCCAATCGGCACTGCGTTTGCTCATGAGCTTGCACTCCTTTTATGACTTCGCAACCTAATGGACGCGATTACACTCCATAAACTCATGATAACATCCAAAATCTGATCGGTGCGTAAACTAAAAAATGTGAAGGTATGATCGGCGCGATAGAAACCAATGATGAACATACCGGCACTCATCAGGGCTAAGAGCCACCAAAAACGCTGGCCTGTGGGCGAAGTGGAAGCAGATCGCGAGCGCCAAAGGACCGAAAGCAGCACAAGCAGCGAAGCCAGTAGCGATAAAGCGATGCCAAAGTAAGGTGTGTTAAAACGAGGGGCTACGATACCAAAGACATCGACGAGTTCAGATGTCACCCAGTGTGGATAGTTGGCGAGGCTATCCACTTCTCTGCCGTAACCACATCCGGCAGCTAGACAGCCAACCCATCCGCCGAGGCCGATTAAAGGCAGTGCGGGCGCAAGCGAGTCGAGCAGATGGTTGAAGGAAGTTTCTCGATCTTCAATCCTCACCCCCCCACTTCGCAGCCCTCTCCGCTGCGCAGCGAGGGGGAACCGAGCCAGAAGATTTCTAAGATGAGACTGATTGGTTAAGAGCATCCTTAAACGAGGTTGCAACCAGAGCATGAGGGCTGAGCCGAGCACGCCTCCGAGAACCGCGCCGTGCCAATCAAGACCGCCCGCGCTGATGACCCACATTTCAGCTTGATTGTCGGTGAAGTAGTCCCAGTTGAGAGCCACATGGAACAGTCGTGCGCCGATGATGCCCAGCACGATAGTTCCCAAGTAAATATCGACAAGGCGACCGCGTGTCTGCTGACGATAAAGGCCGACGAGCAAGCTGAGGAGGATGGCGATGCCAATGGTTAGGCGGAAGGTTGGGATGCTCCATGGGCCAATCTGGGTATAAAGGGCAAACAAGCGTGTGCCTCCAAAGGAAGTGCCGAATTCCAAATACTGAGAGAAGGCTAAATTCTATCAATGTGGAAGTCAAGCGGAGCAGGTTGAAAATGTCGAGTTGTGACTTCCGTTTTGTGTCGTCGTTGGCGGCGGCGGCGATGTCGGATGCTCAAACATCCACCTTAGTAAACAAAGGGCGCTGAAGCGCACTGGATTGTTGGCAAAAATGGCAGCAATTTCGGCATTGCCAAAGATGTTTTTGTGCCATTAGTTGCCATAAACGGTTTTGAACAAGCGCAAAATGCGGCGAAAGCAACCGACGTTTTGAGTGCGTTTGAGTTGTTAAGATGCGGCGGATGAAGCGGGCGCAAAGCCTTGCGCCCCTACATCATCTCCATAGATAGTGTATTCGATATGCGGACATAACGGGTTACATTTTGGAAGAACATTTTGTAACTGTTTGCGAGGTTTGGTGCTAACCATTTTGAGGGAAAGGATGAAGGGTGAAGGTTGGAGAGTGGTTTGGGTGTTTAAACCTAAAGAATAATAAACGCACAACGGTTACTTCACCATTGTGTGTTGCGTAACCTCGTTAAAATCAAAGCGCCAACCGATGTGATTGGCGCTTGTCGTTATGATTATTTGAAGGTTAGCGCTTAGCCACCATGCCCGTGACCTTTGCCTCCACCGTTGCCATTACCACCATTGCCGTTTCCACCGTTTCCGTTACCCCCACCATTACCGTGACCATTGTTTCCGCCGTTGCTATTGCCACCATTACCGTTTCCGTTACCGGGCTTAGTGGTATTGGCTGCGGGTGTAACGGTCAGACTGTCATCGGATTTATCTTTTAAGAGGCGACCGGGTGCAAGATCAGACGGTTTGACGCCACTTTCCTTGACGATCTTTCCCCAGCCTTCACCGGCTTTATGACGGGCGAGGTAATCGGCTGCGGTCGCGCCATCTGTACCGGCTGCGGTCAGAGCATAGGCACGCACAATTTCGCCAAAGCCGTTGCCGTCACAATGCAAGGCCATCACTTCGTCATAGCTGACGTTGAAACTGGCCGCGATTTTCATAGCAACTGGCTGATTGGGTTGGTTACAACCACCCGCCACTTCAGTTGGTTCAGCCGTCATTTCTGGCGTTGATTCAAGTGTTGCTTCGGGAGTCATTTCGACGGTGGCTTCAGGGGTGATTTCGAGTGTTGCCTCAGGCGTGGCTTCGGGCTGCTGCTCGTCATCGAAGAATTCAAATTCGGTCGCTTGCAAAGTGGTTTCGTTGAGCATTACGCCTGTAATGACGACAAGATCACCTTCTTTTAAGATTGAAGGATTGAAAGCGCCAGCAGGGGCAATGGTGATGCCCGCGACGATCAGGTTGCCATCTGTGCCATAGGATACCGCCCCTGTGACAATGGTTGTGGCATCAGCGGATTGTACGGTTGTATCCTGTGCTAGCCCCGGCAGTACGCCGAACGAGGCTATAGCGACAAGCAGGCCGATAACTGATAACAGTGTTATTTTTGATATTGATTTCATATCTGATTACCTCTACAAAATTGAACCTATGTAAACGTGCGATATCCTTATAACGGCTTTGGTGAATGAATGTTACATTAAGATGCGAAATTGGTTTTGATTGGTATTTATTTTGAGATGATGCAAGGTGACTAGCATGAGAATTGAAGCGCGTGGGTGCCGAATATGAACCGGACAGATCGGCTGCTGGCGATTGTGTTGGAGTTACAGTCCAAAAAGTTTGTCACCGCCGAGCATTTGGCGGCGACCTTTGAGGTGACCAAGCGCACCATTTACCGCGATATGATGGCGCTGGATGAGTCGGGCGTGCCGATTATGGCGATGCCGGGAGTCGGATATTCGCTGATTGACGGTTATTTCCTGCCGCCGCTGAGCTTTAGCAGCGATGAGGCGATTATGCTGCTGCTGGGTACGGATTTTGTCGGGCAGAATTTTGACGCGCAGTATCGGGGTGCGGCACAGTCGGCTAATCAGAAGATTGTGGCGGTGCTGCCGGATAAGCTGCGGCAAGAGGTGGAGTATCTCGAAAGCAGTATTCGATTTGTGGCGCTTACAGGACAGTTTGCGCCGGAAGTGTTGCAACAATTGCGGCGAGCGATTATCCAACGGCGAATGGTACGCTTTCGTTATTATGCGCGGTCACGGGATAGTCAAGCGAGTGCAACCAGCCTAAGGGATGCTGACCCATATGCGCTGCTGCATATTTCTGGCACATGGATGCTGATTGCCTACTGCCATTTGCGAAAAGACAGCCGTCATTTTCGGCTGGATCGGATGGAAGCGGTGGAGGTTTTGGATAAGACCTTCGCGCGTCCGGCAGATTTCAAATTGGAACGGGCTGAGGAGGAGGAGCGTCCGGTTGTGGTACGTGCATTATTTGACCATGACGTTACGCGATGGGTACGGGAAACGCCATCCTACTTTAAGGTGGCAGAAGAAGAACAGTCAGATGGCTTGCTGGTGACATTGACAGTCAAACAACCGGAGGAAGTTCTCAACTGGCTACTAAGTTGGGGATCACACGTTCGCGTGTTGGAACCGGAGTCGCTGCGAGAGATGGTCACAAATGAGGCTGAACGCATGTTAAAACATCACCGTACATGAGTTTCAAAAAGTTCAAAAAGATGCTGACATAATGCTGTCAGTAGGGTTCTTCTATACTGTGTTTGTGAGTGAAAAACAACAAGGAGAACCGAAATGACGAATACAAACATGCTGCGCGGTGTTGCGACCATTAGTTTTTTCGCGGCTGATCATGCAGCGGCACAAAAGTGGTACACGGCGCTATTGGGGATGGAACCGTACTTCGTGCGACCGGGGTATGCCGAGTTTCGGTTGGGTGATTATCAGGCGGAGTTGGGATTGATCGACAGCCAATATGTGCCGCATATGAACACCTCGGCTAGCCCTGCGGGTACAATCCTCTATTGGCATGTGGATGATGTCAACGCCAGCCTTGAGCGTTTGGTTGCGATGGGCGCGAAGCAGCTTCAGGCGCCCGAAGATCGTGGGCGGGGGTTCATTACCGCGGCAGTGATTGATCCGTTCGGGAATGTTTTGGGAATCATGTACAACCCGCATTATGTGGAGATTGTTGAGTCAAAGTAAAAGCGAAATCGCGAAAGATGGGAGGGTTTAGAATCCTCCCATCTGAGAAAGTTTGTCTCTCTGTATAGAACCATGTTGGTTGAACCTCTGAGCTTTGACTGCTAAACTCCCATTGTTACTAAAAAAATTTAGAGAGGCAAAAATGTCATTACTCAAGCGGACATTGGGACGTACAGGTTTAGAAGTTACACAACTGGGTTTTGGTGCGATGGAAGTTCGCGGTAACCGAATTTGGGGCGGACGGCCTTGTACCGATGAGCAAGCCGAAACTATTCTGGATGCGGTGCTTGATTCGGGCATCAATTTCATTGATACGGCTAATGACTACGGCAAGAGCGAGATGTATATCGGTCAATATTTGGCGAAGCGGCGCAGTGAATTTTATGTAGCGACCAAGTGCGGTTGCACGATGCAGTATGCTGGCGACCATGATGAAACCCCACACTATTGGACGCGCGAAAATATTATGCGAAATATTGCTGATTCGCTAATGAAAATGCGTACAGAATATGTGGATATTTTGCAGCTTCATAATCCAGATGCCGAGACGGCTGAGAAAAGTGGATTGGTTGATCTGCTCAAAGAACTTCAAACGGCAGGTGTTGTGAAGCATATTGGCTGTTCATCCACTTCGCCGCATCTGGCGACCTATATTGATTGGGGTGTATTTGATGTGTTTCAAATCCCCTATTCGGCTTTGGAACGACAGCACGAGAATTTGATCACCAAAGCAGCCGAAGGTGGCGCAGGGATTATCATTCGTGGTGGCGTAGCACGCGGTGAACCGGGTGAAGGTCTGGGTGGTGAAGATCGCTGGACGAAGTTTGAGAAGGCCAAACTGGATGAACTGATGGAAACGGGCGAAACGCGCACAGGCTTTTTGCTGCGTTTTACGCTGAGCCATCCGCATTGTGATACGACGATTGTGGGTACTGTGAACCCTGACCATCTCAAAGAGAATATCGCGATTGCTCAGAAGGGCGCACTGCCAGCCGATATTTATGCTGAGGCCAAGAAGCGTTTAGACGCGGTGGGCGAAAGTCCGGAGTAGTAATTAAACCCATTGGCCGTCTTGTGAGTTTGACTATATCTACACCCCTCCCCGTAGTAACAAGGAGGGGCTTTAATACAGTTTATCATGTGATGATTAAGCCGAACGTCGTTCGACGCGCATCGGTAGGCCGCCTTCAGGTGATGAAGTAATGAGGCGTAAGGGTTCGACTGGTTTGTCGGATGACAGATGAAGGTCATAACGGCTGATAATCACCGCCAACAAAATCTGGGCTTCCATCATCGAGAAGTGGTTGCCGATACAGACACGCGGGCCACCGCCAAAGGGTAGATAGGCGTATTTGGGGATGTTTGGCTCGTTTTCGGCGCTGAAGTGATTGGGATCAAAGGTATTCGGATTTGACCAAAAACGTGGATCATGATGCAGCACATAGGGCGAGATGAAGATGACGCTGTTGGCTTGCAGTTGATAATCACCGACGCTGGTATCAGCACCGATGAAGCGTGGAAAAGCCGCGACGGTTGGCTCAATCCGCATGGTTTCTTTGATGACCATCAACGTATAGGGTAGGTTTGGCAAATCCTCCAGTGTAGGTAATCGTCCGCCTAAAACGGCATCCACTTCTTGCTGAAGTTTAGCCACGACATCGGGATTTTCATTGAGATACCGGAATGTCCACGTCAAGGTGTTGGCGGTGGTTTCGTGTCCGGCAAAGAAGAGTGTCAGGATGTTATTGCGTACATAGTCATCCGAGACCGGATTGCCGTCTTCGTCGCGTGTTTCCATTAACAGCGAGAGTAAATCGCTGCGACCTTCGTTGCCATGTGTGCGGCGTTCTTCCATAAAATGCTGTACCAAATCGGTCAACACTTTGTTGATCTCAACCGCTTGACGGTCACGCCCATGTGTCATAAAGTCGGGCAGCGGCGATTTTAAATCAGCTACGGCAATGGTTTGAGCATCATGAGCGGTCGCAGCCAAGATGGGTGTTTGAGTCACATCCATACCGAACATGGTTTCAGCGATAATCCACATGGTGACCTGCATCATGTCGGCGTGAATATCGCGCTCGGCACTTTCTCCCCACAAATCAACCAATTTTTGACCAAAGCGTGCCATCGTAGCGGCATAGCTGGCAATGTGTTTGGTGTGCATCAACGGCTGAATGACTTTGCGCTGCGGTTTCCATGCTTCGTGGTCAGCGGTGAGAATACCTTCGCCTAAAAAGCGCCTGAGCATCTTGGGTTTTGCGTCGCCAACAATATTTTTGCGAAATTCGTTGACCCGTTTGACTAATATCTCGTGGACTAGATCGGGTTCCGACACCAGATAGAAGGATTGTTTCGCCACTTTGAAATGCACAAGACCGCCGTAACGAGCAGCAGTTTCATTCATATAGTCGATGGGCAAACCACTCGCGGTCATAAAGGGAATGGTGTTGCCAATGATGGGTAGTCCGGGCGCGGTCGGTGGTTGTCGGAGGATGGGTTCGGATGCGGTTGCGAGTTGGGTCGTCATGTTATTTGCTCTTGTTTTAATGTTGCCACAGTTCAACAATACATGACATTGTGTCTCACAATCAAGAAGGTTTTAGGTGAGCGCGTTACATAATTGACGGGTATCCATAAATGGACAGACGAACGGTTAAAACGAGACAAATGCTGCAAGATGCCTTGCTGGCGTTACTGCACGAGCAGGCATTTGAGGATATTGAGATTCAGGCGATAACGGATCGAGCAGATACGGCACGGGTGACATTTTACCGGCACTATGGGACGAAAGAAGAACTGCTAGCCGATGTGATCGAGACGGTTTATCAGGAGATGCAGTCGGTTATACAGGCCGTATCGGTTGAACGGCTGATGGATTTTCGGCAGCCTCCCCCAAACCTGATCTTGTTTGATTTTCTGGAACGTGACCGGTCGTTGTATAAGAAGTTATTTATGGGATCCATCAGCGCCTTCATCCAGCAGCGGCTGCGGCATTATGTGGTGCAGCAGGTGATGATGACGTTTAGCGCTGCCCCGAAGTATGCCGATTTGCCACTGGGGTTGATTGCCAACCATGTCGCTTCCTGTTTGATCGGCAATATTATGTGGTGGCTTTCGGAGGATGTGCCTTATTCGGGCGCTTATATGGCGTGTATTACCCATTGGACGGCGATGATTGGTATTATGACACTCATCGGTCGCGGTGACGAGTTGACGATGCCGCCGCCGAATGCGTGGCGTGTGCCGGGATGATAAAAAGGATTTGCCAGCGGCAAACCTCTACAAAATCAAATTCCGTATAGAAGGCATAAAGGAATAGAAATTAGTCCTGACCGAGCAGCGTGGCTTGGATTGCGGCGACATCCGCGCGGAGCATGTCATCGAGCACCAAATCGTGGGCTACTTTATTGCAGGAGTGCAAAACGGTGCTGTGGGTGCGACCGCCGAAGGCATCACCAATTTGGGGCAACGAAGCCATCGTCACTTCACGCGAGAGGTACATCGCTACCTGCCGCGCTTGGTTGAGGCGGGCAGTACGGCGCGGGCCGACCAAATCCGCTACGGCTAGTTGATAATACTCAGCAGTTGCCGTCAGGACACGAGCCATGGTCATCTGGTGATGACGCGGGCGGCGATAACCAACCAGCGCATTTTCGGTCATTTCGATAGTCACGGGACGGCGTGACAAATGCGTCGTAGCCGCAAGTTGATTAAACACGCCTTCCATTTCGCGGATATTGGCGCGTGCTTTTTCGGCAATCATCTCAGCGACATTAAGCGGCAGATTGATATTGCGTTCCTGCGCCCACATCTTGACGATGGCAACACGGGTTTCATATTCGGGCGGCTGCAAGTCCATCACCAAGCCACCCGCGAAACGTGAACGCAGACGATCTTCGAGTGTATGCAAATCGGTTGGTGGACGGTCAGAAGCCAAGACAACCTGTTTATTATAGGTGTAGAGCGCGTTGAAGGTGTGGAAGAATTCTTCCTGCGTGCTTTCCTTACCGGCAATGAACTGAATATCATCGACCAGCAGCACATCCGCCGAGCGATATTTCTCGCGGAACATAGCGGTGGTACGCTGGCGAATAGCATCCACTAGATCGTTGGTGAAGACTTCTGATGGAATATAGATGACACGCATCCCGCGATTGCGGCAGGTGTGAGCAATCGACTGAAGTATATGAGTCTTGCCGAGGCCAACACCACCATAAACAAAAAAAGGATTGTATTGGGTCGCAGGGTGTTCAGCGACGGCTTGCGCCGCTTCGTAAGTCATGCGATTGGCTTGATTATTTACGAAGCGATCAAAAGTGAAACGCGGGTTGAGTTCACTTTCTGGCAAATCGGGACGCTGTGGGCGGCCAACCTGCTGATATAGGGGCGCACTGACTTCGGTGGGTGGCAGTTCCGGCTGACGGTTCAACAAACGGAACAGCGGCAGTTCATCATCAGTGGCGGATACTGGATCCAGTTTATTGACTTCAAAGGATAATTCGACACGATCACCCAACACATCACCTAAGACACGGCGAATTTCGCGGTAGAGACGATGCTGGAGCATGTCACGCGCATAAGTATTGGCAACTCCGATGCGGTAAGAACCGTCTTCGGTGCAGCCTAAAAAGACAGCCCCGCGCAGCCATGTTTCAAAGCTGGCACGGTCAAGCTGTATCTCCAATTGACTAAAAGCAATATTCCAAGCTTCCTGCGGGTTCACAATACACTTCCTCATATTTCGGTGGTGGTTCATCGGCACTGAGATGGCATCCACAGTGCGGTAGAACCCCGTTATTAAAACCGGCAACTGGCAACATAAAATCTATCGGGATAAACCCGCTGATGCCGGTTATATGCGACTGATATTTAGGGTTATTGACCACCGGGGCATGAATTCATGCCCCCAACAGATGGATGTGGGAATTGATTCTGTTTTGGTGGTTAATCGTAGAAGTGAGTATACATGATTAAGCGGATTCACTCAACCGAATCCTGACCCAAAATGTTAAAAAACGGCATTTTTTAAGGTTGGGATAAAATCTACCCAGAAACCTTAACAATTGGCGTTTTGTAAAGGCTGGAATCGGCATTGAGTCACAGGCTCAGTAGGTAGGATTCTTGGGATAAAATGGTTTGTATCAGGCGAAGCAGAAAGCATATAACACAAACAATGCATTTCCCAAATAGGGTGATGGTTGTTGTTAATTGTGAAAGCCGTTACTTTTTAAACTTGGGATATATTCTACCCAAGACTGAAAAATTCGGATCAGTTTGGGATTAATTTTGGATAATTTGGGATATAAAGTTCATTGAGGTTTGCATAAACCCACATTGAGGTTAATAGTAAGACTCAGTCATAAACTAAGGATTCAGCCCATTCGGCTCGATTCTAGACACCATCTAGAAGGTAAATAAATTGTTTGCCGATTGTTACAATGTGTTCTTAACAATTAACGCCTATTATCTTTAAAGATAGCTTCCAAAGCGGTGTCATGCCCATTGAAATAATCGGTTGAGGAAAAGGCTACAGGGATAGAAGGCTTGATGGCAAGACGTGTATCATCAGCCGTGCTTTTTTGGATGTAATGTGATGATACATCGACCTGAATTTTCGATTTCGGAAGAATTAGAGGTCGTGCATCCGCATATAAATTAGGCGGTTCACCTGTCTCTTCCCCAACAAAAATGGGATGCACGGATTGTTCAAGTTCGGTCACAAAATTGACAGCCGCCGAGAGTGTCATGCGACCGATAATCACATAGAGTTTATCTGGGCGGTTGAATGTTTCGTTTTGTTGGAGTAAATGTAGCAACGGTGGATAAAAATGGTTGTCACCGCCGGTGTTGTGGCGCATATCGACAATGGTGCGGTCGATAGGATTGGTTTTGACAAAGGTTTCAATTTCGTCGGCGAACTGCTGCATGGTTGTGCCAGAAGCGGTACTTTGGCGCACTTCATTATATTGGACGTAAAGCGTCTTTGCATCTTCGAGGTAGGTGAACCAGAAGGCTTCATCATATTGGTGCTGAAGATAGAGGACATCACGATTGGGTGGCAAAGTGATGAAGTAGCCGTTGCTCCACTTGAGATACTCATCGAGTGTCAGCGGCATTGGGTTGATGGCGATCCACTGGCTTTTGTCATCCTCGACCATAAAGGCTGGTTGATTCATATCTTTGGTGATGCTGAGAGCATGTAAGACTTCAGGGACAACCATATAGAAGGCGGTTGTCAACATGAGCATAGTGTCATTGTCATGTGGCGCGACGGTTGAAACTTGCTGATAAACGCTGTTGACATCTGTGCCACCGATGGCAACTAATTTTTTACCTATCGCTTCCTTATACTGAGGTTGGGCATCCACGACATAAATGCCGTCATTAAAGGTATAAAGTCGTAGGCCGTACATATGAAAATTGAGTGCGGGCTGAAAGATTCCGATTTGAGTATGTCCATCCACGAGCGAGACGATTTGCATCAGCTGGACTTTGATCTGTTCGTCGGTCAGATAGGGAATATCTCTATCCAATTGGGCAGCTAGTTTTTTGAAATCTGCTTCGGGTGTGCGCCAGAAAAGGTTGGGATGTGCGGTTTGCATCTTTTCATACATTTGATGCAAGTCTTCTCGCCATGCGGATTGAGCGGTTTCGTCCTGAAGAGTTGGGTGATTCTGTGCAGCGACAATCGAAGTGAGGCAAAGCAGCATCAATAGGGCTATAAGCGTTTTGTTCAGCATGGCACTTTGCCTCCTATGAATTATGAACTGGCTAGGTCGCCTTTGTGAGTTGCGGCATAAATCTGGGTGTGCTGACCGATGCCGCCTTCGATATATAGATAATAAGTATCGTCGTGGTAAACGAAGGCGGTATACCAGAAGCCATTAGATTGGGGAATATCTTTAGGTGTCCAGAATATAGTTTTGGGATCGTAGGTCCAGTGGACGCCATCTTTACTGATCGCATAACCTAAATTAATGCCACTGGGGCTACCGGTTGCTGTGCGGTAGATCATGACCCAACCAGCGGGTGTTTGCTGCACCATGGGCTGACCGACAAATGTACGTTTGTCACCCGTCTCTAATATTGGGTCACTTTCAGCATACATGCTGTCAGTGGTGGCGGGATCATCATATTTCGTCCATGTGATTCCATCGGTGGAAGTCGCCATGCCTACACGGGTATATAAGCCGTTGCTCTTCTGACTGCCAGAGTAGTACATGGTGTAGCCAGCATCAGTTTTGATGACGCGCGGTGACGAAACGCGCAGGTCATCCCAAGTGCCTTTGCTGCCGGGGGTTAGGACGGGTTCAGCATCCGGTGTCCACGGGCCGGTGGGTTCTTTGGCGGTGGCACGTCCGATTGCGCCGTCTGCACCTGTGCCGGACAACGTATTCCAAGTGTAGAAATACATCACCCAAGTGCCATCATCTTGTACCAGCACATCTGAGGCTAAAGCGGCAACTTTGGCATAAGGTACGTCCTTGGTCATCATCACCGGATCGGGTGATACTTCTGTCCAGTTGAGGCCATCATCAGACGTTTCATAACCGATTTGTACCGAAGCAGGCCATCCATTAAAGCCGTTGCGGAACATGTGGAACTTGCCATCATGGTAAATGACCGCACCGGGATCAGTGTATTGGTAATCCCAATCGGTGGTTTTATCACTGTGGGGAACGACAGGCTGATCACTATAGAGGGTAAATAATGGGGCAGCGTCTTGGGCATAACTAGAGAATGTGAGCAGTAGAAAAACTGGAAGCAGCAACAAGAAATATTTCTTAGACATGTTTAAATCCTTTTCAGCAATCCTGTGTCATAAATACACTGTTGATGCCAAAGGGGGTTCAATCCTGTAATAAATTGAGGGTTGTGCGGGTAACGGAATAACAGCGATTGGGTATAATCCGATACGCACAATCCAACACTTCAAGGAGCAACCGATAAATGGCTGATTACAACGTACGAGACTTTGGTGCTGTCGGTGATGCTGTGACGAAAGACACGAAGGCAATTCAGGCGGCGATTGATGCCTGTACTGCGGCAGGTGGTGGACGTGTCGTGATTCCGGCAGGCGGTACATTCCTTTCGGGGACGATTCAACTGAAAAATAACGTCGAATTGTTTATGGAACGGGGAAGTGTGCTTGAGGCGAGTGGGGATGAAGCCGATTTCGTCCACATGCATGTCGATAAATCACAGATGGAGAATGTTTATCCAACAATCAACCAGAGTATTGCCTTTATTATCGCCTATGCTGCTCAAAATATAGCCGTGACTGGTGCTGGAATCATTGATGGTGGTGGCAAAAAATATATTCTAAATGAACTCCAACATATTTACCGGATGCGCTTGATACGTCCTTTCACTTTTTTCTTTATCGGCGGCAGTCAGATCGACTTTCATGATGTGACGATTCGGGATGGGGCGTTGTGGACGGTGCGGTTGTCGGGCTGCGAAGATGTGTTGATTGATGGCATTCGTATTTTGAATGACCTCAAGCTGCCCAATTCGGATGGCATCGATCTTGACCAATGCCGCAACGTAAGGATAAGCAACTGCCATATTGTGGCGGGTGACGATTGTATATGCCTCAAGGCCTGCGACAATATTGGGGATTTTGGCGCGTGCGAGAATATTACAGTGACAGGCTGCACGTTGGTTTCCACATCAACTGCTTTGATGGTCGGCTGCGAGGCCCACGCACCGATGCGAAATGTAGTATTTGACTCGTGTACCATTCAATCTAGTAATCGTGGTTTGGGTATCCACATGAGTCACGAAAGCGATGTTGAGAATATCATTTTCTCGAACATTACCATTGAAACGCGTTTGTTTGATAGCGATTGGTGGGGACGCTCTGAACCGATTTATGTGTGTCTAGCACCGTGGGAAGCCACCGATAGGATTGGCCATGTGCGGCATATTCGCTTTTCTAATATTTTGTGTAAAGGTGAGAACGGCGTTTTCGTGTATGCCAGCGAAGCAGGCCATATTCACGATATGGTGTTTGATAACGTGAGTGTGAAGATGAATAAATGGACGAAGTGGGAGGGCGGGCGGCAGGATATTCGTCCATGTGTAGGCGAAGGCTTACCGACGTATCCGAATTCGGCGTTTTATTTACACAATGCTGATGGAATCACCCTGCGTAATTGTCATGTGTCGTGGGGCGAGAGCTGCCCTGAATATTATCACCATGCCTTGGAAGCCATCAACGTTGAGCATTTGAAGCTGGAGCACTTCAATGGCGAATCGGCGCATCCTCATCACTATGCCAGTGTGTGGCAGCATTAACGTACATGATTCGAGTTTAGTGCGGTACGCCACACAAGCGTACCATGGCATCTACTGGTGTTATTCTTTTGGCTTGTGAGAAGATACAGAGCTGTCATATATGAATTGGTTCAGCCACTGAGCAAGCTCCTCCGGTGGAAAGGGCTGTTTCTGTTCCAACCACCATGTGACCGCCCCACAACTAGCAGCGGCAGTAACGTTGTATCTCAAGTCCATAGCGGATGCGTCGGCATGCTCCCCCACTTTTTCAGAGAAGATCTGATTGAAACAAGTGAGAAAACGCCTTTCCGTTTTCTGGCGAAGGCGCTGCTTAAAGACAGGATCGGTTTTGGCTGCAAGCATCACGCGGTAAAAGTCGGCAAACTGCTGGATATGTTTGAGCAAGTCAATGAGATTTGATGGCACTTCATGGGGAGTTAGTTTCACGAAACCTTCCTTGTCTTCGAATAATTCATACATCTCATTGATATACTGTTCCAGTAGGTCGTATTTATCGAGGTAATGACGATAAAACGTCGAACGGTTCATCATTGCACGCTTGGTAATGTCGCGTACTGTGAGCGCTTCAAATCCCTTCTCGACGGTAAGTTCCATAAAAGCCTGACGGATCAGTTTGCGTGTGCGATGAACACGTATGTCATCTATTCCTTCTGGTTTTTGCATCACTTTCGTCTCCAGTGTTGCATAGGCAACACTCTCCGTTCCTTTGTTGATTGATCCCACATTGTATCATCTGCTACCCTCTGCATCATTGGTCTACGAATTACAAAAGAGGAAAGTCAATGAAAATATTGATGATTGGTCGTGGCGTGATCGCAACACTCTACGCGTGGGCATTCGACAAAGCAGGCCATGAAGTGGCGTTTTACGTGCGACCGGGCAGATCAGCCCAGTACGGCCCTTTCGTCAATCTGGAGTTACGGGATGGGCGTGTCAATTCCAAGGGAACTTTAGTCCATGAAAAATGGCCGATCATCCTGCGCGAAGACTTGAAGGCTGATCATGACTATGACTTGATTTTTGTAAGTGTTAATCACCACCAGTTAAGCGAAGTGGTCACTTTTTTGAGTACTCGGATAAGTAAGGCTACCGTATTGATATTCAATAATGTATGGGTTGATCCTCAGACCGCCGTTTCTATACTGCCCAATGAACAGGTTGTTTGGGGCTTTCCGGGAGGTGGAGGAGGCTTCAGCGGTGATACACTAAAAGGTGGGTTCATGACGACCGTCTTTATGGGAAGCTGCGGAAACTCAAATCGCAGCACACGTTATCAGGCCGTTCGTGAACTTTTTCGTAGTGCTGGCTTTTCAGTATCTGAGTCAAAAGATTTCCGTAGTTGGCTGTGGTTTCATTTTATTATGGACGCGGGACTAACGGTGCAGGCCTTGAAAGTAGGTGGATTCTCTAAGGTTTTGAATTCATCCGCTCACCTTAAAGAGTCTATCCTGCTGGTGCGCGAGATGATTCCTTTGTTGAAAGCCAAGGGTGATAAACCCGGTCTGGGTAGCATGATTCTTTTGAATCTTCCTGCCGGGCTGCTTGGATTCATCTTGCAGAAATTTGTTGGCGGCGATAGTCTGGGTGGTTTCCTTATGGAACAAGTGGAAGTCAGCGGTCACGGAACTTATGAGTCGGCGAGTCTTTATGCCAGAGATGTTCTGGCTGATGCTCGCAGGCTTGGCGTTCCGCTGCCTCGACTGACAGCTTTAGAACCGGTATTTAAAACAAAGTAATGCAGCTTAGCTTGTTCATGGTTGAACGCTTGAAGCTGGAACCCTGATTAACACCTATAACAATTTTACTCCCTTAATAGATTGGGCTATGATTAGGCATGCACATGCGGCATAACATGTCCGATATTCCTACGCTGTTGCTAGAGCATATGTGCTAGAATAATGAAATCTTCACTCATCAGCCGTTTGTCTGGCCTCAAGCAAGAAGCTGGACAGTGGAATAGACACTAATTTGGGAGTTTATATCACATGCCCTTTATTGAAGCGCCTACCACGTTTTATATGGGTCGCCGTTATGATCCCACCCATCATAAACTGACAGATGATGTGGTTTATTATGATGGACGCGATCTTGTCACACATGCGATTGTGGTGGGTATGACGGGCAGTGGCAAAACTGGCCTATGCATCACCATGTTAGAAGAAGCTATCCTCGATAATATTCCAGCGATTATCATTGACCCCAAGGGCGATATTACTAATCTGCTGCTGAACTTCCCTGACTTCAAGCCAGAGGATTTTCTGCCGTGGGTGAATCCTGATGATGCGCGGCGGGCCGGGTTAGACCTGCCAGCGTATGCGGCGGATGTGGCGGCACAGTGGAAAGACGGCCTGAATAACTGGGGCATCGTCCCTGACCGTTTGCGCTGGCTGAAAAGTATCGCCAAGTACAGCATCTATACGCCCGGTTCGGATGCCGGTTTGCCAGTGAGCATTCTGGCTTCGTTAGCCGCGCCCAAAGAAGGATGGGCAGGCAATGAAGAAGCCAATCGCGAAAAAATCACTGGAATTGTCACGGCATTGCTGGCCCTGATTGGCATGAATGTGGAGCCAATCAAGGATAAAGAGCATGTCATTATCTCAAACATCTTCGAGTACAGTTGGTCACGCGGCATTAATTTGTCGCTAGAAGATGTGATTATGCAGGTGCAGCAGCCGCCTTTCACCAAGTTAGGTGTGCTGGACATTGATGCCTACATGTCCGAGAAGGCGCGCTATAAACTGGCGATGGAACTGAACAACATCGTCGCCGCTCCATCCTTTCAAAGCTGGATACAAGGCGAACCGCTGGACATCCAAAATTTGTTGTACCAGCCTAACGGTCGGGCGCATGTGTCGATTTTCTACATCGCACATTTAAATGAAGCCGAGCGTCAATTCATCATCACCCTGCTTCTGGAAAATTTACAGGGATGGATGCGCCAACAGAGTGGTACGACCAGCCTACGAGCGGTGTTGTATATTGATGAGATGTTCGGTTATTTCCCGCCTTATCCTTTGAACCCACCAACCAAAGACCCGATTTTGCGCTTGCTCAAACAGGCGCGGGCATTCGGCTTAGGCTTGATCTTGGCGACGCAAAACCCCGGTGATCTGGATTACAAAGGCTTGAGCAACGCCGGAACGTGGTTTATTGGACGCTTGCAATCCGCCAATGATAAGACACGTGTCATGGCAGGTTTGGAATCATTGGTGACCGCAGATAACAAGTTGGATTTGAAAGCGGTCGAGCGGTTGATTTCGGATATTGAGCCGCGTGTATTCCTGATGCACAACGTTCATGATAACGGTGGGCCGACGCTGG
Source organism: Aggregatilineales bacterium (assembly GCA_038251275.1). Lineage (GTDB taxonomy): Bacteria > Chloroflexota > Anaerolineae > Aggregatilineales > Phototrophicaceae > CFX2. The sequence continues at coordinate 44,003 of JBBSBM010000025.1, forward strand.
TTCATTCCCGTTGGGCAATGAGTTATCTGCGCGGGCCGTTGACGCGGCAGCAAGTTAGTATGTTAATGGCAGCTCAAAAGGCTGAATTACTGGCGAAAATGGCGGCACAAGGTTTCCCCGCAGCCGCCGGAGCAGGTAATGCTCGATCACTCCCTTTGCCACCGATGCCGGGAGCGCAGTCCGTCAGTAATGCATCTGCTTTCGCTGCACCGCCCAGCGTGCCGGGATTACCACCTGCGCCGCCGGAGTTTAGTTCTCAGGTCGCACAGGAAAACTATAATACGCAGGTCACACAAGCTTACTCGCAAGCGCTGCCGCCTCAAAGTAGTACGGTGATGCGGACGGCTCAACCCTTACCCGGTTTTAATACGACTGCTCCCGCGCTGCCGTCAGCTGTCAGCCAATATTTCTTGCCTGCCTCGGTTACGTCGGAACAGGCGATTACTTATTACGAACAGCAGACGCGTATCGCGCTGACAGGTGCGCCATCGTCTATGCTGGCTTATAAACCGGTATTGTTGGGGCAGACCAGCATTCGCTTCCAAGATCGCAAAACACAGTTGTATGTCACCCGTACTTATGCCTTTCAAATTCCTTCAATCGAACGCACGGGCATGGTGCGTTGGGAAGATTTCAAGGCCAATCCAATTGATCCGCGCCGGGTTTCCGGTGCGCCATTAGGGGATGCCATTTTTGGTGAACTGGCATCGGGATTGAGTGACAGTAAGCGAATGACCTCTCTTAAAGGTGAGATGGTCGATATGTTGTTTAACACCGAGCGATTGCAAATTCCTTTTAATGCAACACTCGACATCTATGGTGACCCTAACGCACAGGAAAGTGAATTTCCCGCACGGCTGCAACAGGCAGCCCGAGAACAGCGGGATAAAGAAGCAGATGCGTTAGCTGCTAAATATCAGAAGCAGTTTGACTCGATTGACGAAAAGATGCGCCGTGAAGAAATGCAATTGAACGCGCAGAAACGCCAATTGGCTGACCTAAAGCGGGAAGAACTGTTTACACGCGGCGAATCGTTGCTCAGTTTGTTCAAGGGACGTACCAGCTTTACCCTTTCGCGTTCCAGCCGTGTCAGTCGTTACAAAAATCAGGCTGGAGCGCATTTGAGTGCCAGTGAGCAAACGTTGGCGGATTTGGAAGATAAGAGCGAGGCGCTGCAAAACCAATTCCAGATTGATGCGCAGGCTGTAACCGATAAATGGGCAAAGATCGCGACAGATATACAACCGTACACCATTACCCCTTATAAGAAGGATATTCAGGTCGAGTTGTTCGGTGTCGGTTGGATACCCTACTATTACACCCAGATCAACGGACAGCCAATGCTCTTGCAGGGTTATTATTAGAGACTAGACCTGCAATAATTTGTAAGGCATGATAGAGGATGTAGACGTAATGAGCATCCTCTATTCTTACGAACATTACATTTGTCAAATAGATACCACTCTGATCAGGCCAAAACCTTGACAATTCCGCGCCAAATCATCTAAACTTAACCTGACTTTCATATAGTAAATTTTATGTTACCTTATGAAGTTAACCTTGGTTGAGAGTAAGAATTGTTTTACGGATTGTGTGTTACGAGGAGTAGGGAAACAAATGGCGCAGCGGATTCAGGGTGTCGTAAAGTGGTTTAGCAACGAAAAAGGCTATGGATTTGTCACGCCCGAAAACGGCAGCAGTGACGTTTTTGTTCATTATAGTGCTATTCAAGGTAACGGCTATCGGTCGCTACCAGAGAAGGCAAAAGTCGAATTTGAAGTGGTCGAGGGGCCAAAGGGCAAACAGGCCAGCGCAGTAATCGTGCTTGAAGTGCCGCAAGAGAACGAATAATCTTCTAGCACTCTAACCCGGCTATAGCATCCAAAAGCCTATCACGTATATGATAGGCTTTTTTATTTGTGTGGAGAAAATCAACGTGGATTTACAAGCCGTTCGCGCAACCGTCAGTGAAATTGCTCGTGCTGCCGGTGCAGTACTCATGGAAAAGTTTGAACAGCCGCATCAGGAACGTACCAAGAAAAATGCAACTGACATTGTTACTGAGGCTGACCTCGCTTCAGAAGCTGTCGTGATTCCTCGATTGGCGCAAGCGTTCCCCGATCATCACATTGTTAGTGAAGAAGGTGGCGGCGTGGGAATAGGTAAGCCTGCCGACTTAGCTGAATACTTCTGGTATGTCGATCCGCTTGATGGAACCAGCAATTATGCCAGCAATCTTCCCTTGTTCACGGTGAGCATCGGCTTGGCGGATAAAAACATGAAGCCGCTGGTTGGTGTGGTTTATGATCCGTTTTCGGATGAGTTATACAGCGCGGCGCTCGGTTATGGGGCGACCCGAAATGACAAGCCAATCCATGTGTCGGATCAATCCGAACTGGGGCAAGCCATGTTGTGTTCGGGATTCCCCTATGACAGCTTCAAAAGCCCTGATAATAACATCCGTGAATGGAAAGCCTTCACTGTGAAAACGCGCGGACTGCGACGTTTCGGCTCGATTGCACTGGAACTGAGCTATGTTGCATCGGGACGTTTGGAAGGTTTGTGGGAACGGTCAGTCAACGCATGGGATGTTATGGCGGGTATCATTCTTATCCGTGAAGCAGGGGGAACAGTGACGGATTACAGCGGTCAAGAGTCTCATACCGCACATGATGGCAAGGAGGTTCTTGCGAGCAACGGGCTGCTTCATCAGGAGATGTTGGATGTGTTAAGTGAGGCGCGTTCCTTCACAAATTCTTGATAAACCTCAAGGATGAGGCTGTGCTTTTGAACTCTACAATAAAGACAGTAGTAAATTCAAGTTTTGCCGTTTGTTGGCATAACATAGGGTGGAAATGTCTTTTTCAAGCGCGAAGTCTTCTCGTCAAGCAGCTTTCCAGTCGCAGTCTACGGCACATGCCGCTGACACGATTTTGGATTATAGCGAGACGCACCTTTTGGAGCAGACCTTCAAGATGCTGCCGGACATCGTCAGCATCTATGATGTGGATGAACAGGGTGTTATCTACAGCAACCGTACTCTCGAATCGGTGCTGGGCTATGACGAGGTTATAAGTGGAGAGTCTCTACTACATCCGGATGATGAAGCCTTTGTAGCAGCCCAATTGCAGCATCTACTCGACGCTAATGATGATGAAATGGTTGATGTTCGCTACCGTCTGAAGCAGGCCAATGGTAACTGGAAATGGTTCTCCGAGCGGCAGGTGATTTTCAAGCGGCATGACGATGGCACCGTTGCCCAAATTTTGAAGACGACGCGGGATGCTCAAAATGCAGCCGGTCATAAAGCAGTCATGCCCCGTGATTTGCTATACTATATTACGGAATACAATCTCCCTAATTTTGCATTCATTCTTTTCGACCACGACATGCGTTATACCGTGGCAACCGGAATTCTGTTACGGCGATTAGGCTTTTCCAAAGAATCAATGGAAGGTTGCACGCTCCGTGAAGTTGTGTCACCGGAAATCGCAGATTGGTTAGAACCTGCGTATCAAGCCGCGTTGTCGGGCGCTGAAATCAATCTTGAGCGGGAAATTGCCGGCATAATTATTAGTGTCCGTTGTCTACCCGTGCGTAATGAAAATGGCGAAATAACGGCGGGCATGGTGCTGGCTGAAGATCTTACGAATACGAAACAGTCCATAGCAGCGCTGGTTGAAAGTGAACAACGTTTTGCCCAGTTTTCGGAAAATATGCAATCATTGTTCTGGATGCTCGATACAGCGCATCAAACGCCGTTGTATTTCAGTCCGGCATTCGAGAAAGTCTGGGGTTTTGCACCTGAACTTGCATTAGATGATCTGAACATATTAGGGGAGAAAGTGCACCCTGACGACCGCCAATTGGTGAATAGGGCTTTTGCTGAAACGCTCAGTAGCGGGACGCATGAGATTAAGTTCCGCATTATTAAATCAGATGGAAAACTCCACTGGTTATCTTCACGGGCATTCCCCATTTATGATGACCAAGGCGAATTGTATCGTGTGGCTGGCATCATGGATGACATCACACAACATATGGAGATGGAAAAAGTCAGCTTTGATCTGGCATTAGAACAAGAGCATATGCGCTTGTTGTCGCAGTTCATCGGTACAACTTCGCATGAGCTTCGCACACCGTTAACCATTATGAATACCAGCCTTTATTTGCTGCGTAAAACCAATGATCCTACTAAACAAGATGAACGGCTGGATATTATTGAGCATCAGGTGGCACAGCTCACCCGCTTAATCACTCAAATGCATATGCTGCTGCGGATTGAAAGTGTCAACGACAACAGCAAAGTTACACCGGTATCGCTCAATAAAATGCTGAGCCGGTTGGAGAACGATTACGCTCCCTCCACCACCAAAAAAGAACTGATGCTGGAATTGGTTTTTGGTGATGATCTGCCTAACCTGAATGTTAACCCCGATTTACTCTTAGTGGCATTGCAGAATGTGCTTGAAAACGCCATCAACTATACACTTGCAGGAAGTATTCGGCTGCAAACCGCGATGCAAGGCAGTGAAATCATCCTGACGGTCGAAGATGAGGGCGTGGGTATTGATGCCGAAGATTTGCCGCATATTTTTGAGCGCTTTTACAAGGTCGATAAGAACAAACGACGCACTGGCGTGGCGGCTGGCTTAGGCTTAGCTATTACCCACCGGGTTATGGAACTTAGCGGCGGGCGTATTGAAGCCGAAAGCCAGGTCGGTCAGGGTAGTATCTTCCGCCTGATCTGGCCGATAACCGCCTAATCTACACGTTTGCCCATGATGATGTCGGGTTTGCCGCGTCCGTTAGCATCTGGTATCACCCCGATAATTTTGTAACCACACTTCTGGTAGAATTCGTAAGGATGCCCTTTGAGGTTTTGAATGCGGTCGATTCTATCGGGTAAATTGTCATACAAATCACAATTTGCCAGCGAGGTCATATTATCCTCGTCATCCGTACCGAGCCGGATGGACAAGCCGCCACGCGCTTTGACCTGAGCTTCAAAATCGGCAACCAACGCCCGTCCAATGCCCCGTTTCTGAAAATCACTACCGACGACCATCGGATGCAGTTCCCACACATTGCCATCATATTCCGGTAGTCCGCCAATCCAACCGAGAACGGTTTCGCCCTTGTCATCTAATGCGACCCGAACGAAACCTTCCTTGCTAATCATCTGGATCTCTTCCAAACCTTCATCGACGGTTTTCCACGCATCCCAATGGACTTTAAATCCATCAACCAAAAGTTCAGCCATTTGATGTTGAAGGGTGTTGTTATCGGGTAATGGGACAATTCGCATGGGGCTGTTCTCCAATAAGTGTTTCTAAAACTGTTGATCCAACAGCCACTTCCGTATGGCTTCTGCCACGAGTTCAGGCTGTTCCAGCATCATCAGATGTCCACCACCTTCGATGTGTTCCAGTTGCGAATCGCTAATCTGTTCATGCAAATAAGTGCTGAACTTGAAGGGTGTCATCTTATCTTCCGCGCCGCCAATAATCAGTGTTGGCACATGAATCTGGCTAACCTGTTTGCGTAGGTCAAAGGTATTGCAAGCCGCATAATCATTATAGAGGATGAGAGGATTAAATCCGCTGAGCTGCTGCTTGCTACGGCGTTGTAAACTTTCGTCGATGGGTGTTCCGAAATACATGCTGACCAATGCGCCAATTGTGCGCGTCGTTTCGTTAATCATGCCGCTGAGTATTTCGGGATGAACACCCAACTTTGCGCCTGTGCCGATGAGAATAAGTCCGAGTATACGGTCGGGATGTTGCACCGCAATTGTTTGGGCAATCGCACCGCCCATGCTGTGACCCGCGAGGATCACCTTTTGTAACTTGAGTGCATCGACTAACGCCAATATATCACTGGCATAAGCATCGATGCTGCTGCGTCCCGCACCTGTACTTTTTCCGTGTCCCGGTAGATCAATGATAATGGCGTTGAGTTCGGGCATCCGCCGAATTTCAGCAGGCCAATCAAGGTGGGTTCCGCCCGCACCATGAATCACCACCGTTACAGGACGGTGAAGTGTAGGATCACGGTGGTCGGCATACCATATTGGACCATTGTTTGTCTCTAAGAGGGGCATGGTGGGCGCCTATCTCTAAACAAAACAAGCGCGCTATTAGCCCGCTTGTCTGACGAAGGTTCTATCGGATTGAGTCGGGCAGTCGTCTATTTACAAACGATATTGTAACCAATTTGCTTAACGATGTCGCCCAACAACGGTACACGATTCCACAAACAGAGCGCATCCACTAAGAACAAACCGGCGATCGTGCCGCAGCAGCACAAAACGGAAACACCCACGCAGCCGATAATTACCCAACGGGTCATATTGCGGGGTTCTTCCTCGCGCACAGCATATGGATCATAATCATAAGCGGCTCCGGGGGGAGGTGGTGGATTATAGCCACCGGCTTGCTGCGGTTGGCCTTGTTGTTGACCGTAGGCCGGTTGCTGCGGTTGCCCTTGCTGTTGACCATAGGCGGGCTGTTGTGAATTATAGCCTTGAGCCTGTGGCTGTTGCGGTGGGGCATAAGGTGATTGGGGTTGCTGAGGCTGCTGCGGTTGTGCCTGCTGTCCTTGCGGACTATAAGGGCTGTAGGAACCACCCTGTCCTATAGGGGCAGTCGGCGCACGTAGTGGCGATTGGGGTGCAGTCTGAGCCATTTCCGCGCCAGCGGCGGAAGCTGCCCCACGTGCCATTTCATAACCCAGTGTCACGGTTTCGCCAAGACCGAGCATATCCCCATTATTCAGCGGCTTGGCACCCGTCAGGCGTTGCCCGTTAACGAATGTGCCATTGGTTGATCCCAAATCTTCGAGCGTGAAGCCGCCTGCGCCGCGCGTGAAGCGCAGATGGTGACGGCTGACCTCCGGATCATTGATGGTGATATCGTTGGTGATGTCGCGCCCGATGGTAATGATGTCTTTGTTCAAGTCATAAACTTGATTTGGCTGCGGCCCCCGGCGGACAACCAGACGGAAATTTTCGCTGCTCTGCATAGTGTAGCGCCCCTCGTAGAAGCGGATGCGGTAATAATTAGCATGATTATAACAGCGGCTAGACAATAAGAGCAAGCAAGGGTTGTGTATCGGGAGGTCAGCCGTCAGCAAGCCGTAGGGACAGGACTAACACAAATGAATAAGGTATAGACGGAATCTCGGACGTGATAATAACACATCAGAAAACAAGGCAGCCATTATTATTTGGAGGCGGGAAGGTGGTGCGCCACGACATCGGATATTCGACTTTGATGTGAGGTAAGAAATATATCGCGTAGAACATCTGTGCATGGTGAGTCTTTCAAGCGAATAATCAGGGGGAATTAAGATGCCGCTTGTTGCTATTCCTGTACGATTCTTTCATTACGCAACGGTTAAACATGCGAACCCATAACACAAAAGAGATTGGTTCAGTCGAATTTATTGTGCTTGTTGCTTTCATCATGCTGCTGACCGCTGTGGCGATTGATATTATGCTGCCGGCGTTTGGTGAACTGCGCCTGTATTTAGGTTTAGCGCCAGATTCCACCGCGACTTCGCAAATCGTCACCTTCTTTTTTATGGGGCAGGTCGGACAGCTTGCCTTTGGCCCACTGGCTGATCGTTATGGTCGGTTACCAATCTTGCGAACAGGTTTTTTTTGTCCTCTACATCGGCGGCTGTATCGCTGCGGCTATATCACCCAGCCTGAACTTGATTTTGGCAGCCCGTTTTGTTGTTGGCTTAGGGGCAGCAGCAATGTCTGTAGGTGCAGTTACCAGTGTGCGAGATCGCTTTAGCGGCGACAAAATGGCGCGTACCATGTCGCTGATTATGACGATCTTTCTGTTCGTACCTGTTATTGCTCCAATCCTTGGTACGTTTATCTTATCGTTAACCTCGTGGCATATCGTTTTCCTCACGCCTGCTCTTGTTGGAGTGATGGTGTTTATCTGGTCGTTTAGGCTGCGTGAATCGCTGCCGCCGGAACGCCGCCTCAATCTGGATCTGTCTACGCTTACCCAATCCGCAAAACAGGTTCTTGGAAATCGTGTTTTTGTCCGATATACCGCGATTGTCACCATTTTATTCGCGGCCTTTAGTTCCTATGTCAGCAGTTCCGAGCATATGATCAGCGAGATCTATGGTCGTCCCGAAGTGTTTACATTGATTTTTGGTGGCATCGGAATCACGATGGCAATTTTCACCTTCTTAAACTCCCAACTGATTGGGCGGTTTGGAGCGCGCCGCACAGTTCGCAGTCTGTTGGTGGTGTACGTGGTTCTGGCAGTGATATTACTGGCGTTGACTCTCGCATTTCAAGGTAAACCGAACATTTTTCTATTCTTCGCCATTGTAGCCTTGCTACAAGGCATTTATGTCGCTGCCGAACCCAACAGTAGTGCTTTGGCGCTTGAACCCTTAGGGTCAACGGCGGGTATGGCTGCGGCAATCTATGGCACTTCCTTCTTTGTCGTTGGTTCGTTTTTGGGATCATTCATTGATCGCCAATTGGTGAATACGGTTACGCCGCTGGCACTAGGTTACGTTATTACAAGTCTGATTGCTGTTGTGTTAGTGTATGCCGGTCGTACCAGCACAAAACCTGTCGTAGTGCTAAAGGAAGCCGCCAGCGAAATTGGTGATTAAAAACAGTCCAGTTAAAAGGAGAATAGGATGACCACTGAACCCGTAACCATACTGGGCAGCGAATTGCATATGATGACCTCCAAACATACGGGCAGACAATATCGCATCACAGTCAGCCTGCCACTCGGATATGCCAGAACGCCTGACCAAGATTGGCCCTTCAACGATACACCCGCCAGATGGCCTGTCGTTTATGTGCCCGATGGGAATTGGTACGCTGGCATGGTAACAGGTATCATTCGACCAATGGCATGGTGCGGCAGTACAACCGATGCGATTGTCGTTGGCATCGGCTACCCCGAAGATACCAATGCCATTGAGTCGTTCTACGAATCTTTCACCCGTCGGGATGCGGATTTGACTCCAACTGTGGATAAAGTCCTCGAAAAGCAGCAGTCAGAAGGCTTCAAACGTCCAGCACCCAACGGTGACGCGGGTAACTTCAATCAATTCATCAAGAACGAATTAGCACCTTTCATCGAAAACACCTATCGCGCTGATCCGGCCAAACGCATTTGGGTCGGGCATTCCTATGGTGGGTTGTTTGGTCTTTTCTCGCTCTTTGAAACGCCCGATTTGTTCAGCACGCTGATTATCGGCAGCCCAACACTCTCCTATGGCGACCGATATATGTTTCAGCGTGAGGAAGCCTTCTCAAAAGAAAACACAAAACTCCCCGTTAAAATTTATATGTATGTGGGCGAATACGAAGAGGACATTAAAGACACCACCATGACTGATACGCTGCGGATGGCGGCTATTTTGCAAGGTCGCAATTATGAAGGGCTTTCATTGGTCAAACATGTTTTCCTTGACCAGAATCATTGTGAAGTCGCCGCTCCCGGTTTCCAATGGGGCTTAAAATACGCCCTCAAAAAGGTCTCGATATAACTAGCCTTTCCCCGCCAAACATCATCCAAAAATGACTAATGGCTCGTCGTGGGTGGACGGGCCATTAGTCATTCCTCATCATCTTCTCTACAAACGGTCATCATTCGCCTTGCTATACTCGAAGCATGTAACGGACTCTTACAGGAGGTGAAATCATGCGACGGGGAAACCGTCTCTTGATGTTTGCAATATTGATTTTCGGATTTATGTTGGGAATCTTCGCTGCATTTGAATTTCTACCTCGTACAGCGTCGATTATCGCCGCACAAGATACGGCCACTATTGTGCCAACACCAACACCACTTGCCGACTCAGTTTATGCTGAACTTGATGCCCGCGACCAGATTATGATCAACCTCTATGACCGGATTAATCCCTCGGTCGTGCATATTTCGAGCAGTCAAAACGTACCTAGTTTCTTCTATGGCACGACTCCTCAGGAAGGAACAGGTTCGGGTTTTCTCTACGACGATCAAGGTCATATCGTGACCAATAATCATGTCGTTTCCGGTGCGGATAGTTTGAACGTGCTGCTTTCAAACGGCTTAAATTTAACTGCAACCGTTGTCGGAACGGATCCCTATTATGATTTGGCGGTCATTAAAATTGATTTGCCAGCGGGGACGGCTTCGCCCTTAGTGCTAGGAGACTCGAATGTTCTGAAAGTCGGGCAAACGGTCATCGCCATCGGCAATCCATTCGGCCTTGACCGCACCTTAACCACTGGCGTAATCAGCGCACTCGGTCGCCGAATTGAAACCGACGCGGGAACAGCAATTGGGCAGGCTATCCAAACTGATGCAGCCATCAATCCCGGCAACTCTGGCGGCCCATTGCTCGACGCACATGGGCGCGTAGTCGGCATCAACACCGCTATCAACTCGCCCAGCGGCGGTTCGGTCGGTATCGGCTTCGCAGTTCCCGTGAATATTATTAAACAGGTTGTCCCCAGCCTCATCAAAGACGGGCATTACACCCATCCGTCGTTGGGTGTACAGGTCGCTGAAATCGGTACTGAAGTGACATCCAACGACAACAGCATTCAGCATGGTTTGCTGATCGTGCAGATGGATTCGGGTGGCGCTGCGGAGAAAGCCGGTTTACAAGCGGCAACTGTGCGCGTACAGCGTGGTCGCTATGTCGTTTCCGGTGGCGACATTATCACCACCATAGGCGGTAAAGCAGTCGCCTCGCGTAATGATCTCCTGTTGGCGTTGGAGGAAAACTATCGCCCCGGTGACTCGGTTGATGTAACGATTGTTCGCGACGGCAAAACCATCACTCAAACCGTGACCTTGGGATCAGAATAGAAACAAACATACTACTAAAAAGAGTCTGGCTAACCGCAGACTTTTTTGTTTAATCTAGGGTCATCGAAACTAGGACTTTAGTACTTTAGTACGCCCATTCGTAAATTTTCACCAATTAAGGGCTAGAAATGGCGACGTTAACGCTTAATCCTTCATTTGTGCTTACAATTAATTACTAGGAATGCTTTATTTTGAGCACAGGAAAGTAAAGACTCATGCATGATCCGAAGAGTCGGGAAACTAAATACCTTAACGACAAAGCGCATAATACCGATGCGTATATGCCGGTACGGGCAACCGGGCCATTGCATGAACCGATGCCTTGGGTTATTGAAATGCGTGTAGTCGGTACAGCCGCTACTTTACAAGTACAAGTCCATGAAACCATGATGATCGGTCGTGCTGATCCGCAAAAGGGTGTTATTCCTGCGGTTGACCTCAGCGCCCATAATGGACAAGGGTTGGGGGTCTCGCGCCAACACGCGGTTATTCTCGTGAAAGATAATCGTATCTATATCAAGGATTTGGGCAGCGTCAATGGCACGCGCTTAAACGGTTCTGCGCTTGCGCCACAGGGTGAATATCGCTTGCGACATGGTGATGAACTGACCATCGGACAGATCAAACTGCAAGTCCGGTTCATTGTTGTGCCGACCATTGGCGTAACACCCAAAGGGACAACCAGTTCGTTAGATGCCCCTGTTCCGCGCATTGCCCACGGCGAAACCGCGCTAATCGTGGATGGCGACCCGAATGTGTCAAAAGTATTCAATATGGCGCTGCGCCATGCCGGCTTTACTGTGACGGCGGTTGATAATGCCGCCTCTGCTATCGGCATCATATCCCATGCGTTTCCGCATTTGCTCGTCTTGGAATTGATGCTGCCGGACATGAACGGACTTGATCTCCTGCGTTATATTCGCAAGCAGCCAGATAACGCTAAAACACAGGCCATCGTTTGTTCCGGTGCAACCGGTGGCTTCCAGATGCATCAGTCTCTTGAAGCCGGAGCGCAGTTGTTTCTCGGCAAGCCAGTTAGCGTCGAAGACTTGTTGAGGGGTGCGGCCAAGGTGCTGAACCTCGATACTCAACTGGTGACACCACAGGAATAACAACCTGCACTTAATTCAGCAAACCTGCTAAGGCGGCGTGTTGCAGCAGCATGATCGTTTTGCCGTCCGCGATTTCGCCGCTTTCGATCATGTGCATGGCGTCCTCAAATGGAATTTCCAACACTTCAATATCTTCACCATCCGAGGGCAATCCACCGCCCTCGTTTATTTTCTGATGCTCTTGATACTCCGCCACAAAAAAATATAGACGTTCGGTGACCGAACCCGGACTCATAAACGCTTCGAATACTTTACGCGGCTGTTGAATCAAGTAGCCCGTTTCCTCGGCGGCTTCTCGTTGGATGCTGGTCACCGGATCATCTTGGTCGAGCAAGCCAGCACAGGTTTCAATCAGGATGCCAGAATGCTGATTCACAAACGCGGGAAAACGAAATTGACGGGTAAGGATTACGGTTTTTTTCAGGGGGTTGTAGAGCAAAATCGTCGCGCCGTTGCCCCGATCATAGGTTTCGCGGCTGACGGTTTGCCAGCTTCCATCACGCCGTTGATATTCAAACGTGGTCTTTTTGAGTACATACCAATCATCAGATAGCGTCTCAACCTGTTTGATACGGATTTGCTTTTGCATCGCTGCTTACCTTTTTTCTTGAGATAAATGGTTCAAACCGCTTTGTTCTGAAAATAACCAGATACCTTGTATTGCTCCCTCCATCGCTTGCGGGGGAGGGTTGGGAAGGGGGTTCTGGATAAGCCAATTTTCTTTATTCTTGGCGGCTTGGCGGTTCAACATTGTTTTCTGCTTTATCTTGATAATAACCGCAAATTAGTGCATAATCAAGATAAATAACGCAAATAAACGCAAAAGAGATGATCGATATGCTTAAAGAAGAACGACAGCAGCAGCTTTTAGATGCACTCAAACGGGATGGCAAAGTAGTCGCGGTAGAGATCAGTGTGGCCTTGAATGTCTCTGAGGATACCATTCGGCGTGATTTGAATGAACTTGCCGAAGCGGGTCTGTTGCGGCGGGTGCATGGCGGTGCGGTTGCCAAAGCATTGACCGAAACCGCTTATATCAACCGCAGCCAGCAGCACACCGAAGCCAAGTCTTCAATTGCCGAAGCAGCGGCACATTTTGCACAAGATGGTCAGGTGATTTTGCTGGATTGCGGTACGACAACCACCCGCTTGGCACAACTATTTCCCTATGATCTGCGGGCGACGGTTATCACCAATAGTCCACCCGCTGTCATGGCGTTAGCAGAGCATCCTTATTTGGAAGTGATTTTGTTGGGTGGCACGCTTAACAAATCGACTTTAGCCGTAGTCGGTGCGGAAGCGGCAGCATCGTTAGCGCGTTTCCGTGCCGATATTTGTTTTCTGGGCGTGAACGGCTTACATGTTGAAGCGGGAATCACTGATTTTTCTTATGAAGAGGCGCAGCTTAAACGGTTGATGATCGAGAATTCGGCTTCAGTAGTGGCATTGGCCTCTGCTGATAAACTTGGCACGGTTGCGCCCTTCGTCCTCGCGCCGATTGCCTCACTGACTCATTTGGTGACCGAAAGCTCGGTTGACAATGTTGCCCTACAGCCCTATATCGACTTGGGGATTTCAATTATCAGGGCGTAGATGGTGTATTAGCGAAAAAGTTTGGCTACTTCGACAATGAGGTCTTGTACAACACTCACCGGAATAGCAGCGCCTAACCCGTATGTAGTCAGGGGTTGCCCCGGCGCATACACATCAACGACGCGTTCATCAGGGTAAAGCTCCCATAACAGGATACCTGCCTCAAGATAACGCTGCCGTTTTTTACGGATGGCAGTCGGTTTGTCATTGGGCGAAATGACTTCCATAACCCATAGCGGAGCAATCGGGTCAGGGTATTCAGTTGTAGCCGGAGTCGTTTTATAAGCAAAGTCGGGAGCAAGCGCGTTTTGACCAATGCGATAAGCACCCGCTTCGCCGCTGATGTAACACGGAATATTATTTTTTTCACAGTGCGATTGGACGATAAAACCCAGATAAAATGCGAGTGTGGAATTCTCCGTTGTACCGGGCATCTTTTCGATCGTTTCTCCATCAACAAACTCAAAATTACGCTCTGAATTTTCAGGATGCAAAGCATAAACAATAAATTCGTCAATGGTTGTAATAGGCTGGCGAAGTTGAAGTACCATTTTCTTGAACCTCTTACTTTGACACCGATTATAACGGTAGTCGCTAAGTGATGTCTACTTTCTGGGATAATAATCACCTATTTTTCATTGAAAATGACCTCAAACCACTTTCTAACATCTCATCAACTTTCACGACCTAATTTCTCTCTCAAAACCGTTAGTAAATTGGTCGCGAAAGAGTTACCAAAATGTAACCCGAAGCCTCCTCTTTTCTGCTATCCTGTTTTTATCGTTGTGTGATTCTGTCAGGGAGTCTTTGTGGTAAAACGCGCTCCGTATTTCTCAGCGACTCTGCGGTTCAATTCGTCTTTTGCATTTTCGGCGGATTGCTCCCGTATAACCGCTGCTGCACTGCCAATATTGGCACGCGGCGGATACACGCGAACAATCCGCTGCACTTGTGCAGTTTCAGCGGATATAGCCGAGCCAGCCGCATGGCAAATATGCCAATTCAGCGGATAGACGCGAGCTTCCCGCCTGTCATTTCAGCGGAGTTAATGCGAAATTTGCATCAAACCTACTACAAAATATCATCTATTTAAAATGGATGTGGGCGAAATAGATAGCGGATCGCGGGCAATCGCTATTACATCTGGCGTGTCAGTACCGGGAAGTGGAGACCCAACTCCTCATAGATGGCGATGATCTCTAAATTGATACTTTCGCGCTCGTTGGTGAAAATGGGCCATTCTGGAATATTGATGTAGCAGCGCACCAAAATTTCAAATCCTAAATCGCCAAAGTTGATGAAGTTGACGATAATCGAATCGGGTTGCACTTTCTCACGCGCGGCCAACACTGTCTTGATGCGCTCCATAAGTTCGACAATGTCCTTACGTGAAGCGCCATAGGTCACACGCAAAGTGGTGTCATACCAGCGCTTACTCAGGCGTGACCAATTCAAAATAGGTGAAGAAGCCAATTTGCTGTTAGGAACGGTGACATAGGCTTGATTGGGCTGCCGTATCCGTGTCGAGCGTATGCCGACATGCTCTACTGTGCCTTCCACATCACTTGTTTTAATGAATTCGCCTACCATAAACGGTTGGTCGCCAACAATCGTGGTGAAACCGAATAAATTCTCGACCGTATCTTTAGCCGCCAATGAAAAAGCCAAGCCGCCTAAACCTAAACCCGCCACCAACCCGCTGACATCATAACCCCACTCTTGAATGATGATGACCATCGCCAGCGAAATCAGGATCAGTTTAATGGCTGTTCGCATGAAGGGGAGCAAACGCTCGTTAATCGTCAATCCGGTGAGGCGGAAGAGGCGGTTACTGGAAGGGGCAAGCGCATCCACAATTTGATAAGCTGCCATCAGCACTGCGATGATGACGAACATTCGTGACAGATGACCAACGAACACCGAGGTTGTGATGTCAAGTCGCAGGATTTCCGCGCCGAGTAATAAACCCAACGCGATGATAATCAACCGTATTGGAACAGTAACAATCGTCAGTACCAGATCATCCCAACCAGAATTGCTGCGTTTGGCAAGGGCGTGCAGCGGGCGCACGACCAATGCCGCTAACAAACGCCTTAGCAACCAGAACATGCCCAGAACGGCAACTGCTAGAACGATACGGCTAAGGTTATCGCGTAATGTGGGCGAGAGCGTATTCCAGAACGAGGTGATCTTATCCATTAGTTAGCCAAATTGTCTCCTGCTGTAGACCGCATATTATTCCTCGTCCCAATCGAGCGCTTCTTTATCAATGGTCGCGGATACCTCTGCCCATTTTTCGGGGGTGATGTCGCTCCTAAAATCAGTTAAAGCCAGCCGTAATGCCGCAATACGCTTTTGCATATTGGGTTCGAGGGCCGCGCTAATGACGCTGTCATCCACATGTTGGAGGACGGTAATCGCGAAGGCTTCGATATTGGTTACCCCACGTTTTTGCAGTTTTTCAACCAACTCATCCGGTAATTGAATGGTGACCAAGCCCACACCTCACACTATTTTTGTAAGTGTCCATTATAGCGCAATCTCGGATTGCCACCTTTCACAGCATCACATGGATATTATCATCCGTGTAAAGGATACGAATAGCTGTGCCGTCTAGTGGTAGGGGTTGCTCAATTAGGTTTTGATAAACGCGCACAACAGTCTGCTTACCATAGACTACCTTTTGCTCTGGTGAGTTAAAGCGGTAGATGAAAACAACAAAGTAGAATCCCTTGGTTGGGGATTTATTAAGCCACGACTCTAAGAAACTCACTTTCTGTTCTCTGATTCGTATTTCGTAAATTTGCCCATCAATTAGAATGCCACTATGAACAAGTCGTGCATAACTTTTATTGATTCTCACAGTACGAATCAAACTAAAAATTTCAGTAGGGATAACCCAGATAGCACAAACAAACAATGAAATGATGAGCAGCATGTTAGGAAGCAGGTCTGAAGCGCGACCAGTAAATCCCATATCATACTTGGTTAGAGTTGTGTACATGAGTATTAACAGAATGGCTGTGACTAACGTGCGACCAAAGCGATGCCGTTGCACTCCATACACCGTTTGATATTCCAACGGATAGACACCAAGTTCATAGCGTTTATAACGTGGATTGAGCGTAAAAAAGTCCGTCATCGCAGCACCAAATCTTGAGCCGATTAATACCATGATAACGCAGCCTCATATTTTCATGCCCCCTCAAATCTGGGCCGGGAATAAAAAAGAGGCTGGTAAATCACCAACCTCTTGCTTGCTTATAACTTACCGCTTATCGCGAAAGTCTGAGCCGAATTAGCCTGAAACTTGACCACGAACCGCACCATCAGGGAATTCACTGGTGTGGACGTTGACGTAGAAACCTGCGGGGTTGGTCGCAATTTCTTGCAACAGGGCAGCGTCAACCTTCACACAGCTTGTGGCGTTACCGCTTGCATCTGGCACCAGATCCAATGGCACAACTACGCCACCACTGACACCGGCTGCACCACGATGAATATGGGCTGCGCTTGCGGGCAGTGCAATGTTTTGCACCGAAATCGTGTAGCAAATTTGGCTGTTCGCCATATCAACGGTTACGGCTGCTATACCTGTACCATCAGGATCAGCCGCTGGAACTTCGTTCGCACCCGAAAGTGTGGTCGAGAAATTCATGGTCATGCTGGTGGTCGCACTTGTATCTGCGCTGCGTGTGGCTTCAGCGCTCATACCCGTGCTGGATTGCATATCGTTGAAGGCAAGGACACTGTAGAAGCGGTTGAGTTCTGAACGAAGCATCGTACATTCCTCTGGCTCAGCGGCAATTGAAGCCGTGGACAGTGTTGTCATGCTGCTCATGTCCGTACCGGGTGGCATCATCGTTGCCATCTCGTTCGCCATATTGGTCTGATCCAAATTCATCATGCTGCCCATACTCTGGATTTGATCCTGAGTCATCATAGTATTGGAGTCCATCATGCTGCTGAACAGCGGAGCATACTGACCTTTGTCGAGTGTCGTAACATCAACAAATGTGGATGTACCGGTTGTGTTACCCGCCATCGCCGCGTCCATGACACCCGCGAAACCAAAGTAACGTTCGGCAATATACAGGTTCAAAATCAAGTCAGAGTCACAGGTGACCATTCCACCAGTTGCGACGGTTGATCCTGTTGTTCCCATCGTATCAGTCGTAGCTTCAGCCGTCATTTCTGTTGTTGGCATTGCGGTTGCCTGTGCCGGCTGTGAATTGGACTCGGTAGTGGGTTCCATCGTCATATCCATTGTTGCTTCAGAAGTGACTTCCATTGTCGGTTCCGCCGTCATTTCTATCGGTGGTTCGGCAGTGACTTCCATGGTTACCTCCACGGGGGGAACGGGTGTTTCGGTCGCTTCTTGAGCACTTACAAACGCTGCACCAAATAATGCACTGCAAAATAGCGCCGCAGCGAGGATGCGAGTTAAATTACGCATATGAGACCTCCCAAATAATCGATCATTAGTCCTTATTGGACACTCATCATCGTAAATTGGGATGAGAACCTCACCATGAACATAATGACTGATATTGAACTAGGAAATTCAGCTCAATTTAAGAGGGTGTATGGTAGGGGACAAGGAGATGAAAACGCGCCAATAAAAAGTATTTTCTCCTACATGACAACGCAGCAGGAGAGAATACCTTTATAGGCTATGTGGATAAATTAGCGTACTTTCACACGGTCAAGAATGTTGGAAGCGACGCAGCGCCCTTGGTCGAAACCCTTTTCAATCCCTGTCCGATAATGAATGCCACCATACAACCGCGAAATCCCGGCTTCGGCCGCTGCATTTTCAAACGACGTAAATTTGCGACTGGTAAGATTACGGAATCGCTCGGTATTGTCGGTAAAGGCCAACGTGCCGAACTGGTCAGTTAAGATGCGGGCTGCCGTTTCCGACACAATCGAATGTCCCGAAATGAATTCAGGGAAAGGTGGCGTTTGCACAAATGGCTGCCACTTCTCATCAATATACTTGTGGATATACGTTTCGGGGCGCATCAAAAGCACATGATATTTGATGTTCCAACCGGATATGAAGGCATCGCCTACACCAACCCCAACCATCGCAAATGTATCGACTGCTTTATCCAGCTTCAGCTTCAAGTCACTGACCAACTGTGCCGACAGTGCCATCCAATGACCGCCGGGTGTACCTGTAATACCGGGCGTATCGACCCAGAACGTCGCGATGTCTTTTTGTTCTTTGGTCAGTTTGTCACCGACATTTTTGACTTCTAGTGCCTGTGCGTAGAAAGTTGACTTGGCATCTTCACTGAATTCCATATCTTGTGTTGCATCACAAACAGCCGAATTAGGCAGCCCAAACGGACGCACTGTTCCCCAAAAGGGTTCGACGGGTTTGGTATTAGCCGTTGTCAGCACATAAGCATCGAGCTGTCCTGCGGGGATCTCATAGGCTAAGCCTTTTTCGTGGGCTTCCTTAGCATTGTCTTTCGACTCCCACTCTATAATCATTTTACCCACCGACTCCCCATAAGCGACCGAGCGATCCACAATTTCTGCATCGACCTCGCGCTTACGGGCGTTGATCTGTGATGCGCGCAATAGTTGTACCGCTTGTTGGGTATCGGCAGAACCGGGGAATATGCCGGGGACGACTACCGACATCGCGCCCGCCATCGAAGCAAGCCAGTCGTAAGCCATGCCATCTTCAATCGCAGGCATTTGCGGTAAATCGGTCAACTGACCAGAAAGCGACTTGCCACCCTCAATACCCGGAACGACGGCTTCGTGAAGCGCGACGCCTGCGTAGGCATACAACCGCGCTCCACCCGGAGCAGAAGATTTTTCCTCAAAAACACGCTTATAAACCAGTTGAATCCAATCGGCTGCGGGAATGCCGCTTAACTCGGATGCAGGCATGGACTTCGCTTCAATCGCAACCGCCTCGACTTGCTGAGGATGTGCAAAAATACCTCCTAACACGACGAACAACAATAAAATAATAATTGGTTTTTGGTGCTGCTTAAACATCGAACTAAACTCCCCTTAGTACAATCAATCAAACTAAAATCGAATCACATCTGTCAGCCTTAACCCCTCGGAGACATTTGCAATCCTGTAGCATTATTTCGTGGTTTGTTAAGGAAAGTCAAGCCAATTGGGAGAGAAATTTGTTAACCTGCATTAATTGAAATAGATCGGGGATAAAATGTTGGGCGCAATATGCCGCCCAACATTTAAGCAATGTATATAAAGCGATTTATGGACGGCGCAGTATCGTCTGAACGATACAAATGCGTCCTTCACGTAAGTTCCGCAGCAAATTACCGAGTAGTGTACCCAGATCGTTACCCAGTAATAATTGTAATCCCAGTGGGTTGGAACCTGTGCCAGCATTTTGTTGGGCAGTAAATCGCTTCTCCAACCAACTCAATGATTGATCCGATATATCTTCCCAACTCTCCACCGTAAATCCGTTTTGGATGAGCAGCACTTGTAACTCATCAAGCGGCATAAGAAAACTCATCGATGCATCCCGCGCCCACATCACCGGAAAGTGAATTGGCTGTAATGCTCCTGCTGTAACCTCGTGCATTACCAACTTGCCACCCGAACGCAGCACACGGTGAATTTGGGCGTATAAACCTTGTTTATCAGCGATATTCATCGAAGAGTGCTGTGTCCAAACCACATCAAATGACTGATCGGCAAACGGCATGTCGAGCGCATTTCCCTGCTGAAAATGAACGCGGTCAGCGAGGTTTGTGCGTTCAGTTAGCATTTCACCCACACGGCAGTAAGACTCCATCAGATCAAAAACTGTCACCTCGCAGCCATATTCATTCGCGATTAAACGCGCTGTGCCACCCAATCCCCCGCCCACATCAAGAA
Organism: Aggregatilineales bacterium; assembly: GCA_038251275.1. Lineage (GTDB taxonomy): Bacteria > Chloroflexota > Anaerolineae > Aggregatilineales > Phototrophicaceae > CFX2. Next base: position 64,443 of record JBBSBM010000025.1, read on the forward strand.
CGACATCGTCTGCTTTGAGAGCTGCTTTTTGGGCAAGCATACGGCTGGCATCCAGACCACCCACATGAAATTGATCCAGCCCGGCAAGGTCTTTCAGTGCGAGTTCCGCGCCCTCAGAGTCAAAAGCACTCAATGCTGCGGATACCGCCGCTTCAACATCGGTGAAAGCATAATGTCGTGTCAGCTCTGCGTCGAGTTGAGACATATTTTCTCCTTTTAATGATGAGTCTCGGCCTAACCTTTGGCGTTACATGAAAGCCCACCTAACCTGAAACCTGCACATACGAACCCGCACCTCAGACAATTTTGCCCTTCCTATCTTTCTATGCCATCATTAAGGCCATCTTGAACCTTTTTGTGGTGTAATGGTATCTATTTTATAAAAGCAACTGTCACCTGATTTCAGGAGCGTCCGCATGAATTCCAATCGGTTACCCCTCATTGGGCTTGTAATTATGATTATCGTGGCTGTTTTTGCGTTGGCACTCCAACAGCAAGCTGTAAACGACCTGCGGGCGCAAATGACACGAGCTGCCGATTCGGATAACGATAAAGGGACGGCTGTCGCTCTGGCACAGGCCGCAGATGGAACACTAGAGCAAGCTGTTATGGGGCAAACGACAGCGCTTGCTGCTGCACAGGGTGCAAATACCGCTCAAGCGACTGCCCAGGCAGCAGCGGGTACATCCTCCGCCCAACTAGACGATGCCGGAACACGCAGCGCCCAATTCGCCGCAACCACGACATCAGATGCAGATGCTATGCAGGCCACCGTCACCATGCACGCCAATAATTTGGCGACTTTACAAGCCGAGTCAACTGCCGAGGTGGCAACTTTACAAGGTCAACTGGTAGGACAAGCGACCATACAGGCGCAGTTGCAAGGCCAATTAGGAACGGCCACTTCGCAGGTTGATCTCGCTGAGTTTGCGCGTAAAGCTGCTGAAGATGACCGCATCAATGCACTAAACCAATTGTGGGCGCTTGGCACACGGCAGGCCGATAGCAGCAGCCAACTCGCAACGGTACAGTTTATGCTGACGGGCGCGTCGCCCGCGACAGCCGCTCCCCGTCCAACGGCTACCCCTGAACTTGAAGTCACCACGGTGAATGGTTCCACTACAGCTACCCCGAACACAAATGCCACGAGTTCAGGTGATGTTACGCTGGGACAGACATTTGAATCGACAGATAAGACTGTACAGGTCAGTTATCCGAATGGGTGGTTTGTCCAAGAATCCAACAGCGGCACGATTACCATGGTCAATGACGAAGCCATGTTTTCACGAACCTCGAACACGCTTGACCCCGGCCAAATCGAAGTCGATGTTCTTGCGGGAACCTATGCGCAATTTAATCTGCCTGCTGGCACGACTCCCGCAGATTTGATGAAAATAATTGTTGATAACATTACCTCGCAGCAGCCGAAGTTTGTCATTAGCACACCGGAAGCAATTAAAGTAGGGAGCTATAAAGGTTTGCAGGTGCTTGTCGACGATGGGGTAAACGATCTCAGCATCAGTGTGTTGCAACTGAGCGATAATGCTGTAGCACTGGTCTACGGATTATCTGCAAAAGGAGAAGGGGATGCCAATATGAATACTGTTCTAACGGTTGCCGGAAGCATAATCTATATCGAATGACGGCTGTGTCTCAGTCTTTATCCGTTTGCCTGATAATGCGTGATGCGTGTACAGTATAAAATACGGATACGCATCATTTCATTTAAGGACAAGATATTTATGACGACACCAGAACCCAATCCCATCGCAGCCGCACACGAGGCGATGCAGCGCCAGTGGAAAGACTTCTTTGAAAAAGTTAGTCTGCCGGAAATAAGCCGCACGGTAACCGACACCTCCGACAAGCTGCAAAAACTGCCGGAACAAATCGTGCGAATTCGTCAGCGTGGTTATGTTTTTGCCTCTTATTTGGAGCAGAAACGTGATGTGCTGGTGAAGCGCTGGGATGACATCAAACGAAATATCCAGAGTGCTGTTCAATCCGAGGCCGAAACTTTTCGCACTGAATATAACCGCATCGACAGCCTCATGACAGATTTAAGCCGTTTAATATCCAATCCCGAAACGTTGGAATCGCGGATGCCCCCTATCCGCCAACGTATTCAAGAATTGGAAGACCGTGTTGAAGCCACCGAACGCAAACTCAAAACTGATCTGGGTTCACTGCCTGCTGACACCGATCAAACCCTCAAGCAGTTGACCGACATCACATGGTATCTCGACCAAAAAGATGAGGCCAGTTTTAAGTTTCTAGCGAATGAAGCCTTGTTCCTTGCCGCCAAAGCCGAATGGGTTCAAACCGGTAAAGGCAAAAATGATCCTGACGGTATCTTGTACTTAACCGATCAACGTTTGGTCTTCGAACAAAAAGAAACCGTTGGCAAAACCCTCGGTTTGTTTGGTGGCAAGAAAGCCCAAGAACTGAAATGGGAAGTCCCTTTGCATTTAATAGCCGAAGTCAAAGCCGAGAACAAAGGCTTCTTTGGCGGCAAAGATATGTTGTATTTTACGCTCAAATCCGGCGCACCCTTCTCCCAGATCACGGCAGAGGTTAAAGGTGGCGTAGCCTGTAAATTCTGGGCGGCACAAATCCAACGCATGATTAGTGGCAACACTCAAGACGAACGTGCCATCCAGCCTGATGCGGAAGAGTTGGAAGCCATCAAGAAAGCACCAACCGCCTGTCCGTCCTGTGGCGGTACATTACCGATGTTGGTTGCTGGGCAGCATCAAATTGATTGTCTCTACTGTGGGACGGTTATCCGCGTATAAAAAGGATCTTCGAAGGTTGAAGAGGAGGTCATTCCTCCTCAAAAGTTGCCATGAGCCGACGATAAGCCTCATTCAATGCCTGCATTTGTGCCGTGGCATCCGGTGCTTTGTTCACGTCAGGATGGATTTTCCGCGCCAGATTACGGTAAGCAGTTTTCACATCTTCTACTTCTGAGTCCAGTGAAATGCCCAATACGGCGTAAAACTCAGCATACGAATCAGGCTGTGTTGAACGGGGTGATTTTTGCCCATCGGTATCGGTTGCGTAACGGCGCTTGTGCGGGGTTTTGTCACTGAAGCTTGCCACCCGCCATCGTCCGCGAATAAAGGGTGTATCAACCTCGACTACCGTGCCTTGTAACTGCCGCATGTTGACCGTCTTGCCATAGCGAATTTCGCGGTATGGACCGATACGGTCATAATGAATCGGATAGATAAACAGTTCACCGCCAAAAATGTCATAAGCCCACAACTTTTCGCCATAAAGCGCTAACAGCGGCCACTCCCATTCCTCGACCTCAACCACATGACCTTCCGGTGGCAGTAACATATCCGCCCATAGAATGAACAGCGTGTATAAACCGCTGGCTTGGTTATTCTTGATGATGTTCTTGATCTCGTAAGCGGGGATCGAGCTTTCGATAATGTGGATACTGATGGCCTCACCGGTTGGCAGGCTCAGGTGAATAATGTCACCACCATCTTCATGGATGACTGCACCGGCGTGCTTGAGTTGCCAGACGAGGAACGCGCCAGCTTTATAGGTATCTAAGCGCACCACAAAATGCCTGCCTGTAAATGCTACCTTCCAAGGGGAGTGGGAATAAAGAAGAGGCGCTCGCGTGAACGCCTCTTCACTATCCATATTATATCGACTTTTGACTGAAGTTTCTACCGAACCAACTTAGGAAATACGCGACTTGTTACAAAGCCCTTCTCCATAGCTTGCGGGGGAGAAGAGGGTATTTCTACTTGAACAACTCGCGCACGATGATGTTGCGCTGAATTTCGCTCGTGCCTTCGTAAATCTGGAAAATCTTCACGTCACGCAGCAGCTTTTCTACCGGATATTCCTTCATGAAGCCGTAACCGCCAAAGACTTGTACCGCGTCCACAGCCGCTTTAGTTGCCATGTCAGCCGCGAACGCTTTAGCATAAGCTGGCACTTTGGAGTTCACGATTCCTGCTTCGACCTGCCAAGCCGCTTGCCATGTCAACAATCGCGAGGCTTCGTAGTTGATCGCCATGTCCGCAATCTTGTGTCCGATGGCCTGATGTTGGTAAATGGGTGTGCCGAAGGCTTCCCGCTGCTTGGCATACTTGACCGATTCATCTAATGCACGACGTTGTAAGCCGACGGCTGCGGCTGCCACACCGGGACGGCTGTAATCAAACACCTTCATCGCCAGATAAAAACCTTGACCCTCTTCACCAATGCGGTTTTCTTCCGGCACTTCCACGTTCTCAAATACAATTTCGGCGGTATCACTGGCACGTTGGCCCATCTTGTCAAACTTTTTGCCGACCTTCACACCGGGGGCATTGCGATCAATGATGAAGGCTGTCATACCGCGATGTCCTGCATCGGGATTGGTCTTGGCAAACACCGTGAAGAAATGAGCATGGCTGGCATTGGTGATGAAGATCTTGGAGCCGTTGATTAAGTAGCTGCTGCCTTTTTTCTCGGCGCGGGTTTGGATGCCGACTACGTTCGAACCAGCACCCGCTTCGGTCACGCAGTACGAGACGAACTCGCCCTTATCCACCAAGCGCTCACCCAACCAATACTGCTTCTGTTTTTCAGTGCCAGCCAGCAGGATCGGTAAATCGCCTAGCGCATTAGTGCTCACACTGGTGCTGATGCCTGTACATCCATAACCGAGTTCCTCGGCAACCAATACTTCTTCAAATGGTGACGCACCTACGCCGCCGTATTCCGCCGGAATGTTCATGTTGACGATGCCCAACTCGCGGGCTTTGTGGAAAATATCTTCGGGGAAGGTGGCATGTTCATCGAAGTCGGCTGCGACCGGGATAATCTCGGAGGCGGTGAAATCTCGCGCCATCTTCTGCAACATCTTTTGTTCTTCGGTTAGCGCGAAAGAAACGCCGGTTTGAGTTTTAACCATGTCGACCATTTTTACATCTCCAAAAATAATCTAATCTTCGTTAGATTAAAGTATATTGGAAAATCGCGCACCTTGCTAGTAGTCAAAGATTTTACACTTTGATTACATATCATTAACGACTCGTCGCCTAATCTCACTCTACAATGAAAGTGTGCTAATCACTTTAGGGGAACAACCAATAATGAAAATTCGTGTACTCATGTTTTGTGCGCTGATCTTGGGCTTAGCTGCTTGTAATCGGGGCAATGTCAGCGATGTTCAACGGGACGCAAACGGTGGTATTGATGCAACTGTCAGCCTGACCGAACAAGAAGTGAATGACGCGGTGGTCGAGGCACTCTCGAAGCAAGCTAATCCGCTGCTGCGTAATCCGAAGATTGATCTTCAACCCGGGCAGTTGGTCATCAATGGCGAACACGAACGCCGTGATGGTAAAGGCACTGTCAGTGGCAGCGTGACCGTTACTATTACCATACAGAATGGTTCACTCTTGCCACAGATTACCAAAGCCGACATCGAAGGCTACGATGCCAGTGACCCGCGCATCGCAGAATTCAACCAAAAATTGACGGATGCTTTTAGCCGCCGCGCCAACCGCGATAACAAGCAAATTACCTTCACTGCCATCAGCATTACGGATACCAATTTAACCTTCACCATCAACGTCAAACGCGCCTAACCACAAACCATTTTGTAAGGGGCTGGCACAAACGTCAGCCTCTTTTATTTTCTCATCAAATCCACACCCCTTCTCAATATCAAATTTCCCCTTAAAATTTGTATTATCTTCGGCTTGTTGGCTTTCTCCCTCAATCTTCCCTCAGAAACATCCAGCAGAATTTTCAAAAACAGTGTACAAATAAATCTTGATTTGATGCATCAAAAACGGTGTGAAAATAGAACGCTCATATGCATTAAAAAACAGGACTATTTACTCATCATCTTTGCTGCCTAAATTTGCTTTCTTTTATACGATTCATGTGCTATAAAAATGCGCTTAATTAAGCGCCCTTAATAGAGAGATGGACGACATGCCCGAACCCTACCAAATCCTCATTCTCTACCGCCCATCTTACCTGCTCGAACAGTCAGAATTTTTAACCAATGAAGCCAGTGATGAAACCGTCCAATTGGTGGATAAGTCACTCCAAAATGAAGGCTTCGACACAAAAATCATACTGGTGGGTGAAGACATTGAAGAAGTCTTGCGTCGTTACGACCCCAACGAAACGGTGATTTTCAATTATTGCGATGGCTATCATGATGGTCCGTCTGGCTATGACCCTATAACAGGTTTGTATGAAGCTTTAGGCTTTGCATACACTGGTGCGGATGACACGGCACTGTTGCAAGGGCGCGACAAGAGCATTGCTAAATCGCAAATGATGCTGCACGGTATTCCCACACCTGCGTATCGTGTTTTTGATGATGCCAATGTCAATGATTGGAATTTGTTTCCGGCGATTGTCAAACCCAATGGCTACCACGCCTCGTACGGCATCAATCAGAAAGCGGTTGTTCATTCGTCGCAAGAACTCAAATATCAGGTCGAATATCTTTTGGAAGAATGGCAGCAGTCGGCGCTGGTTGAAGATTTCATCGGTGGGCAAGAATACCGCGTCAGCGTGTGGGGCAATACCGAACTCGAAGTCTTACCATTGATGTCGGTACACTTTTTGCAAGCGGACGATCCTTCACAGGCTTTCCAGGACTACGACACCAAATGGGACGAGAGCCGGATGCACTTCGAAATTCCCGCGCAGGTCATACCGAGCGTCAAAGCCCGCATCGAGAAGGCTGCCAAAGAGACTTATCGAGTGACCGGCATGCGTGACTACGGTGGCATTGATTTGCGTCTGCGCGGTGATGTGCCTTATATTCTCGACCCCAACCATAACCCCGACATTTCCGAAGTCAGCTATATTGTGCGTATGGCCGCCACGCTTGGCTACGATTACGGTGGAGTCTTGGCGCGGATTGTGCGCTTGGCCGCTTTACGCCGTGTTCGCCACCATATCCAACTGCCACAACAAATGATGGTCGAGATGGAAGATGCAGTTGTGGTTCGTGCCGAGAAGCGCTCACGTCGGCGCTCGGTAAACAATCGTTAATTGCCCTGCTTATTGATCTACATGGACATAAGACCCTGCGGTAAGATGAAGACTTAGTCATCTATCCCCGTTGGTAAGCCTTTATGTCCATATCTATTCCACCTTTGTTGCACATTCATGCCGCGACAGTGCTGAAAAAGCAGCAAGCTGTACTCGACCACATCAGCCTGACCATCCAGCAGGGCGAACACACTGCTATCATCGGGCCGAATGGTTCTGGCAAGTCCTCTCTCATCAAACTCATCACTTACCAGCATTACCCGTTGGCGCATGATGATGGCACGCCCGTTGTTGAAGTTTTTGGCCGCGAACATTGGAATGTATTTGAACTCCGTACCCAACTTGGACTGGTCTCGGCAGATTTACACCAGAGTTTTGCAGGGGGTTCGTCCTTTCGGGAAGTTATCGCTTTAGATGCTGTCTTGTCCGGTTTCTTTGCCAGCCAAGGCATTTTGCATCGCGAGGATGTTACACCCATGATGCGCCAACAAGCCGAACAAGCTATCGACTTGGTTGATGCAGGTCATCTTGCTGGCAAGTCGATGGAAGAGATGTCGACGGGGGAAGTGCGGCGCATTTTGATTGCTCGTGCTTTGGTGACTGATCCGCCTGCCTTACTGCTCGACGAACCCACCACTGGCCTCGACATCGTGACGCGTCAGCGCTTCTTGCAGACCGTCGAACGGCTTACCACGCAAGGTAAAACGATCCTCTTGGTCACGCATCATCTCGAAGAAATTATTCCAGCGATTCAGCGTGTCATTTTGATACAACATGGGCGCATCGTCGGTGATGGCAGCAAACCGGAAATGCTCACTGATGCTCGTCTCAGTGCCTTATTCGAAGTGCCGCTACAAGTACGAGTTCAAGCTGGCTATTATAGCGTTAGCTTTCAGGAAAAAGATTTACTGTAATACAATAGATTTGAGAAACCACAATAAATTTTTGATAGCGCAAATTAATCACTTAAATAATTTCAAGTTATGGTATTCAATAAATTCATCATCAAGGCTGTGATTTAAATGAAGCTCCAAATTGGATTTTTCGATTTGAATTACGCCGTAATCCAGTTGGACATGGTGATTAGGACACAAGCACAGAATATTTGATGATATATCTGGCCCATTATGTGGACTGCCAAGTGGTTTGATATGGTGCGCTTCCGCATAAAAGCTCCCATCATTCAACTTCAATGAATAAGAGCAAATTTGACACCTAAAATCATATAATCGTTTTACAAATCGAGCAATTTCGGTGTCGCGCAAGATTCTGTATATTATTTGCTCTTTGCGCTCCGCTGGCGATTTCAATTGGCTAATATTTTGTTCTGGTGTTGAAATATCTTTGGCAGGTGGCGTAAATAAGAAATAATTTCGTAACCCCCATATTCCGTGACCTTTTTCACCAACAAGGTAAAATAGATCATTGCCGCGAAAATTAGCAGACTGAGAAGCATGATCTTCGATTGTTCTACGAACCGTTGCCTTCCAAGCGTCTGTAAATGGTTCTTTACGGATTTCTAGTAGTTTTGCATATAAATCCTCGTAAGTCGCATAGCCACCTAGATCTTTGAACGCACTTATTATATAGTCCACCCAAAGCATAGATACCTCACAATCAAAATATGAAACTGATTTCAGTATTGTCTTAATTATCTTAAATCAATAAGCAATGCACAAGTAAGAATTACTTGCTGTGTCGAAATTTATTCAGTAGCCAAATCAGAGTATACGCCGAAAATAGAAACAGCAGTGGATCAGTCGGCGCACGGTAGCGTGTCGAAGGATGGAAGATGAGGTACATCACCATCATGCTAATCTGCACGAACCACAACAAACTCACATCGCGCCACTGCCGCCACGTTAGACCAATGCCCACGATGCCGAGCAACAGCAGCCCACCCCAATATACAATGTGAATAGGTCGCCCGATTTGGTCAAACAGTGAACCCGAATACTCACCTACCGGATCACCCGGCGGCAGTTGTCCCAGTTGCAAATCGCCTTGCGCGTCTGTTTCTTGGATGGCGTTCCCATGATAATCCAAGCGTGGCACTTCGCCGTTCACCGGATTTTTACGCGGTGCGATGTCGATACTCCAATGGACGAGGAACTTTGTCCAAAGCAGGTCAGGGATTTGTTCGGGATGCGTCCGCAAGTAGGTCATGCCATACTCAAAGCGTTCTTGGCTGGCTTCTAAACTCAAGGAGTCGCTTGCCTTAATCGGCGGGGCGGGAACCCACTGCACATCATAACCCGCGCGGAAAAATGGGATCGTGTATTCGCTGTTCCCCTGATAAAAATTGTCGCCATAGTTCAAGGCGGTCGGAACCAGCGCATGATAGATACCATAATTCCGTACAATCCACGGGATCATCACCAAGAAGCCAATCAAAGCCACCGGCAGCAGTCGGATAAACGTCTGCCACAACGACAACCGGAACAAAAACCACAACGCCGCGAAAATCGCCAGCAGAGGCAGCAGTGCCCGCGTTAACATGGAGAGCCCCAGCACCACCCCCGCCGCGATTGCCAGCGCCCATGTCCCTCGATCCAGCTTGGGACGTTCACGCAGCAGCACCATCAACAGCACGAAGGCATATAACAGCGTCATGAAGAATGCTGTATCGATCAATGTCAGATTCTGGAAAATCAGATAGGGATACAACCCATAAAAGAGTCCCGCTAACGCGCCAACCCATTCCCCTTGTTTGAACAGTCGTTTGCCAGTGGTATATAAACAGGCGATGGATAAACAATCGAGCAGAATATTGAACGCTGCCACTGACAAACCACTGCGCCCCAATATGCGGTACACACCTGCTAATGCATAACTGTACAGCGGCGGAATCATCGCGTCCGGCTTGCCAACAAAGCGCCCATAAATGCCTGTTTGGAGCAAATTTTGCGCGTAGTTATCATACGCATCCGAGCCATGTACCGCGCCCGTTTGCTCAAACCGGAACACGGATGGCACAGCAAAAAACACCACCAAGCGCACTACAATCGCGATCACCAGAATGACAGCTAATTTGTGGTTGGATAACCTTGTGATGAGCGAGGATTGCTTAACAGAAATACTCATGCGTGGTCAGATCGCCGTTGGATATTCAAGCTATGAAACTCACTCTAGTTCTAAAATGTCGCGTGTATTGTACCGTGCGGTGTCAAATTCTACAGCTAAAGCTACAATGAACTAAAAGGGAGACACAAATGATGATTGAACGCCTTAAAGTCCTCACTTACGTCACTCATAATAATCGTTTGCTCGTCTTCACACATCCCGAATCGCCCGAAGCCGGTATTCAAGTACCCGGTGGCACGGTCGAACCCGAGGAGCAAATCAATGCTGCTGCTTTACGCGAAGCCATCGAGGAAACAGGATTACTAAACCTGCGCCTTGGTACTTTTTTGGGTGATGATCGCCGCGATCGGTCTATCTATGGATTAGATGAAATTCACCATCGCCATTTCTATCATGTATGGTGTGATGAAACACCGCGCGAATCATGGCGACACTATGAGTACACCGCCAGTGATCGTCCTGCCAATCACGAGCCTATTCCCTTTGATTTTTATTGGGTTGAACTGCCGGATAATGATCCTCATCTGATCGACACTCAGGACGTATTTATCCCTCAACTCATCGCCGTTCTTGGCTTATAATCACCTTGGCGTTCTTTGCGACTCCCTTGAAAATAGTTTGCCACATACTCTGCATTGCTCCCTCCATCGCTTGCGGGGGAGAGTTGGGGAGGGGGTTCTGGGCACATTATTTTTATAGGTGGGTGTCATTGTCATTCATAGTCACTTGGCGGTTAATCTTATTCAATCCATCCCTCAAACGATGATAGAATGGGTGTGTTAACCGAGACACGCCTTCGCCTACAAGGATTGACCCCGCATGAAAATCGCCCTCTCGCTGCTGCTAACGTTGATGCTGCTGGGCTTTTCCATCACGCAAGCACAGGATGCGCCCGTTACCACCAACACGGATGGCTACATGCGTTCACCCCGTTTAGGCATCAACCACATTAGCGGTGTCGAGGAAGTCACCGGATCCGCCCGTTACCAGAAGGCGCTCGAACTCGGCGCAGGTTGGAATCGCTGGCCTATTTATTGGGATCGTGTCGAAACCAAAGCGGGCATATATAATTGGTCAGGGTATGATCGCCTCGTCGCCGATGATCTGGTGCAAGGTTTAGGTATTGATGCCATCCTGCTCGGTCGGCCTGCTTTTTATGCCGATGATAACCGTATCAAAGGGCTGAATGAACCCATCTTTGCCGATGGTAGTGACACCCCCAGCCAGAGCAAGAAACTGAACCCTAAAAATTATTGGGTGAACTTTGTCCAAAAGGCCGTACTGCGTTACAAGCCCAATGGCGAACTCGCGCGGGAGCAGGGTTGGTCGCACGACAAAGGCATCCGCATCTGGGAAATCTGGAACGAGCCGGATTATCTTCCGTTCTGGTCATCAGGCATCATTGATTACGCTCGTCTCTTGAAATCGGCCTATCTGGTCATCAAACAGGTTGATCCCGATGCACAGGTCATGTTCGCTGGCTTACTCTTCGGCTCAAGTGACAATTGGCTGGCGCGAGTCTTAGCCATCTATCAGGATGATCCTTTCCATGAAGCCTACAACTGGTACATGGATATGGTTGCTGTCCACAACTACAGTTACCCTTGGCGCAGTGGTTGGTTGGTCAACGTGGTTGATCAAACCCTGATCGCCTACAAA
>JBBSBM010000026.1:0-75975 GCA_038251275.1 Aggregatilineales bacterium
GTCGAGATTCATCGCACTGACCAAAGATGGATGCCCCGCTCGCCTGCCATGGTCGCTGGTTTGACTGACCATCTCTGGTCTATTCGTGAGATCTTAACTTCTGTCCCTATTCCTACCAACAGCCTCTAGGGAGACTACCAACAATGCTAACTGCACAAAAATTAGTGCCGCATTTGCAGCATATTTCGCAGTTTCAGCACATCGCTCTCTTAAATCCGCCGTCAAAACCATGTTGTAACAACAGCAACAACAACATTTTGACTCAATGCACACAAAACAACCTTCTCGCTTAATCTTTCGACTGTTGACTGATAGCTAGGGACTAAAGACTGATTGGCAATCTTGGCGGCGGCAGTCCCTTTGCTAATATTGACACATTTCAGCGCCCTTTTTCGCTCAGACAGAGGCTTGATCCTCTGACGAGGCATGGCAAATCTGCCAAAAAACGAACACGCATCGCCAATTTCGCCAAATGCCAGCCCGACAAAGACCACATGACCGACACAAAACCGCATTCTGAATCTGACGAATCTGAAGAATTTTGCGAAGTTTCTCCCTCAAAGGTGATTCGGAAACTTCACTTATTACACATGCAAAGGGAGATAGTGAATCAAATAGACTACCACCGCCGCCATCGCCGCCGCCAAATGTTTCACCGCCGCCACCGCCGTAATAAAAGTCCTTGAACTCTCTGGCTTTATCTCTGTGTCCTTTGTGTCTTTGTGGTTCAATGTATTTCTGTATTTAATCTGGCTTTACACACCCCGTGAACGAAAAGGCATACATCGCGAAGCCCCGCGTTAGCACTCGTAAAATTAGCTCGTGCTGCTCGAAATCTTTGTTCCGAACGAGGTTATACATGCGCGGTCTGTCCACAATTACCCGTCCATCTGCTGTCAGATCATCACCGAAAATCGCCTCGCTCAATGGTTTGTCATCCTGCCAGACCTCCACAGTCACGGCCTCAGGATGCACAACTCGGTCAATCATCTCGGCATAAGGAGTCAGCACCGCATTCACCTCTACCGCCTCATACGGCACGCGGATAATCGCCTCCGTTTGTCCCTGATACGTCAGGTGTTGTTCGCCCGCTTGCCACGCGCCGCTCACGTAGAACGCGTTCCGAACACGATCTTTCTCTTTGGGCATCATATAAAGCATCGGTGCGCCCCGCCCGTAACCTTCCGGATTACCCAACGCCCCTCGATCCAATCCCGCTTGCAGTTCAGGTGTCGGTCGATAACACACCGCGCCGGGGTGATCTTCATCTCGTAGGGGCTGCATCACCGGAGGCAGTGTCAGGTTCGCGTCACTCTCGCGCAAAACCGCCTGTATCGCTTCCTCGAACAGCCCGTAACCACCTTCGCCCACGCTCTGATACCGGATGTAACCGTCTGGGTCAATCAGATACTTTGCCGGCCAATAACGGTTAGCGTAGGCATCCCACATGCTGAAATCGTTATCGAGGTAAATCGGATACGTCAGCTCATGCTCACGAATTGCCATCTCAATTTGTGGCTTTTCTTTACCGAAAGGAAACTCCGGCGTATGGACACCAATCACTGTCAGCCACTGACCATATCGTCTATTCCATTCCTTCACATAAGGGAGCGTTCGCAAGCAGTTGATACAGCTATATTCCCAGATGTCGATCAGTACCGCTCGCCCACGCAGCCCAGCCATCGTTAATGGGCGCTCAGTATTGAGCCATTCACCTGCTTTAAATTCCGGCGCGCGTAGGATTCGAGGTTTGAGTAAACTCGTTTCAGTTGGCATGGCGCAACTCCTCTGAAAATGTGTTGGTTAATCTGCCATTCCGTCAACCCTACTGACGATTTGACAAACTCGCAACTTTCCATGTTAGAGGAGAGAAAGTTTATGAAGTTGTTCGGTCGATAGAACTCAGTTTTACCCGACTGCTGCGGCTTCGGGTATCGGTCGTACAGCTAATCGCACTGCATACCCTTGTCGATGCACAGACAAGTCTGGCATCTCGGCAGTCAGCGCATGGAGCGAAGCCTGTAACATGCCTGTTCGTGTAAAGGATTCGACCGCGGCCTGCTCATCCCAGAATAGCACCAATTGGGCTGTTTCAGGGTCGTCTATCTGCTCCAGCAGATAACCCGCTTTGAAACCGGGGCGCTGCCTGACAATGGGTAAATATTGGGTTTCAATCAACTCACGTAACAGGGTCATCTGGTCAATGGGGACTTGAAGAAAAGTGACTTGGGCGTACATCGCTGCTCCTCCTGTTAAACTACACAGCCAAAGCAAGCAATTGATATGGGGGTCTATCCAATTGTTTCTATTTTGATTATACGCCTTATTTTTATGGGAATGTGAGACAGGTTGCACAAATTCGATAAGAAATTGGTCCTATCAATACGCGATCCAACTAGGGTCAGGTCGCGCGTGTTCAACACTATAGTAAATGTGCTTAACGCGAATTACTGCCCAACCTCCACGTTATCGACGATTCCAATGATGATTGCCCGTGCTGGACCAGTTCCCCGTTTACCGATGATTTGTCGGGCGCTGCTGCCTTCGTCTAGCACCACAACCACATCACCGACTCCGGCTTGCACATCATCAAGGCAAATGTCATAGGTCGTGGTTTCACTTCCATCGAGGTTGAGTCGTGTTACCAGCATCAACTTTTGCCCATCAAAGAGCGAATGTTTAACCGTACTAACAACTGTGCCTGTTACTCGCCCGATATACATGGCTTACTCCTGCTTCCCGATAAAGACCTTCCACGCGACCGATTGAGCATCATATAGCGGCCTGTCATCGACATCATCCACAATCCCTACGATAGCTGCATCCACTGGCACGAAGGAAACAGGCAGCGCGAAGGCTGCTTCTTTGGACGCGATAACAAAGACCAGCTCATCCATGCCTGCTTGGTTGGTCGCATCGGCTGCCACATAGATTTCACCATCCGGTTGGCGTTGGGCATTTAAGGGTTGAACCATCAACCACTTTACACCGTCTAACCCTTTGACTTTTTGAGTGGCAACTAAATTACCAACAACCCGCCCAAACTTCATAGCTTGTCCTGTCTTTTAGATTCTACCTGTAGCGTAACGCACTCGGCTTTTATACGCTAGCCAATCACACGTCGGAGATGTCCATTTGCCTGTGCGAGGAGTTCACGCGCATTTGTCGCATCGACCTGCTTACGCTCCATAACAATTGCTGTTTTGACTTCGTTGTTGGCTTGGGTTAGGAGTTGGGTTGCGCGTCCGTCATCCACACCGGT
Source organism: Aggregatilineales bacterium (assembly GCA_038251275.1). Lineage (GTDB taxonomy): Bacteria > Chloroflexota > Anaerolineae > Aggregatilineales > Phototrophicaceae > CFX2. The sequence goes on from JBBSBM010000026.1 coordinate 3,263, forward strand.
GATTTTCGCGACCAAGCCGCGCGCACGGCGTAGTAACTTGTCGTTGGAAACGCTCACATCGACCATCAGATTACCGTAGACTTTACCCAACCGGATCATCGTGGCGGTACTCAGCATATTGAGGACGAGCTTTTGAGCAGTGCCAGCCTTCATGCGCGTGCTGCCCGCGATCACTTCCGGCCCCGACACAACTCCAATGGCTATATCCGCTGCGTCAAGCAGGGGGGCAGGTACATTGCAAGAGATACCGACTGTGACTGCGCCAAGTTCACGGGCACAGGCTATCGCTTCCAGAACATAGGGTGTTGTTCCGCTGGCTGCGATTCCGACCAGTGTATCCTTACTTGTTAATGGAATAGCTGCGAGATCATGACGCGCCAACGCACGGTCATCCTCTGCACCTTCAACCGAATGAATGAGCGCTCTTTCGCCCCCAGCCATCACAGCTTGTACTAAATCTGGTGGAACGCTGTAGGTTGGCACACATTCGGCTGCGTCCAATACAGCTAGTCGCCCACTGGTTCCCGCACCGATATAAATCAAACGCCCACCTTGCTCAATCCGGCGGGTAATGGCTTCCACAGCCGCTGCAATTTGAGGTAATACAGCCTCGACCGCTTTAGCAACCATTTGATCTTCACGGTTGATAATCTGGACGATTTCCAATGCCGAAAGTGTATCGATTTTCTCGGAGCGTGGGTTAGCCTGTTCGGTAATCATGCGTGTCCTTGTTGTTTAAGTGTTCAATGTTTCGGCGAATAAATCATGCACTGCGCGACGAAATTCAAGTGTGCCGGGTTTGCCACGTCCCGGATAAACGCTGTTAGTCAGGCAGGCCACAACCAACTGATTATCAGGGTCAATCCAGATTGATGTGCCTGTGAAGCCGGTATGCCCATAAGTATTGTTACTAAAGAGGTCGCCAGCAGATGAGCCTTCATAAGCCTTAATAACGAAACCCAATCCGCGCCGCATGCCATCGGTTTCGGCTTGTTCGCGCTTGGCTTCTTGGGCTAATGCGCTATCAATTCCAAAGACTTGTTCAGGTCGGGCGAGCCATGCTTGCCCGAAATTGGCAATGTCACGGGCGTTAGCAAAGAGCCCAGCATGTCCAGCCACTCCGCCTAATCCACAGGCATTCTCATCATGAACTTCACCCCAAACCCGACGTTTGCGCCATGTTGGATCATCTTCTGTAGGGGCAATTTGCTCACGGGTCATATGACCTTCGCGAATTGGATTAAAACGAGGACTGCTGAGATCAATCGGTGATGTGACGCGCTGTCGAATGACTTCATCAAGAGGAGCACCACCCAAGCGTGAAGTCGCCTCGCCCAATAAGATCAGTCCGATGTCACTATAAACAACTTTTTCGCCCGGTTGCCCAACAAACGGATAGGCATAAATGGCTTGTAAGCTGTTTAGTAGACGTTGGGCGCGTGGAAGCGGTTCGGGTTGATCAGGTGGAACTGGTGCAGGGCCAGCCGCGTTGTAGACATCGCGCCACGCAGGCAAACCCGATGTGTGGGTCAGAAGATGCCTGAAGGTAACTCGCATGGGGTTCATGGTTTTACCAACCAGTTCGCTCGGTGTCGGTAGGTGTATCTTGCTATGAGGGTCTTGCCCACCATCCATTGAACGTGGGTTGAGCGCACCAAATTCCGGCACAATTGTGGCGAGTGGATCATCTAAGCCGATTCGTCCAGCACTGACGAACGAAAGAAAAGCCGTCACAGTGAAAAGTTTGGTCACCGAGGCCATGTCATATAAAGTGTCGTTGGTCGCGGGTGTGCCTTCGACTGTTCCCCAACCAGCATCGACTACGGTTTCCCCATTTTTGATAACGGCCAACGCGCAGGAGGGAAATACAGTTTCGAGATTACGTTGAATAAGCGCTTCTAAACGCTTTTGCGCGGAAGGTGATAAGTGGTTCAATGTTATTCCTCGTAGATCAAATACGGTTGGCGCAGGGTATCGAAGTCAGCACAAGTGGCTTTCCATTCCGCAAATAGATTATCCAGCGCAGAATTGGTTTCAATCAAGTAGCGTACTGTATCGGTTCCAATGAGACGCTCAAAATGATCATTCCATGTGAAAGGCTGCTGTTGAAAAATCGCAGCCAACACGCTTAACCAAACGGGTAGTGCTTGATAAGCCTTTGTGTCGGTAATATGGGCTTGCACACCGCTACAAAGTTCGCCAACATACTTACTCGTATTTGGCTGAAAAACATGCGGACGGAAGCGCACACCTGCCCAACTTTGAGCGTTTAAGGTTTCAGCTAAAGCATAACCGTCTAACCCCGGTGCGCCTACGATCTCAAATGGTAAGGCCGTTCCACGCCCTTCGGAAAGCGAGGTGCCTTCAACCAAACATGCGCCGGGATAATGCCGGGCTGTGAGCAGTCGGGGCATATTGGGTGAGGGAGGCACGAAAGTGAGTCCGGTTTCTTCCCATGTCATGCCACGTTTGTAACCTTCACAGGCAATAACCGAAAGTTGTGCAGGAGTTGGATTCCATTGAGCATTGAATAGCTGCGCCAGTTCGCCCAACGTCATACCGGGTTGTGTCGGCACAGGAAAGCGTCCAACTAACGAAGCGAAGCGCGTATCCAACTGCGCACCAAACGGATAGCCACCGAGCGGGTTGGGGCGGTCGAGAATAATCACCTCAACACCGTGTTCGCCAGCCGCTTCTAGAATATGGCTGACCGTCCAAGTGAAGGTGTAATAGCGCACACCGATGTCTTGGCTATCGCAGACAATGACATCGACATTCGCTAGCATTTCCGCGGTCGGATGCTCAGTCGCCCCATACAGGCTGTAAATCGGTAAGCCAGTGCGAGCATCTACGCTTGAACTGATAGTTTGTCCATCAGCTAGGGCCGCCGCGAGGCCATGTTCGGGGCTGAAAATCGCAGTCAGGTTGACCTCAAGGGCATGACGGAGAATGTCGTAAGTGCTAACGAGATTGCTATCTACCGCGTTTAGGTTTGTGAAAAGTCCCACACGTTTGCCCTGTAATTGGGCGAATTGGTTGGCACGCAAGACTTCAATGCCAGTTAATACACGTCCTGATTGATTCACCAAATCGGATCCTGTTTTCATGTTTGAATTATAATGTTGATACCCACTTCGTCTGTGAGCGCAAACTGACCCACGCCAAGGCATTATTGTACCACCAGCCCGAATATTTTCGGTGGAAATTGGGGTATTGACTTAGAGTGCGCTCTAAATTGTAAAGTGTGAAACATGGACACGAAAGAACACAAACTCACCATACAACAGGTTGCCGAGGTGACGGGTTTGAGCGTCTATACGTTGCGTTATTACGAGCGTATTGGCCTCATCCACCATATAGGCCGGATTGAGAATACCCACCGCCGATACTCGTCAGATGACATTGGTTGGATCGAGTTCCTCAATAAGCTGCGGGCGACAGGCATGTCCATCCAACAGATGGTGGCCTATGCCGAGTTACAGCGGCTGGGTGATGGATCGTTACCTGAACGGTTGGAGATGCTTAGGACGCACCAACAGGAAGTCGAACAGCATATGCGTGAACTCCATGATTACCTAAACGTCATCTGTGGCAAGATCGAGTACTATCAGGAAGTTGTTGACTCCCAAAAGCTGTTAACGTCCTGATTGTGGATTTGTTAGCCTAATACTTCTCAATTCGTGTGTTGATAAGCTGGAATGCTGAATGTGTTCTAGTCTTTTCGGTGCGCCTCGATAACATGTGTTTGTGTGCAAATTCGACTGTTGATGAAGGAGCATAATTATGTACGGATTGGTTGATTTCTTCGTTGCAGAACACATTATGCATACGATAGTACGGAAGCAGGCCGAGGAAGTAGCGCGTGAACCAGCTCAGCCTCAACAAATGTCTCTAGTTGGGCGGTTGATTAATCGCTTACCGTTATGGTCAGCAAACCGCTTATTTGCGTTTGATAGGTCTCACGAGAAGGCAGAACTCAATATCGCCCAATGTGAGTAAGTTGTTTAATCTATGCCGACCTTGACCAGCCAATCGTGAATGTGATTGGCAATCTCGGCGTGATTCTTTTCCATCATCAAGTTGTGGGCAGCACCGGGATATTCGCGGTAATCGGCGCTGTAGTATTGAGCGGTCTGACGTAAGGCGCTGACTTTGACCACCGCATCAGCCTCACCCGCCAGTAAGAGCATAGGCGTATTGACGACTTTAGGCGCGACCCAGAAGGGCGGATGGTGCTGCATCATGACGATTAGCGACTCTGGCCCTAACTGCTTAAACAGTTCATCCGGTGTAACAATTGATGTTGGGCTGAGTAGGGCGTGGGCAGCGACTTGTGGACTGCGGCAGTGCTCGGCACGGCGCGTCACCATTGAGAGCAGCATTCCGATTGGATCAGCGGAAATGATGTAGGCTGTCTCACCTGATAAGATGACTTCGTGAGGCCAAGGCGCGACGAGTACAGCAGCAGGTAAGTCACCTACATATTTGAGATACCACTGCGCTAACGCGCCACCCATACTGTGACCAAGTAGAATGGGCTTACGCTCGTGACGGTCGATCTCAGCCTTGAGAAAGCCTAAATAATAATCGAGCGTGCAGTATTCGATGGGTGTTTGAGTGGTGGAGCCACTGTGACCGGGAAGGCTGTGGGTATGGACTTCCCAACCTTGCACGGCGAAAAATGGCCCCCATGTATCCCAAGTCCACGCGCCATGCCACATGCCATGCTGCATGACGATAGGTGTTTCAAAGCGGCGCTGTTTGGGACGGTAAATGATGTGCTCGATACCGTCCTCGATACTGTGTTCGCGGGTATAACCTTCATGGTCAGTGACTTCACGCAGGAATGTTCCCGACTTACCGTGATTGGTGTGGCGAGCGAGAGTCAGATGGACATCCCGACTGAATAACTGCTGCAACCCCCAAAAGACTTGATAGAGCGTAAAGCCACCGACGGCTACCAGTGCGAACTTGATCAGCTTACGCAACAACCCCATCTTGATCTACCTTTCTAGAGGAGCAGCTTAAAAATTAGGCAGCAACGGGTACGGGCAGTTTGCCATTCGGTTTGAATACGCCCGCGAGAACCTCAGCCGCAGCCTCTAGGGACGGTTGGCTATCGCCAGATGTGCAGATAACCGTTCCCGCGTCAGTGAGTACACCTGCGTCATAAGGATTTCGAAGGCAGACCAAGACGACCTGTTTAGCCATGCTTATGAGTTCTTTTGCTAAGGCAAGCTGTTCGGGGTTGATGTTGGCGCTGCGAGTGGCAAGTACCAGTACACTGGCGGATTGGGCGACTTGCTTAGCTTGTTTGATGACGGACGCATTATAACCGTTCGATCCGAACGAGATGGTTGGGATATTGGGAAAGTGTTGGCGCACGGCATTAGCAAAACCGGATACACCACCACTTTCGAGGATGCCACTATCCAATTGTGAGGCAAATTCGACTAGAGCGGCATCTTTATCCAATGGTAGTAAGCCATTATCTTGGAGCAGTACTGTACCGGCGCGTGCAGCTTTCAAAGCCAGTTCAAGATGAGCAGGCTTTTTGATAACGGTTAAGTCGGGATTGTGAGCGGGATATGCAGCCTTTAAAGCGGCGATACGCTGATTGGCTCCTTCAACAATATCCATCGAGACTCGCCCACTTTTCACGGCTTCTAGTAGGCCAGCATAAGCGGATTCTTGCATGGCACGTGTGTGCGAAAAGAGGATGATGTCTAGTCCAGCTAACGCGCCAAGTGTAGCGGTTTCGGCAGGGGTGTAATGGTCAGCGATGGCCTTCATCTCCATGCAATCGCTGGCGACAACATTCTTAAAGTGCAGTTCTTCGCGTAGCAGTCGTTGAATGATGACCGGGGAAAGCGTGGCTGGTAGTTCAGCATCCAGCGCCGAGAAAATGGTGTGGGTGGTCATGATGCTGGCGATACCATTTTCGATAGGAGTGCGGAATGGCTGCATGTCGTTCTTGCGCAATTGTTCGAGGGAAGTGTCTAGAACAGGCAGGGCGAGATGGGTATCAATCGCGGTATTGCCAAGACCGGGGAAGTGCTTGGCACAGGCCGCGACTCCACCATGTTGAAAGCCTCTCACGGCAGCACCACCCATCTCGGCGACACGATGCGAGTCGGTGCCGAAGGAGCGTGTGCCGACTGCCGGATTAGCGGTGTTATAGGTAATGTCGAGGGCTGGGGCGAAATCCCAATTGATACCAAGGGCGCTCATTTCGACTGCTAACATTTCACTGACGCGCTCGGCTAGTTCGGGGCCATCAAGAGCGGCTGAGAGCGCCATCGCGCCGGGGCTTTCGCTAAACTGCTGGCGCAAGCGGGCGACTGTACCACCTTCTTGATCGATACCTATTAGCAGTGGATATTTGGAAGCCTCATGTAAGCTGCGAGTCAAGGCAGCAAGTTGGGAGGGACCTTCTACATTACGGGCGAAGAGGATGACGCCACCTGTACGGCCTTGACGGAGCCATTCGAGGAGATATTCCGGCGCTTCCAGTCCATAGAATCCAACCATCAACATTTGCCCGATTTTGTCTTCTAACTGCATAGTCAATTACTCACCTTTTTCGAAATAATGAAGCATTATATCGTTATATTGTGAGGTGGCGCTATGCAGATTTTTGTGGTGGACAGCGATTCTCAATTGTTGCAATTTGTGTATTAGATCCGCTGAAATGACGGGCGGGAAGCTCGGCTGATGCCGCTGAATCTTCACAAATGGCGGGCGGCTGGTTCGGCTAATGCCGCTGAAATGGCGCAAGTGCAGCGGTTTGCTCCCGTGTTGCCACCGCGTGCATATTGGGGTGTCACTGCTGCGGATGTGAGGGAGCAATCCGCCGAAAATGCAAAAGCAGATTTAACCTCAGGGGCACTGAGGACACAGAGATAAGAGAAGGCTATTTTCAAATAAAAATCACCGATTAGAGTGTTAAACAGTAGATACAGCGTACCACAAATCGAGAGGGAAAGGGTGACCAAAATGTAACACTTTCGAAGGTTCGGTACTAACTTAGCAGGCGAGGATTTTGTTAAAGTAATAGGTAAACAGTTAGAAAATGGTTAACGCTGCAAAAGGATACTGAAAAATGGTGCAATATATATGAATGTATGAAATAGAGTTCGCAAACATCACAAAAAAAGTATAAACTCATGCGCTTAGCCATTAGCTTGTGGGGAGTGATGGGTGTCACACGTTTTTGTAAGTTATAGTAAAAAAAATAAAGATTATGTTCTTCAACTCGTTGACAAACTCCTTGATGAAGGTTTTGATGTTTGGATTGATAACCGCCGCTTACGCAGCAGCGAGGATTGGTGGCGGTCGATTGTAGAGGCGCTGCGTGATGCTGATGCATTTGTGGTGGTGTTGACGCCTGACTCGGATGCCTCCGAGTGGGTGCAACTCGAAATCACACTCGCAATGAAATACAAGAAACCACGGTTTCCCATATTGCTGGCAGGGACAATGGATACGCCGAATTGGGATATTTTCGCACGCACCCAATATGTGGATGCTACCAATGGGCAGCTCCCACAACCTGAATTTTATGAACTTATTGGACAACATGCAAAGCGGAAGTCATTTCGCGGTACAACTCTGGGAGATACAGGGAAGCTCGACCGAAAAGTTGGACCATTCCTAGAAGATGACCCTATTCTGATTGAAGCTATCAGTTCACCTCCTCTGACTATAGATGAAGGTGAAGATCTGGACTTGACGCAACTTGCTACAAAACCTTCTCGCAATGTCGCCGCTTCTGCGGTCATTACGTCTACTCCTAAACCGCGAATTTCGCTCCGGTCATGGCAAATACTGATGGGAATTGGTGCGTTATTTATTGTCATATTCGGGATAGCGGCTTTTATGACAGCATCGAAGTCGCCTCCCATTGTCGCTACGTCTACAGTTACGCCAACGGTTGTTGCGAGTACGGCCACATTAGCCGTAACATCTGAACCATCACTAGCAAGCCCAAGCGCTGCACCTAATTTGGGGGCTACAGCGGTCAACATTGGTAGTCTCAATAATTGGTTAGTTGAAAACGGTTATGAAGCACTCAAAGAAAATCCGCTATTAAGTGAATTGGCACAACGTCAACGTAGTTACTTGATGTCGCTTTCAGTACCGGACTTCAATGCCTTGGATAGTTGGTATCGTGACCGTGATGGTCGCAATGCCAGCGAAATGGCGACGGCGATAGGCTATAACGGTGACGTCCAAATGATTGTCGAAGTTGCATCTTCGGTGGTGATGCTTGATGATATTTTAGACAAAATTGAAACATCCAGTGATACGGATGTCTACAGTCGATTTCATGAAATTGGCGTGGATTTTCAGTCATCGCTGACAGCGGATTCTACGAAAGTGTTTTTCGTACTTATATTGGGTACTGGCGCGCCATCTTAACGCGGCTGGAGTAAACTAAATGATTCGGCTTCTTGTGCGGTCATTCATCATTGTTTTTCTTTTTGCTTTCCTTTTTACTTTACCGGTGCTCGCCCAACCGATAGCGGTTTCTTCATTGAGCGCAGACCAAATTACGTTGCTTAACAGCATCAATGATTTGCGGCGGAAGGAAAACCTCGTCTTGCTCGTGCCAAACGATTCTTTGAATAAATTGGCTGAATTCTATCTGAACGATTTGCTAGCCCGCCCAATTGATAACTTGGGTGATACATTAGTGACACAGAACAAAGATAAGCTTGAAACCTTAATGGCGCGGTATCAATATCCGACTTTTCCAGATGTTTATACAGCCGATTTTGTGCCACTGATCGTTCGTGGCATTGGTCCGACGCAGATTATCAACTACTGGAATCAGAACTTCAAAAATGATCCCACATTGCTCAGCCGGCAAATGGTACGACAAGGGTCTACGACCTTGCCGATGTTCAGCCGATTTTACCGTGAGATTGGTATCGCTTACCGTGGAAACAATGCCAATGGACGCGATTATTACGTGCTGGTTTTTGGAGCGCAACCGAATGTGCTGCCGATTATTGTGGCAGACCTCAAAGCAAAAAATGTCATTGCCGAAACTGTTTCCTCGCGCAATGTTTTGCTCTATATCAATGATGAAAACTCACATCGCGCGGGCGGGGCGGATTTCATTGGCGGTATTCAGAACATGCGGGTTTCGGAGCAGAATGTCGATTTAGAGTGTCCGACCACTTACTCACCGGATTGGGAACCCTACCAAAACGCTATTCAGTTGACTTTAAGTGACGGCTTTGGGTCGAAAACGATTTATGTTGAGTTGTGTGATGGAGTCGGAAAAAAGATTAGGGTCAATACAAGTGTAGTGTATGCACCCGCGACACCTGTCCCTGACCCGACAGCGTCTGCTAGTACGGCGACCCCGCCGAATGTGTTGCAGATGGCGAATAATACGCAAACGGCTGTTGCTAACGCGATAATTTATTCGACATATGCCCCAACAGTAGAAGCGATTCTCACGGCGACTGCGAGTGCTGCACCGCAGTAGTTTGCTCATCATTCCCCATTTGAGAATATAAAGTTAAACAGCTTGTCGGAATGACAGGCTGTTTATTTTGTACTTCACAGATTTTGATGGCTATAACTTGTTGAGATGATGAGGGTTGAGTTGTGTATAAGTTTTTAGTGAAATGCCTAATGAAAAGTGATTAAGGATGTTTACAAAACCACGCCATTTGAATGCCGAGAACGCAGCCCGTTTTCAAGATCAAAGCCTCGTCGATGTTTATCACCATCGCTTGCCCTATCCGCAAGCAGTGTTTGACCGCCTACTTTCGCTTCTATCAGATTTGCCACCCGTTGTCCTCGATGTTGGCACAGGTACAGGTGACTTGGCACGTGGCTTAATTCCATTTGTCGAGCGAGTCGATGCAGTTGATGTTTCGGAGGCCATGATCCATCGCGGGCAGATGATGCCAAACGGACAGCATCCCGACCTCAATTGGATACAGGGACGTGTTGAAGAGGTTCATCTGCAAGTGCCTTACAGCCTCATTATCGGCGGCGATAGCATACACTGGATGGAGTGGGAAACGGTCTTTCCGCTGTTTCATGAAGTGCTGCATCCCGACGGTTATGTGGTGATTATCGAACGGAGCGAACTACCAAGTGTGTGGAGCAACGATCTGGGCAAGTTAATAGTCGAGTTTTCGCTTATCAAAAATTTTGAGCGTTATGATTTGATTGAAGAATTGGAAAAGCGCCGGTTATGTCAAAGCAACCGGTCGAGGACTATGTCGCGTCGTTTCATTCGCGTGGCAGCTTAAGTCCCGATGCGATGAAAATCGAAGATGTAAAAGCCTTTGATGCGCGATTACGGGCACTGGTTGAACCATATGCTGAGGATAATCAATTAGAACTGCAAACCGAGGCGACACTCGTTTGGGGGAAACCTCTATCGAGTTAAGGTGTTTCAGTGCATTGTAGGGCGAGCGTTGGGATGAATATTTAAGTTATTGCTATAGTAATTTAATGATATGCATTTAAGGGAACATGCCATGCGATACCGTTCAATACTGATTCTCATTGTCTCTCTCATGCTGTTTAATGTGAGCAAAGCTGTCGAGAACCAACCGCAAAAATGGTATTGGGCATGGCGTGAAAGTTCACAAACTCTGTTGGCGTATACGGCTGATGGTCAAGTTAACCGACTTTTACAAGGGGCTCGTGTTGATCAAATATTGTTGGGAGAGGAGAATACGGCGCTTGCTGCGGTCTTGGATAACACATACTATTCATTCTACAAACTCACACCCACTGATGCGAAACCGATTCAGGCTAACTTTGATTCCAAAATCTTAACCAATACGCGACTCTCTATATTTAAGCTAACTGCCTCATATTGGATTGTTTATAACGAAACGGATAATCGTATATTAATTGATCTGAATAAAGAACAAGCGAAACTTCTTGACCATAAATTTACCGCTTACACTTCCGTTTCATTGCATGATAAGGTGCTTTGGTTTTTGGCTGATCCTGACCAAGATGATGCTCATACGTTGTGGAACATATGGGAATATCGACTCGATACAGGCGAAGAACGCATTCTCCATAAACAGAAAAAACCATTTCCCACAGTAAAAGTCGAAAATCTCAAATGTAATGAGAATCCATCTGGTGACCAAAGATTATGCTGGTTGGTGACCGATCATAACCCCTCAGCCAGAATCGACATGTGGCTCATCAACTCTAATGGAACAACTATTTACAACCACATTGAACAAGAAGACGTAGACGGTATTACTTCGGATTGTGTTTCTGACAAGTTGGGCAATCAATGGCTGTGTCGATCTTATGATAATGTCAGAAGTAAATTTTTTAATTTTCATATTTGGACAATGAGTCACGAGGGAAACGTTCGGACACTCTTTGAAAACTCTGATCCGCGTGGTTATCGTTGGAATGCTCTTTTTACAGATGATGGTTTTGTTATTTTTGATGAGCTATGTAAGAGCCAATGCGTGATAGAAGTTTACCCGGACAGGATGACTGAGCCGCTTCTATATCCTATTAAGCAGGAATACGTGCCAATATATCATGTGGCTGAAGCTAATATCACAAAGAGTGGTTTTCTTTTATCAAACACTGACGTATCTCTATTAACCACTTACAGTGTTTTAAGAAACTTAGGGAAATATTATTGCTGCGGAATTGGAAAGTTTTTATCGCCTGATCATAAATGGATTGTACTTCAGCATACTGATTCCAGTACAGCTCGCGTTTGGAACTTAGAGGATGGTAAGCTTGAATTTGAGTATTCGCTTTTGGGTGATGGTATGGTTGTGGCAGTTGATTATTTTAATCATGGCTTTGTAATAAGTGAGTTTGCTTCACCTCAAATAGTCCTGTATTTATACAAAAAACCAGAAGCATATCAAAATTATGGGCAATTCAGGTATGAGGCTTGTTGATCTTTTACCGGACGATACACTGATAATTGATGTCTGGGGTGAAGGTACTCTGACAGAGGGTATCTATCATTATGATCCGACGACAGACAAATATACTTTGTTGGTAGCTAATGCACATAAGCAAGATTATCGATAGCAAGATTTATTTAGCGCATCCAACGCCCGATAATCACCACGCCGACTAATAAGAAGCCGCCGAGAAGGGCGCTGCATAGGCTGACGATATATTGAGGACTGTTATGCGGTTCGAGGAACAGCAGCACCAATCCACCGCCACCGACAAAGATGCCAATCCGTGCAAAGCCTTTGAGGATTTCGCGATCCATTGGAAGTTAATTATTCCCCAAATCCATTTAAGGTTTTTGCTGCCGATGTAAATCGGCTAATGTGCCAATGACAGTTGGTGGTTCGACGTAGGGGGTGAGATGACCTTCGCTGGTTAATGGTGTACAGGCGACGAGTTGATGACCTTCGCTGACGGGCGCGAGTACTGGAATGAGTGTGTCGCAGATGTCGGGTTGGAAAAATGTGCAGCGCGGATGAAAGGCACATCCGGGCGGGATGTCGGTCAGCTTGGGAATCTCCTCGGAACGCAGTGGGATTTGCTGCTTGCCGCGTGTGCGTTCGGGATCGGCTTCTGGTACGGCAGCGATCAACGCTCTGGTATACGGATGGGCAGGGTTGGCGATGACATCCGGTGTGCGTCCGATTTCGACGATGCGGCCTAAGTACATAACCGCGATGCGACCTTCCCATGCGAAGTATTTGGCAAGCGCGAGGTCGTGGGTGATGAAGACGATGGCGACTTTGAGTTCATCACGTAAGCGGTGCAGCATTTTGAGGATGCCGATGCGGATGCTGACATCGACCATACTCACGGCTTCGTCAGCAACAATCAAACGCGGATTAACGGTGAGCGCACGGGCGATGCTCACGCGCTGACGCTGCCCGCCGCTGAGTTGATGCGGGAACTTCTGCACGATGTCACCGGGCGGAGTCAAGTCTACCATCGTGAGCAGTTCCCAGATACGCCGCCGCAGTTCAGCGCGACCGTTGACCAATTTGTGTCGTTGGAGAGGAAAGCTCAGAATTTGCTCGATGGTATGAGCGGGATTAAGCGAGGCGAACGGGTCTTGATGCACGATTTGGAGCGAACGGCGTAATGCAGCGGCTTCCGCCCCTTTGTAACTATCCATCGGGCGACCGTCGACTAAGATTTCACCTTGCGATTGGTTGAGCAAGCCAGCAATCATTTTGCCGGTGGTGGTTTTGCCGCAGCCACTTTCACCGACGATACACAAAATCTCGCGTGGGTAAACACTGAGGTCAATGTCTTGAATGACCGGAATCACCTGACGATCTTTGATGAACCGGCGCTGCACATGACGCAGTTCGACGATGGGTTGTGTGTTAGAGGTCATGTTGGGCAACCTTCCGATGAGCCGCCAAGACGCGGTCGGTTTCATAGCAAGCGGCAATATGTTCTGGAACGTCGGGCGCGGCTTCAGGTGGCGGCGGAGTCGTTTTGCATATATCCACGGCAAAGGCACAGCGTGGATGAAACTTGCAACCACTTGGTGGGTTAATTAAGTCAGGTGGATTGCCGGGGATGCTGTCGAGTTCCTCATCACCGACGCTGAGGCGCGGCGCGGCGTTGAGCAGTGCAAAGGTGTAAGCGTGGCGCGGATGATAAAACACGTCGTCCACCGGACCGATTTCAATGATTTCTCCGGCGTACATGGTCGCGATACGATCCGCGATTTCGGCGGCAACAGCTAAATCATGGCTGATGAAAATGGTGCTGAAGTTGAGTTCACGGCGCATTTCTTTTAATACATCCAATATGGAACGCTGTGTCAGAATATCGACGGCAGTAGTCGGCTCATCCATGATGACGACCTGCGGACGTAAGAGCAAACTGGTTGCCAGCAGCACCCGTTGGCGCATGCCACCGCTGAGTTCATGCGGGTAGGATTTGAAGACTCGCAGCGGATCAAGCCGGACGCGTTCGAATAACTCAAATGCCCGTTTCTGGGCTTCTTTGCGGGGCATGCCATGTGCATCAGCGGTGTCGTAAATCATATCGGAGACGCGAATAACCGGATTGAGCGAGTTGAGCGCTCCTTGAAAAACCATTGAGCATTCGGCCCACAGGAATTGGCGCAGGGCTTTGCCGTTGAGTTTAAGAATGTCGATCTGTGAACCGTCGCGCTTGGTGTATAAGACGCTGCCCCGATCAACGCTCCCAGTTGCTTTGGGGAGCAGGCGCATCAAGGCCAAAACCAGTGTGGATTTACCGCAGCCGCTTTCGCCGATGAAGGCTAATGTTTCGCCCGCATGAAGATCAAAACTGATATTGGTTACAGCCTTTACCCGTCCTCGCTCAGCCTTATAACTGACATCCAAATCACGCACGCGGAGGACAACGTCATTGGTTATCGTCATGGTGTGACCTCATTGTTTGTGACCATATTAGACACCACTCCGCAGGCGCGGATTGAAGATTTCTTCCAATGAGCGTGAGAATAAAACGAGGCACAGTTGGAAGACCGCAATCGCGATAATGGGAGCCATCAACATGGCTGAGGCGCTGGGGTTAAAGAGCGCACCTTGCTGCCGGCCCATATAGATCATGATGCCCCAATCGGGTTCTTTCAGTGGGACTAAGCCCAAGATAACCAGCAGCACGAGGTTATACATCGCCGCTCGAATCGAGAAGATCATATTAACCGCGATGTAGCTGATCATGTTGGGGAACACTTCGCGGGAAATAATGTGCCACGTTCCCAAATCGAGTGCTTGTGCAGCTTCAACATAATCACGTTCACGTAGACTGAGTACCTGTGCGCGGATGGCACGCATGAGGGCAGGCCAATTGAGGGCTGCGAACAAGAGCGCTAGCACAAAGTTGTTATCCAGTTTGATAAGTCCTGCCAGTACCAGCAGCAGCGGCGTTTGCGGAATCGTCAATATAAAGTTGGAGATGGCTGAGAGTATTTGATCAACAATGCCACCGAGTAAACCCGCCAGCGAACCCAGCAATACAGCCAGTGCGGTTGCCATCAAGCCTGCGGCAAGCGAGGTGACAATCAAGGTTTGTCCACCATTGACCATATGCGAGAGGACGCTGCGACCTTGCCAATCGAGCCCCAACGGAAATTCAGGGGATGGGCCTCGAAATAAGGAAGTTGCACCGGGTTGACGGCGGCTGAACTGCGGCTGACCTTCATAAGGTACAAATAACGGGCCAAAGACCGAAACGACGATGAAAAACATCACGCCCAAGAAACCGATGAATCCTGCTTTATTGCGGAGAAGCATACGGGCTGTGGCACGGAGACTGTTGCCAAAGCCCGCCATTTGCCGCATGAAAAATTCGCGGTTGGTTTCTTTAAAACTGACGTCTTCTAGCTTGGCAAGCGAAGTGAATGGGTCTTGCCGGTTGACATAGGCATACGAGATAACGACGGCGGTTGCCATAATCATCATTGGAATGCCACCGAGAAAACCGCAAGCAAATCCACTGAGGACACAGGCAATATAACCGCCGATGCCCGCCAGCCATTTGCGATAATAAATGGCGACACCCAATGGAACAAAGCCGACAACCAAACCAATGATGAAGCCGCTTAAACTGGCAACGGTTGCGAAGCCAATCATGCTTCTTCCTCCCCGCCCAAGCGCACGCGCGGATCAAGTACACCGAAGAGCAGATCGGCCAAGATATTCGATATAACAACGGCGATAGTAATCACCAAGAACATGCCTTGCATGGTGGTGTAGTCACGACCATTGATGGCGCGGAGCAAGTTGCGTCCGATGCCGGGGTATTGGAATAGTTCTTCAACGATGACGCTGCCACCGACTACAAAGCCGATGCTGATGGCAAGGCGTGTCACGAGTGGCAGCAGCGCGTTACGTCCAACGTAGCCTGTTAGAATTCGGCGTTCGCCGAGACCGCGTGCTTTAGCCACATTGATATAATCTTCGCCCAATGTTGAAAGGGTACTGCTTTTCATACTAAGTACCCAACCACCGACCGATGATAAGACATAGGTCAACACCGGTAGTAAGGCAAACTTGAGTATGCTGCCAATATATTCCAAAGTGAAACCGGGTGTGATTGATGGATCAACACCCCCGCGCATCGCACCGGGCGAAAACCATCCCCATTGAATGCCTACGATAATGATCAGCAGCAGTGGAATAATATAATCAGGAATGCCGTACAAAATAGATGAGATGACGGTCACGGTGTTATCGAGAATACCACCGCGCCAATACGCCATCGCCAAACCGAGTCCAACACCTAATGTAAAACTGACCAATAAACCTAAGCCCACTGAGAACAGCGTCCACGGCAGATATTGGATAATTTGATCTGTGACTTTAACCCCCGGTGAGGTAATGGATAAACCGAGATCGCCATGCAGCATTTTGCCAACATAGTCCACATATTGCTCGACAACCGGCTTATTCGGATCAAAGCCAAACAAACTGGCGGCGCGGTCGCGGGCTTCTGTGTAACTGATATTTTGCTGACGTTGCAATTGGTCAATTTTGATGTCGAGCGGATTTCCGGGCATCAAACGGATGAGGAAGAAGGTGAAGGTGGTTACCGCCCAAATCGTCAGCAAACCCTGTAAGACGACACCGACGGCGTAACTTTTGCGAATTTTACGCAACCTCACACGCCAACTGGTTGTTCGGGTTGACTGCGCGACGGGCGGCTGAGATTGGACAGTCGCTGTCATAACAATAAGCCTCACAAATTACTTTAATACTTTAAAATCGGGATAAACAAAAAATATACTTTAGTTCATGTCGTTTGACCGAAAAATGATTACCACACAAGAATAGTGCCGGAGATTATGACACAATCGGCGGCGGTTGCCTAAACGCGGGCCGCCGATTGGTATATCCGGCACTATTCCGAGGTTTCAACAATCAACTTACTGAACGGGGCTGAGCTTACCATCAAGCAGGTAAGTGATAATCCAATGGTCACTGCCCGTTGGATTCTTTAGGATTGGATCGCCATCAGCCGGTGCACCAGCAATCAACTTTTCATTGAATGGCTCGACGCTTTGTTCGACATTCAACGGAATGAAGGGCAGCAAATCATTGATGATGAGTGCGACTTCATCAGCACGTTGAATACGGGTGTCGTTATCCATGCTGTTGCTGGCGTTGGTGATGAGATCATCAAGGTTAACTTTCTCACCATTCCAATCGACATTGTAGTCAAAGTTGATGCCGTTCAATCCGGTAGCAAGGTGACCGGTGTTGAAGCGCTGTGTCGGGCCAAAGAATTGGCTGCTGGCAAATGGTGACTGGCTTGCCCAGCTCCAAATGGATAGTTGGAAATCACTTTCGCGAATAGCCTTGGCGGTTTCTTGCCACGGAATTGAACGCGCCGTAATGTCATATCCGAAGGCGTTCATTTGGGCAATGGCATCCTGCGCCGCACCTGCGAAATCGGCGAATTCTGCCGGGAGTTTAAATTCAGCACTGATGGTCTTGCCGTCTTTATCTGCCCATTTGCCGTCGGCATTCTTGGTGTAGCCCACCGATTCGAGCAGCTTGCCAGCACGGTCGGTGTCAAAATCATAGTGATCCAGTTTAGCGATAGTGTCTTTTGACAGCAGCAGCGGCACAGTGTCATCCAACAGGCCGGACATATAAACGGTTCCGACTGCGCCTGCACCCGTTAAGAAGGCGTTTTGTTCGCGGTTAATGACGAGGGCGGTTGCCTGACGAACTTCTTTGATGTTCCATGGAGCAACTGCATGATTGAAGAGCAAAGCAGGGCCATAACCACGCGGTACGGTGATCAGGCGGATACCCTGTGACTTGAATTGGTCAATGGTTGCTGGTGGATAAACATCGGTCGAGTGAGCAACTTCACCGCTCAAGACCAAGGGTGTCGATTGCTCGGTTTCACCTTGCCAAATCTTGATTTCACCGAACTTGACAGTATTTGAATAGATACTGTTCGGCTGCCAGTGCATTGTCAATGAGGCAGCACCAACATCGCTCAATGCATAGGTGTATGGGCCGCTGGCGACTAAGGTTTCTGGCTTAAAGCCGTTAATTTCGTCATTGACCGCTTTCCATTCGTCGCTGTCGTTGGCTTTCCCTGAAGCGACAACATCCAGCGCTTTCTTGGCAATATCGCCGTAGACCGAGGTTGGGGCAATATAGGTCTTGAGAATCGAGCGTTCGGCTAATGGAGAGGCTTCCACTTTAAAGGTAAATTGGACGGTTAAGTCATCAACCTTGTCAGCCGCAGAGAGATAGTTCCAAGCGGTTGTTCCAAGGATGTGGTTAATCGCAAATGTAGTGATGATGTCATCAGCCGTAACGTCGGATCCATCGCTCCACTTTGCGCCGGACTTCAGGGTCACGCTGTAGGTCTTGAAGTCGTCACTGAAGCCCCACTTTTCAGCCAATAATCCAGTGTAGTTGTCGGCATCCCAGTTATAAATAGCGAGGGGAAGTTCGACATACGACTCGAACATTGTACCGAGATTATCGCCTAGGCCATTGGAGGCGAAAGCGCTGAGAGTATGGTCAGGTGGAAGGACATAAGGCCAGCTACCGAGCCAAGTGCCTTTAGGGGCATCCTGTGCGGCGGCAGGCATTAATCCAAGGCTGAGGGTCAAGCTAAGTAAGACAATAACAGCAAACAAGCGTTTCATCGTATCGTTTCTCCTCGAACACTATCGAAATAAAAGGACTTTTGTATTCGACTAGGTAAGTAAGTGAACATTACCTCGATCAAACCTAGTGATAACATAGATGGGTTATACCAAGAATGACCAATTTAACACCCCAAAGTTGACTATAGCGCTCTAAACGTTTAAACGCAAAATTTTATCTGTGCAATTGACACAAAAAGAGACGCATGATGCGTCTCTTTCGAATAGTTCAGTTGTATTAGGAAATCGGCTTAGCCCGGTGTTGGTTGGGCTCCAACAGGTTCTACACCCACCGGCGCAATTCCACCGGGAAGCGGTGTACCTGAAATGCCTTGTGTAGCCTGTGTCGTGCAGGCAGTTTGGGCTGCATCGCGCTTGGCAACCACACCCCCGTTATCTTGCAGCGAGAGGGCACTCTCATATTGCCCGACAGCACTGCATGGTTGCCCTGCTGCGACTAACGTATCCCCATAACCGATGTATTGACTGACAAGTTTCTGGAACACATCACGGTAATTAGGCGCTTGGCTGTAAAGCGTGGTGAGTTTGCGAATGGCGAGGTTGTAATCTATGCCAATCGCGTTGACCGCATCCAGATACAAACTGGCGATGATGCTTTCGTAGTTGGCTTCTGAAGTCTCGATGTTGCCAAATTGGCTGGCACGGTCGGTCAATTGGTTGGCTTCTGCCAATCGTGACGTGTCACCACCGCGATAAAGAGTCAGTGCTTTCTTGGTCAAGGCTTCAAACATCAGCGCGCGAACTGTGGCGGTTTGGAAGTCACCGTCATAGCCCATAATGGCATCAAGTGTGTCAATGGCGGTATCCCAATCAGAAGTCGATACAGCCGATTGTGCTTGGCTCAAGAAGGCGGTCAAGTCAGGTGTAGCATTGCCGCTCGGTACAAGTGGTAAAGTGGTAGCGGCTTCGGTTGCCTCAGCGGTTGCCGGTTGGGTAGCGGTAGGTATTGGCGTAGAAGTAGGCAAGCTAATCGCTGTCGCGGTTTGCGCGAATTCCACTACGCATTGAACACCGGGAGTCAGCGTAAGAAGATAATCTAGACGAACTTTAACCAGCGCTTGGTTTTTGTTGTTGAGGTCGTTGGGAAGACGGTTACATTGATCATTGATGACAGCGCTCGTAGTGGCAGTGGCGTTGCCTTGGGCGATGCGCTGCCCTGACGACCAACCCGCGAAACCTGCCAGAGCGATAATTAAACCCGCGAAGCCGATCACCATCATACCAACCAGCCCGATTACCAAACAACCCGGCCCACCTGAACGCGGTGAAAGCTCGTCCTCGCTCATGACCATAATGGGCTTCATAGGTTGGGTATCATCGAAATTTTGCATACAAATTACGTACTCCACACGTCAATAAAACAGTCCACCTCGTGGAAGCAGATGGTGGCGCATTATAGCGGAGTTGCGTCTTATGAGTCTAGCGACGCTTGCCCTACGCTAGCGCAAACGTGGCTTAAATTTTATCTAGTTCGGGAACATGCTCATCTTCATATTTCTCGATCAATACCCCGATTACTTCCATTAAAGAGGCCAAAGGATGCGCTTCATCCTCGCCAACTTCGTCAATGAGTTGGTCGAGGATTTTTACTAAATGCTCATATTCACTCTCTGTATGAGGGACATATAGTATTGGAGCAATAGAAGGCCAGCTTTGTTCCGCTTGAATTATTTTTACATCTAACATTTTTACTCCTTCCATTTGCCATCATTGTATTCAGTATGCATTAGTATTGCACGAATGTAGATTTTTTGTCTATTGTAGTGAACTGCGGCGATAAGTCTTACTTTGTTCCCTCCAATATTAAAAACGGTCAATTTGCCAACTTGATCAGCGCTGGGGAATATTATTCGAAGCTCAGCAAACGACTCGAAATACCTGTTTTTTATTTGTGTGTACCAATGAGCTAAAGCTGATTTTGCATCAGGATGTATCGACGCGAATTCGTTCAAACGTTTACGTGTGATGACATGCACGGTTTGTCACCTAGCTCGAGACATTTTCATCTGTCGCTGATATGGATACTTTCAAGCCATTATCCGACAAGCCACCTGCGTCATGCTCGACATAAGCAGCATCGAGGTTGAAACCGACGAAGGTCGGATCGGGCAGTTCTTGACCCAGCACACGGCTGGCAAGAATTTCTCCGGCGGCTGGCGCAGACATAATGCCGTGACCAACGTGGGCAATCGACAGGAACAAGCCATCAATCCCCGGCCACGCGTCGATAATCGCGCGTTGACTGTCGTAAGGTTCTTGTGTGCCGTCGGGCAAGATCAGGTAAGCATTATCACGATAGATATAATAACCTGCACGGTGATAAATACCCCGTAGATAGCGCGGATCAGCGAAACCTTCACCCGGTTTGTGTCCGAATTGTTTCGCCATCAAACTGAGTGTGAGCGAAGGGAAACGTGGATCGCGCAACTGCTCGACTGGCCAGATTGGATCAACCAGCGCATCGGTACGTTCGCCAGCATAGTTGGGGATTTTGCCCGTGTTCCATTTGTATTCGTAACCAAATATCGCGCCGCTTTGGGCTTCTGGTCGAACATGTGGGAAGGGCGCGGCATTAATGACACATGGTGCGTCTTCGGGATAGGCTTCATGTCGCCAGCCCGTAGTGAAACTTTGACGCGGACGCATGACAATCGGCAGTTCGATTCCGGCGGTGCGTCCGATAGCACGCGAATTGGCTCCGGTCGCAATCACCACATTCGGCGCGTCAATGTCACCATTAGCCGTTGATACACCGAGTACACGATTACCCGCCGTGCGGATGCTGGCATTCTTAGTTTCCAGCAAGAAAGTTGTCGATTGGGTGGCGTTGGCAAGCGCATAAACCAGCGCGTTCGAGTCCATCCATCCGGCAATCGGATCATATTTGGCAGCGATCACACGATCACCCAACCAAGGATAACGATAGGCAATGTCATCAGCGTTCAGATACTCGGTGTGGGTCAAGCCGCAGCGGTGAAGATGCTCTACATCTTCTTTAAGTTTGGAAGCTTGTGCCTCGGTGAAGGCGATGAATAGGTAACCCTGTTCCTTCATGCCGAGTTTAGTTCCCGCGCCAAAAGTGTCATCGGCGTGATGGAAAACATCAATGCTGCGCTGCATTAAGCGGTGCAAGCAGGGAGCCGCCCAGCAAGTCCGGTAATTTTCCAGCGAGGCCAGTGATGATCCGGCAGCGAGTTGGCTGTTTTGCTCAATAACGACGATTTGTGTTCCGGGTGCGGCGCATTCAATCGCCCATGCAGCGGCGGTTCCGGCTGGCCCGCCTCCAATAATGACGACATCGGCAGTACGCGGCAGATCAGCGGGCGAAGGGTTCGTAATGAATCGAGTGGTTGGTGTCATAATGTGGCTGAATCACGTTGGTTGATAAATGTGTGAGCTTGTAAATAGCCTGTGAAAGATAACGCATCACTGACAAACGCGCACGTAATCCAACCGCATACTATTTGGTGTAACCTTGGATGCACCAAAGAAAGCAAAACGTCCTTCAGGCCATGTGCTATCTTTGAACTTAGTCAATAAAATGCCGTTGATATAGACCGTAAATTCATCACCAACAATATCAACTCGCAAGGTATTGACGGCATTATCACCTGTGTGAATAGCGCCGACCTGTGTCCATTTTACAATGTCTTGATAGCTGTTATTTTCCCATCGCCCAACATAATAGCTGCCGTTGTTGCGGATCATGACCGCGACGAAGTTCTTTTCATCTTGATAGCGCAGCCATATGCCAACACGTGTGGTTATGTCGGAGAAGTTAGCGGCACTCATGACCGCTTCCACCCGCCCATCGCGGAAGCTAAATCCGCGTAAACTGCCCCAACTGGTCGCTTCATCGGAGGATGCAGGTATCTGGTTCAAGCGAATTTCATAAAAGCCATTGATGATTTGTTCGTTTGAACGTGCGCCTGAGGTTGGATCTTGGAACCAATCATGCGACGATTTTCCGTTGGTGAACTCATCTTCCAACGCCGGTGTGCAAACCGATAAAATACGCCCGCCATAAGATTGTGGTGTCACAGATATCGGAGTGGCTTGAAGGCTTGTCGTTGTAGTGTTATCTACCGGCGAAACAAAGTAACCATTCTGGTCACCTTCTGCCACCCATCCATCCTGTACTCCGTTTTCGAGACGAACACGGAACCAAGCCTTATCCTCATTGCAGTTGGGGCCATCCAGCACATAAAAACGTCCACCAACCGGAATTTGAGCCAGCTTCTGACCAGCTTTGCTTGGCCCGCTGCGGACATTGACGGGTAGAGGATCACCACCTAATACATAACCGGTTACACCGGGGTATAGATAAGATTGCAATGCACCGGGGCAGCTCACAATTTTAACCTTGGTGGCAGTTGGTGGCAGTGGTGGTATCGTCGGTGCTTCGCTGGGCGTAATCGTGAATGTCGGCGTAAGAGTAAAAGTTGCCGTAGCAGTATTGGTCGGTGTCGCCGTTGGCGTGTCGGTTGAGGTGGGCGTACTGGTGGCAGTTGCGGTATTAGTCGGTGTGGGAGTCCATGTCGGCGTATTGGTTGGCGCTAGTGCCAACGGGACACCTAACAAATCCCCCGCTGTTTTTACCTGCGATGCGGACGCTGTAATCCAGCCGAATGTGCCATCAGGCAGCGCGATTTGATACCATAGACCGTCTTCACTAAGGCCAACGACATCAATGCGGTCACCAGCTTTGAGCGTAATCATAAGCGGATAACTGATGCTTGGGCCGAGTCTTACAGGCAGCCCACGTAATGCAACTGCTTCCGGCGTGGAGGGTGTCGAAGTCGGTGTGTTCGTCGGGGTATTGGTTCGTGTCGGTGATGCGGTACGCGTGGGAGTATCGGAAGGTGTTGGGGACTGTGTAGCAGTAGGCGTATCGCTGGCAGTGGGTGTGGGCGATGGTGTCGGTGTTAAAGTGGCGCTCGGTGTCAGCGTATAGGATGCAATCGCATTTTGTGTTCCGAGTAGCGCAAGGATATTCTCCTGCGTAGCGGTCATCGCGGCAGCCGCTTGCTGGTTACCGGATACGACCAGAAAACCGATAATGCCTAAAGCAATAACCACGACTGCTGTTACAGCAATCACCAGCACATTAACACCGCCACGTTTGGGTGGTTCTATGGTTGTCGTCGGCTGATTAGGTGGTAGGCCTCCTGTGGGTGGTTTCGACGGTGTGATCGTCGGCACATAACCGGAGGCGGGTGTGATGGTTGGCCCATCATACATGTTACCGGGCAGCGGCGGCTTTTGGGTGGGCGTTAGCGGTCGTGGTGTTGCTGGAGCCGCTGGTACGCGGGTGGGCAGCGGTGTTGTAAAGAAACTGGTGGCTTCTCCACCTTTGCCACTGATGGCATGCTCGAAAGCAGCTGCAAAATCGCGTACGGATGGGAAACGTTCTTGCGGCAGTTTTGCCATCGATTGCGCCAGCACATCTTTGACGGTGGGTGGTAAATCTGCACGCCACACGTCGGGCGCTGTCGGACGCTCATTGAGATGCTTGTTCATCAATGCGTAGGGAGTGGTAGCCTCAAAGGGCAGTCTTCCCGTCAGCATGTGATAGGTCATGACACCTAGCGCATATTGATCAGTCGCAGGGGTGACGCTTTCGCCCTTCCATTGTTCAGGTGACATATATGAGGGCGTACCCATCGCGATGCCTGTACCTGTGAGGCCAGTGGTCGCTGTCATAATCTTGGCGATACCAAAGTCGACCAAGAAAGGTGTGCCTTGATCGTCAAACATGACGTTGTTGGCTTTGATGTCGCGGTGGATTACGCCACGTGAATGAGCGTAATCCAGCGCACCACCTAAGCCACGCAGCACGGAGGCGACTTCATTGAGTGACGGCAGCCCTTTATCAGATTTCAGGCGATAACTAAGCCGTTCCGCTAACGACCCACCTGTCAGTAAACGCATGACTACATAACTCAGACCGCTGTTAGTGCCGTAGTCATAAATTGGTACAATGTTGGGATGCTCTAAACGGGCGGCAGTTTGTGCTTCGCGGATGAAGCGTTCGATAAACTCCGGCTGTTGGGCGAGGCTTGGTGGCAGTACCTTAAAAGCTACATCACGGTTTAATCCGGTTTGATGTGCCCGATAAACCGCACCCATACCCCCTTGACCGAGGAGTTCACTGACCGTATATTGACCGACAGTTTGCCCATTTAAGTTACTAATATCCAACGTAATCTGCGGGGCAGATGCGCCGGGTGTGGGTTGACTTGTGCCTTCTTGAGCGCGCCATGCGGCAGTATTTTCCACCATTTTTGCCAGCATTTCGATGGCGTTGGTAACGTACACATTCTTTTCGTCAAAAACCTGCACACCATCATATTCGAGCAGCGCTTTAATGAATGGCGTTGGTGCGGCATCTAGCGCAATCGGTTTATAGCTTTCTTGGAAAACGGGGATCATCGGCTTGCCATTGCGATTGGCATGCTCAATTTCGCGCTGCACCCACTCTGATTCGAAGGTGCTTTCGCCAACCAGAACCACAAACACATCGGCTTTTGAGATGGCTTGCAGCAGACGGTCAGGGAACGCGCCAGCCGTATCATTACGGTCGGTGTCGAGGTAAGCCTCAATATTGCGCTGTTTCAAATCGCGCACGATAAGCTGCGCTAAAATGGCGCTTGGTTTGCGGCGGTAGCTGATGAAAACAGTCGCCATGAGCCCTCTGGGAACGATGTTGAAGTAATTATCCGAGTTGAGTATAAATCATTTCATAAGTTCATACTACATATCCAAACCCATTTATAACCGTATGAAACAGAATTTATACTAATTGAAATCCATCACATCAAGGCTAATCTATCTTCTCTGTGTCTACCTTATTTTGTGTCTTATGCCTATCATCATCCTTGCGACCTGTTGCCCCGAACACATATAACGATGGTTTTGTGCCGGATTACAAAACCGCTTTCTGTATATTTCCCTGTTCTTTCGTTATTCTTGTCCACTTCCGGCACGTTTGAGGGCGGCTTGTAAACGCTGCTGTTGAAGGGTAGTGGTTAGGTCGCCGCGTGTCCGTTCCAATACACCGCGCACGATGTCCGTTTGCCGCCGCAGACCACCGGTAATGGCATCTGGGAAATCGAAGGTTACCAGTTCGTCGTAGATGTCATCCATTGCTTCGAGTAGACGCTCAGCTTCGTGGGTATCGCCATCTTCACGCCGCAGAATATCGAGAATGAAACGTCGCAACTCGGTGTCGGCTTCCGCTAAGCCATTTAAAAACGTATCGTTTTCGACATTCAATTCTTGAGGAGTCGGCAAGGGCAATCCGCGCACGATGGCATAAGTACAAAATGCTTCCACCACTTCTTTGAGTGCATCCTGTGTATAACCCGCGTGATACAAATCTGGATAGGGAGCGAGTCCGGCGCTCAAATCATGGGCGGCAGTTTTGGCCGTTGCCATTTTGTCACTGGCTTTATCCCATTCACGGCGATGGATGGCGCGGATAGATTCCGAGCAGTGACGTACCAATTCGCGGCTGCGGTTGACTGCCTCATCACGGGCGGCGTTTTTAGTGACGAATGCCGCGCGGATGGATTCGCTAATTGAGTTAAGGTTTTCCATATTACATACTTTCTATATCGGAATAATGATTATGCCGACAGCATACCGCAACTACCCAGAAAGCGCGATTGAACGTTTGAAAATGTGAGTGTTACATTATTATTGGGGAGCGCAGGTAGAGTCTTAAATCCAGGCATAAAAATAGGCGGACAACTCAATGTTGTCCGCCTATTGATTGTGTTTAATGTGAATTGTATTTTAGAACGGGATGTCGCCCATCGTGTCCGGTGGGGCAGCGGCATAATCGCCATATTCATTGCCACCAGAACCGCCACTCGAACGCGCTTCGCCACCATCACGACCACCGAGCATCTGGAAATTGTCTGCTGTCAATTCTAGTGATGCAGCAGGTTGCCCCGATTTATCGAGGTATGCGGAGACTTCCGCCTGTCCGACCACCATCACTTGCATTCCCTTACGGATGTATTGATTGGCGATTTCAGCCAAGTTGCGCCAGCAAGTGACCTTGTACCAAGTCGTTTTTTCTTGCTTCTCGGCACCGTCACGTCCACCAAATCGACGGGTAACGGCTACCGAAAAATCGGCTACTGGCACGCCAGACTGCGTGTATTTGAAATTAACATCTCGACCCACATTCCCGACAATGATCGTTTGACTCCAGCCTGCCATAGTATCTACTCCTCTTAAACCCCGTTTATGCAGTCAATGCGACTGTGAAATGTCTATGTATTTCTCATCTTGTAGTTATAACACATTCAACTAAATCACGCGTTATAGGGGATGGATTTAGAATAGATATTCTACAATATTTTGAATATTTTTCATAGCCCCATTTATTGAGCTTGTTTGAAATCAAGAAAGTCAAACACTGTACAGTTGTCTATAACTTGAGAAAATATTCATAAATCCTTCTTAATTAATTTTTCATTTGGGTTTATGATGATTTACAGAGAAGCATATATAAAGCTGCTGTGACTATGACCACAATTCTATTGGTAGATGACAATTCGGACATTCTGACGTTGCTGGAGATGGTACTTAATCAGCAGGGTTATGAAGTGATGTCTGGACGTAACGGGCAAGAAGGTATGAACTTGCTTAAAGAAGGTAAGTTTTCTCCTGACATCATCATTAGCAACTTCCATATGCCGCACATGGATGGATTGGATTTTCTAGAGCATATCCGTGAAAATCCACGGTTTCGCTCTATTCCTTTTATTTTGCTCACTGCCGCACCTCCCGTTCAATGGCAGCAGCAAGCTTCTGAACTTGGCGCGAATGCTTTTTTGCCTAAGCCCTTCAAGATTGATTTGCTTAAGAAAACGATTCGCGCCGTGTCCGAGTCGACTAATTCGGCTGCTTGTGCTCACTAAGGTTTCTTGGACACTAATTGCTCTTTCAACAGGTTGTTGACGACTGCCGGGTTACCTTTGCCTTTAAGAGCTTTCATACACATCCCTACCAAAGCACCGAACAGCTTTTCCTCACCGCCCAGATAACGCTGAACCATCGCATCATTAGCAGTTAAAACTTCAGCCACGATTGCACTGATCGCGCCGGTATCGGAAACCTGCGCCAAGCCCTTGTCCTGAACAATCTTGGCAGCATCCGCGCCTGTTGACCACATCTCATTCAGCACATCTAAACCCGTGCCTTTATTGATCGTACCCGCATCGACCAGCTTGACCAGTTCGGCCAATTTGACTGCTGTCACTTTAGTTTGCCCAATTTGTTCACGGTCAAATCCGGCGTTATTCATGACGCTGAACAAGCTGCCGATAATCCAGTTAGCAACTGACTTGGCATTTGCACCCGCCGCGACCACTTCTTCATAATAAGCGGCAACTGTTTTATCCAATCCCAACACCGATGCATCGTATTGGCTGAGACCGAAGGCTTTCACAAACCGTTCGCGTTTTGCATCGGGTAGTTCGGGCAGGGCAGCCCGTACTTTTTCCACCGATTCGCGGCTGATTTCGACAATCGGCAAATCCGGTTCAGGGAAATAGCGGTACTCATCGGCACTTTCTTTATAGCGCTGAATCACCACTCTCTGTTTTGCTTCGTCCCAACCGAGCGTGGCGCGTTTGACCGAATCACCCGACTCCCATAACTTCACCTGCCGTTCGGTCTCGGCTTTGATGGCACGGAAGACGTTGCGGATACTGTTGAGGTTCTTGACTTCGGTGCGTTCGCGGTAGCCCGTATCCTGGGTGTGCATCACGCTGATATTTGGTTCCATCCGCAGAACACCCTTGGACATATCACCGTTATTTACGCCCAAATATTGCAGAATTGCTCGCAGCTTGCGCCCGAAGGCTTCGGCTTCTTCGGCACTGTTGATGTCTGGTTCGGTCACAATTTCCAGCAGCGGCACACCCGCGCGGTTGTAATCAACAAGACTGCCGCTGTCCACATGAGTCAGCTTGCCGGTATCTTCTTCCAAATGGGCGCGACGAATGCGAATCCGCTTGGTATAGGTTTCACCTTTTTCCGGTGTAACCTCGATGTCGACATAGCCGTTGATTGCCAGCGGACGGTCATACTGGCTGATCTGGTAGCCCTTCGGCAGATCGGGATAAAAGTAGCTTTTTCGCGCGAACTGATTAATTGTCGGAATTTCGCAGTTAAGCGCTAGCCCGACCATCATGCCGAATTGGATCGCCTGTTCATTGACCACGGGCAGTGTTCCCGGCAGTCCGAGTGACAGCGGATCAACTGCTGTATTGGGCGCGGCCTCGACACTGTCCACGACAGGGCAGGCGCTAAACATTTTACTTTTGGTTAGCAGTTCGGCGTGGATTTCCAGACCGATTACAGGTTTCCAATCGCTCATCGTCATATTATGCTCACCTATAGGGTGTGAATTGGTCTATAATGTGGGAGAAATTGTACCACGAAAGTGTTGATGACGATTCCGGTCAAATTAAAACACCACCGAACCAACAATTTGAATTAGTTCAGTGGTGTTTTTGAAACCTAAAGCAGTAAAAGATGCTTAAAAGCTAGTTTGCTGCAATCGTATATTTTGCGCGGCTTTTTTCAATAATCGCTAATGCCTCTTCCATCGTTGTGACAAATCCGCCCGAACGGGAATTGTCGATCTGGTAGGCACGCATCATAATATCAATCATGAGCTTGGTAAAACTCGATATACTGCGCGAACTGACTGAGGTAATCAGTCCAAGTTGCTTATAGGCGGTCATACGCGAACTGGAAGCCTTGAGATGCGGCATTGGATTGCCTTTCGGCATCCCTACACTATCGTTATAAATTACATCGATACGCTGGGTCGCCTTTGCCAGTTCATCTACAATACGATCGACTACAATGCTGTATTCTTCCCAAGATACCTGTCCTACGATGTCCACCCGTATGATGGTCTGTTCGGGATCGTGCCAGTTAAAGATGTATGGCATATGCAAAATCCTCTCGATAGCTTGATGATTTAGGAGGGGTTGGCGCAAGTATCACATTTACTCTAAAATCGTATAAACCCTTTGAACCCTTATTTACCACTATAAATTATATTGGCTTAATTAGCGCCTTGAGATTTTCTCTAAATTCTTGCGTGGATACGGATAACCATTTTGATAATTTTACCGATACCAATTGCTTTGAGTTTTTTGTGATTTGGAACATGAAATTACGGACATCAGCTTAATTGGCGGCTTGTTCCTTAGACCGACTTTGTTTAATGAGGTTTAAGGCTTCATCCATTGTGGTCACAAAACCGCTGTTAGCGCTCCTTTGTCTTTTTGAGCCACGTAAAATAATCTCGATAATCATTTCAACAAAGCTGGATACTCGTCGTGGACTGACTGTAACGATGATGCCTATATTGGGCTGCTCACCGAATTTCTTGTTGCTTACATTCAGGTGGGGGATGGGATTGCCTTTTGGCATTCCTACACTGTCGTAAAAAATAATATCGACTCGATGTGGCGTGTTCTTAATCTCGCTGATGATTTTATCAATGGCAGCATGCCATTCATCCCAATTGACTTGACCGAAAATATCCATCTGTATGATAGTATGCTCTGCATCGAACCAGTGGTGTTTATATGGCATCTCATACATCCTTGTGTCATATAGATGAACACATACCAATTTAACGCTTAAATGGATTTCTGTAACGGTTTTGAACAAAAAATCCGCATAATTACACTATAGTGGCTATTACATAGCCACACATATAAGGCTTGCTTTTGTCTATCCTCGTGAAAATGATCATAAATTACGCGTCTACCGACATTATGTTTGTTTCTGATGAAATGAGATTGCTAAATGCCGATGTCTCGTCATACTCCGCCTGAAATTACCGTGCTTGATCCAGTCCGTGATCACCTCAAAATTGTCCAGTGGGTAGGCGAGTATGAATTTCCATTTGAGACGCAGCGCTCATTAGAGTTTGCCTTATTCCGCACCTTTGCTGTGCCGAGCATTTCCAGCATACTTGCACGCAGTGGACATTTCTCGGCACACGGGCAAAAGCGCTACGACGACACCGCCCTTATCATCGCTGAAATTGCCGAGAATGGTTACGACAGTGAACGCGGACGAGCTGCCATCCGCCGCATGAATCAGATTCATCATCACTTTTCTATCTCTAACGAAGATTATCTCTATGTGCTTTCGACCTTCGTCTTTGAACCCAGTCGCTTCGGTCGTTTACTCTCATGGCGCGAGGCGACCGATAATGAGAAGTTAGCGAATTATGTTTTTTGGTGCGAAATCGGGCGCCGTATGAACATCCAAAATATTCCCGACACGATACAAGCTTTTGAGCAGTTTAATCGCGATTACGAACGGGATCACTTTCGATATGCCGATACCAATCATCAGGTTGCCGAGGCATCCGTAAAAGTATTTCTTGAGTGGTATCCCGCAATTGTGCGCCCAATAGCACGACAAGCCATCTATGCACTTATGGATGACGCGCTGCTCAAAGCCGTGGGTTTTCCTATCCCGCCTCGCTGGTGGCGTTGGTCGGTGCGGAAAGCGCTGCGCTTGCGGGCAAATGTCGTCAAATGGATGCCTCGTCGCCGTAAACCATTTTTGCTCACGCAATCAGCTATCCGTACTTACCCCACTGGCTATAAAATGGATAGTTTGGGGCCGGAAGATCAGTGATCTTTAACCGATAGGTATTTTAAATTGACTGTTTTATATTCGATTAATGAGCTAACTACCGATTGGCTAACCTATGTTCTGCGAGCGAACGGCGTGCTGGAAAATAGTCGCGTAACCGAGATTAAAGAGGCTTCAACCAGTCACCAAGCCTCGTTGAATTATTTTCTTAACATTACCTATAGCGCTGATGCATCAGCTTCTGCGCCTAAGACTCTTTTTCTCAAACTCTCGCGACCAGAACGCTTGCCCTTAACCGCAAGTGAAGTCGAGTACTACACCAAAATTGTGGTACAAACGCCCCTGAAAATTACACCTGTTTGTTACTCAGCCGAATTTGACAGCGAGAAGGGTGCATATCACATTTTACTGGAAGATGTTTCCGCGACTCATAAGGGGCTTTCTTTAGCCTATCCGCCCATTACTGCGCATGCCTTAGCGATGGCGAAAACATTGGCACGACTTCATGCCTACTGGTGGGAAAAACCCAACTTGAACACAGTCAGTGATTTGCCCACTGAAGCAGTCATAAAGCGTTATGTTGATGCCTGCCTTCCCGGATTATCACCGATGTTTGATTTTCTAGGCGACCGCATTACCGATCAACAAAAGCAAATAATCGAAACCTTAATCGACCAATATCCACGTTGGATGCTAGCACGTACCCAACTTACCCCAAATCACTTGACATTGATTCACGGTGACTGTCACAATGCCAACTGGCTGCTGCCAAAAACACAAGGCGAAACTTATCTAGTTGATCGTCAGCCCTTTGACTGGTCATTGACTTGTTGGTTGGGCGCAAGTGATCTGACTTACATGATGGTGCATTGGTGGTATCCGAGCTATCGCGAACGGATCGAGGAATCGATGCTGCGTACCTATCATGCTGAACTATTGGCGCAGGGAGTTGCCAATTATACATGGCAGCAGCTATGGGATGATTATCGTCTGTGTGTCATCCAAAGCCTATATGTGCCGTTGGCGTGGTGTGCCGAAGGTTCAATTGAGAATAGCGCTTGGATTTGGTATCCAAAGGTGGTCTATACCCTCGATGCCATTCAGTACTTAGGTTCGCAGGAATTACTTACACTGTCTCTATGAACACTGCTGCTGCCCCACGCCGATTTTCGATTTCTAAAATTCGAATCCCGCGCGTCGTGTTGGTTTTATGGTTGTTACATCTCTTCATCAGTCTCGGTTTGGGCTTCTATCTACAAGCTAATCCCGAACTGCCCGAAGCACCGTGGTTTTTTGCGCCGGATTGGGCGAGTAACCTTGCTCATTGGGATGTCCTTTGGGAAACACGAATAGCAGATCAAGGTTATGGACCGGATTTCTCGCCACAAACCAGTGCCAAGTTTCCGTTAGCAGCGTTTTTGGCTCGGTTGCTCCATCAAGCCTCTGGAGTGTCGCTTCAGGTTGCACTCTTTATCGTTAATAAAGTCGGCATATTAATCGGTTTTTGGGCATTGTGGCGTTTGATGAATCGGCTTTATGACGCTACAACTGCCAATCGTGCTGTTGCTTATATGGCGTGTTCGTTGTTTGGAACCAGCTTCATCTATTGGATGAGTTATCCCGATCCTTTATTTTTGGCGTGGTGGGCGCTGGCCTTTTGTGCCTTATTCACTGATAGACCTTATCGGGCTGGCTTGTGGGCAACACTCGCAGTATGGACTCGTCCCCAAGGCGCATTGTTATTACCCGTTTTTGCCCTGTCGATATTGATTGACAGTCTTAAAACCCATAGTTTCAGACACGCATTTCTCAATCGTGCTTTCTGGTTGAATGTCTTGAGCGCTTGCCTGATTCCCTCGCTTGCACTGATTGCTTGGGTAATCCGCGTCAGCGATGTAACCTTAATACCCTTCAGCCCGTATATTGCTCAACAGGATGTTCGCCAAACCGGATTAATTTGGCCGTGGCAGCGCATTATCGAGCGCTTTCAAGCCATGTTCAATTTTGCTGAACCGCTAAATATGGGTAAGTGGCTGGAAGGCTATCAACTCGCGCTTCTGATTGCTCTGCTGATTGTTTTATGTGTCGTATGCTGGCGGCGGAAACTGCGTTGGGAATTATTGACCTTTAGCGTTTTAAGTGTTTTCCTGCCTTTGATGACAGGATTCTTCGCCATCGGGCGTTTTGCCACATTGACCTTTTTACCGTTGGCCTTTATCTACATTGTTCCCGCAAAGCGCCGTTGGATTGATTATTTACTTTGGTTAATTGGGATAATTCTGTCGCTGCTGGTGTTTGTCGCGCTCAACATTTACTCGCTGCAAGTGAGTTATGTCCCATGAACCGCCTTAACCTGCTTCTGACACTCATCATCGGGGTCATATTCGTGACGTTGATGTTTTTTGCGGGTCAATCTGTTACACCGGAAGCCGACTTGGTACAGCGATGGTATGACGCACTTTGTAACCCGAAGACCAATCAAGCCATGTTGTATACGTTCACGCGGCGAGGGCGCGAATCACAATCGGATACGCAATTCCAAGCTATCATTGATGCTTATCGTGCCGCCAACGGATTCACAAATGGCTGCACCGCTGTTGAGAATCACAACATCATCTACTTCCAGTCGATACCGCCTGAACTCTCAACCACCGTTGACTGGATTAAGTTCGTAGCAGTGAATGTCTTTGCACCCGATCAACCTCATGATTTTAACCATGTGCTCTCGATGCGCTTTGGAGTTCATGTTCTGTTTTATAAAAATGGTGTGGTCAAAATCTTGCCACATTTTATGCCGGACTCGCCGCTTGGCCTTATCCAAAGACGTGACCTTATTGCCCTTCATAACAATGACGGCTTGTTGATGGGGTGGGTGCAGCAAACAGGGGATCTCATTCAAATTCCGCAATCCGATATTGTACGCTATGGCATCCCATTGCAATTTTCACCTGTCCGTGCTTTAGGGATGACTTGGGTTCGCGTTTATGCCGATGGTATCCAAGTTGAGGCCGAACGCTTTGCCAATGTGCTGCCTGATGCGTTACAAGCCGCTTTTCTGCCCGCGTTTATTGAAAACTTGCCTGCTAATCAGGTTAAGCAGGGCATTATCTGGTTTACCTTACCGAATACCGGACAGCCTGCCGATGTACGTATCAGCGTTGATGCCTATCAAACCCTCTGGGATATGCCCGCTGTCCCTATCATGATTAAAGTTCATTAGTTAAAACTAAAATTCCGTCATTCTTTAGTAAATTACCCTGTGGTATACTCTTTCCAGCATCGGTAGTTTTGACTCAAATGGTGTCAATTTCAACACTTTAAACCGCATTTAACTGAGATTATCTGTTTTATAATGCGGGCAAGCTGAGTTGAAAACACCAATCTTAATTGAAAACTCGTTAAATCTGTTTTGGTAGGAGTACCTCGTTATGCCCGGCAAACATAAAGTCACTGGCGTGAAGCCAATGTTCGGTAATGCCCGCAGTCATTCGTTGCGCGCCACCCGCAAGAAATGGGAAACCAACTTGCAAACCAAGCGCGTGTATGTGCCTGAGTTGGATCGCCATGTCCGTGTCATGATTACCGCGGGTGAACTGCGGACGATTGACAAAATCGGTCTGATGGCTTTCCTCAAGGGACGCGGTATTTCGATCAAGACCTTGATCTAAATAGGTTGGGGTTTGCGCTGGTGAACCCCCACTTTCGCGGAGCGTTCATATGTCTGAAGCACCTCGTTTTCCGATTCCGCTGACAATTTTGACTGGCTTTTTGGGGGCGGGCAAAACCACGCTCCTCAACCACATCCTGCATGGCAATCATGGCCTGCGGATTGCGGTGCTGGTGAATGACTTCGGAGCAGTCAACATCGACTCACAGTTGGTGGTTGGCGTAGAAGGCGAGACAGTCAGCTTATCCAACGGGTGCATCTGCTGCACCATCCGCGACGATTTGCTCACAGAAACCGTGCGGCTCATTCAGCGTCCCCAGCCGCCCGAATATATCATTGTCGAAACCAGCGGTGTGTCGGAACCTTCCACCGTGGCTATGACGTTCATGATGCCCGAACTCCAAGAATTTATTATTGTCGATAGCATCCTCACCGTCATGGATGCCGAGCAGTTCACCACTCTTGTGGGTGAATACCTCACATTAGCACGTCACCAAATTCTCGTAGCTGATATGGTTGTCCTCAATAAAGTGGATACTATCAACGCTGAACAACTTGATAACCTGCGCGATTATGTGCGTGATGTTGTACCTGAAGCCCGTATCTTCGAGACAACCTTCGGTAAAGTGCCGCTTGAACTGGTACTCGGTGTTGGCCGTTACGCACCGGAACAGCTTGCAGGTCACGAAGCAAGCGATGTTCATGTGCACGAAGCCGAAGATGAACACGATCATGACGAGCATGAACATAACCACGATCACAGCCTCGTTTTCAACACATGGAATTGGTCGACCAGCGAACCTTTTTCAATGGACTCGGTGCAAGCCTTAGTCGATAAACTCCCCAACACCGTGTATCGCGCCAAAGGTTTTATTTATCTGCGTGACTATCCCGATAATCGCTTTATCCTGCAAATTGTGGGTCGCCGTGGCAGCTTGATGATTACCGAGGTGTGGGGCGATCAAACGCCATCGACACAAATGGTGGTCATCGGCAGCGCAGGTGGCATTGATCCCACCACATTGACAGCCTTGTTTGAAGGTGCAGTCGTCACCAAAACCAAAAAATCCCGCGCTCAACAAATCCTCGAATCCATTGAGATGGAACGCAAGGGTTACTAATCGTCAATATTCCAGCAATTTGGTGCAGCTAAATTACTGTATACATACTGCCCATCAACTATCTCGAACTGGATATGCTCCCTTCCTCGTCTATGCAAGAGTTGGAATGGGATTATCTTTACTTATCCCAACAACGGATGCCGTGCTAGAAAATCCATCACAACACGTGTGCTTTCCTCGCGGAATTCTTCGTTAAAGGCGTGCCGTCCATTTTTGACCATATACAGCTCGGCAATTGGAATCTGCTTGGCTAACAAGGCCGCGTTCTCGGTCATGTTGATGCGGTCGTTTGTGCCATGAATAACCAGTGTTGGCGCTTTGATGGTCGGTAGCAAATCCCATGTATCATGACCTTCGCTGGCTTGGTAATGTAATCGTTGGGCATACTTGGGAATCGGATTCTGTGCCTGATCCAACAGATGAGCACCAAATTCGGGATGTGATGCTGCCCATTGCAGCGATATTAACTCATCCGTTAGACCAATAGCATCGCCACTGGCTAAAAGTGCATTTACGTCAGCCGGGCGGCGGATACCATGCGCATTGCCGGGTGTGGTCGCCGCGAGTACCAAACTGCCTATTCGCTCAGGGTAATCAATGCCGAGCCATTGACAGACACGCCCGCCCATCGAAACGCCATAAGCATGCGACTTTTTGATTTCCAAGTCGTCTAAAATCGCAATCGCGTCTTGTGCAAAGCCGCGCGTGGTGTAAGGCGGATATTCCGGTTTGTCACTTTGGCCTGTACCGCGGTGGTCGTAGACAATCACAAAGTATCGCTTGGCGAAATCGTCACGAATTGTATCCCAAGCGTGATGATCACCTGCTTGACCACTGACAAACATCAAGACTTCTTCGCCATCTCCAATTGTTTCGTAGTAAAGCTGAATGCCTTCTGAAGTGGTTGCAAATGGCATGGATACATCTCTCAATGTCGGTACTAATCCGAAGAATAAAAGGGTATGGCATCTGTATAAGAACCATACCCGTTTCACCATTATAAGACGATTATTAGCCGATGGCACTAAGTCCTAGAGAGAAGATCACTACGAATCAAAAATGCTGTAGGCAAATGAGCGTAATGGGAAATAGAGGGTGGTTAACCCCCACCTGTCACATTGATGGTTTCCCATCCATTCGACCCGTCGCCGGACATGTGTTCCTATCCGGATGACTCTCGCGCAGCCCTGTATTCCAAGGCGTTGCTACCTTTGAGGCGTTATAGTTACGAGAACCCACTACTACCGGCCCACAGCATTTTTCGATTCGGTTGCGAAACACGGGCAAATGCGCGCTATGGCTATTTTTGCCTTGCTCTGCCATTGAGCTACCAGCCCATGATTGGACCGGGGGAGACTTGAACTCCCAACCCAGATAACCCATACCTTCCGGCCCGTTTAAATGACCTATTCACGATGTTCAATTTGCGGACAAAAGACAGAGGTGGATTTTGCTTTAGACCACTCAGCCACACCTCCATGATTGGGGAGGTGACGGGATTCGAACCCGCGATCTCTTTGTACAGATGATAACCCACATCAAAGGGCCCGCTAGATAGACACATCGCGACGATAAAGATGCGGGCAAAGTATTTGATAACGGAGATGTGGTCAAGCCACATTCGCTCCGACCGAAGCCGGTGGGAATTGCACCCGATAGCACACAAAGGCGCCATACGATAACCGTTATCCGTTGGCCCGCATCATCGTTCCCTTATGAAAATTGCGGACAAAAAGGCGACATGGAAGTTGTGCTACCACCGTTGGTGACAGCACGTCGGGATTCGAACCCGTAAGGACAGTTGCCTGTCCTATCGACCGGACGATAATCCACGTCAATCGGCCCGCATCAGTATTCAGTTGTTAAATTGCGGACAAGTTGGCGACATGGAAAATGGGGCAAGCCCCAAAAGTGCCTTCAACCACTCGGCCACACCTGATCTTTCGACCAGATGACGGGATTCGAACCCGCGAGATGTTTTCACATCTACTCGTTCCTAAGACGATAATCCACATCAGTCGGCCCGCAATGCTTTTCATTTGTATGGATTGCGGGCAAAAATGGCGACATCGGCAAAGCGCGTCTGCCAGTTCCGCCACTGCTCCATGGAAAGGGAGCAGGTGGGACTCGAACCCACACGTGTTTGCACACACTCGAGCTTGATCGATAACCAATGTCTATCGGCCCGCAATCCAAATTATGATTCCTGTTGTAGGGGCGCACGGCTGTGCGCCTGTTTTGCTTTACACCGCACCCCTCGCAAAATCGCTGATGACCTGCGGTGCAGCCGAGTCGAATCCGACCACGTCCATCATCCCCACGTCGTTCGGATCAGCAATCGAGAAGCCGTTCGAGGTCATGCCGACTACAACCAATTTCGCAGCGATTCCCATCCGTTCACGGTATTGAACCAGCGCTTGCACCGGGTGCAACTGCGGATTTGCCCACGTTTCGCTGTCCGTATAGACGACGAACATGTCCACCTTCATCTTGTGTTCCAGCGCATACAGCATTGGCTGGGCGCAGTCGGTCGCACCGAAGGGTAGCCCGCTCGTCATCTTGATGACATCGTCCAATCGCATATTGGCCGAGATATTCAACGGCACAATGGCGTTCTGGAACGAAACCATGCTGTAGCGCGGTTCAGTCTTAGCCGTAACCAATGCCATTGCCGCACTCGCATCACGCGGAGTCAACCCCGGCACACCTGCGATTGTACCCATGCCCATCGATCCCGATACGTCCAGCGCCAACATGATTCGTTGGTTAGCTGGTTCGACGTTTTGGAACGCCTTATAGAAAGCGTTATCCAGCGCGTCAGTGATTCGGGCAGTCGGTGTCCATTGACCATCCCCACGAATCCCGCGCCCTTGTGCGTACACTCGCAGCGCCGAAAGCACCGCAATCGGGTGGATACGCGCTTTCCGCCGCATATCCGCATCGCCCAAGCGCTTGAGTACCGTATCTTCTGCGTCGCTCATGGCGGTCAGCAAACCGACCTTCGCCATCACACCGAGGTTACGGATCATAGCAGTCAGCGGCATCTTGACCAACAGCGCTTCCCAAACTGCCGCTTCATTCAACCATTGTGTCGGCAGCGCCTCACGCGGCAGATCATAAGCTTCAATCAAGCGAATAACAGTGGCTACATCCTGCGCTTGCTGCATCCGCTCGAATGCCCAGATGAACGCCATTGCTTCATCCTGTGGCACGTTGATGTCCATCGCCCACGCCGCGTCTTCACGGTGCGTAACCCACTTGTAGATCGCTCCGTGTGCAGCGGTCACTGGCTTGGGGTGCGCCAACCGCAGCATATCGGTGTGCGTCCAACCATTACGCTGGCGGTACTTCACCGCTTGGTAAGCCAACCCCCGTGCATCACGCATCTGGTACCAGCCTGCCATTCCGTGCCGCAAACCACGCCCCCAACCGCGCATTGTCTGGATGTATTCTGCGAACTGGAACAGGTGAGTACCGGTACGGCAGACATCTGGCAGTGAAGCCAATGCAGCCCGCCTTTCAGCCAGATTTCCCTTAGCTGCTACCAAGGCTAGCACAAAGATTGCTGGATCATTTTTTGGCGCACGTCCCGCCTTCGAAATTGCCACGATTTCCCGTACCACACG
Organism: Aggregatilineales bacterium; assembly: GCA_038251275.1. Taxonomy (GTDB): domain Bacteria; phylum Chloroflexota; class Anaerolineae; order Aggregatilineales; family Phototrophicaceae; genus CFX2. The sequence continues at coordinate 42,974 of JBBSBM010000026.1, forward strand.
CAGCCCATCTTCTTGAATACAAGCCAATACATTGTTGGCGTTCTCAAGAGTCAATGCTTTTTCGGTGATGTAGTAGGTTCCACCTTCGCTGCCTAACACCAGAAACCGTTGTAGGCGCTTCCAATGATCGAGTGGGAAGCTGTATCCGCCTGCCGAGTTCGCGACTTGGCGCGTACCCGGAATCGATTGATTCTGGGGAGTCTGTTTGGTGTTGAGAACATTTTTCAAGTAGTTTGCCATACTGCACCTCCAGTTCCTTTCGTCGGGACAAAATAAGCGCGGACAAAAGCGCGTGTTGGGCAATGCTCTGCCGCTGAGCTACACGCCCCATGAGTTGGAGCGTGGGAGGATTCGAACCCCCGACCTTTTCTTCTTAAGAGATAACCCAATCACTCCGGCCCGCGAGAAGCACTATATCATGATAGGTATTAAAGTATCAATAGGGTTCAAATAGGGTCAATTGTGCAGAAATCTATATATCCTTGAAGCGGTGAGTTTTGTTTGATCACAATGCATAACCGAAAAGAAGTTGCGCCAATGTGAAATCACTCCCATAATGACGAAATAGCTTAAATGGCCTCATCTACCTCAGCGACACGGGTAATCACCGCGTTTTGGTTATCGAATGTAAACAATGGCCGGGGTAAGCGATTTGTGATTTAGTTGATTGCAACAAAGGGCAGGCCATTCATGCTTGCCCTTGTGTAGTGTGTGAATACGCTTCCACTCATGTCTCCTGTTGATTGCAACTTCTACATTTTCCCATGCGTAATAGATGTTAGTGAATGACTATCTAAAAAAGGAGATGCTCATGGCACAGCGACAGAATTGGGAATATCTTTCAGTTTTTGTGGAAGCCGAAGCCGAACCGGTGGTGGATTATCTAGAACAGATCAAAACGTGGAAGAATGGCATTGCGCGCAACACACCCGAATCGATGATCCCCCGTTTGGATGCTTATGGGCGTGAGGGCCGGGAATTGGTACATATGCAGCCGGTGGCTGTAGGCCGCAATGCCGATGTCCTAGCAGTGGATAGTGGTCGCGGCATTGCAAGTTGGACGAACAACTATTTCTGCGTCTTCAAACGTCCTGAATAAGAATGCATTTTGGTAGGGACACGGCATGGGTTGAGCGACATAAGGTTGTATCAACGAAATGATACAAGGAAAGACCAACTTTTTTAAATATCTGATCTTCGAAAACCATCGTGTATCCCGACAGGTCAGAGCGGGCTTTAGCCTGCTTCCTGTCGGAAAATGGAGCCGGATGGCTTTAGCCTCTGGCGGCAAAACCACCGACTATTGATCTAACCTAATATCGTTCTTTTTAGTCTAATCCTATGTCGCCTGACACATGCCGTGTCTGTTGCTAATGCCTAATCCATCCCTAATCGTTCCAACAACGATTTTAACGCCGGATATTCTTCCGCTTTTTCACGCAGCATGATTTCAAGTGTTGGCTCATCCTCTAACACATTGCGGCACAGCATCACTGCTTCATCAATTTTGCCTTGCAATGCCAGTGTAATACCGATCATCAAACTGTAGCTCAAATCGGTGGGGAACACGTCCGATGCTGCACGATAATCAAATTCGGCGGCTGGAAATCGTCCCGCTGCCAATTGGGTTGCGGCGCGGTTGCCTGTGAGCATCCCCATGATATTTTGAGCAATCGGATTATGGATCGTGTCCAGCTTGTCTTCTAGCAAAACCATGGCTTTATTGTAATGTTCAATCGCTAGTTCTGGTTGATGGGCTTTCTGCGCGAGATCCCCCGCCAACTGTAACCAGCGCCATGTTTGCGGCAGTGTTGCAATGAGCGCCTGCGCCTTATCCAATTCTCCCACCTGATCATAAAGCGTCAGCAGCCGTTCGGTTATGCGCTCGTCATTCGGGGAAAGTTGATGCGCTTGTTCGGTCGATTTGATCGCCTGCGACCAATCACCCAACCCTAACTGCCAGACTACCGACTCTTGTACGTAATCATCTGCTGTTTTTGCCTGAAGTTTATCAAGGTCAGCCAATGCTGCGCGGGCATGGTCTTCACCCGGCAGCCGCATCAGAACTGCCGCCCGTAAGCGTAAGGCAATCTCATGCGTCGGATTGGCTTCCAAATGCGGATTAAGTGCGTCCAAAGCATCCGACAATTCGCCAGTGCGTATGAAAGCTTCTGCCAGTTCAATCGGCGAGTAACGTGTCATGCTGGTTTATCCATCAACTTCAGTAACACAGTGAATGTTGTACCTTTGCCCACTTCACTTTCCACGCTGATTTGCCCACCGTGCAAGTCGATAATTTCCTTGATGATGGCAAGCCCCAAGCCCAGCCCACGCCCGCCTGTTCGTACCCGGTAGAAGGGCTCGAAAATATGCGGCAAAAACTCTGACGGAATGCCGTCGCCGGTATCAATAATTTTCATAACCATGTAATTTTCGTGGGGCGTACCGCTTTCGCCTTTTTGGATCGAAATCGTCACCGAACTGTCTTCGGGCGTATACTTAACCGCGTTTGATACCAAGTTCATGACCACTTGCATCATACGGGTGGGATCAATCAAAACATAAACTGGCTCATCGGCTAAACGGTCAAGTATCCACACACTTTTATTTTCGGCCTCCGATTCCAGCATGAGAATCGTATCACGCACAAAGCTCGTAATTTCAGTCACATCATCGTTAAGGTTGATGAGACCATTTTCAAAACGGGCGAGGTCGAGCAAATCCTCCACCAGATTATCCATTTGCGTGATAATGCGATCCAATATATGGGTATGGCGCTGAAGTTGTTCGGGCTGCTTTTCCAACAGATATAATCGTGCTTTAAGAGCAGCAATCGGATTACGCAGTTCATGTGCGGCGTTTGCTACAAAGCGAGTCTTTTGAGCATCCAGCGCTTTTTGTTGGCTCAAATCACGGAAGATCGAGACGATTCCCATTAACTGCCCATCACTGCTGTGAAGGCCACTAACCACCAGCCCCGCGTCAATCACCCGACCATCTTTGCTCTTGAGCCGGCGCTCACCTTTCCATATTTTCTTTTGCAAAATAGTTTGGAAAATGCTCGTTGTCACCGCTTGAAATTCCACGGCGCTAATATCATCTGGACGCATATGATTGAGTGAGGTCATTTCATCGCTTTGATACCCGAAAAGATCAAATAGCGCTGAATTGATGAAACTGTAGGAACTGTCTTCCATATGCTCATCAAACAGAACGCCTTGTACACCCTCGCCAATGGACTCGAGAATCGCTTCCAGTTGGCTGCTTTTTTGCTGCAACTCGGCTGTGCGAATTTCCACCTGACGCTTCATTTCATCGGCATCTTGGCTCCGTGCTTTGTAGCGGTTGGCGTTCGCAATAGCGATGCTGGCTTGGTCAGCAAAAATTTTAAGAGTCTCGCTTTGGATAGGGCTAAAGGTGTTCGGCATTTCGGCGTTCAGAAAGATGAAGCCGATAACCTTACCTTCAATTTGTAAGGGAGCGCTCAATACCGAGCGTACCCATTGGATTGGCTCATACGCAACCCAACTGGGAATCGCTGCCGTGTCTTGGATGAGTAGCGCTTGCTTGCTTTCGACCATTTGGGCGAGGTGATCAATCTCTTGGACTGGCAGTATAATATGCCGAATTTCGTCAATCAGTTCAGGGTATTTTGCGGAAATCGTCCGTACAGTTGTCGCCTCACCCGTGTCATTGATCAAATACATCGTCGAAAGATCACTGGGAATGACATCTTGAATAAGCGTCAATATGCGATCTAAAACCACTTCGATTTCCAGCGACGTATTGAGGATTGCGGCTGCATCGCGTAATGCCTCTGCCAGTTGTCGTTGAGCGACGGTTTGCCGCGCATCCAGTAATACTCGCGTACAGTGTTGTAACAAGCGTGGATGGAGTTCGCCCATCACATGGCTTGCACCTGCGTCGAGTGCTGCATCAGTGTAATCGAGGTCGGCAACATAGAGGACAGGGATTTTGAGTTCTTGCGTGAAATGCAAACAGGTTGCTAAACCAATAGTTTGATCTTGCAGGCTGAGGATCACAATGTCGAAAGTGTTTTCTTGGGCAAAAGCCAAAGCGGTTGGGCTATCCTTGGCTTCAAGTACCACGAACCCACCTTGAAGAAATGTTTGGCACAGCGTTTGCCGGATTCCCGGTTGATCTGCGACCACAAGGATAGTTGACATATCAGGTTATCACCGTGTTGAGGCTGTTACGTAAAATAGTTCATAACCCGCCTAATTATATCGGTCTTTCAAAGCGATGGTGTTACAACCATGCAATCTCAAAAACAAGACTACACTATCTAATCCATCACCGAACCTCAACACGCATTATTCTAAATGACATAACAAATTTTGTCTAATTATTAAGTTCTACTCGTACACTAAACTTATCCGTGTCGGCGCATAAATCGCTGCAACCGTTCCAGCGCGATTTCGATGTTCTGTCGGCTGGTGGCATAACTGGCCCGTACAAAGCCCGCGCCACTTGATCCAAATGCGCTGCCCGGAACCAACGCTACCCGTTCTTCATACAGCAGGGCTTCACAAAATTGCTCATCGTTCATCCCGCTGGCGGCAATATTCGGAAACGCATAAAACGCGCCGTGTGGCTCAAAGCAATCTAATCCCAGTTCGTTAAAACCATTCACAATCAATTTGCGCCGCAGATCATACTCGCTAGACATATCACGTACATCTTTTTCGCCGTTGATCAGCGCTTCAAGTGCCGCCACTTGCCCGACCGTCGAAGCTGACATAATCAGATATTGGTGCAGCTTACGAATGGCTTCCATAATCTCGCGCGAAGCCGACACATAACCGATGCGCCAGCCAGTCATCGCGAATGACTTACTCATGCCGCTCATCAAGATTGTGCGGTCATACATCCCCGGCAGGGAAGCGAAGTTGGTATGTTCAACCCCGTACACCAGCCGTTCATAAATTTCGTCGGATAACACAATCAGATCATACTTTTCGGCGACTGCTGCGATTTCCGCCATCCGTTCGCGCGTCAGAACCGCACCAGTTGGATTATTCGGATAATTAATCAAGATCGCTTTGGTACGTGGCGTAATCGAGGCTTCCAACATCGCGCCTGTGACTTGAAAGTCATCTTCAACGAACGTATTCACGGTGACTGCGATGCCGCCTGCCATCTCAACTGCTGCTGCATTCGCTACGAAACACGGTTCAGGCACAAGTACCTCATCACCGGGGTCGAGGATAGCCTTGAGCGCCAGCCACATTGCCTCACTGACGCCCACTGTCACTACAATTTGATCTTCAGGATCGTAACACACGCCGTATAAGCGTTCGATATAAGCCGAGATCGCCCGTCGTAATTCAATCGTGCCGCTGTTATTGGTATAAGCAGTTTGACCCAAACGTAGCGACTCGATACTCTTATCAATGATGTGGCGCGGCGTGACAAAATCCGGCTCGCCAATACCTAACGACACCACATCTTCCATCGTCGCGGCGATGTCGAAATAACGCCGTATACCGGAAGGCTTGAGCTGCTGTACCGCTTGAGAAACGTAACTACGAGTTCGGATCATGATAACCTCTATTATGAAGGGCGCAGATATTATAGCCATAGCACGATGAACTTTAGCTTTTTAATACGGAGTATCCCAGTATACGAGGGTCTGTGACGATCTCGTATAGTTCCCTCCATCGCTTGCGGGGGAGGGTTAGGGAGGGGGTTCTTTCCCATATTATTTTGTTAAAAACCATTATGCTATCCGTCTGATTTTCAGCACCCAACACCAATAATAATCTTAAGTGCGTGCCTCATTATAATCCGCCACTCTGTCGAAAACTTCGGGCATCCGCTACCAATTTCCATCCAACAATTGGACACTCTGTAGCAAGACACGACATGCCCATTTTTACTCAAGGCACAGAGTTCAGGAAAAGTTGACACATGCTGCGATCATACTATACCGCCTCGCGAATGAAATATTTCCGTCATCTATCACCCTCGTGGTGTTACGATTAGCACCACTGCTGTCATACGTGATTAAATAACCGGTGACAGAGCAATCATCGTGTTCGACGTAATGAACCCCGCTTACCAAACGACTGTATATCAGTCGAGTACGAATGAATATCACAAAAGGGAAATGATCATGCAGCAGACAACTAAATCATCACCCGTCGGATGGCATGTTGCCAGTTGGGGCTTTTGGGGATGGCTCGAAACCGGCATCAAACTCGTTGGCATCGTCGCGGGTTATATCGCCTTTTTCAACTCCACTGCTGTAACCGAATTGACCATCGGCGGTCATCCCCATTTAGCCGCCGTTATTCTCTTGGCACTTTTGACCCTCGCCATGATTGGCTTGGTGTTCGTCCGTATCACTCAAAAAGAACTCATCTCCATCGGCTATTCGATTCTCAATGCCTTAGGACATCTCGCACTCGTGTTTGCACTTTTACGCGTCCCCACTCAAACCACATTACCCATCATTTTCGCCGTGATGTTTATTCTCGGTGAACTTGCCAAGCAGCGTTTTCTCACTATATCCGGTTATGTTGAAGGTGGCGCAAACACCGTATCCATGCTCATGTTCTCAAGAGTCATAGGGATTACTTACCTTATTCTCGCCATCTTCCTTATCATCTAGCACCTGTTCACATAGACGAGTTTATATGCTCCGTCTCCCCATATAAATCACTTTCGTAGGGAAAGGTCTCAGACCTTTCCTCATATCCCTACCATGCCCGCATCTCGTAGGGGAGGATCTATGTGTCCTCCCGTCTTTACTTTCCAACACCTAAAAAACGTCACCTGTAAATTATTGTCCTGTCGCAAAAAATAAAATATTTCCGCACTGATTGCAGCGTCGAGCTTCAATAAATCCTCCGTCATCCTGTCCTATTGCCTCGTCATATGCAAAGACCAAATGCAAACGCGAATGTTCTGTAGGAATTATTTGTGCAATACCCCAAGTAAAGTCAGATGAGGCACACATTGGACAGGGATTTTCAGACGAATCAAGGCCATTCGATTTAGGAGAATCAGATGTCATTTTGAAATCCTTCACAACATAAATTCCACATTATTTTATTCGTATTGAGGTTTAAACGTACAAACCATCCCAAACGCATCTCCAACCATTTATCAACCTACTTAACCATTTATCTCCCTCAAAATGGTTAGCACCAAGCTCGCAAAAGAGTTACAAAATATTCTTCCAAATGGTAACCCATTAACTCTGTACATCGATTATACTGTTGTGTAAGGACAGGATTCATCCTGACCGCGCATCTTAAAAACCTTTATGGCGCATAATCTGACGACATAATCTTCACCAGTGAATCTGAAGAATCTGAAGAATTTTGCGAATCTTCGGCAGATTGTTCCCTCAAATCCGCCATAATTTGATCAGTCACAATTGCAATATCTTCAACAATTGCAACATTTTGAATCATTTGACTTCCAAAAACCCTGACCTTAGCCTTTTTTCGGTACTACTGTTGTAACACTCGCTCACCCTCATCAGACTTATCGCTATCAACGAAATCCGATAGAGGAGGTCAACATGATATTACCCACCCTACAAAATTGGGATGCCACCCGTAAAGCCCTGCATCAAGCTGCTCAAGTTGTCGGCGGCATCAAAAAAGTCAGCGTCCAACCGCTGTCCAATTACGCCCATCTCGGCTTATATATTGTAAAAGACGGTCTCACCTCAGGCCGCTTGCAAGACGGAAGCGAACTGCGCCTCAACTTACTTGAATCGAGCATCATCTATACCTGTCCTGAAGGCGATGTATCAACCGTCAAATTTCAAGGACACTCCCAATCCTCGCTCTCTGAAGCCGTTCTAAAAGCGATGGATGATGCTGGACATCCCGCCCAACCTAACCGTGACGAACTTGCTGATCAGACCCCGCTGGCCGTTGATGCCGCCACCGCCGCCGATTATCAACAAGCACTCTTTAGCATTTACACCGCCATCACCCGATTTCGCGCTCGTATCCTCGGTAACATGTCGCCAGTGATTATTTTCCCGCACGGCTTCGATGCCTCCTTCCTCTGGTTCAAACGCGGCTCAGAAGAACGCACCGATCCGCATCTCAATTTCGGCTTCTCACCCGGCAGCGCCGGTTTCCCTCGTCCTTATGTTTACTCCTATGCCTCGCCGCTACCCGAAGGCTATTTCGATCTCAAACTGCCTGCGCCTGCTCATTTTGTACAGAATCCTTGGAAGGGTATCGTCATCGACTACGATAAACTCGCCGCCGAAGCCGATCACGAAAGTTTGTTGGAACAAGTTTTAGTAGATATACACGCAGCAGTTGCGCCGCTGTTGGTGTAAAATAGCGCTATAGATCATAAGTGCTGTAGAGGTGGACTGTGGATAACCAGACGGCAATCGGATTGCTGAGTCTATGCGGTATCGTCGCAGTTTTAATTTTACTGGGTTCGTTTTTGCTCATTCGGGTTTTGAAGTCCAGTGTGTTTGGTGTCGCCAACATGGTTTTGCGCTCTGTTACCGATCCCACTGAGGTGAAAACCACAACGGTTCGTACTCAAACGGTGGAACGCCCTGATTTCCGTGCCGCTGCCAAGTCGGTTGACTTTGATGCCGCAGTTGCCAATCGCAAGGGCGAAGCTGCTTCATCCGTCCATACTGCTCCAACCACACCGCCGCCTGGATTGAGCGCAAGTGCCTTTACCACAACCCATGTCACCACGCCGACGGTTAGCCCGAATATCCAGCGCAAACGGATTCGCCGCCAGCATGTGGACGATGAAGAAGATGGCGAAATCTTTGAAGGCTTGTTAGGGGATTAATCTTTCAAATGACTTACGTAGGGCACACGGCTGTGTGCCCGTTTTACTTTTCCCCAACATCCGCCTTATAATTCGTCACCCATATCCGCAAAACATCCCGTAATACGGTTCGTGTTTGAAGCCGTTCGGCCTCCTCATAAACCATGTCGTAGAGAATGCTTCCCTCTATCTCTTGTTGAGGGGGGGTGGCGTTTCCCGCGTAGTAAATATCGAATTTGCGCTTGATATGGTGATAGTAAGACTCAGGGTTAAAAATCGCTGCGTTGTAAGTCAGGCGTTTTTCCCCGATGATAAGTCGTGTACTGCTGCCAACCCCCAGCGCCCAGATTCCGAGTAGCCGCAGTGTTTGATAATGTTCATAGCCCTTCGGCTTATGCCACATCACTGTTCCTACCCACTGCTCAGGAACAGGCGTATTCTCGATAATTGGGGCAGTACTTCCGCTAAAGGTTTTCGGCCCATAGGCGCTCATATCGTTGGGCGGCCGCCGCTTGATAGCTGCCAACAAGCCGGCTGCATTCAACCCATCCAACGCCATAGATAGCAAACTTTGAATAGGCGCACTGCTTTCCTGCCGTTTGCGTTGCTCGATACGCCTCATGATCTCCGCGTATCGAGCATTAGGGTCATCTTTCGCGGGCAAGAGTTAGTCTTTCATCACCCGAAGTCGTCGGAAGCCGAATACCAGCACAATAAAGCCGATCAGCACAATAATGCGGTGGACAAAATTATTGACTGTTGAGTCAAATAAATTGAGGTATTGTGAGCTGCCTAATGTTGCAATGAGGTGAGCGAAACCCAGAATAATTGCGCCTGAAACGAGAAGCGTCAGCGAACTCCCAACGATACCGCCAATACCGCGCACCACCCACACCATCCACAATGCCGCAAGTACTAGGATAATATCCATTACCACATTAAGTGTAGACAAACCACCGGGATCATGTATCACAATTAATTACCTTTCATTAGAGAACATCGAATAGCTCGTATATTTTAAGTTCACTGACCACTTTCAGAATGTGGACATCCAGTTGTTTATCAACGGCCTGCATGCGATGGATGACCATTTTCTTGCCGACCAAACTCACCGCGTAAGCGATACCTTTTGAAATCAACGCCCGATAAATATCGGCATCATTGCTGTGCACATCAATCTTAATTTGCCCTTCGACCATCGTGACCGGCCACACATTGCGCTGTGCTGTATCGTTGATGATTTTATCCAGATTCGTACCCAGCCGTTTTCCCCCAAGCTGTACCATCGAGTCGCGCAGGGTTTGCATCTGCTTGACAAAATAAGTTTGCAGGTAACTCTCGTCCGTAGTATCAATTCGTCGGTCAATCGTTTCGAAATCAGTGTTATTAACAAGAATCTCTTGTATCGGTTTAAGGCTAATATCGGCGCCCACAAAAGCGTTTTTGTCATCTTGTGTGGCAGTAGCGCTCCACATCACACTAATCGAAGCGCCGAACGCATCTTTGATATCCACCTTTTGCTGCTCGACTCGTCCTCTTTTACCCACTTGTTGGATAAATTCGTCGGTTATTTTGCGGTCAATACCTAGCACTTCATGGATCGGTTTCCCGATGATGTTACGTGCCTCATTGTGATGTCTTTTAAGCAGTCGTAAACAAGGCTGGTCAACGAAGATGACTTGTCCGAGTGTGTTGGTCATCAACAACGCTTGTGTAGTTTCCGCTGGATTGGTCTGTGTTGTACGGCGAATGTCTTGGTTTTCGGCCAGTGCATAACCAAGCGAGGTCGCTAATGCTCCCGGTGATGCATAACGTGTCTGAGGTGATTTCGCCATTCCCCGATCAATCACATCTTGAAGATCATCCGGTAAATCGGGCTTTAGCTTCCGAATATCAGGCACAGGCTGGTTCATGTGCGCCATCAATACGCCCAGCGGTGTCGCCGCCTCAAACGGAACATGACCCGTCAACATCTGGAAAAGGGTGATGCCCAGCGCATAAACATCTGCTGAAGGCGTGAGCGCACCCGGTTCGGCTTGCTCTGGAGCCATATAGAACGGTGTGCCGAGAATCCCTGTACCCGTCAATTGCCCTGACGACTCGCTCAGTTTTGCCAACCCGAAGTCCGTCAGATAGGTATTATTTTGCTCATCCAACAGCACATTGCCCGGTTTGAAATCGCGGTGGATGACACCCTTTCGGTGCGCGTAATCCAGTGCGTCAGCCATCTGTCGCACGAGCCGCAGCGTTTCATCAGGAGCAATCGCACCTTTGCTAATCAGGTCTCCGAGCGTCCCGCTGCTCATATAAGCCATGACGATGTATGGCATTCCGTCATACTCGCCAAAATCATAAACAGGCAAAATATGTGGATGTTGTAAGCTGGCAACAATTTCAACTTCACGGTAAAAACGTTCGAGAAATTTATCCTCGTGCGTCAGCGTGCGCGGCAGCACTTTGATGGCAACTGAGCGCTTCATTGAAGTCTGTGTTGCTTGGTACACGGTGGACATGCCACCCTTACCGATTTGTGCGGTTACTTGATACTGGCCTAATGCTTGCCCGACCAGATCAGACATAGTTCTTTATCCCATGTTTAGTAATGAATGTTTGATGATTACCAGTATAGCACTAGGACTAAAGTCCACAAGCGACCACAGAAAAATCACTTTGTCGCAGGTAATTGCCCGAGCAGAACGAGAACGTAATCGCCGAATGTTTCACCATTTCTACTGCCCATTTCCAACGTCATAACATCAGTTGTTCCCGGCGCGAGCGTGAGTCCTGCATCTGAACGGTCACCAACAATCGTCATCCCGCCATTTTCATGCAGCGTGGCGCCTGCCTTGTTGAATGAGGATACATTTTTGCAATCCCCACGTCCTGCATCGTCGCATTCCATGTTGCCGCTATCCCATTTCATATAAGGGTCTAGTCGACTGTTTTCCCCTGCGACCATATACACCGTCAACGGGGTCAATTTTGCCAATGGCCCGATACGCACATCATACAAATCGGTTTTTGTGGGGGCATCAATATTAAATCCATCAATAACAGCAAAGTATCGTCCTGCGGCACCATTTTTACTAGCAATCGTAACATTGACGATTCCTGTCTTGTCCGCACCGGTAAATATGAGTTGGGAGGCTGTTGCCAGTGTGTCTTTGGTCATGGTGCGCTCGGCTTCTCCCGGCACAGTAAAGGTATCCGTCAGCGTTGCGTTGGCATCAGTATTACACTTGTCAAATGGCCCTTGACCCGGCACATCAAATTGTAAACGAATGACCGGCACAAAACCGTCGATCCCGTAAACCGTAATCCGGTATTTGAGGTTCGGGCGTGGTTCTTCACCGAACCGCAGCGATACGGCTGTGGTGGCTTCAAAATCGCGGCAGGGGAATGTCACAGTTTCATATTGGCCGGAGTTGGTGTTCTGGTTAGGTGGATTTGCCTTCCGTACACGCAGAGCATAGTGTCCTGTCGTGGTTCCACCTTGGTTACCAACACGGGTTGCCACAATCGTGTATTGTCCGTCTTTGGGAACGGTGAAATCCATTGACACTGATTGGTTAGGTTCACCATCTGTGCTTCGTGCAACGATGTTGCCCGTTGAATCGAGGATACCAATCAGTGGGGCAAGCCCTTCTGAACCGCCCATCTCGACAACCATCACATCACCCGCCACGGCTTGAATATGCCACCAATCATAGAATGCACCGCTTGTAATCGTATCTTGTACAACGTTATCGTAACTGATGTCGGTGACAGTCACACTATCTTGATTGTCTTGGGCCAATACCGGCAGCATAGTGAATAGGATAAAGAGGAATAGAGCGATTTTTTTGATGAACATACTTACCCTCATTTGCTCGCGCATGGAGTAATTGTACGCCCGTTTGCTGTGAATTGAATAAATGCCTTTAAATGCGTAGGGGCGAGTCAATTGACTCGCCCCTACGACCCCCAAGATTCCCCGAATACCAAACAGGGAAATTATTTAACTTCGACGGTCGCGCCTTCGGCTTCCAACTTGGTCTTCGCGTCGTTGGCAGCGTCCTTGCTGACACCCTCGACCACGTTCTGGGGTGCGCCTTCGACCAAATCCTTGGCTTCTTTCAAGCCGAGGCTGGTGAGGGTACGAACAACCTTAATAACGTTGATCTTCTTCGGGCCGCCGTCCTTGAGGACAACGGTGAATTCGGTTTGTTCTTCAACAGGTTCTGCGGGGGCAGCAGGGCCAGCAGCAGCAGCCATCATGACGGGAGCGGCGGCAGCGGCGGTTACGCCCCATTTTTCTTCAAGCAGAGTCTTTAGTTCAGCAGCTTCAAGTACGGTCAATGCGCTCAATTCATCGACAATTTTGTTCAGGTCGGCCATTTTCTTTCCTCTTGATTCATTCGCGTTATTTTTATTTGTGTGTTGGACGATTAGCATTAAATCAGCTAACCGCTAAATGCTAATCGCTACTATGCGGCCTCATTTTTAGAGACATACGCCTGTAGCACCTGTGGTACGCCAGCAACGACTGCGTTGATGACACCAGCCAGACCCGTAGCGGGTTGCGTGATGAGACCAATGAGTTGTGAACGTAGTTCGTCCAGTGACGGTAATGTACTAACAGCGTCGACTTGTTTGCTAGTCAAAATTTGACCAGCCATCACGCCGCCTTTGATAGCAAACAAGTTTTCGTAATCCTTGATGAAGCCCAATGTAACCTTTGCTACAGCCGGGAAATTGGCTGCACCGAAGATAACACCAGTGGGGCCAGTCAGCATATCATCTGGAACGGGCCAACCAGCTTCCTTCAAAGCGATTTTGAACAACGTATTTTTGACGATGACATATGCACCATCAACATCACGTAGTTTATCGCGCATGGTGTTAACCTGTTTGACCGAAATGCCCTTATAGTCTGCCAGCACGAAGCCGGTTGCCTGACCGAGCAGTTCACTGTAAACACCAACGAGTTCTTCTTTACGATCTTTTGAGATTGCCAAGTGGATTTTCCTCCTTTCCTTGAAAGATAGGCGCTAGTATGAGCGCTGCTCAACGGCTAGAGCCTGACAACAAAAAAGCGGCTCCGCACAAAGCGAGGCCGCCATCTTTAACAATGGAAACGGTTTCCCTCACCTCGGCAGGATATTAAGCGCAAGCACCTGCTGTCTGTGGCAAAGCAACTGAGTTGTTGACAAAAAGAATTATAGGCTATCGACTGATGACTGGCAAGGGTGAGCGTTTAGAGTCTGTTTTGAAAAAGGAATAAAATGTAATAAAGTAATGAAATGAACACACAAAAAGCCTACCCAAGCGATTTAACAGAAGAAGAATGGCAGCATTTACGGATACTGCTGCCGCGAAAACGCGGAAAAGGACGAACACCTAAACATAATCTGCGCGAGATGATGAATGCCATCTTGTATGTCGTGCGAACTGGGTGTCAGTGGCGCGCGTTGCCGCACGAGTTTCCGCCGTGGGAAACGGTGTATGGTTACTTTCGAAAACTGGGTGAGAATGGCACATGGGAGATGATCAATCACTATCTGCGGATGGGGATCCGGCGGCAAGACGGACGAGAAGCTGAACCCAGTGTGGTGATTGTGGATAGCCAATCGGTCAAAACGACCGAAAAAAAGGGGCGTGTGGCTTCGACGGCGGCAAGCGGGTCAAAGGACGAAAAAGGCATATCGCGGTTGATGTGATGGGGATGCTGTTGGGCGTGTTGGTATTACCGGCGAACTTTTCAGATGATTATGGAGCCAAAGCCTTGCTGCGACGGATTGCCTTTGTCACCCGTTGGTTACTCATCATCTTTGACGGAGGCTACGACAAACCACCCCTCATCGATTGGTGCCAAAACATGTTTGGTGTCGCGGTTCAGATCAGCCGCGTATTGCTGAACACGGATTTGCCGTCATTCCCAAACGCTGGATTGTTGAAAGAACCTTTGGCTGGCTCAATCGTTCACGCCGTTTGAGCAAAGATTATGAAGAACGTTCGGATGTCAGTGAAGCCATGATCTATATCGCTATGATCCATCTCATGCTTCGCCGCCTTCATCGCTAAATTTCGCTTTATTACTTATTCCAAACAGGCTCTTAGTAGTGATATTACCAACGAAGCGATATGTGGCTGATCATATCTATTTTATTTAAACGGATGTGAGAAATAGAATTAATTTTGTGTAGGGGAAAGGCATGCCTTTCCCCTTGACCAACTACTGTGCATTACGTAACAACATATAAGGGAGTAGTGGCTAACCTTATATAGCCAGCCACTACTCGGTTGTGCGTCATCTTATACCGCTAGCGCGACCAATTCCTCAGGAACGGGTAAGCGGTGTTTACTCAGAAACGAGGCCAATGCTGGCGTTAAATCGCTCACCAACCCGTTATAGGAACGTTCCAATTCACACAGATGCTCAACCAGCCACAGATACATATCGGCCTCAGTGCGACCTTTCATGTATTGCAGCATATTGTGCTTGCGGATCAGCACCATAACCGGTAAATACACATTTTCATACCAGTGTGCAGCAGCTTCTTGTATGCTCACCGGGCACTCTTCGCACTCGGCTAAGACTGCACCATGCAAGTTAATGTGTCCGATAAAGTCGTTATAACGAGTCGGCTCACTCAACATCATATTTTCGTGACGGTAGATATAACGCAATCCGGTTTCTTCCAGAAAGGTCATATAGGCTTCAGCCGCACCCATTTGCTTGGTGACAACCGTTTTATTGAGGCAAAAAGGCACGTCAACTTCAGTTACGTAAGCCTCAATCAATTTCTGACCCATAGCCAGCGCGACTGATACCCGATGATTGCCATCACGCACGAAATATACTTCGCCAACTTGATAGACTTCAATTGGCGGCAAACCCATATTACCTTCGGCCTCGGCATAAATCCGGGACCAACGGTCTTTGTTGATGACACTTTTGGGTAGGAATGTACCGGTAAAGTCGGTATAACGACCTACGCTGCCGACAATCGAGTCCAGTGGTATGTCCTGTAAACCCCGATAGAGTTCTTCACGCAACCGCAGCCGCGTACGCACTTCTTCGAAACTTAACAACTGCGCGGGCTTGCCTCGCAGATGTCCGATAATTTCTTGCCAGAAAGCACGGGTAGTGGCATGTTCAAATTCCACTGCACCCTGCACCATATCCATCTCTTTATTCATCTTCATTTTCTCCGAACTACATGGCAACACGCAATGGATGGGACAATTCGCAAGAGCAACAATTCTAAGCGTGTAATTTTATGTAAATGTGTGTGTAGCAGTTCGGTGTTATGGCGAGTCTGGATATATTTTCCTTTATTTAATTCATACTACCATTAAACCAATAAAACGCCGTAAAGACCATGTTAAGTCTTCACAGAGAAAAGGGCTCAATATCGGTGAATTATACCACAATGGGCAAAAATGTTAATTCTAAGGGAGGATTTTGCTTCCACCCATGTCAACATTATGACGAACTAAGCGGTGGCTCAACCGTTGATTCTGCCAGTTTGCCTAATTCTTGGTCGATATAAGATGCAAAAACGGTATAAGGTTGGGCACCACTAATGAAACGACCGTTCACAAAAAAGGCTGGTGTACCATTCACACCTAAGGTCTGTGCATCGGCAACATCCGTTTTCACTTTGTCCATATACTTTTGCGTGTCTAGACAGGTCGTGAAAGAGTCAACATCAATTCCAAGCTGTTGCGCATAAGTGATAAATTGTTCACGGGTTAACGATTGTTGGTTCTTAAAAGTCAAATCGTGGAATTCCCAGAACTTACCTTGCTCATTCATGCATTGACCAGCCAACGCCGCCACCACTGATCCCGAAGTCTGGAAGGGATAATCGCGGTAAACCAGTCGCACTTTACCATCATAAGCGTTAAGCAGTGGATCGAGTGTGTCAGCTGCAAAGCGACCGCAGAAGGCGCAGTGGAAATCTGAAAACTCAATGATAGTCACGGGTGCATCTGCCGAGCCGCGGAAAGGATCATTGTCCATGCTGACTTTATAGGTGTTTCCTTGTACCAACCCTGCAACTTGTTGGCTGCCGTTAGATCCAGCTACTGCTTGGGCGGCATTGGCGATCAGCGCTTGATTTTCTACACTGTTTGCATTGAACAGGGAAGTCATGGCAGCACCGCTGATGAGCGAACCCAATAGGAAGAATGCAATCGCAATCACCACATAATTGAACATCACACGCGAGACAACGATTACCGCACCCGGATCAGCGTAAGCAGCTGTCGATGAGTCAGCTTTGGCTTTGATTTCTTCTGAATTGGATTCCGACGGGTCTATAGCGATGGGTGAATACTCATTCAATTCAGGTGTAGATGGTGTTTCCACGAGCGCCTCACAAATATTTCAATACATACCTTTATACTATTATTGTCCACCAAATCGGTCTATAGGCAAAATGGCGTAGGAAAATAGGCACATTGGCGGACACAAAACACGAAAAGTAAGTTAGAATATAGACGAAGTCAATCCAATATTGCTTACAATTTCTGCGAGCAACTTATTTTTCTCAGGAGCATTGCCTTTGAGTGAAGCGTCGGCACGTCTGTTGGAAGGGCTGGTCATTAGTGACCAGAGCGGATTTTTTAACGTCGAAATTTCTAAAGATCAGATTATTACCTGTCGTTTACGGGGTCGACTGATGGAACAAGCGCAGTCGACTGACATTGCGGCTATCGGTGACCGCGTTAGTATTCAACTTCTCGCAGATGGAACCGGCAGTATAGAGGAAGTCCTTCCTCGTACCAGTGTGCTTTCGCGTGCCATGCGTACCGATGGTAAGCGTGGTGCAGGCGAATCCGAGCGTGAACAAGTGATTATTGCCAACGCTGACCAAGCCTTGTTCGTATTCGCCGCAGCACAACCCTCTCCTAACCTCAAAATGCTGGATCGTT
Source organism: Aggregatilineales bacterium (assembly GCA_038251275.1). GTDB lineage: Bacteria > Chloroflexota > Anaerolineae > Aggregatilineales > Phototrophicaceae > CFX2. The sequence continues at coordinate 60,686 of JBBSBM010000026.1, forward strand.
TTCTAGTAGCGGGTGAAAAATCCGAAATCCCACGGTTGATGATCGTTGTCAACAAAATGGATTTGGAAGATAACTCTGTCACAAGAGCACGTTTCCTGCCTTACGAGAAAATGGGTTACACCGTACTTTATACCAGTGCTCAAGACGATTTGGGTGTGGATGAAGTTAAATTATTGCTTAAGGATCACCTGTCAGTATTCACTGGTCCTTCAGGTGTCGGCAAAACCAGTATGCTTAACAAGGTACAGCCCGGACTCGGTCGTACCGTGAAAGCCGTTAGCCAACGCCGTTCTGAAGGTATGCACACCACCCGTGACAGCGTACTGATTAACCTTGATATGGGCGGCCATCTTGCGGATACACCGGGTATGCGTTCGTTGACGCTCTATGACATCGAACCGGAAGAACTCGATGGCTATTATCGCGACATTGCTCCCTTTGTGAGTGCTTGCAAATTTAATGATTGCAGCCACCACAATGAAGCCGGTTGCGCGGTAAGGGCAGCGGTCGACAACGGCACAATTGCCCGCGCCCGTTACCAGAGTTATCTGCAACTGCGCGAAGAACTCGAAGAAGCCTACGCGGTTTATTAACAGAGAACATCACTTCGATTTTCTCTCATAAGTCAACTGTTTGATCCGACGCTCATTGGCGCAGTCGTCGATGAGCGTTGCCATGCGTTTAGCCCGTGTTTCTTCCTTCTTGGCGCTGACAATCCACCACAAAACAGCTTTACGATAAGAACCGGGCTGGGACTCAAAAAAGTCCCATGCCTTTTGATTGGCCTTAAACACCTTGGTTTCATCCGCGCTGAGTTCAATCTGGTCACGCTGTTCATGTGAATAGATGCCTGATTTGTTTTCTTTGCGAAACTCGAATGCTTTGAGTCCAGCAGGTTTCATCCGCTTTTCTTGAACCAGAGTTTCCACTTTCGCGATATTCACAGCGCTCCAGATGCTGCTCGGTTTGCGTGGAGTAAACCGGATCGTGTAACTTTCGTCATCTAAACTTTTCCGTACCCCATCAATCCAGCCCACACACAGCGCTTCATCAACCGATTCAGGCCATGTGATGCTTGGTTTACCAGAGTCTTTCTTGTAGAAGCCCACTAAAAGCTCATTTTCTGACTCGTGATGTTTCTCAAACCAGTCGCGTAAATCAGCAGGGGTAGCGAAAAATGTAGGTTTCATAGCGACTCTACTCGAAACGATACTCAAAATTAATCGGATTTTCGTCAAGTGTTCCCTCGGCACGTAAACCACGCAATTCGCCTGTACCGGAATTGGGAACAACCGACCACTTGACCTTGAGGTCGCCATCGAAAATACCAATATGCTGAAGTACGAAACTGCCCGATTTTCCCGCCAATGTGCCAGTAACTTTTTCCAAGCCGACCATCGTACTTTTATCATTCTCATCCGACGACATCAGATATTCCAATTGACCTTCCGCTTGAAGCTCACCTTCGTAACTTGTTATTACGCTAATACGCATCATCTTCGGGCCTTTTACTTCAGACGGCACTTGACCGTCCCATGTTTGTTCGTCCCATTTCTTGATGGCGTAGTTTGATTTCGCAGATAAGGTCAAGATTTTTACTCCGATGCTTACAATATTGAATGTCGTTACTCGAAGCTGTACTCAAATGTCACAGGCCAATCTTCTTTCTGCCCTTCGAGAATCATTTCACCTGTGCCTGTCAAACCTTTGAGTTCGTCCGTACCGGAATCGGGCACAATAAACCATGTGCCTTTCGTGGAATGTCCCACAAACGTACCTGAACTTTGAATAACAAAGCTGCCGGATTTACCACCTACCTTGCCAACGATGTGTTCTAGTCCAATCGCATTACCGGTTTCATCCTCGCGGTATGCCATCAGATATTCACGTTGACCTTCACCCTCAATATCGCCCTTGTAGACAGTCTTTACGCTGGCGTGGGTCGTTTTAGCACCTTTGATGTCACGTGCTACTTTGCCGTCCCACGTTCTTTCGTCCCAACCCTTGATCTGAAATGTCGCTTTCCCTGATATAGTCATAATGACACCCTTCTGCTAGGAAACTTTAGCCGATGTATTCTTGAATGGTTTTGTCCATTGGCTTGTTCATAATCTTGAGATAGATAGTAATTTTGCCAAAGAAAATCAAAAGTGCTTGAAGGTAAATATCAAGCTGAATATCGACCGGCGCTTTGAATCCGCCCGGACGTTCAACTTCCTTCTTCAAATCGCCCTCAGAGAAAGCCGAAACTGTGGCTTTCATATCGTCATCCAGTTTTTTATACCACTCAAGCAGTTTGGCTGTGCTGGTTTCGATAGTCGCATCAGTGTTACGATAGGAAAAATCTTGTTTGAAGTGCTTCAGTGACTCGATATAGGTATGTTCAATATCGCCAATCTCGCGGCATAGTGCGCCCAATGTCATAGTTTGCCCACCGGGACAAAAGGCTAAGTCAGCATCGCTGAGGGTAGCCACCAGACCATTACGCATCCCATGTGTACCTTCAATCCATGACCATTTGTTTTCCATGTAGCTATTCATCATGTGACTCCCTTATGTGAACATTTGTGCTTTTAAGGATAGCACATTTGAGCCAAATTGGATTGTAAAAACGCGACAAGGTGAAAAATTTGTACGATGTGTCACATTGGAAAACCCCGTAATACATTGGAGTGATAAATTGTTATGAAGTTGCTAAGGGTTGAACAAACCTCATGAATTTTTCCCCAATCCTGTAAATGCCCGGTCGAAAATGTCGATTCTCCGCGTATACTAATAGGATTAAACTCAATATTTTGTGATTGGGATGCCATATGAGCGCAGAATCACCACTGGTTATGATTGTAGAAGACACACTCGATGCTGCTCAGTTGATGAAAATTTCACTGCGTCGTGCGGGTATTCAAGATGTTCTTCACGCAGAAAATGGGCGTTCGGCGCTCGATTATCTGGAAATGTATACACCAGATGTGATGATTCTCGACATTGGGATGCCGGATATGAGCGGTTGGTCCGTACTGGAATTCATTAAACAGAAACACGGGGATACCAGTTTCCCCGTCATCATGTTGACGGCATTTGATGACCCCGCCAATAAACTCATTGGCAAGCTGCAATCGCGGGTATTTCGCTATCTGACGAAGCCGTTTTTACCAGATACCCTTATTCAAACGGTCAGAGAAGCAATTGAGTCAAAGCAATCGCGCTTTGCATAGCGGTAATTCATTTAACTCAAACTCCGCGTTAAATTCTTGATAAAAAAGATGCCTTTTATGGCATCTTTTTGTTTTAGTGATTTTGCATATTGTTGTAATACCCTGCTTTGCCTTTCGCACAAACCCATCAGCTATCAGGTGTAGCACTGGGTTCTGGTGTGGACGGAGCAGCAATACCCCACACTTGTATTGGCCCGGTTGCATCAACCAGCAGTAAAATGAAGCCGTCTGGTGTCCAATCCGAGCACAAAATCTGTCTGGTTCCGACTGATAACGTGGCACGACCAAGTGCGCTGGCACGCATTGTTGAAACATCCCACAGGTTGACATCACCACTTAGCACGGATGTGACCAGCAGATCGCCCCCTTGCGAAAAAGCAACGGAGTTAATATCACCCCCTGCGCCCGGTAGCGTATTGACCAGGCCGCCGGTTTTGCTATCCCAGACCGTCAGCGTTTGGATGCTGCCGCCGTTCACAATATATTGCCCGTCAGGTGAATAAAGTAGAGTATCGGATGGTGCACGGGGTCCTGTAGTTAAGGTGGTCACTAATTTGCCATCTTTTGCGTTCCACAGCGTAATCTGACGATCTTCCGCTACTGCCACTTGTGTTCCATCAGGCGAGAATGCAATCTTAAAGGCTGTAACTTTTATTTCAATAATCAGCTTCTTGGCTTGCCAATCCCAAACTTTGACTGTTTGGTCGCTGCTGGCAGTTGCCAATTGTGCCCCATCACTTGAAAAGGCTAATCCCGTAATCGGTTGACTATTGGCTTCAATGGTGACCAATGATTGGCGTGCTTTTAGATCCCATACCTTCACTTCACCGTTTTGTCCACCGAGTGCTAATCTCCCGTTATCACCATTGTAAATGGCAATTCCGTTGAAAGCCGGTTGACCCTGAAGTGTTTGCTTGATTTGACCACTTTCAGCATCGTAAACGCGAATGTGTCCAACACCATCGACTGTATAAATTTCAGTTTTATCCGCGCCGTAGTAGATTTGTGTAGCATCGGCACGAGCCGTATTGAAAAGTAGTTTGCCTGTGACCAAACTCCAGCCAATAAGTTGTTCATTATTTAGCCCGACTAAGCGTGTTCCGTCGGGCGAAACGGCATAAGCAAAAACTGTGCTGGCTGCCCCTTGTGCGTCCAACCGTCCAATATAGGCAATACGGGTCACATTTTTTAAGGTGATGTTCTCACCCGCTGGAACCCATGCCGGTGCGGGAAACGTGGGTAAATCACGTTGCTGGGGTTCGAAAGTCCCAATGGACGCGGTAGCTGTTGCTTCTGGTGTAGCAGGTGCGCAAGCCGCCAGCGTCACAAGAATAGCGCTGCTTAAGACAAGAGCACGTAAAAGGATCACAAATTTTTGCATAGCGACTGCTCACTTTGTTGAGACGGTATAGGTGAATTCTCAGCGATCCAATTACGACGCTAACGAGCCTTGCTGCAATGTGATGCTGCCTGCCAATAATCCATAGCTTTCAATTTGACTAAGCCCACATTCGTCTTCATAGGGGTCAACCTGTCCACTGCCATTCGCATCGACACCATTCATTAACGCAGCAGCAAGCGTTGTAGATTGGTCAGCGGCTTTCACAGCAGCTTCCACTGAATCGAATTTGAGCATCTGTTTTTCGAGGTCAACAATCTGCCCGACCCATTTACGTGCGTTCGCAACACAGATACGAACCGATTCAAGGTTACCATGGAGTGCGTCACTACCACCTGTAGCGGTGGCTGCGCTGTTTAACACCATTTCGATGTCATCCAGATACAGCGGAACACCCTTTTTGAAGCCGGGATTATTACCACGACCATCCCCATCATAATCCACTTCAGTACCCATAAAAATGTTGATGGTGTGCTCGTTATGGATATGCATACCACCGACCGTAGTGGCGATTTGTGCTAACCCCGCATGTTGTTGTCCGATGCCACCTTCAGCCATGGCACTGCGTAGTAAACCCGCAAGCGGGCTGTCATCCGAAGCACTGCCAGCGTTGCCTGCATAAGTTGTATTTGCTAGTGCAGCAGTCGTGATTCCATCGGGAGCCGTGACGTAAATTGCTGCTAGAGCGTCCATAACCGCTGTCGGTACACTTCCACTGTAAGCAACTTCGCCCACAGGTTGTTGACCGATGGCGCTCTTTTTCTCGCGGGTCACAATAACCGCATTGTATAGGGTTGGCAGTGTGCGTTGTGCCATGTCACTGTATGGTGGCAGCACGCCGTTCCCCAGCGCATTCAAAGTCAGTTGACCGAGTTTGAGTGTTTTATTGGTAACGGTATTTTTGAGCCATGCCACATAAGTTTCATCCGCGCCCGGTAGATTTAAGTTTTGCACCTGTAGGGTAACCGTGTCACCAGTTGAATTTTTCGTGCTGAAGTTTAAGCTCCCGAATATTGGTGCTTGTGTGACGACAACCGCAACTTGCGTCGGGGAATCCGGTGTCGTTTCGGCGGCTTCAACCGTCGCTGGGGGAAGGGCTGCCGGCGTACGATTAATGACAACCAGCACTACCACAACCAACAGCACCGCAATGATCGCAAACCCACCCAGCAAAACGAGTGGGTTAGTCCCTTGTTGAACAATCATGGTGGGCTGAGGCGTGGAAGCTGGCGGCGGAGTCAAATAGGCTGTGGGTGTCGGCCCATTGGTAATTTCTAAAGTTTGGTTGGGCGACGGCATTTGAGGGGATGATCTACTCAAGGGTATTTGAGTAAGCAGTTCTTCGCCGCGAATAGCACGGGCGAAATCCTCGGCAAATTCAGTCACGGTTTCGTAACGGTCATCCGGTCTTTTTGCCAATGCCCGTTGAATGACGTTTTGCATTTCGGGCGTTAAATCTTGATTCACATTACGCGGATTGGGTACGGGTTCGGTAATGTGTTTAATCACCACCTGCATCGGTGTATCAGCAGTATAAGGCGGTTCACCCGTAAGCATTTCATAAACGACCACGCCAAGCGAGTAGAGGTCAGCTCTAGCGGTTATATTAGATTGACCGCTGCCCTGTTCGGGAGCCATATAAGCCGGTGTGCCGACAAGACCGCCTGTTTGTGTTAGGGCTGGATTTGTATTATTGTCGCTCTCGCCCGATACAATTTTGACGATGCCAAAATCCGCCAGTAGAACATTACCTTCTTTGTCTAATAGGATGTTATCGGGCTTGATATCACGGTGAATAACGCCCTGACGGTGGGCATAATCCAGCGCGCCCGCTACCTGCCGCAATATTCGGTCGATTTCGGATAAAGGGACTTTACCTTTATCCATCATATCAGCCAGTGAACCACCCGCAACAAAGGCCATGACGAGGTAAATGATGTCGTCTTCCACACCATAATCATAGAGGGGAAGAATATGGGGATGTTGCAGACGGGCAATCGTTTTGGCTTCGAGTCTGAACCGGTCAATGAATTGGTGATCCAACCCCGGATGAGGCGGCAGTACCTTGACGGCAACATAGCGGTCAATATCTTCGCGGTAGCCTTTATATACCGTCGCCATTCCGCCCTGACCGAGCAGTTCGGTGATTTGATACATCCCTAATTTGCGTCCAACTAATGAGGCTGCCACGACCTATACTCCCACACATCTTTCACTCACGAAAATAGAGGACTCTATTATTCCTTAAACGTATTTAAAGTGTCACTTGGATTACTTCTCTCACAGTATTATAAGATGAAGATGGGAGCAGAGCGAATATGGATTTGATAACCCGTTGTGCTGCCGATCTCTCATAGAGATAAGAATTTGCATAGCTTATCTGATGCCACACTCAAAATCACAACGGACTCGGCGCCTGTTCGCGATTTACAATGAAATTATAGAGTTGTAATTTCGTGGAGAAATAGCGATGCGGATGAAGTCCTTAATGTTGATTATAATCTGTTTTTTGGCGGTTATACCTGTCATGTCACAGGACAATCCCAAAACGACATTTACGACCAAAGATAGAACCTTTAGTTTTGATACGCCGCAGGATTGGACTGTAGAAATCATCAATCCTGAATATGGGCCAAATGCCCATCTCTCGGTAGATAATCTCCCACTGGATCAGCGGTTTGAAGTAGCTGAAGGGGTAAATCTACAAATATGGCTGCCAGCTCGATCATTTCAGATTGGCGGCTTGAGTGGCGAAACCTTTAAAACGCCTAAAGAGGCGCTTATGCAAATGTTGCCCGCTAATACTCAACCGGCGACTATTGAGTTTGCGACGCCTTCAAAAGATGGAACACCACAGCCCTTAAACGTGCAGCCTTCTACTCCTGATGTTTACGAATTTACCGTCAACCACCTGCCTGCCGCTTATGGGTATAGTACCCAGCAAGCAATGGGTATTGTTGTCAGTCAGATGATGATAATAGCTGATCTAGGCAATGATTATTGGGTATCCATGTATGCAGCATCTTTCAAGGGAGGATTGCCTACACTTCAAAAGAACGAGGCAATAATTCTCGATATTGTAAAGAGTATGCGCTATACACCGCCGGAGGTTGCTGAAAGTGGCTATCCTGACTTGCCGCAAATGTATTCGGGATTGGTGGGGATATGGCAGCAAGGCTCCATTAAATTTTACTACCCTCAAGATTGGTATGTGACAACTCCCGCAGTTGGTGTAGTCATTATGTCAAACAAAGCCCAGAACGCGGTAAATGTACAACCCGAATCGGGGCAGTTCATTGTGCAAATAAATGGAGTTGCCGAAACTCGCTCTGCCCTTGATCCATTACGACCCTTTGACTCCTGTAAATTTAAGGGCGACGATTTAACAGCTAAAGAGTATGTTGAAAAACTCTTGAGCACATTAACAGCTAGTCGCTTGGAGCAGCTTAAACAAGCTGGTATCACAATGACCCAGCCGGAAATGACAACTGCGAATGATAAACAACTGATTTATCTATGGCAGTATCAGGGTGATATAGAAGTTCTTTCAATAATTGTTGATTTAGGTCATGGCAATATTGAATCACTGTCTTTGACAGCTAAAAAAGGCGAAGCGGCACAATTTCAGAAACAACTTTTTGAGGTCGTTGGTACATTTGAATACACTCCTCGACCATGTGAACCGCAATAACTGACACCAGTTCTCAGCAAAAATGCCCTTCTCTCATTGAATAGGGCATTTTTGTTAAGTAAATTGAAGGAAAATCCCTTATGTAATCCGATTGTTTACAATATAGGCGCTTTAAGAAGTGTTTAACACTTACTTAATCTATCCTTATTGATTTTAACATTTATTTAACATACACTCTGTTTGTGCGACTGATCACGCCATCGCTGAAGATTGCCGTACGAGGAGTTGAGATGTGAATCAATGGATCGCGATTTTGCCACTGCTGCTGCTCATCGCTGCACAGGATATTTTAACGGGTGTATTCGGCGCACCCAGCATTGTAGCGACCATGATTGCATCCCGTGCCATGACTCCCTACCGCGCCATTATCCTCTCGACCTTTGCACAACTCATTGGCCCACTGTTATTCGGCGTGGCCGTTGCCGCCGCCGTTGGCAAAGAAGTAGTCGATTCCGCAGGCATCACCACACTCATGTTATGCGCTGCCTTAACTTCCACCGTTTTTTGGATGGTCTTTGCGTGGTACGTGAAAATTCCGTCGAGTTCGACTCACGCCCTCATTGGCGGCTTAGTCGGTGCAGTTCTAGCAGGCTTAGGCCCGTCAGCCATTCATGGCGGCGGCTTACTCAAGATGATTCTCAGTCTCACATTGACCGCACCTTTGGGGATCCTAGGCGGATTTTTCGTTGCGCGGCTCTGTTACTGGTTAGCGCGGGCATCAACGCCTAAAGTGAACCACGCCTTCAATAAAGGACAGTTAATAACAGCCATCTTTCTCGGTTTTGCTGTTGGCAGTAACAACGCGCAAAATGCCATGGGCATCACCACACTCGGTCTCGTTGTTGCCGGATTAATCACTAAGTTTGAAGTGCCGCAGTGGGTCATCTTCGGTAGTGCCATCTGTTTGGCTGTAGGCAATCTCGTCGGTGGCATGCGCCTCATGAAATCAATGGGCGCTCAGTTCTTTCAAGTACGCCCATTGCATGGCTTTAGTGCCGAAGTCTCTTCCACTTTGATTATCATTGGCAGTTCGCTGCTCGGCGGCGATGTTAGCACCACCCATGTCACCAGTATGTCGATTATTGGGGCAGGTGCAGCCGAACGCATTTCAATGGTGCGTTGGGGCTTCGTACAAAAAGTCTTGTGGACATGGGTGCTGACCATTCCTGTTACCGCCCTCATCGCTGGCACGCTCTATCTAGTCATCAACGCTCTCGTTTCTCACCCCTTCTAACAACGCTAATTGCTGGTAGGGACACGGCATGCCGTATCCGATATAATATAATAAGGAATATATTCGTAGTTAGGTTTAAATCCACAAACCATCACCAACCACTTGCCAACCGTTCCATAACCTTTGCAGTATACTTCCTCTCTCAAAATGGTTAGTACCAACCTCCCGCAATTGTTACAAAATGTTCTTCCAAAATGTAACCCATTCCGTTCGTACATCAAATATAATATAAATGGGCTTGTAGGGGCTCACCGCTGGCAAGCCCTGTCTTCCCACGCATCTTAACAACTTGTGATCTCGCGTAAGTGTTACAACAATCGTCTTCTAACAACTGCAATATTTCTAACATTTGCTACATTTGCCGCCATAAAATCATCGAAATGTCGCTGACGACACTGCTGCCAACGCCGCCACAATCGACATTTCTCGGCTAAATCGAGGTTTTTTTATGGCGACAAGACCGACAACTCCGCCAACTGCATTTTGCAGTGCCTAAGTCGAACCGTTCTTGTTTTTGACTAATAACTATCGAGTAAAGACCAATTGTGCCGCATTTGCTGCATTTGCCGCATATTTCGCCGTTTCGGCGGTCTGCTCCCTCATACCCGCCATTAAAATCTTTCGTAACACTTCTAATTTCTTTAATATTTGCAACTTTTGCAATATTTGCCTAAATCCAAACTAGGGAAGGCTCTTAGAACCTTCCCATGAACTTCAAACCCTGCCTATTTCTGTTCGGGATTCAACCACACCCGCGTCCCCTCTTTGAATGAAGGTGCAGGAAACGTGACCAGATCAATCCGCCACGGAGTGAGCTTCAACAAACCAAAGTTCTCATGTTCCGGCTCAATGAAATCATGGGCGGGATCAAAGCCCAATGGCTCTGGTGTGTTCTTAAAAAGATTCCAAACCCGCTGCTTTTCGTCAAGATCATTGACCCACTCGGTCTTACAATCGGCATAAACGGGCTGCATCACGTTGGTAATGTAAGCCAGTGAAACATACGGATTATCCGCCAGATGCTTGGACTTAAACGAATCGCGATGCGTACAAATCCATCCTGTCGAACCTTCCCACATCGGATGCAAAATCCGCGAACGTGGACGTTCACGCTCATCAATCGTGGCGACGTTGCACCAGATCATGGTATGCACACGCTGGATAAAATCAGCTTCGATCTCGTTAAATCGGGTTACTTTCAAGGTGTATCGCTTTCCGGTTTACCTAAACCACTGTGTTAAATTAAAAGCTAGGGAATCAAAAACTGCCGGGGACATTCCTCGACGGCTTGCAGGTAGCGATTCACAATGTCAACACAGCATCGTATTTGCTAAAGATGTGAACATGTCGTGCGAATCGCCGACCACAAAGATAGGAATTACCCGTCATATGTAGTGTGTTAGCGAGTCGCTCTGTTCATTGTTCACCCTTTGATCTTGCTGACGTTATCGCAGGAGTTTCCACCGCTGCGATTGTCAAAGTCTAAAAAGTCGCTTACAAAAAGTCAAGCATTAATTTGTCCCTAAAGACCCGCCAATCCACTGCTTAATTGATCAATCTCATAATGAGTTTGGTAATCTGTAAACCTAAAATATTGTCTTTTCGTAGCTGAGGCGTGCCTCAGCCGATGCCTAAATATGTATGAACCGGGGCATTGATTCATAAAAGTATCCTGAAGTCTTAACATCAACTACAGAGGTGAGATGAAGCCTTTTAACTATGATCAAGACTTTACCAAAATTGATTTTCGCGCCCAACCTGAGCGCTAGCAGGTTGGTAAAGGCGAACAAGGTGTGTTGATGGTCGAGCCTTATAAGTCCGAAATACTCCCTCATTGGCGCTTCAAAACACCGGATATTGCCCGCGAGTCCGCTGATAAAATCTATCAATTATTTCTAAACTACAAATCGCAGCATGATTTTGTAGGCATGGATATGGCACGTAAATTTTTACAAATGGGCTATACCCGTTCCCGCCGCTATGCCAATCATAAATCCGGTCACAAATATGATGATAATGGTGAAGTCTTACCGTGTGACGAAGACCCCATCAAAGCCGAGTCTGCCCGCATTTTTTATGCCAGATACCAGCAGGCCAAAACCGATCCCAAATATATGAAGATGAAAAAGGCTCACAAAGCACAATACGGCTGAGTGTCACGTATTTGAACTGGCATACCGCGCATATTCTGCAGGTGATAGGCCGACAATAGTTTTGAAGTCTTTGATAAAGTGCGCGAGGTCAAAATAACCGAGTCTCAAGGCCATATCTGTACAATCAGTCACCTGATCTTTAACCAATTGGTCGGCAGCATCTTGCAGTCTGTAGCGCTGAACGACCCACTTGGGACTCACCCCGACATATTGGTGGAAAAGTCGCTGTAGGCTGCGTTTGTTTAGGTCTAGTCGGCTTACGAGTTCATCTACTCGCGTAATATTCCGGTCAGCGATTATCATGTCGATAATCTCGTTCACCGCAGCCACATTGGGATCATGTTCCGGCAGCCGTTCGCGCAAGAAGTTTTCTATTTGTGCCAGTGCTTCTTCGTCAGTTTCAACGGCAAGAATAGATTGCTCCAACTGGTCACCATCGCTGCCGAACACATCAAATAATGGAGTGGTTTTGTTGGTGAATTGCGATACGGGTAATTGTGCAAAGGGATAAAAAGCGCCGGGACGGAACTTCGCTGCTACGACTCGTCCTTTGCCCACAAGTTCGCGTGAAAACTTGCCGGTCACCACCCCAAAAATTCCTGACTGACTTTTTTCGATTGCGAGGTTCACCGAAGGATAAGGCAGGACATCCTGTATATGAGGTTCTTGCTCGCGCAAATCCCAATGGATAATCCAGTACCACTCGACGAAAAAAGCCAAATCCTTGGATGGCATATGCCGCGTAAGCTGAAATTTCTTTTCGGCGATATGAGGATTCAAAATACCTTTGGCATCTACATTTTTGGGAGCGACCATATAACCTCCTCACCGTGTTTTCTAAATGCAAAGGGCGACCTGTTCAGTCGCCCTAGTATATCAGCCTCTAGCGTCGTGTTTACGGTCTATTAAGGGAGCGTGACCGGCGCGGGTAGCCGATAACTCCCTTGTACCTTACCAGTATTATCCTTGAGTGTCACCACATCACCGGGTTGGAAGCCGGGGGCTGTGCGGTTCCAGAACAGCGCAATTGCTGTATCCTGCCCGACACGACTGTAAACCGTGACCAGACCGTTCGAGAAGAGGATACGTTCAGCAAAGGTATAAACATTGCCACTTGAGGTTTCAATCGTCCAACCTTTGAGGTTGACATTGTTGCCGTTGTTTCGGATGGTGATCCCTTCGGCTGTAATTTGTCCCGCACCAATCACTTCCGCGATTTCAACCTTAGCATTAGTCGCAGTTGGTGGCAGTGTCAAGGTCGGGCGTAACGTTGGCGTAGCGGTTGATCCTTCGGTCGCTTCTGCTGTTGCTTCAGCAGTCCCTTCTGTGGTGGCATCTGCCGATATTTCTTCAAGTGTAGGTACAGGTGTTGTTACTGGCCCTGTCAGCGGACAGCCATCTAATGGAACGATGAGCGTGTCGCCAATTTGAAGTAAGGATGCTGTTTCATCATTCAATCCGTTGACTTCCATCAGTTTGAAAGGATCAGCACCGTATTGTTCTGCTACGCCAAACGGAGTGTCCCCTTCAGCAAGGGTATGCAGGATGCACTTATCAGGCAGAGCGGTTGTCACTACATTCTGTGCCTGAGCATCCACCGGATTGATCGCCACAGCGTTAGCGTCAATGGTTCCAACTGCTTGAGCCGAGGAGCCATCTGACGTGACCAATATACCCGTAGGTAATATCACAGTTCCCGGTTGCGGTGTGGCTGTCACAATCTTGATGGTTGGCCCGGCATTTGGGTCAGTCGTCGCCGTCACTAGAATGGGTACGGTAATCACCAGTTGACTGGTAGTAGGTGGCGGCGCATTCGAAGACAATAGTCTGTTTACCGCGTAGATCACTGCCGCCGTGATCAGAACATTGAGCACTATAAAGGTAATAAGCGAACGTCGCCGCATGGTGAGCCTCGTTTTTGAACCCTCGCCCCCAATTCCAATCCTAACTTTGTGCTGGAATGAAATCTTTCGAAGGTATAAGTATCTTTTATTTTTGTCCCCGTTACAGGATATTAACACAGTGGGCTACTGGGGGCAATCGAGGGGTTAGAATGCGGTTAGAAAGCGTTGGGTAAAAGCAAGGTAAAGATGCTAACGTTGTTCTACTGCTAGGGCGTTACAATACTCTCTTAATTGAATCAGGGTATCGAGTTGTGGAGATATTAACATGACCTATATGATTGACGGACATAACCTTATTGGTAAGCTGCCGGATATATCACTCGATGACCCAAACGACGAAGCACTACTCGTACAAAAGCTGAATGGCTTTACTGCCCGAACAGGCAAAACCTGCTTGGTGGTCTTCGATCATGGCCTGCCGGGGGGAAGTTCACGTATGTCTACCCGCAATGTACAGGTTGTGTTTGCCTCTGGTCGTTCCAGTGCTGATCGGGTGATGGTCGAACGGATCTACAAGATACAGGACATAAAAGGCTGGATAATTGTCACCTCTGATAATGATGTCATGTCGCGAGCTCGTCGGCGCGGCATGGAAACTATGCATTCAGAGGAATTTGCGCTGTTGCTGGAAGCCCCACCACCTAAAGTTGAGGATGCTGGTGAAGAAATAGAGGTGAATCTCTCATCGGAAGAGGTGGATGAATGGCTTAACCTTTTTGGCGATGGAACCACTCCCAAAGAAAATATAAAGAAAAAAAAGAAATAAGCTCAGGAATACCATATGGCAAGACGCTACGATCATTTGCGCGACAAAGCAATCGAACTGCGTACCCAACACAATATGACGCTGGAAGATATTGTGGAGCGATTAGCTTTGCCCAAAACAACCATCTACTATTGGATTAAAGACCTTCCCATTCCGCGCACCGAAAAGCAAAGTGACGCTCAACTGGCTCGCGCTGCCCAAGTTAAACAGAAATATGCACTTTTACGCGAAGCGGCTTATAAAGAAGGTGTCGCCCAAGCACCCGAACTGCTGAAAGATTCAACCTTTCGTGACTTTGTTGTGCTGTACATGGCTGAAGGATATAAGCGAGATCGGAATGTTGTTTCCCTAGTTAACTCTGATCCAGCAGTCGTTCGGCTTGCCTATCGGTGGATGTGTAAGTTGTCCCCAAAACAGTCCGAATATAGTTTGCAGTATCACGCAGATCATAATACTGATGAATTGAGAGTTTTTTGGGCTAAATACTTGGATATAGCCCCTTCATCAATCAAACTTATTCGCAAGTCAAATAGTGGAGAGTTGGCAGGTAGGCAGTTTCGTTCTGTACACGGATTATTGACTGTACGGATTTGTGATACCTATTTTCGCGCAAGACTGCAAGCGTGGATGGACATCATAAAAAGTCAGTGGTAATATATTCTCATTCGGGGCGTGGCGCAGTCTGGTAGCGCGCTACTTTTGGGAAGTAGAGGCCGTGGGTTCGAATCCCGCCGCCCCGACCTTAACAACTCACATTTTATGTTATAATCCTACTAT
This sequence comes from Aggregatilineales bacterium, assembly GCA_038251275.1. GTDB lineage: Bacteria > Chloroflexota > Anaerolineae > Aggregatilineales > Phototrophicaceae > CFX2. The sequence continues at coordinate 75,825 of JBBSBM010000026.1, forward strand.
ATGCGGGTATGGTGTAGTGGTAACATACGACCCTTCCAAGGTCTTGTCACCAGTTCGAATCTGGTTACCCGCTCTCTAGGGCGCTTAGCTCAACGGCAGAGCAGTCGGCTCATAACTGATTGGTTGAAGGTTCGAATCCTTCAGCGCCCAC